>DASREL010000138.1:0-9768 GCA_035652075.1 Vicinamibacterales bacterium
ACCGCTTAACCGTTTGTTCAAAAACTAACGATCGCTTAGACGCCAGCGAGGTCAAAACGGTTCTAGACGTTCCAGTCCTTCTTGTCCTCTTTGGTAGACGATGAGGTGTCGTGGAAATTGCCGCGGTGTGACCAGGAAACTACGGTCGAAGTGCCCTCAGACGCACACTACTGTATGCGCGTGGACCGTATTGAGGCATTCGGTACGACGCCTTGCTCCACCAGCAGCTGGCCACTGCGGGCGCTGCCGGTCTTCACCCACCGCTCGTACAGTCGGAGCAGGTCGGCGTTCGACGCGCACGACGTGCGCTCGGATACTTCGCTCAGCACGTCGACAAACGCCAGGAACTTCTCCCCGAGCTCGGCGAAGACCGGCGAGAAGACGTCGCGTTCGACGCGACTGAGTGCGTGGTACGCGTAGCCACCGATGGTGCAGTAGTAGTCGACGTCGACCAGCTTGCGATTGAACGAATCGGAGAAGAAACCGGAAACGAAGAGCGAGCGATCGCCGACTTCCTTGAGGCCCACGCGCTGGCGCGTCCCGCCGCTCTCGAGTGCGTGCGCCAGTCGAATCGCGAGCGGCCGGTCGTCGCCGTCGTCGGCCGCGCGCTGGATGAAATTGGCGAGCAACTGCACGATGTAGAACGACGTGTGTTCGCTGGTCGCGACGTGCTGATGTTCCAGCGCCCCATCGACGAGTTCTTTGAAGTACTCGACTGCCGACTCGCGTCGAACCATACACCCCCCACCGGCTGCAATGTGCGTTCCGATGAATTCGTGCGGTTTTCGGCCGAAATTATACAATGTTGCGGCCGTGCTTTGTCCGCTTTGTGGAACTCGCCGCGCGAAACGCGGATGCCCCGCGCTCGGAAAACAGATCTGCACCGTGTGCTGCGGCACGAAGCGTCTGACGGAGATTCAGTGTCCTGCCGACTGCGCCTTCCTCGGCAACGCGCGCGAACATCCGGCCGCGACCCTCGTCCGGCAGCAGCGACGTGACGTGTCGCTCGTCATGCAGTTCGTCCGCGATTTCAGCGACCGGCAGTCGCAGCTGTTCTTGATGATCGCGGCGTTTCTGCAGCGCGCGCCCTCGATCGTCGACGCCGACATCGCCGATGCGATGCAGGCGCTCGCGTCGACGTACGAAACCGCCGTCCGCGGCGTGATCTACGAACACAGGCCGACCGGGCTGCCGGCGCAACGCCTGGTCACCGACTTGAAGCCGCTGTTGAACGACGCCGGCAAAAACGGCGGCACCGCATTCGAGCGCGATGCGGCCGTCGTGATGCGTCGCGTCGATCAGGCGATCGTCGACGCGCGCGCGGCGGATCCGGAAAACCCGCGTGCTTTTGCCGAGCTTCTCATGCGGGTGCTGCCGCAGGGGGACGAGGCGGAACCGCCGGCCAATCGGTTATACTTGTAGGTTCTTATGGCCAAGCATTGCGAACTCTGTGGGAAAACCCCTGTGGTCGGTCGTCAGCACAGCCACGCCAACAACGTGAGCGCGCGCCGGTTCGAACCGAACCTTCAAACGGTCCGGGCGATGATTAACGGCGGCATCAAGCGGATTCGTGTCTGCACGCGCTGCCTCCGATCGAACAAAGTGGTGAAGGCCGCGTGAAGAGCGCGATTTCGACGCCCGATGCCCCGAAGGCGATTGGACCATATTCACCTGCGGTCCGCGCCGGTCAGATGGTGTTCATCTCGGGTCAGGTGCCGATCGATCCGTCGACCGGCAACTTGATCGACGGCGACATCGCCGCGCAAACGCACCGCGTCTTCGCGAACCTCGGCGCGCTCCTCAAGAGCGCCGGTCTTACGTTCGCGAACGTCGTCCGCACGACAGTCTTTCTGGCGGACATGAACGATTTCGCCGCAATGAACGCCGTCTACGCGACGTACTTCACCGAGCCGTATCCGGCGCGGTCGACCGTGCAAGTCTCGCGGCTGCCGAAAGACGCGCGGATTGAGATCGACGTGATCGCGATGGTTGGATAGGCAGGAAAGGCAGGAGGGCCAGGAACGGCGGGAAGGTAAGTGCTTTCCCCTCCTGCCCCTCCTGCCTATCCCGCCTATCCCGCCCCTCCAGCCCTTCCTGCCCGCTCCACATTCAGCACCCCTTCCACACCCTTCACCGACTTAATCACTTTCTCGAGGTGTTTCAGGTCGCTGATCTCGACGGTCATGTCGATGCGCGATCGGTGATCTTCGGCGGGACGCGCTTCGAGGTTGCGGATGTTCGTGTTGATATCGGCGATCTTCGCGCTGACGGCGGCGAGCAATCCTTTTCGATCCTCCACCTCCATCGTCAATTTCACGGTGTAGCGGGCGCCCGCATCGGTGCCCGTCGGCTTGTCCCACTCGACGTCGATGCGCCGCTCGGGGTCGTACAGCAGGTTGACGACGTTCGGACAGGTGGCCGAGTGCACCGACACGCCTTTGCCGCGCGTGATGTAGCCGACGATCTTCTCGCCGCGAATGGGATTGCAGCAGCGCGCGCGAAACACCATCAGGTCGTCGAAGCCGCGGACCTTGATCTTCTCCTCGCCGGTGCCGAGCACGCGCTTGACGACGGCGGTAACCGGCCCTTCCGGCGGTTTCTCGCGAAGCTTCTCCGGCGGTACTAATTTCGCGAGCAACTGCTTGGCGCCGAGCTTGCCGTACCCGATTTGTGCGAAGAGGTCATCGCCCTTCTGCGCGCCGATGTCGCCGACCGCCTTGGACCACGGTTCGCCGTCGGCGATCGTCTTCGGGTTCAGATCGAAACGCCGCGCTTCCTTTTCGAACAGTCGCTTGCCGAGTTCGATCGCGCGCGCTTTTTCCTCGAGGCGAATGAGATGTTTGATCTCGTATCGCGCGTGCGAGGTAACGACGAAGTTGAGCCAGTCGCGGCTCGGCTTGTGCCCCGACTGCGTGATGATCTCGACGATGTCGCCGTTCTTCAGGTGCGTGCGCACCGGGACCATCTTGCCGTTGACGCGCGCGCCGACGCATTGGTGACCGACGTCGGTGTGGATCGCGTACGCGAAATCGATCGGCGTCGCGCCGCGCGGAAACGCCTTCACCTGTCCCTTCGGCGTGAACGTGTACACCTCGTCCGGGTACAGCTCCACCTTCAGGTTCTGAATGAATTCCTGCGGATCGCGGACCTCCTGCTGCACTTCGAGCAGCTCGCGCATCCACTGGAAGTAGCGTTCGTCGCGCTGATCGCCGACCCGCCCTTCCTTATATTTCCAGTGCGCCGCGATCCCTTCCTCCGCCATGCGGTGCATTTCCGCCGTGCGAATCTGCACCTCGAACGGCATCCCATGCTCGCTGATCACCGACGTGTGCAGCGACTGATAGCCGTTGGGTCGCGGCATCGCGATGAAGTCTTTGATGCGCCCGGGGACCGGCGACCACGTCTGGTGGATGATGCCGAGCGCGGCATAACAATCCTTGACGCTGTTGGTGACGACGCGCAGCGCGATGAAGTCGTACACCTGCTCGAGCTCGATGCGCTGCCGCTGCACTTTTTGATAGATGCTCCACAAGCGCTTGATGCGTCCGTCGATCGAGACGACCGGCACCTGGGCATCGGCGAGCTTTGCCGTCAGCGTCTTGCGCAGCTGTTCGATCAGGCCTTCCGACTGGCGCCGTTTGGCGTCGACCTTGGCGCGCAGCGCTTCGTACGCCTGCGGCTCGAGGTAGCGGAACGAGAGCTCTTCGAGCTCGTTCTTCACCTTGCTCATCCCGAGCCGATTGGCGATCGGCGCGTAGATGTCGCGCGTTTCCTGCGCGATCTTGACGCGCTTGTCGTCGGGCAGGTGACTGAGCGTCCGCATGTTGTGCAGGCGGTCGCCGAGCTTCACGATGATGACGCGGATGTCGTCGACCATCGCGAGGAGCATCTTGCGGAAGTTCTCGGCCTGCCGCTCCTCGCTCGACGAGAAGGGGATGGCGCTGATCTTCGTCACCCCTTCGACGACGTGCGCGACCTCGGGGCCGAAGAGCTCGCGAATGCGTTCGATGGTCGTGAGGGTGTCCTCGACGACGTCGTGCAGCAGCCCGGCGGCGATGGCCACCGCGTCCAGCTTCATGTCGGCAAGGAAGTCGGCGACGGCGAGGGGGTGAATGAGGTAGGGCTCGCCCGAATGGCGCACCTGTCCCCGGTGCTCGAACGCCGAGAAGACATAGGCGCGCCTGAGCAGTTCGACGTCGGCGTCCGGGCTGTAGGCGCGGACTTTTTCGAGCAGATCCTCGAAGCGAATCATCGAAAACGGTGTCTAAGCCAATGATAAACCGCGCCTTGACGTACGTTTTTTTGCTTCACTATACTGGCCCGGTTTCGGCATCGGAAATTCTTCTCGTGTAGGGGGCTCAATGCGATCTTTGATGGGAGCGTCGCGCGTAGTCGTCGCGATGCTGGCCCTGGGTTCATTCACGGCGGTCGGCTGTGCCAAGGTAGGCAAGGTGCAGGCGATGCGGTCGCTCAAGGAAGCGAACAAGGCGTATCAGGCGCAGGACTACAAGAAAGCCGGCACCTTGTACGCGGACGCGATCCAGGCAGCGCCCGACGACCCAGACGTCATCTCGGCCTATTTCTTCCTCGGCAATTGCTACGACAACCAGTGGAAACCCAGCAAAAAGGGCGAGCCCGAGAATGACAAGCTCCTTACGATGGCGGTCCAGAATTACGAGACCGCCGCGCAGAAGTTGTCGGCGTCGGATCGGCCCGACTACAAGAAGCTGGCAACGCTCTCGCTGCAGTATCTGGTCGCCGCGTACGGTGCCGACAAGATGAACGACCCCGCGAAGGCGGAGCCGGTCCTGCAGAAGATGATTCAGACCGATCCGGGCGATCCGACCAACTATTTCGCCCTCGCCAAGCTCTACGAAGATGCCGGCGCCTACGATGCCGCCGAGCAGATGCTCGTCAAGGCGAAGGAAGCCAAGCCGGGCGATCCGGCGGTGTACATGACGCTCGCAGGCTATTACAACCGGCAGGGACAGTTCGACAAGACGATCGAAGCGCTGCAGGAACGCGCGTCGAAGGAACCGAACAACCCAGAGGCGTTCTACACCATCTCGACCTTCTACTGGGACAAGGCGTTCCGCGACAGCCGTCTGAAGGAAGCCGAAAAGCGCGACTACTTGAACAAAGGCATCCAGGCGGTCGATCACGCGCTGCAGATCAAACCGGACTACGCGGAGGCGCTTGTCTACAAAGGCCTCCTGCTCCGCCTGCAGGCGAACATGGAAAAGGACCAGTCGAAGGTGCAGGCGCTGCTCAAGGAAGCGGACGCGCTCCGCGACAAGGCGCAGGAACTGCGCAAGCAGAAAGCGTCGGGCGTCGGGAACTAGCGCGCTCGGCTAAAGCCTTCGCGCTACACGCAGAGCGTTCGCGCTACACCGTATTGGATCACCGGCCGCCGGAGCCCTCCGGCGGCCTTTTTTGTCTCAGTACGGTTACATGGCCGGGGTAGAATTACCCGTTCTCAGCAACCTTCCTCAATCAGGAGCAGGAAATGAATCACATGAAGAGATCGCGGCTGGTGTGCGCGATCACGGCCTTCCTGGCGCTTGCGGTATACGCAGCCCCAGCGGCCGCTCAAGGTGTGACGACCGCCTCCATGACGGGCGTCGTCAAGGACGCGCAGGGCGCCGTCATTCCGGGCGTCAGCGTCACGGCCGTGCACGAACCCTCAGGCACCAATTACGAGGCGGTCACACAGGCTGACGGGCGTTTCACGATGCCGGGCATGCGTGTCGGCGGCCCGTACAAAATCACGGCCGCACTACAGGGATTCACCACCGAAGTTCAGAACAACATCACGCTGTCGCTGGGCGTGGCGCAGGACCTCGAGTTCACGCTGAAGGTCGCGGCGGTCTCCGAGACGATCACCGTCGTCGGCACGAGCGACCCGGTGTTCAGCTCGTCGCACACCGGTTCCGCGACGGCCGTCATGCGCGAAGATCTCGCGGCGCTGCCGACCATCAGCGGACGCATCAACGACTTCGCGCGCCTCAGCCCGCAGTACTCGGGCTCTGGCACCTTCGTCGGGCAGGACAACCGCGCGAACAACATCACGGTCGACGGTTCGTACTTCAATAACTCGTTCGGCCTCGGCGGCCAGCCGGGGGACCGCACCGGCGTCGCGCCGATCTCGATGGAAGCCATCGAGCAGGTGCAGGTCAGCGTCGCGCCATACGACGTCCGTCAGGGCAACTTCGTTGGCGCCGGCGTGAACACCGTCACGCGCAGCGGAACGAACATGATCACCGGATCGATCTACCGCCGCATGCGCAGTGAAAACTGCTCCGTCGTCGGCGATCCGACCTCGTGCTCCGGTTACGTCGGCACGACGGCCGCGGGCAACAGTTTCTATCCGGGTCAATTCAGCACGTACACGACGGGTGGATGGCTCGGCGGACCGATCGTCAAGAACAAGCTGTTCGCGTTCGGATCGTACGAGAAGCAGGACGATCAGCGACCGCTGACGACGTTCCAGTCGAATTCGGGCAATCAGACGGTCGCCGGCAACGTCACCCGCGTGCTCGCGTCCGATTTGAACGCGCTGAGCGCGTTCCTGCAGAAGAACTTCAACTACGACACCGGCCCGTTCGATAACATCCCCAAGAACACGCCGGCGAAGCCGTGGATGTTGAAGGGCGACTACAACGTCAACAGCGCGAATAAGGTGACGTTCCGCTACAACCAGCTCGACTCGTTTACCGACGTGAACCAGTCCGGCTCGTCGTCGCTCGGCGTCAACCGGCCGACCGGCACCACGCAGTTCCTGTCCTTCTCCAACTCGAACTACCAGATTCTCGAGAACATCAAGTCGGGCATCGGCGAGTGGAACTCGGTGTTCGGCAACATGACGAACAACCTGCTCGCCGGCTACACGCATCAGGACGAGAGCCGCAGCGACAAAGGCCAGAACCCGGTCTTCCCGTTCGTCGAGATCGCCCAGAACGGCACCGGTTACACGTCGTTCGGCAACGAGCCGTTCACGCCGGCGAATCAGCTGCGGTACAACACGTTCCAGGCGCAGGACAGCTTGACGAAGTTCGCGAAGAACCACTCGTGGACGTTCGGCGGCGCGCTCGAGAAGTATCACTCGTTCAACGTGTTCTATCCGGGTTCGCAGAGCGCGTACGTCTACAACTCGCTCGCCGACTTCTACACGGACGCGAACGGCTACCTCGCTACGCAGGGAAATCGCACAGTCGCGCCGGTCACGCTGCGACGCTTTCAGGTTCGCTACATGAACATCCCTGGCCTGAGCCAACCGGAGCAACCGCTCGACGTGTGGTACTCGAGTGCGTACGCGCAGGACGAGTGGCGTCCGAAATCGAGCTTGACCGTCACGTACGGCATCCGCATGGACGTGGCCAAGTTCGGCAACACCGCGTACGACAACCCGAACGCCGACAAGCTGACGTTCCGTGATGAAACGGGCGCTGCCGTGACCTACAACAGCGGCGGACTGCCCACGCCCCATCCGCTGTGGTCGCCGCGCGTCGGTTTCAACTACGACCTGACGGGCGACCAGAAGACACAGCTGCGCGGCGGCACCGGTGTGTTCACCGGCAAACCACCGTACGTCTGGATCTCGAACCAGATCGGCAACACCGGCATGCTGACCGGCTTCGTGCAGAACGACAACACAACCGGCAACCCGTTCAACCCGGATCCGAACAAGTACAAGCCGACGAGCGTCACGGGCGCTCCCGCCACGAGTTACGAGTTGGACGTCACCGATCAGGACTTCCGATTCCCGCAGACGTGGCGCACGAACATCGGCGTCGACCGTCGGTTGCCGTGGGGTCTCGTGGCCACTGGCGAGTTCATCGCGAACCGCGACCTCAACGCGCCGTACTACATCAACGCGAACTTGCCGGCGCCGAACGGTGCCTTCACCGGCATCGACAACCGTGTGCGGTGGGCGACGACCGCAGGACCCGGCGTCGGAACGCCGTATCCCACGTGCGCCTCGGCGGGCCAGGTCGGACCGTGCGTCAGCCGCATCAACAACGCGCCAGGCAATCAGGTGACGGCGGCCTACGTGATCAAGAACACGAGCCTGAACCGCTCGTGGAACGCGTCGGGTTCGATCACGAAGCCGATGAACCACGGCTTCTCGTTCAAGGGCGGTTACACGTACGGCGTCGCGAAGAGCGTATTCGACCCGGCGTCGACCGCTTCGTCGTCGTACGCTGGCACCGGTCAGCCGACGCCGAGCGATCCGAACAACCCGCCGCTGTCGTACTCGGCGACCTCGCCGGGTCACCGCTATTTCCTCGCGGCGACCTACAGCAAGCAGTACTTGAGCTTCGGCGCGACGACGGTCTCGATGTTCCTCGACGGGCACACGAACGGCAACACCAGCTATGTGTTCTCGGGTGACGCGAACGGCGACAACTTCAGCGGCAACGACTTGATCTACATCCCGGCGACCGAAGCCGAGATGAACTTCAAGCCGCTGACGACGACGCTGAATGGTGCGTCTGTCACGTATACCGCGCAGCAGCAGGCGGACGCGTTCGAGCAGTACATCAACAACGATCCGTACCTAAAGTCGCATCGCGGCCAGTATGCGGAGCGCTGGGCCGTGTTCCAGCCGATCGTGTCGCGCGTGGACCTGAGCATCACGCAGGACGTCTTCCACTCGATCGGTGGGAAACGCCACTCCGGTCAGATCCGCCTCGACATCACGAACCTCGGCAACCTGCTGAACAAAGACTGGGGCGTCAGCCAGCGCGTGATTAACCAGCAAATCCTGACCAATCCAACGGCGGATGCGCAGGGACGGTTGACCTACAACCTGCAGACGCTGAACGGGCAGCTCCTGACGAGCCCGTATCAGACGAACGCCGGCATCAGCGACGTGTACGTGATGATGCTCAGCTTCCGTTATCAGTTCAACTAAGGCAGTCGCCCGTCGGCCGGTCGTCGGTCGACAGTCTCAGTCACCAGTCGCCCGGTGCGGGAAACCGCACCGGGCTTTTTTGTTTCTGGTAACGTCTTAAGACCGATGACGCGCGTCGCCGCTGTCGTCGTCCTCCTCAGCGCGATCGCGCTGGACGCATCTCAGGCAACGAGTGTCGCCGGACGCGTCCTGACCGCGGATGGCAGCACCGCCATCGCCAACGCGCGCGTGCGGATCGCGACAGCTGGTCATCCAGCAACGCTGCTCGTCACCGATGCGGACGGGCGGTTCCCCATCGACGTATCCAGCGGCGCACTGACGATCACCGTCACCAAGTCCGGCTATGTCCGCCGTGAAGCGACTCTCAACGCCGGCGCGCCGGCAATCGAATTGCGCCTCGAGCGTGCCGCCGTCATCGCCGGCCGCGTGCTCGGCGCAGGGGAACCGATCGTTGACGCGCGCGTGGTCGTCAACCGCGTGCAAGCCGACCCCAACGCGCGCTCGGCGCCAGTTGCGACCGTGACGACAGACGATGGGGCGAATATCGCATCGCTGCGCTGTCACCGGGCGCATACCGCGTCGCCGTCATGACGACCAGCACGACGTCCGCGTCGCGCGTCGACGATCGCGGTGCCCTCGTTTTCGAACCCGAGACGCGCACGACGTATTTTCCAAACACCGTCGACCGGAACGACGCCGAAGTCGTCACCGTGACCGCCGGCGAAGAACGCGCCGGCATCGACATCGCCGTGCCGGGCGATCAATCCGGCGGAGAATCGTTTGGGATGATGATGGGCCGCCCGCAAACGGCGACGACCGCCGGCAACGGCGTCATCCGCGGCCGCGTCAGCGCC
>DASREL010000139.1:0-2680 GCA_035652075.1 Vicinamibacterales bacterium
TCCGCACCGCGCCCGCTGCCGCCCGTCACGCCGGCGCCGGTCGACGACTCGCTGATCCCGAAGAAGCTCGTGCGGGCGCGGCCGCTGTTCGATCCCGAGATCCTGGGGCGGGCGCTCAAGGACTCGGTCCTGAAGCTGAATCCCGTCACGCTGATGAAGAACCCGGTGATCTTCGTCGTCGAAGTGGGCGCGGCGCTGGTGCTGGTGTTCCTTCTGCGGGACATCGTGAGGGGCGTCGGCGCCATCGGGTTCGAGCTTCAGATCGATCTCTGGCTGTGGTTCACGGTTCTCTTCGCGACCTTCGCCGAAGCCATGGCGGAGGCGCGGGGCAAAGCGCAGGCCGAATCGCTGCGGAAGACGAAGACCGACACGATCGCCAATCGGCTGGTCGACGGCGATCGCATCGAGAAGGTCGCATCGTCCAAGCTCCGCGCGGGCGACGTCGTCCTCGTCATTGCCGGCGAGACGATCCCGGGTGACGGCGAAGTCATCGAAGGCGTCGCGACCGTCGACGAATCGGTGATCACGGGCGAGAGCGCGCCGGTCATCCGCGAGTCGGGCGGCGATCGCAGCGCCGTCACCGGCGGCACGCGCGTGCTGTCGGACCGCATCAAGGTCAAGATCACGTCGAATCCGGGCGAGACGTTCCTCGACCGCATGATCGCGCTCGTCGAGGGTGCCGAGCGTCAGAAGACGCCGAACGAAATCGCGCTGAACATCCTGATTGCGGGGCTGACGATCATCTTCCTGCTCGCGGTCGTGACGCTCGTACCGTATGCCGTCTACAGCGTGAAGTCGGCCGGCGCCGGCGCGCCGCCGTCGATTGCGGTGTATACGGCGCTGCTGGTGTGCCTCATTCCGACCACCATCGGGGGCCTGCTCTCCGCGATCGGGATCGCCGGCATGGACCGCGTGATGCAACACAACGTGCTCGCGATGAGCGGCAAAGCCGTCGAAGCGGCCGGCGACGTCAACACGCTGCTGCTCGACAAGACTGGCACCATCACGCTGGGCAGCCGGCAGGCGGTGGAGTTCCTGTGCGCGACGGGCGTCACCGACGGCGAGCTTGCCGATGCCGCGCAGCTGTCCAGCCTTGCGGACGAGACGCCGGAAGGGCGGTCGATCGTCGTGCTCGCCAAAGAGAAGTACGGACTGAGAGGCCGCGACGTGGCCGCGCATCACGCGAAGTTCATTCCGTTCTCGGCCTACACGAAGATGAGCGGCGTCGATTTCGAGGGGCGTCGGCTGCGCAAGGGCGCGACGACCGCCATCGTGGAGTTCGTGAAAGAGCAGGGCGGTCGTGTGCCCGCCGAGATTACCGAGATGTCCGACAAGATCTCGCGCATGGGCGGCACGCCGCTCGCGGTGGCGGACGGGGCGCGCCTCCTCGGCGTCATCCACCTGAAGGACATCGTCAAGATCGGAATGAAAGAGCGCATCGCGCAGCTGCGCGCGATGGGCATCCGCTCGGTGATGGTCACCGGCGACAACCCGCTCACCGCCGCGGCGATCGCGTCGGAGGCGGGTGTCGACGACTTCCTCGCGCAGGCCACGCCGAAGGACAAGCTCGAATACATCAGGAAGGAACAGGCCGGCGGACGCATGATCGCGATGACCGGTGACGGCACGAACGACGCGCCGGCGCTCGCGCAGGCCGATGTCGGTTTGGCGATGAATACCGGCACGACCGCCGCGCGCGAAGCCGGCAACATGGTCGACCTCGACAGCAATCCCACGAAGCTGATCGAGGTGGTGGCCATCGGCAAGCAGTTGCTGATCACGCGCGGCGCGCTGACGACGTTCTCGATCATGAACGATGTGTCCAAGTACTTCGCCATCATCCCGGCGATGTTCATGACGACGTATCCGGCGCTGGCGAAGCTGAACATCATGTATCTGCGGACCCCGGCGAGCGCGGTCCTTGCCGCCGTCATTTTCAACGCGCTGATCATCGTCGCGCTCGTGCCGCTGGCGCTGAGAGGCGTCACGTACCGGCCGCAGAGCGCCGCGCAGATGCTGCGGCGCAACCTGCTCGTCTACGGCGTCGGCGGCCTGGTTGCGCCCTTCCCGGCGATCTGGGCGATTGATCGGCTGCTCGGCGTCCTGCATCTGGCGTAGGTGACCGACATGTGGAAAGAACTGAAAGCCGGATGCCTGATGATGGTGGCGCTGACAGTGATCACCGGGCTGGTGTATCCGGCCGTCATTACCGTCGTCGCGCAGGTGTTCTTCAAGGATCAGGCGAACGGGAGTCTGGTCTCCGTCAATGGCCAGGTGGTCGGCTCTCGGCTGATCGGTCAGAGCTTCACCAGGCCGGAGTACTTTCACCCGCGCCCGTCGGCTGCTGGCACGAACGGTTACGATCCGACGGCCAGCGCCGGTTCGAACCTCGGGCCGACGAGCGCGAAGCTGTTCAACGGCACGACGAAAGTGGACGACAAGACCAAGGTCGAGGCCGTCGACTTCGACGGGCTGAAAGACCGGCTCGTCCACTACTGCGTCGACAACGACATCGCGTACGAGTCGTCGAGGCCGCTCGAGGCGTTCAAGGACGTGAAAGGCGACCTGGACGATGTGAAGTTGATCAAGGCGTTCAACGACGACAAGGCGCCGCTCACGTTCGTGCCCAAGGTCTCCATTCCAGCCGACGCGGTCACTGGTTCCGCTTCGGGGCTCGATC
>DASREL010000140.1:0-4689 GCA_035652075.1 Vicinamibacterales bacterium
TTGTCCGCGCGCCGGACAAAGACGGCAAGCCGCAGCCGCCGCAGTTGTTCGTGCTCGACACCGCGGGCGGCGAAGCGAGGCAAATCACCGACGTGGCTCGCGGCGCCGGCGGAGCGACGTGGTCGCCCGACGGGAAATCGATCGCCTTCACCGCGTCTACCGGTCCGGCCGAGCCGACCGGCGATGGTCATCACACCGACGTGAAAGTGATCACGAAGGCCGTCTACCGCGTGAACGGCAATCCTGGATGGCTCGACACCGAGCATCACTCTCACATTTTCGTGATGCGCGCGCCGGCCGACGCCGCCGACAAAGCGATTCCTGAACAGATCACCGACGGCGAGTTCGACGAAGGCGGCATTACCTGGTCGCCAGACAGCTCGAAGATTTATTTCACGTCGATCCGTTCAGCGGAGCCGTACTACGACGAAGCGGGCGCAGAAATCTTCACCGTCGCGCGAAGCGGCGGCGCGACGACGAAGATCGCCGCGATCGAAGGGAACATCGGCAACATCTCGGTCTCGCCGGACGGCAGGCAGATCGCGTTCGTCGGCGAAGAACGCGGCAAGCCGATTCGCTCCTACAGTCAGCCGGATCTCTGGGTGACGAACGCGACGCCCAACAGCACGCCGCGCAATCTGACGGCGAACTACGACTTCGACATCGACGGCGGCATCGGCGGCGATCAGTCGGCGCCGCGCGGCGGTGGGCGCAAGCCGATTGTCTGGTCGCCGGATTCGACGTCGGTGATCGTATCTTCGGCCGAAAAGGGATCGTCCAATCTCAAGCGCGTGAACGTCGCAACCGGCAAGATGGACGCGATCAGCGAGGGTCTGCACGACGTCGGTCCCTACACGGCGACGCCCGATGCGCGGACGCTCGTCGCCCTGCTCTCGACGCAGACGAACATCGGCGACCTGTTCGTGATCGGCGCCGCCCCGAAGCAGATCACGCACGTCAACGACGAGCTGTTCAAGAACATCCAGCAGAGCGAGCCGGAAGAAATGTGGTACCGCTCGTTCGACGGCAAGCAGATCCAGTCGTGGATCCTGAAACCGCCGAATTTCGATCCGTCGAAGAAGTACCCGCTGATCCTCGAAATCCACGGCGGACCGCACGGCGCGTACGGCAACGTCTACACGCACGAGTTCCAGTGGATGGCGGCGAAGGGCTACGTCGTGCTGTTCACGAATCCGCGCGGCAGCACCAGCTACGGCCAGGAGTTCGGCAACATCATCCAGTACCACTATCCCGGCGACGACTACAAAGACCTGATGGCTGGTGTCGACGAGATCCTGAAGAAGGGCTACGTCGACGCAAATCGGCTCGGCGTCACCGGCGGCAGCGGCGGCGGTCTGCTGACGAACTGGACGATCACGCAGACGCAGCGTTTCAAGGCGGCCGTCGCGCAGCGCGACATCGCGGACTGGTACGGCTTCTGGTTCACCGCCGACTTCACGCTGTTCCAGCCGACCTGGTTCCGCAAAGCGCCGTGGGAAGATCCGCAGGACTTCGCGGCGCGGTCGCCGATCACGCACGTGGCGAACGTCACGACGCCGGAACTCTTCATCCTCGGCGACGCGGACTATCGGACGCCGCCCGCCGACGGCGGCGAGATGATGTTCCGCGCGCTGAAGTACCGAAAGATCCCCACGGAGATGGTGCGATTCCCGCGCGAGAACCACGAGCTGTCGCGATCGGGCGAACCGTGGCATCGCGTCGAGCGATTGCAGCACATCATGCGCTGGATGGATCGCTGGTTGATGGGACAAGCGGCGGCTGCAACAGCGCCTGCCGCGCCTCCCCCGCCGCGCTCTCCCGAAGTCGCGGCGGATCGCCGCGTCACGTTCCGTCTGCGCGCGCCGAATGCGAAAGAGGTGGCCGTCGCGCGCGAAGGATCGCCGCGCCTGCCGATGACGAAGACCGCCGACGGCGTCTGGAACGCGACGACCGATCCGCTCGAGCCCGATTACTACGGCTACTCGTTCCTCGTCGACGGCGCGCGCGTGCTCGACTCGGTGAACGGCTCGCTGAAGACGAACCTCCAGAATCCAGGCAGCTTGCTCCACGTGCCCGGCAACGGCCTGCCATGGGAGATCGCCGACGTGCCGCACGGCATCGTCCGCCGCCATTCGTATCGATCGACTGTCGCGGGCGACCTGCGCGATTACTACGTCTACACGCCGCCGGGATACGATGCGAACGCCGCGCGTCGATATCCGATTTTGTATCTCCTGCACGGGATGAGCGATGGGGCCGACGCCTGGTCGAGCGAGATCGGCCGCGCGAACGTGATCCTCGACAACCTGATCGCGCGCAACCAGGCAAAACCGATGATCGTCGTCATGCCGCTCGGTTACGGCGCGCCAGAGATTCTCGACGCACGCTGGAAAGGCGGGCCGACGGATCCGGCGCTCGGCAAGAGGAACCGGGAGAAATTCACCGAAACGCTCCTCACCGAGGTGATGCCGGCGGTCGAGCACGAGTACCGCGTCATCAGCGATCGCAACGCGCGCGCGATCGCCGGCCTCTCGATGGGCGGCGCCGAGTCGCTTTCGACCGGATTGAATGCACTCGACAGATTCGCGTATGTCGCGTCGTTCAGCAGCGGCGGGCTCGGCAGCGACTTCGACGCCACCTTCCCGAAACTCGACGCGAGCGCAAACGCAAAACTGCGTGTGCTCTGGATCGCATGCGGCACGGAGGACCAGCTGATCACCGCGAACCGTCAGTTCAAGGATTGGCTGACGTCGAAGGGAGTGCGCTTCACTTCGATCGAAACGCCGGGCATGCACACGTGGATGGTGTGGCGACGAAACCTCGCGGCGGTTACGCCGCTGCTTTTCCAGGACGCGCCGCAATCGACGTCGCGATAGCCGCGGCGACCGCGAGCGCCGACAGCACGAGGAGACCACCGGCATACGTGCCTGTGCGATCCTTGAACCATCCCATCGCGTACGGACCGGCGAAGCCGGAGAGATTGCCGATCGAGTTGATGAGCGCGATCGCTCCAGCGGCAGCCGCGCCCGAGAACGAAACGGTCGGGAGCGTCCAGAAGACGGGAAACGCGGCGAACACGCCGACCGCCGCAAACGAAAACGCCGCGAGCGTCACGATCGCCTGCGTCGATGCGGCGGCGGCCACGAGACCCGTCGCGATCGCCAGCAGCGGCACGACCGTGTGCAGGCGTCGCTCGCCCGAGCGGTCCGATCGGCGAGCCCAGATCACCATCGCCATCGTCCCGAGCGCATACGGGATCGCGGACACGAATCCGGTCTGCAGGTTCGAGAACCCGAACGCTTTGACGATCAGCGGCACGAAGAACGTGAGGCCGTAGTTCGCCGCGACGATGCAGAAGTAGACGGCGCTGAGTAAGAGCACCGTCGGATCGACGAGCGATTGCAGCACCGTCGGCTGTCGCTGCGCCTCTCGCGCGCGGCGCTCGCGATCGAGCCGCTCGACGAGCCACTCACGCTCGCTCCGATCGAGCCACGCGGCTTGCTGCGGCGTATCCGTCAGCCGCAGAAACACGACGATCGACAACACGAGCGATGGCACCGCCTCGAGCAGAAAGAGCCATTGCCAACCTTTCAAGCCGACGAATCCATTGAGTCCGAGCACTGCCCCCGAAATCGGCGCGCCGATGACGGTCGCGAGCGGCACCGACGTCATGAAGTACCCGACGATCCGTGCGCGATAGATCTCAGGGAACCAGAGCGTCAGATAGAAGATGATGCCGGGAAAGAACCCAGCCTCGGCAGCGCCGAGCAGCGCGCGGACCGCATAGAAGCTGCGCGGTCCGGTGACGAACGCCGTCGCCGCCGACAGCAGACCCCACGTGAACATGATCCGCGCGATCCAGACGCGCGCGCCGACGCGCTCGAGCAGGAGGTTCGACGGAATCTCGAAGATGAAGTACGTGAGGAAGAAGATGCCGGCGCCGAACGCGTACGCCGACGCCGACAGCCCGAGGTCCGCGTTCATCGTCAGTGCCGCAAAGCTGACGTTCACGCGGTCGAGGAACGCCGCGATCATGCAGACGACAAGAAGCGGAACGAGGCGGCGCGTGACGCGCGCCACCGCCGCCGCCTCGCGTGCGTCGTCGATCACGGAGCTTTCGGCAGTGAAATCAGGTTCGCGAGCAACTGATAGGCGCCGACCGTACCGGCCGGCAACTGGCGCCAGAGTCCGAGCCCGAGATAGATCCAGCGTCCCTTGCCGACCTTCGCTTCGACGAACGACCCAAGTTTGTCGCCCGGATTGTCCTGGAACGAATCGTTCATCGACACGAGGTCGACGTACTTCGGATCCTTCTCGCCGAGGAAATACAGCCCGCGTTCCTGCACCCAGTTCGCCCAGGTCGCCGGACCGATCTTGTTCGGGAAGTTGAACACCGGATCGTTCGGCACGAGCACGTTCACCGGCACGTTTTCGTCCGAGACGCGGTTGCCGCTCACCTGCGCCGGATACGGTCCGAACTGCTGCTGGTTGAACTCGAACTTGTTGTATTGCACGATGACCGTCCCGCCGCGCTCGGCGTAGTCAAGCAGCCGCCGGTTGTAGGCGCGCAGGTCGGCGCGACGCTCGTACGCGCGCACGCCGGTGATGATGACGTCGTACTTCGAGAGATCGCCCCACGCGAGATCGTCCTGATCGATGAAGGTCAGCTTCGCGCCAAGCTGCTCGATC
>DASREL010000141.1:0-24631 GCA_035652075.1 Vicinamibacterales bacterium
CGATCGTCGAGTCGGGCGAGATCATCGAGCCGCTGCGCGACCGCATCATCGGCCGCGTGACGCTCGAGAAGATCACCGACCCGTTCAGCGGCGAGACGATCGTCGACATCAACGACGAGATCGACGAAGAGTTGGCGTCGCGCATCCAGGACGCCGGCATCGAGAAGGTGAAAATCCGCTCGGTGTTGACGTGCACCGCCCGCCGCGGCGTCTGCACGAAGTGTTACGGCCGCGACCTCGCCACCGGCAAGACGGTGGAGCTGGGCCAGGCTGTCGGCGTCATCGCCGCGCAGTCGATCGGCGAACCGGGCACGCAGCTGACGATGAGAACGTTCCACATCGGCGGAACGGCGTCACGCGTCAGCGAGCAGTCGACGCTCGAAGCGCGTCACGACGGCATCGTCCGCTTCCAGGGGATGCAGGTCGTCGAGGCGAAGGACGGCAATCTCGTTGTGATGAACCGCAACGGATCGCTCGTCATCCAGGACAACAAGGGCCGCGACCGCGAGCGGTATCCGGTCGTCTACGGCGCGCGCTTGAAGGTGAAGGAAGGCCAGACGGTCGAGCAGGGTCAAGTGCTCGTCGAGTGGGATCCGTACACCTTCTCGATCCTCACCGAGGAAGCGGGCGCGGTGCGCTTCAAGGACATCCTCGAGGGCATCACGGTCCACGAGGAAGTCGACGAAGTCACCGGTCTCTCGCGCTACATCATCGTCGACTCGCCGGACGAGAAGAAGCAGCCGTCGATCGAGATCAAGAAGAAGGACGGCACGGTTGGCCGTCGCTACCACATGCCGGTGCATGCGCACTTGATGATCAGCGACGGCGAAATGGTCTCGGCCGGCGACGTCCTGGCGAAGATCCCGCGCGAGACGACGAAGACGAAGGACATCACGGGCGGTCTGCCGCGCGTGGTCGAACTGTTCGAAGCCCGGAAGCCGCGCGAAACCGCGGTCATTTCGGAAATCGACGGCATCGTCCACTACGGCGGCATCGTCAAGGGCCAGCGGAAGATCATCATCACGCCGGACGAGCCGGGCGCGGAGCAGCGCGAGTACTCGCTGCCGCGCGGCGTCCACGTCAACGTGCAGGAAGGCGAGCGCGTGCGCGCCGGTGAGCCGTTGATGGACGGTCCGTCGAACCCGCACGACATCCTCAACGTGCTCGGCGAGAAGGCGCTGCAGTCGTACCTGGTCAACGAAATCCAGGAGGTCTACCGGCTGCAGGGCGTCAACATCAACGACAAGCACATCGAGACGATCGTGCGGCAGATGATGCGGTGGGTGAAGATCGAGGACGTGGGCGACACCGAGTTCCTGATCGAGGAGCAGGTGGACAAGTTCCGGTTCCTCGAGGAGAACGAGCGCGTGCTTGCGGACGGCGGACGTCCGGCGCAGGGCCGGCCGCTCTTGCTCGGCATCACGAAGGCATCGCTCTCGACCGACAGCTTCATCTCCGCCGCGTCGTTCCAGGAAACGACGCGCGTGCTGACCGAAGCGTCGATCTCCGGCAAGGTCGATCACCTGCGCGGCCTGAAGGAGAACGTCACGATGGGCCGCCTGATCCCGGCGGGCACCGGGTTCGAGTACTACCGCAACGTGCGGATCCCGGCGGACGAACCGCCGCCGCCGCCGGCGCCAGTGCAGCCGACGGATGATGAACTCGAACTGGAGCGCGACATGGAGTACTTCGTCGAACCAGACGAAGCGCTCGTGCCAAGGACGCCTGGTCCGGATGGACTGACAGAGTAGTCGTCAGTCAGCCAGTCGGCAGTCGCAAGTCTCAGTCGTCGGTCTCAGCCGTAGCGCAGGCCTTTAGGCCTGCCAGGTAGTCGACAGTCAAGGGGCGGTTGGTGAAAACCAGCCGCCCTTTTTATTTGGTGAATTGGCGAGTGGTGAATTGGCGACTGAATGACGGATTGATTGACGACTGATGGACTGTTGTAGCGCGGGCCCTTTAGGGTTGCTAGAAGCGCCCGCACGTCAAACGCGACGGCAACCTTGGGTGGCCAATAAGTTGGCCGCAGCGGCCAAGTCCGCGATCCAGTCAACTCTGGCATTTCGTAGCGCGAACCTGAACTAGAATCTCCACGTCAACCAAACACGCTGGGAGGTCGCGATGCGAAGAGTTGTTGTCGTACTGTGTCTCGCAATGTCAGTTGCACCGCTTTTGGCACAAACAGGCGAGAAACCAACAGTGTACATAGACGCGACTGAGACTGTCGATGGATCAAATTCATCAGACAAGGCTAAGCATGTCGATTTCGGATCTGCCTTGTCGGCCGCCCTTCTCAAGAAGGAAGTTCCCGTGACCGTCGTAACGGACAAGACGAAGGCGAAATGGACAATCCATAGCGCCTCGGCACAAAAGGAAGACAGCACTGGAACTAAAGTAACAAAGATTCTGGCTTTTGGCGCGTTTGCTGGAAGCTTCACGCAGTTCTCGGGAACCATTCAAGTTGTAGACAACGAATCGAGCGCGGTCTTGTACGCGTACAACGTGAAGAAGGACAATTTCCAATCCGCCGCTGAAGCGTTCGCGAAGCATTTCAAGGGTGACTATCTCGAGAAACATCGATAGCGTCCACGTGAAGGCCTATTCGAGAACCAAACATCCCTTAACGGAATTCGGAAAGGAAGTCGAGAATGCGCCGCCTTTGCTCCGGCGTGGCCTTGGTTTTGTCCGTGGTTGTGTTTCAGCTGTTTTGGCGCCAGCCTACGATCCACGGCGAAATCCAAGCACAGCGGATTGTGCCTACCAGCGCCGATGAAGTTCGAGCGTGGGACCAGAAGATCAACGCGATGGTCCGATCAAACGAACTCAACATCCGTGTGCGCTCGGACGATACGCTGATCCCAGGCCGAACGATCGAGCGGCTAGATCAGTACTACCGCGGCGTTCGTGTTCTTGGTGGAGACGTCAATCGTCAGTTGGGCGGTGGGTCGACGATTTCGGTCTTTGGACTCGTGTATTCAGACATCAGCCTCGACCCGAGTCCATTGATAACAGAAGACGAAGCTAAGGTCGTAATATCTCGGGCCGCAAACGCGGAATTTGCGCCGGATCGTTCGCTTGATCTTGTCATTTTGCCTCGTGATACTGGTTACGTTCTCGTTTGGGTCGGCGAAATTTTGGCAGCCGACGACAGCTTGCGAATCTTCGTTGACGCCAAGAGCGGATCGATCGTGGCGACTGAGAGTACGATCGAGCGACAGATTCCGAACGCATACATCGGCCAAGGCTTCGGAGTGCTTGGTGATACGAAGAAGATTGGTATTGAGGCGGTGAGTGGCGGATTCGTTCTATTCGATACAGTGCGCCCGCCTGATATATCTACCTTCGACTTACACGCTAACTTGACTCGAGTGCAACAATTTCAGGCCGGCTTCATCAATCTTGGCTCGAACGATTATGGGTTTAGTAGTGGCACCACGTGGGGCGATCCAGTTTTGGTTGACGCGCAGTCGAATGCGAGCCTCACGTACGATTACTACTACAAACGCTTCGGGCGACGCGGCCTTGACAACGCGAACCGAAGAATGTGGAACTTGGTTCACCTTGTGAACCGAAGTGGAGCGGCGTCGTCATCCGCGTCAGTGCTTGGCCTTTACTACATCAACGCGTTCTACGACAGAGGCATCACTGGGGCGATGTATTACGGTGAAGGCATACCGCCAAATCTGTTCTTATCTTCGAACGGTCACACGTACAACTATTTCGCCGCCGCCATTGACATTGTTGCTCACGAACTCACGCATGGCGTTACGCAGTACACATCGAACCTTCAATATCTCAACGAGTCGGGTGCCTTGAACGAGGCGTTCTCAGACATCATGGGGGCGAGTGTTAAGTTCTACTTCCACCCGCCAGGAAATGGACTGTTGCAAGCAAATTACTCGATGGGTGCCGACATTTCGATTCCGGTTGTGCCGGGAGCACTGCCGGCAGGTGAGCGCTCGTTGAGCAATCCTTCCATATATGGCGATCCGGACCACTACTCGAAACGTTATTTAGGGTCGGCCGACAACGGTGGCGTACACACGAATTCGCTGATTGCAAGCCATGCCTTTTTCCTAGCCATTGAAGGTGGAACTAACCGTACGTCCGGGATTTCTGTGGTCGGTGTCGGGTCGTCCAATCGAGAGCAGATCGAGAAGATATTTTATCGAGCGTTCGCTCAGCTGATGCCGTCGAACGCCACATTTTCCTCGGCACGAGCAATCACCCTTCAGGCGGCGCAAGACTTGTACGGTTTGAACAGCACTCCGTACAACGCCGTTCGTAACGCGTGGACGGCTGTTGGCGTCAATTAGTATGACGAGCAAATTGGTGGCTCTCGTCGCCTTGGTCGGCTTCCTGAGCGTCACCGACGTCCAGGCTCAAACGATGTCGTGGAGCGATCGTGCGATTGTGAGTATCAGCGTAAGCGGGCAGGAGCCTGCGTCCAGCACGTTTGCTGGCACGACATCGAGATCCATCTATCTCGAAACAGCAACGACGAGCTCGACGTACTCCGTCCGGCGCGGGATCTCCTATGACGGCGGCGTTCTCATCCGAATTGCTGGAGGGTTCGCAGTTGGCGTCGCCGCTTCATCGTTCTCCAAGTCGTCTGACGCCGCAGTGTCTGGGAGTGTTCCGCATCCTCTTGTGTTCAATTCGCCGCGTTCGATCAATGGAACTGCCGCGTCTCTTGCGCGCAGTGAAGTTGCCGCTCACGTCCAAGCAGGATACGTGATCGCGTCCGGAAAGATCGTGGCGGCCATCGTCGGCGGCCCGACATATTTCGTCGTGTCGCAAGATCTTGTATCCGACGTGAGTTTCAGCGAAGCCTATCCGTACGACACAACCGCGTTTTCGGCGGCGACGAAGACGAAAGCGTCTTCGAACAGGATCGGCTTTAACGTCGGGTGCGATATCGGTGTGAAGTTCTCACAGAATGTCGGGGTTGGTGGGATCCTCAGATTTTCTAGAACATCTGTGAGTTTTCCGGCGGTCGGTTCAGCGGCGAGCGTTACGACCGACGCGGGTGGCTTTCAGGGCGGCGGCGGAATTCGCTTCTACTTCTAGCTCGGCAAGACCCTAAGGAGCCGCCATCCGAACGCTACGGACGGCGTCGACTCTCGGGCTGCATTCGATTACTACCGTTTCGGTGAATCAAGCTTCGTCGAATACGTGCTGAAAGGACGCTGGGCCGACGTGCGCCCGCCGACGGAGCAGGAGCTGAAAGGGACGATGGTGCTCGCGGTGCCGCTCGTCGAGGCGTCCGCGAAGGTGCGCAAAGGATTCGCGGTCAACCCTGCGGAGGAATACGAAGGCTCGAAGTGGACCGGCGTGCTTCCATTTCGGTGGACGGCGGGGGAACCGATCCGCGATCCGCGTGGCAACCCAGATGCCCCGGTTCCGCCGAACGTCGCTCGCTACACGCGGCCTCAATAGGCGTTTGTGACGGCGGACTGACGACTGCGACTGACGACTGCGACTGATGACTGCGACTGATGACTGCGACTGGTGACTGCCGACTGGCTGACTGATGACTGCTGTCAGTTCGTCCCGTTCGATTCTCTCAGCATGCGCAGAGCCGCTTGATTCGCCGATCTCAGCGCATCGATGGCATCGTGCTGGAAATCGTTCGCCGCCTGGATGGCGGTGAGCGTATCGCGGAGTTCGTCGACGGTCGCGTCGAACCGGCGCCGGTCGAGGATTGTGTCTATCTCACGACTGCGAGGTTCGGTCATGCGGTTGCCTATCGCGACGACGATGCCATCGTCGTCGAACGGAAGTCAAGCGGACGCGCCGCGTCAGACGGCTAGGACGATGCTAAGGTACGGCCGTGCCTGAACTGTCTCGGTCTCAGGTTAATCACATGGCTCATCCCATCCACCGGGTGACGTCGTTCAGAACCGTGGCGCCGTATACGCTGTTGGTGTCATTCGCCGATGGCACAGAGCAACGAATCGATTTCAAGCCGGTTTTGAAGGGCGAACTGTTTGGACCGCTGCTCGATTCAGACATATTCAGTCGGGTGGTGGTCGATCAGGAAGCAGGAACGCTCGTGTGGCCGAACGGCGCCGACTTCGATCCGGCGACCTTGCATGATTGGCCCGCGCTGCGCGACGACCTGATCGCGCTGGCGGACACCTGGGTCAACGCGCCGCTGACCAAAGCCAGGGCGCGTTGACCATGACTCGCCCCTGATCACCTGACTACGCCGCTGGTTTGACCGTCGTCGGCGCTGGCGCCGGTTGCTCCTTCGGTGGATACGTCAGCCCGAGCCGGGACACGCGCCGCGCGGCCTTCCACGCGGCCAGCGTTTCCGGATCGCCAGCGAACTGGTTTTTCACGACCGCGTCGAGCCGCTTCGCGGCGGCGAACCCGGTCGCGATCGTGTTGCTGACGCCGACGCCTGCGGCGGCGCGCGACTCCTTCGCCGCCGCGTGATCCAGAATCACCCGCTCGAACGCGTCGGTTTTCGCCGTCAGGTCTGCCAGGAACGTCTGCGGCAGACCGTGGGCGACGAACCGATCCGCATGCGGCGTCGCGTCCTGCACGAACGACCGCGCCGTGTGGATGTAGTTCTGGTCGACGTGGTCGTCCGGCATCCGGAACTTGTCGTCAAGCGCCGGTGTCTCGAACGCCACGGCCCGCGACGTGCGGCTCACCGCCAGCATCGCGGTGCGGAGTGCACGATACGCCTTTCCTTTGATCGACGTCCGTTCGCGCGCCGCGCTCCGGCTGGAGATGTTCGCGACGACGAAGTCTTTCGCGTCGTGCACTATCGTGTGGACGGTCCCGAACAACTGACCGCCGACGCTGTCCGCGGGAAATTGTTCGGCGCGCGACACGCCGAAGTCATCGACCCGCGTCAGCATCTCGTACCGCCGAAGTTCTTCGAGCCTCATGACCCTCTCTCCTGAAGTGCGGCGACTCACCGCATCGCCTGCATAAGAGATCGACGGAGGATCGGCGAGGGAAGTTCTTGGGTCAACATGCTCCGATCCCGCGTGCCAGATCGACGTGATCCTTCACAGAAAATCGGACGCACCGTCAACGACGTATGTGACGTTTTCAATCGCTGAACTGACAATGTGTGTCACTGATTTCGCGGCGCAACACACTGAACTGACAATGAGTCGTACTGATGTCGTTTCGCAACAGACTGATTTGGTTTCGCGCCGAACTGATTTGGATTTGCGACACGCGAAAGCGAAACGTAATCGAAGTGATTTCGATCCGCGACGGACTGATGTGAAACCGGGTCACGCTAAACTGAAAGCGTGGCGAAACTTGTCTACGCCTTGAACCAGTCACTCGACGGGTACGTGGACCACATGAAGATCGGTCCGCCTCCGCCCGCAGCCTTTCGTCACTTCATCGAGCTGGTACGCGGCCTCACGGGCGTCGTCTACGGTCGACGCATGTACGAGATCATGCGGTACTGGGACGACGATCTTCCTGACTGGGATGCGGCGGACCACGAGTTCGCGGCGGCGTGGCGCAGCAAGCCGAAGTGGGTCGTGTCGCGTTCGCTCACGTCCGTTGGTCCCAACGCCACGCTTGTTGCGGACGACGTCGAGCAGGTGATCGGGAGATTGAAGAAGGAGCTGGCCGGCGAGATCCAGGTTGGCGGGCCAGTCCTGGCGCAAAGCCTGACCGATGCCGGTCTAATCGACGAATATCACCTGTACCTCCACCCGATCGTGCTTGGTGGCGGCACGCCGTTCTTTATCCGTCCGCGGCCGCGGCTCCATCTCGTCGCCAGCGATGTAATCGCCGATGACCTGATCCGGTTGAAGTACGTTCCGTAATGATTGCCGCACTACTGACGACTGAGACTGGTGACTGCCGACTGGCGGACTGATGACTGCGTGGCGACGCGGACGATGCGGGGACGACGGGCTGGCGCCGACTGCACGTAGAATCACATCTCCATGGACAGATCCGCTGCGCTCGGTCACTACGACGCGCTGATTCGCACGATCCCGGCAGTCGAGCGAAGAGGTGACACCGTGCCTTACGCGGATGTCGCCGCGCTCAAGCCGAAAGCGGCGGCGAAAAAGGCCGCGTCGAAGAAGAAGCGATGATCTCCGGCGTCTCACCCTTCTTCATCGTCGCCAACATGCCCGCGACGCTCGCGTTTTACTGCGACCGCCTTGGATTCCGGGTCGTGTTCCAGGAACCGCCGCCGAACGATTTCTTCGCGATCGTTCGACGCGACGCCGCGATGGTCATGCTGAAGGTTGTCGACGTCGACCCGCTGCCGAACTGCGAGCGAGACAGGTCGGCGCGATGGGACGCGTATCTCGATGTGCCGGATCCGGATGCGTTGGCGGCGGAGTTTGCGTCGCGCGGCGTGACCTTTTCCGCGCCGCTCGCGGACACGCACGACGGGCTGCGGGGATTCGAACTGCGGGATCCGAACGGCTACACGTTGTTCTTCGGCCGCCCGCGCTAGCGCGTCACGCCCAGGGCAGCTTCACGTTCTTGAAGCCGGCGATGCCTTTCTTGGTGATCGCGGCCAGCTCCTTCAATTGCGCCGGCTCGATCGTCGTGAAGTTCATGCACGCCATGCCGTTCATCCGCTTCTGCAGTTCCGGCGACATCTTCGCCCGTAGCGCTTTGTTGCCGTACAGCGGCATCAAGTGGTAGCTGACGGTGCTCTTGTTCGTCTTGACGGCGGCGAAGAAGAGCGGTCGCCCCTTGCGATCTTTCAGCGTCGGCGACGCGACCTGAAAGTTGCCCGGTTTGTCGACCGTGACGATCATCCGCTTCGCGTGCGCCTTCAGGATTCCCTTGAGCGCGGCGAACGTTTCCGGAAATGGTTCGGCCTTCGGCATAGGGCGTCTATTATCATCGGTTCAGGTGGTGATGCATGCCCTGGCATTTGGACTAGTACTCAGCGTCGCGGTCTTTGCGCCTGATCAGCCTGCGGCCGACTGCCCGTAGAATCAGGAACTCACCGATCATGCCCGCACCGCCCTCATCCAATCCCACACAGTTCATCCAGGGCGCCCCGGTGCTGCACGTGCCCGACGTGCTGGCGACGACGGCGTTCTACCGCGATGTGCTGGGATTCACGTGCGACTTCGGCGACGAGACATATGCCGTCGTCTGGCGCGACAACTCCGCGATTCATTTCGTCAAGGACGAGACGCTTCCGCAGGGGATCCAGTTGTTTCAGTGGGTGAAGGACGTGGACGCGTACTATCGCGAGATCGTCGCGCGTGGGGCAGATGTGTCTGGTGAGCCGACGAATCAGCCGTACGGTCTCCGCGAGTTCGGTCTGCGGGACATCAACGGCGTGCAAATCGTATTCGGTCAGGACATCGAGTAACTGTCACGCCCAGGGCCGTACAGCGCCATCAGGTGATAGCTGACGGTGCTCCTGTTTGTTTTGACCGCGGCAAAGAAGAGCGGCCGGCATAACGGGCCTATTATGACGCCATGCTGATCGCGATGCCGCTCATGGTGGCGCTGTTCGCGCCGCCAGCCGCACCAACGCCGGTCGTCGACTACCACCAGCATCTGTTCAGTGCCGCGGCGATGGCGCTCGTCACCGGTGATCCGAAATCGAAAGGCATCACGGCCAGGGACGTCGTCGCATTGCTCGACGAAGCCGGGATCCAGCGCGCGCTCGTGCTGTCGGTCGCGTATACGTGGAGCAAAGCGAGCCGCACGCCCGTCGAGAACGACTACGAACACGTGAAGGCCGAGAACGACTGGACGGCGGCGCAGGTGGCGCAATATCCAACCCGATTGCGCGGCTTCTGCAGCGTCAATCCGCTTCGGCCCTATGCGCTCGAGGAACTGGCGCGCTGCAGCACAATCCCGCAGCTGCACTACGGGCTCAAGCTGCATTTCGGCAACTCGGACGTCGATCTCGACAACCGCGACAACGTGGCGCAGGTGAAGAAGGTGTTCGCCGCGGCGAACGCGCATCACATGGCGATCGCGGTGCACATGCATGCGTCCTTCGACATGAAGCGACGTTACGGTGCCGACGAGGCGCGCGTGTTTCTGAACGAGCTGCTTCCGGCCGCGCCCGATGTGCCGGTGCAGATCGCGCACCTTGCAGGTGGCGGCGGATTCGATGCCGCCACGGATGCCGCGGTTGGCGTGTTCACCGACGCAATCGCGCAGCACGATTCTCGGATGAAGAACGTCTGGTTCGACGCGAACGTCCTGGTGGGACCGGACATGTCCGCCGACGTGATGCAGCACATCGTCCGGCGCATACGTCAGATCGGCGTCGACCGTGTGTTGTACGGCTCCGACACGGCGACGAGTCCGGCCACATATCCCAAACCGGAATGGGCGGCATTCCGCCGGCTGCCGCTGACGGACGCCGAGGTCCGTACCATCGCCGGCAACATCACGCCGTACATGCGATGATGGACTCTCGTGGCGGCGCCCTCCCCGGTTTCTCGCGCGGTATGACGTATCGACCGGATCTCTACGACGCGGTGACGCCAGGGCCGTTTCAGGGCGACGTCGACTGGTATCGTCGTCAAGCCGAGGCGTCGGGCGGGCCCGTGTTGGAGCTGGGCGCCGGCACCGGCCGCGTGACGCTTCCGATTGCCGATGCCGGGATTTCGATTCACGCGCTCGATCTCAATCGTGCGATGCTCGACGCGCTCACCGCGAAGCTGGCAACTCGACCCGAGGCCGTGCGGCAGCGCGTCACCATCGTCACCGCCGACATGCGGACCTTCGAGCTCGCCGAACGGTTCGCGCTCGTCATCGCGCCGTTCCGCGCGTTTCTGCACAACATCACGGAAGCAGATCGGCTCGCATGTCTGCGCCGGGTGAGAGATCACCTTCGTCGCGGCGGACGGTTCGCCTTCAACGTTTTCCATCCGTCATTGGAGATGATGTCTCGACATACCGGTCCGCTCGCGGGCGTCTGGCGAGTCCGCGAGACGCACGCGCTTCCAGGCGGTGGATTCGTCGTGCGATCCGAGGCAAATCGGTACGACACCGTGAATCAGATCGTGCATTCGCTGCATAGGTACGAGGAGTACAGTGCCGACGGCGTGCAGGTTCGAACGTCGCTGCACCGCCTCGATCTGGCGTACCTCTATCCGCCTGACATTCGCCGCCTGCTGACCGAAGCGGGATTTGCGAACATCACCATCGCCGGCAGCTTCGATGGCCGCGAATTCGCGCACGACACCGACGAACTGGTCATCGAAGCATGGTGAAAACTACCGTCGCCTTCTTCGCAGCGTTTCTCGCGATCGCCGGCGCGTGGTCGCTGCAGGCGCAACGCGCGCAGCCACCGAACATCGTCATCATCCTCGCGGATGACATGGGTTACGGCGATCTCGGATCGTTCGGCAGCCCGAACATCCGCACGCCGCGGCTCGACGCGATGGCGGCCGAAGGGCAGAAGTGGACCAACTTCTACGTGCAACCGGTCTGCTCGCCGAGTCGTGCCGCGCTGCTGACGGGACGGCTGCCGATCCGCAGCGGGATGTACGGCGTCGCGTCAGGCACGGCGCCGAAAGTATTTCGCGACAACGCGGCCGAAGGTCTGCCGTCGACGGAAACGACGGTTGCGGATCTCGTCAAGACGCGCGGATACGCGACGGCGATCATCGGCAAGTGGCATCTCGGTCAGCTTCCGCAGTTCCTGCCGATGCGCCACGGGTTCGACTACTGGTTCGGTCTGCCGTACTCGCACGACATGCGCATGACCGCGCCGCGCGAGGCGGGATACCTATCGAAGGCGTACTACGATCCGAAACCGGAATACTGGGACGTGCCGCTGATGATCAACGGCGACGTGATCGAGCGGCCTGTCGATCATCGAACGCTGACGAAGCGATATACCGAAGAAGCGGTGCGGTTCATCAGCGAGCACAAGTCGCAGCCGTTCCTGCTCTATCTCGCGCACAACATGCCGCACATCCCGATCGCGCGGTCAGCGGAGTTCGAAGATCACTCCGCCGCTGGAAAATACGGCGACGTGATCGAGGAGATCGACGCGAGCACCGGACGCGTGCTCGATGCGCTGAAGGCCGCCGGCGTCGACCGGCGAACGCTCGTCGTGTTCACGTCCGACAACGGACCATGGCTCCCGTTCGGCACCAACGCCGGATCCGCCGGTCCGCTCCGCGAAGGGAAGGGGACGACGTGGGAGGGCGGCGTGCGGACGCCGGCGATCTTCTGGTGGCCGGGGACGGTGAAGCCGGCGATGGTCACCGACATCGCGTCCGCGATGGATCTGTTCACGACGTCCGCGAAGCTCGCGGGCGCAACGCTTCCCGCCGATCGCACGATCGACGGCGTCGATCTCTCACCGCGACTGAACGGAACCGGCCGGAGTCCGCGGACGCTGAACTTCTACTACTGGGATAACGAGCTGCGCGCGATTCGGAAGGGGAATTACAAGGCGCACTTCATCACGAGCGGCGCGTACTCGACCGACGAACCGCGCAAAGAGCACAATCCGCCGCTGTTGTTCAACCTCGCCGACGATCCCGGCGAACGGATCGACATCGCCGCCGCGCATCCCGACATCGTCGCGGACCTCGTCAAGGAAGCGGAGGCGCATCGACGAGGCGTCACTCCAGGGCCACCGTTGTTCGACCGGCTGATTTCACGCTGATCGGGCTATCCCACCGCAGATCGTTGACGGACTCGAACGGGTGAATATCGGTGCGCAGTGTGGCGAGGTCGCGGAAGAGCAGCGCGCGATCGCGATTCTCGCGCAGCGTGCGCGCGAGCGTGCCGGCGCTCGACGCGTTGACGTGCCAGTCCGTGTGGCTCTCGGGAATCGACTCGAGGTGACCGAACTTCGCGAGGACGGCCGCCGTCGACTTCGCGCCCCAACCAGGTAATCCCGGATATCCGTCCGACGCATCGCCGACGAGCGCGAGATAGTCGGGGATCGATTCCGGCGGCACGCCGAATCGCTTGATCACGCCCGCCTCGTCGCGAAACTCGCGCGTGCGCGCGATGTACTGCACGACGCGAGTGCCGCGAACGCACTGCGCGAGGTCTTTGTCCGGCGTCGCGATCACGACCCGAGTGACGTTCGGATCGCGCGAGGCTGCCGCCGCGGCTGCCGCAAGGGCGTCATCGGCTTCGAACTCCACCATTGGCCACACGACGATGCCGGCAGCAACGAGCGCGTCCTCGAGGAGCGGGAACTGGGCGAACAGATCCGGTTCGATGCCCTCGCCGGTCTTGTAGCCAGGCCACAGGTCGTTGCGAAAGGACTCGATCACGTGATCGGTCGCCACGCCGACATGCGTCACGCCGCGATTGATCATCGAGAGGATCGACCCGACGACGCCGCGGACGGCGCCGACTTCGCGTCCCTGCTCGTCCCGCACGCGCGGCGCGCCGTAGTAATGGCGAAAGAGTTCGTAGGTGCCGTCGATGAGATAGATTTCCATGGTAATAACTGAGGCCGGCCGACATCGTACAAGATCATGGGCACTCTCGCCGCTCTGAGCGTCGTCGTGTCACTGCTTTCGCCGCAGACGGGCGTCGGTGCGGGGCGGATGTTTACGTTCGTCTTCGAGAACAGCAACGGCGCGGCGAACATAGCGACCGCCGAAGGTCTGATTGCAAAAACGGAATCAGCCGTCAACGGGTGCTATTTCTACGCAAGCGACGGCCAGTTGTGGCTGCGCAACGATCAAGACACCGCCTGGCACGGACCGATCACGCCCGGCACGCCGCAGACGATGGAGAATTCCTATTGCCGGATTTTCGCCATCGGATCGTCGATCGCCGTGGACGGCGATCGTCTGACGCTGGCGATCGCCGTCACGTTCGACAGTCGTTTTCCCGGCGACAAGACCATCTACGCGCGCGCGTCGGAACGCGACGGCCTGTCATCCGGCTGGGTGAAGAGCGGCAAGTGGACCGTGGCGGCGCTCGATCCGCGCATGGACGTGATCACCTCGTCGTGCGCCGATCCCTCGAAGGACACGCAGATCGACAAGGTCTCGACCACCTACGATGACGAGGGCAAGATCGTCATGCAGTCGTGGTATCCGCCCTGTTTCCCGTACTACACAATCGGCGGACGGCAGGAAGGGTACTACCTCGAAGATACGGTGCGGCCGCTGCCGATCATGGGACGCACGTGCGGCCACTTCAACGTCCTGTTCGTGTTTGTCGACACCGACGTCAACCGCAAGAAGCTGCTCGACAGCACGTTCATGCCCGATTCGGCGAAAGCGAAGGTGCTCGCCGGACATCCCGACGATGCGTTGACGGAGTATCTGCAGTCGTTCACGCCGCAGATGGTGATGAGCGGGTTTCATGCGCCGCTCGCGAAGACCGCGGTGACGTTTACGTTCTCGGTTGTGACGACCCAGATGACGCGGCGTCAGATGTACGAGGACGACGGCGGGTTGGGGTTCGTCAACTTCGACGCGGCGGTCCTGGTCGACGACTTGAGCCCCGTGTCTGGCATCGGCGTGCGGCGATGGCCGTGGATCGTCGGGCAGAGCAGCAACCCGATTTTCAACGGCCGCGCCGGATCGTTCTTCCTCGAGCTGGATCCGTACTGGCTCTCGCCGGGATTGTTCGGCAACGAGTTGCTCCGCCGCAATGTGCCGCTGTACCTCAAGGAATACGAGCTCGGCAAGACGACGCTCACCGTGATCAACGGCGTCACGTACGCCGACTATCCGGTGATCAATCCGCGGACCGGCGAAGACATCGCTCACCTCACCGACGCCCGCGTGGGGATGATTCCGACGTTCGAGTACATCATGGGTCTCGGCGATGTCGACGGCGACGGCATCGTCGATTGCCTCGACCCGGAGATCACGCCGACGCCCGATAACGTCGACGGCGATTTCATTCCCGATCGCTTCGATCCCGATCTGACGTACGTGCACAAACCGTATTCGTGGATGTGGGCCGAGCGCGGAGGGGTGTCGATTCCGAAGCCGAAGCAGTAGTAGTATCCCGCCGGTGGAACTCGAGACCCACGTTCCGAAGGTCGGCAAAACCATTTCGCACTGGCTGCTCGAAGGCGTCTTCATCGTCTTCAGCGTGTTGCTCGGATTTGCGGTCGGTCAGTATCGCGAGTATCGAGCGGACCGCGAACTCGCACGTCGCGCGCTGTCCAGTATCCAGTCCGAACTCGAACACAATCTCGCGATCGTCGAACCGTACGTGCCCTTCCATCGCGCCTTCGTCGATAAGCTGGATGGCGTGGATGTCACGGCGATGCACGAATCGGGATTCATGATCTTCTTTAAAGTGCGGCCGCCGATCCCGAAGGGCGCCGACACTGACGTCCCGCTCGCGCGTCGCGCGGCGTGGGATGCGGCGTCGTCGTCTGGCGCATTGCGTTTGCTCGACTACGATGTCGTCGCTGGTCTGTCCGAGATTTACGGTATGCAGGACCACCTGCGCGACGCGATCAATCGTATTCCGATGTCGAACCCGACGTTTTTCGACGTCGCGTCGGCGCAGGCGTCAATCCAGCTCGCGCGCATCGCCGTTCGGGAGATGGTCTTCGCGGAGGAGACGCTCGTCACGCAGTATCGCAAAGAGCTGACGCTGTTACGCACCGCACGAGGAGAATGATCTGATGCAGATACGAAGAATCGTCGTCGTCGCGTCCCTTGCAACGCTGCCATCGGTGTTTGCGCTCGCGCAGCCGCCGGCGCAGCAGCCGCAGCAACCGATGTCCTTTTTCGTGACGAGCGTCGGCAAGGGCGACGGCGCGAATCTGGGCGGCATCGCCGGCGCCGACGCGCACTGCCAGGCGCTCGCCACCGCGGCGGGACGCGGCAGCGCCACATGGCATGCCTACTTGAGCACGCAGGGCGCGAACGCGGTCAGCGCGCGCGATCGCATCGGGAGCGGACCGTGGTACAACGCGCGCGGTCAGCGTATCGCGCAGACCGTCGGCGAACTGCACGGCGACACGATCGAGCAGGCGCGTCTAGGCAACGTGCTCGGTAAACAGTTTTCCTTGACGGAGAAAAACACGGTCGTCAACGGCGTCGGCGATACGCCGAATCAGCACGACATCCTCACCGGATCGCAGCCCGACGGCCGTGCGTACACCGACGGCGCCGATCACACCTGCAAGAACTGGACAAGCAACGCCGACGGCACCGCGCAACTCGGACACTCGGACAAGCAGGGCGGCGGCAACAGCTCGTGGAACTCGGCGCATCCTAGCCGCGGCTGCAGCCAGCCGAATCTCGTCGCGACCGGCGGCGCGGGTCTGTTGTACTGCTTCGCGGTGACGCCGTAGGCCTGCGCTATGACCGGATGGCGTCGAGGCGGTTTTGCGCGACCATGATGTCGCGCTTCAACCGCTCGACCATCTCGCCGATCAGATCTTTTCCTTTCGCGGACGCCTGATCGACCATCGCCTTCAGCTTGCCGAGCGGCGAGCTGTTGAGCGCGGTCAGCTCGCGCGCGCAGGCGGCGAGCAGATCTTCGGCTTCGGCGATGCGGCGGACGAGACGCTGTCGCACCGCTTCGGGATCGGTGCCGTCGACGGCGTGCGCGCTGCGCGTCCACGCATCGAGGATGCGGCGCAGCTGCTCTTCGTCGCCGAGCGCGTACGCGCGGTTCGCTTCGATCATCAGCGCATGCCGGCGATCGCGTCCTTCCTCGTCCGGCGCGAGGTCGGGATGGATCGTCTTCGCCACGTCGCGAAAAAGCTTCCGGACCGCATCGGACGTAAAGCGCGGCTGCGGATCCGCCATCGGTCCAAGCGGCGTCGTCGTCGGCCGCTCAGGGTCCGCAACGCGTTTGGAGATCTCGCCCAGCTCCGCTTCCGCGATCGCGGCTTCGAGTTCGTCCAGCTGCTCGTGCAGATGTCCAACTTCTTGACGATAGCGGATTCGAAAGGCGGCGAGCGCCGTCTGCGTGCGCGCGATCGCGCTGCGCTGTCCGTCGAGCGCCGCCTCGAGCTGCGTCATGCGAGCTCGAAGCGCGTCCATGTCATGATCGTCCGGTCGTCCGGAGCGGACCAGGGTCCCCACATCGCGATGATACACACAACGATCGTCAACGTCGGCTATCGCTCGACCAACTACTGGGTCATCAGCGCAGGCACGAACCGCGTGCTCGTGGATCTTGGATGGCCGGGAATGATCGGCGCGTTGAAAGCGAACCTGGACCGAGCAGGCGTGCCGCTCGCCGAAATCCGCTACGCGATCGCGACGCACTATCACATCGATCACGCGGGCGCGGCCGAGGATCTCAAGCGATTGGGTGTCCCGCTCATGGTCCTCGAATCGCAAGTCGGCGCGATTCCGATGATGAAGCAGCACACGAAACCGCAGGACAACTACACCGAGATCACGTCAACCGGAAACCTGGTCGTGAAGTGTGCCGACACGCGCGCGCTGTTCGCGAAGATCGGCATCGCGGGTGAAGTTGTTCCCACGACGGGCCACTCGGATGACAGCGTGACGGTCGTACTGGACGAAGGCGCAGCGTTCACCGGGGATCTGACGCCGATGATGATGGCGGAGCCGCACAACACCGAGGCGCTCGCAGCCAGCTGGCAGCGGCTTCGCGACCTCGGCGTGAAGACGATCTATCCGGGCCATGGACCGTCACGGCGGCTCGAGCCGTGATACCCTGCGCCTGCCCGAGGTGAGCGATGCGCTGTAACCGTCTCGTCGGCCCGATCGTCTTTGTCGCCACGCTGTCGTTTCCCGCGCTCGTCTGCGCCCATCATTCCGTCGTCGCGTACTACGACACCAAATCACAGCTGACGCTGAAAGGCGTCGTGACGAAGGTCGAGTGGACCAACCCGCATGCGTTCGTCTACATCGACGTCCGAGACGAGCACGGCAAGCTGACGAACTGGGCGATCGAAACAGACAGTCCAAACGTGCTGAGCCGAGGCGGCTGGACGAAGTCCACTTTGAAAGCCGACGACACGATCACCGTCGTCGGCTATCCGGCGCGGAAACAGGCGGCAGGCCTGCGTCTGGTGATCCTCGAGCTGGCCGACGGCCGACGCCTCAAGGGATGATCTCGATGCGACGACTGCTGGCCTTCGCGATTGCGATCGTGGTCGCGCCGCCGATGGCGCGTGCGCAAACGAATCCACGCGATCTGACCGGCGTGTGGATCGGCCCGTATACGCCGAATCTGGCGAAGGATCTGACGCTCTCGTTTCAGCCTGGCGCCGAAGCGGCGTACAAGAATCATCGCGGCGAAGACGATCCGACCGCGAAGTGTCTGCCACCAGGCGTGCCGCGCGCGCTCGGATCGCCGTTCCCGATCGAGATTCTGCAGGATGCGACGAGCGTGACGATCCTGTACGAATACATGCACTTGATCCGCCGCATTCCGACCGACGGCCGCGCGCATGCCGCCGATCTCGACGACACCTTCATGGGCGATTCGGTCGCGAAATGGGACGGCGACACGCTCGTCGTCGACGCCACCGGCTTCAACGACAAGACGTGGATTGACACCGAAGGGCATCAGCACAGCGCGGCGCTGCGCGTGATCGAGCGCTATCGTCGGACCGGCGCGGATTCGATCGCCTATCAGGTGACGATCGACGATCCCAAAACGTACAAGCAGCCGTGGACCGCGTCGCGCACGCTGACGCGGCATCCCGAATGGACGCTCAAGGAATACGTGTGCGAGGAAAACAACAAAATCAAAGAGCCCTGATCGCGTTCGCCGCGGCCCTGCTGCTGACGATCGCGCCTTCGTCGGCGTTGGCGCAGAAGCGGCTCGTCATCATCGATCAAGACGCCGTCGACGCGTCGGACAGCGGCGAGATGTCGATGCTCGCGCTCCTGCAGTCGCCGCAGGTCGACGTCCTCGGCATCACGATGGTGACCGGCGACGGCTGGCGAGACGAGGGCATGCAGCACACGCTGCGGATGCTCGAGCTGACCAACCACGCCAATGTCCCCGTCTTTCCGGGCGCCGTGTTTCCGCTCGTCCGCACGCAGGAAGAGACGCGCCTGGATCTCCAGCGCTTCGGAAAGGTCACGTGGCTCGGCGCATGGAATGATGGCGGTCATGGGCCGGCGGTCGTCCCACCGCTGCCCGAAGGTGCGCCGTCGAAGAAGCCGGCGGACGAAGATGCCGCGCACTTTCTCGTCCGCCAGGTCCACGCGCATCCCGGCGAGGTGACGATCTACGCGGCCGGCCCGTTTACCAACATTGCGCTCGCGCTCGCGATCGATCCCGGCTTCGCCGAAGCGACGAGGGGGATCGTGATGATGGGCGGCAGTCTCAATCCGCAGACCGACGATCCGGAGTTTGCGACGGCGCCACGGCACGAATTCAACTTCTGGTTCGATCCGGAAGCGACGCGAAAAGTGTTGCGCGCGCATTGGCCGCGCATCGACGTCACGACCGTCGACGTGTCGATCAAAACCAAGTTCTCGGACGACATGTTCGCGGCGCTCGGACGATCGAAGTCACCGGCGGCGCAATACATCGTCAAGTACTCGAAAGATCGCGGCTACATGTGGGACGAGCTGGCCGCGTGCGCGTGGCTGGATCCGTCGCTCATCACGAAGACACGCGATCTGTATCTGGACGTCGACGTCAGCCACGGTCCGAGCTATGGCGACACGCTGACGTGGACCGACGCGGTGAAGCCGGCGATCGACCTCCGGCTGACGCACGCGCAAGTTGACGTCGACATGAAGAAATTTGCGAAGATGTTCGTCGATCTGATGTCCGCAACGAAGGAGCCATGATGAAACGTACATACATGTTTGCGATCGCCACGGTTGCCGTACTCGTCACAGCCGGTCTCGCCGCGCAGCAGCCCGGCGGCCGCGGGCCGGCCGCGCCGGCGATGGTATTAACGGTCGCGGGGTTCGCCGACGGCGCCGATATCCCCGTCAAGTTCAGTCAGGCGGCGCCGGGTGCGGAGCCGGGCGGCGGCACGTCACCGATGATCAGCTGGACGAACGTCCCCGCCGGGACGCAGTCGTTCGTGTTGAACATGCACGACGAAGACGTCGCGCGCAACAAGACGAGCGACGATCAGGCGCACTGGGTGGTGTGGCCGATTCCGGCGACCGTGACGAGCCTCTCCGAAGGTCAGCCGAAAGGCGCGAAGCTCCCGAACGGCGCGTATCAAATCAGCGCGACCGGTCAGGTGTACCGCGGACCGGGCGCCGGCGCCAACGGACCGAAGCATCACTACATGTTCGAAATCTACGCGCTCGACACGACGATCAGCGTCGAGCCGACGAGCGACGCGTTCGAAACGCGCGCGAACGTGTTCAAGGCGATGCAGGGACACATCCTCGGCAAAGCGGTGTACGGCGGATTGTTCAAGCGGCCGATGTAGCGCAGGCCGCCGATGTAGCGCAGGCCTTCAGGCCTGCATCAACATCACTATGGTGTTCACCAAGCGACTCCGTCCGCGCATCAAGAGCGGACGGATCCGCTGCAGCGTGCGCGTCTGGACGCATCCGCACGTCAAGGTCGGCGGACGCTACGCCATGGACGAGGGGAGCATCGTCGTCGACTCGATCGAGCAGATCACGATGAAGAAGATTACGCACGATCTCGCGCGCGAGTCAGGATTTGACAGCGTCGAGGATCTGCTGACGATCGCGAAACACGGCAAGGGACAGAACGTCTATCTGATTCGATTCCATTACCTGCCCGCTGGCGCCTGGTAGAGGGACGATGCGCGAATTGTTGTCGTTTGGTATCGAGAAGGTGCTTCTGCCGTTGGTCGGATGGTCGATGGCATTCCTTGTCGGCGCGGTGTTCGTCGGGATCGTCGTGGCGACGTTCGCCGGGAGGCGTGCGGGCGAAAGCGGATCGCCATGGCTTGGCCGGTTCGCGCTCGCGATCGGATGCTTCTTCGTGCCGATCGGCGCTGCGCTGTTCCACGGCGTCCCGTACGCGATCGAGCAGAGCCTGGCGACCGGTCTCGACGGAGCGACGCCCGACACGGTGAACGCCGTGATCGATTTCGGATCCCAGCAGGCGATGAGCGTGTTGAACATCAGCGACGAAGATGCCGTCGTCGACGTGCGGGCGCTGCGCGCGAACGTCAGCGCGTTGATATCGAATCTGCCGGCAACGACGTCCGCGGACATGAGCATGGGCGCAATCGGCACCATGACGCAGGCCGAGTTCCTGAAGTTGGTGCAGTCCAGCCTCGACTCGGCGCTCCCGTCTGGCAATCGCGTCAGATGGAAAGACGTCGTCGCGAACGCGCGCAACCACATCGCGGCGTCAGTGAACGCGTCCTTCGGCGGTTTCACGACGGCGCTGCGCGCAGCCGCATCGCTGCATTTGTACTGGGCGGCCGTCACGATCGCGATGTCGAATATCGTGACGTTCGTCTTCGTCAGGTTCGCCGTCTATCGCCGCCGCGGCGCACAACCGGAGCAGCAGAAGACAGAAATGATGAGCACGTAAGCGGCGATCAGATAGACTCCAGTCGACCGCCGCGGCACATCCTTGCCGTCGCGGGTTCCCGCAAACCCGCGCCCGCAGGGAGTGACCCAATGTCAAATCGTTCGCTGTTCGTACCGCTTGTTGCGCTGATCGTCGCCGGCGGCTGTGCGCATCCCTCGTTCGACGCCGCCGCGGAAGGACAAAAGCTGTTGCGCCGTGACGCCGAGTGGGCGGACGCCGCGGCCGCGGGGAAGGATCTCGACAAGATCGTCTCCTACTGGTCCGATGACGCCGTCGTGATCGAGCCCGGACAGCCGGTGTTCGAGGGCAAGGCCGCGATTCGGGCGTACGTCGCCGACAGCCTGAAGATTCCAGGCTTCAAGATTCATTGGGTCTCGGAGAAGCCGGTGTTTTCGCCCGACGGTGCCATGGCGTACATGCGAGGCGTCGACGAGATGACGGTCCCCGGTCCGAATGGCGCGCTGATGACGGTCCATACCCGCGGCGTGTCGGTGTGGCGCAAAGAGGCCGACGGCGAATGGCGCTGCACGGTCGACATCGCGAACGAGCCGCCGCCGCCGGTGACGCGCTAGAATGCGCGACTGTCATGGCTGAACCCAAAACGAAAGCGACGAACGCGTCGGTCACAACCTTCCTGAACAGCATCAAGGATGCACAGGCTCGCCGCGACAGCCGCGTCGTCGTCGGCATGATGTCGGCCGCGACGAAGGCGAAGCCGAAGATGTGGGGCAGCGCCATCGTCGGGTTCGGATCGCGTCCGTTGACGTATGCCGACGGACGCGTGGTCGAGTGGCCGATGATCTGCTTTTCTCCGAGGAAGCAGAATCTTGTCTTGTATCTCGGTTCCTTCCCGGAACGCGAAGCGCTGCTGACGGCGCTCGGCAAACACTCGTGCGGAAAAGGGTGTCTCTACGTCAAGCGATTGTCGGACGTGCACGTGCCGACGCTGCGCAAACTCGTCAACGCGCATGTGAAACATGCCAGGCAGAAGTGAAGCGAGCGTGACTATGCAGAACATCGATTCGATTCTCGATGCGTTCGAAGCGCGCAAGATGTCGCGACGCGAACTGGTCGCGGCGATGGCCGCCGTCATCGGCGCCGCAGCACCGGCGGCGGCGCAATCGCCCACAGCTGTCACCCAGGTTGCGCAGGGCAAGACACTCAATCACGCGTCGCTCGCCGTCAGCGACGTCGCCGCGGCGGCAGATTTCTATTCGAAGCTGCTGGGGCTGAAGGTGGTCAGCCGTCCAGGTAACGGCGGCATCAACCTCGGTCTCGGCGACGGATTCCTCGGCGTCTACAAGCTGGCGAATCCGGGGACGGTGAATCACATCTGCATCGGCGTCGACGATTTCGATCCCGAGCGGATCGCCGCGAAGCTGAAAGAGCAGAACATCAACGCGACGATCGATCGCAATCCGGCCAACCGCACGAGCGGCGGCGATCAGCTGTACTTCAACGGTCCCGACAACTGCCGCATTCAACTCGGCGCGAACGGATATCAAGGCTAGTTGGTCGACCCGATAGTCCTCGCGGCGGCGGTCGGGCTCGTCGCGTCGCCGATCGGCGGACGTGCGATCGTGGTCGGCCTCGATCGCGTCGATCCGTCGCGGCGCCGTCTGGTCGAGTGGGCGCTCGTCGGCGGCGTGTCGGCGCTCGCGCTCGTCAACGAATGTCTTCCCGCCAGCGCGGCGCGGACCGGCATCTACATCCTCCTGCTCGGCGCGCTGCCCGGCATCGTCATCTACATCGTGTCTGGAACAGCGCTGGCGAGCGCCGTCGTCTCGCTCGTGCCGTTGTATTTCGGCATCGGCGCATTTACCGCGAATCGGCCGCTCCATACGCCCTACATCGCGCTCGATCGGCTGATGCCGCTGCAGCCGGCGTGGATGCTCGTGTATGCGTCGATGTACGTGTTCGTGCTGTTGCCGCTGCTGATCGTGCGCGAGCCGCGTTTGTTCCGTCGCGCGATGGCGTGTTACATCACCGTCCTGACGCTCGCGTACGTCGGCTTCATCCTGTATCCCACGATGGCGCCGCGGCCAGACACGGTGCCAGGGTCCGGCTTCGCGGCCTGGGCGTTGCGGCTGCAGTATTCGATGGATTGGCGGTATAACTGTTTCCCGTCGCTGCACGTCGCGCACTCGTTCGTGTCGGCGCTGACGGTGTATCGCGTGCGGAAGGACGTCGGCACCATCGCAACCGCGTGGGCGGCGTTGATCGGTGTGTCGACGGTGTTCACGAAGCAGCACTATGTCGTCGACGTGATCGGCGGCGTCCTGATCGCGTTCGCCGCGTACGCGATCTTTCTCCACGGTTTTGCGCGCGCGAGCGTGCCGGCCATCGATTACGAGCGTGCGCCGAGGCGTGCGTTGTATGTTGTGGCGGTCTTCGGCGCGGTCGTTGTGGCGATGTGGATGGTGAGGAGCCTGACATGCGTTGGAAATTGTTGATGATGGCGGCGGTCGCGATGGCGGCGGCTGCCGGTGCGCGCGCGATGCAGCACACGCCGAAGGCGTACCTGCTCGTGCAGGTGAACGTGACGAATCAACAGCAGTACGGCGAGTACGCGAAGCTGTCGCCGGCGATCATCGAGAAGTTCGGCGGACATTTTCTGGCTCGCGGCGGCCGCTCGATGACGCTCGAAGGCACGAAGGCGCCCTCGCGCGTCGTCGTCATCGAATTCCCGAGTTACGACAACGCGCAAGCGTTCTACAACTCGCCGGAGTACACCGCGGCGCGCAAAGTTCGCGCGGGAGCGGCCGAAGCGCAATTCGTCCTCGTCGAAGGGCAGTAGTCCGCGATGATTACCGCGACAAGCGACAGCGCAAATTATCGGACGACGTTCTCGAACGGTGCTCACACGGCGTACGCTGACGCCTCGCCAAAAATGGGCGGCGCCGACGCCGGCTTTCGACCGCACGATCTCGTCGAGGCCTCGCTCGCGTGCTGCATCAACATCTGGCTGCGGATGTACAGCCAGCGACATGAAATCCCGCTGGAAGCGGTCACGACGACTGTCGAAATGGACAAAACAGAGACGGGCGTGTCGAAGTTCAAGTGGAACGTGACGCTGACCGGCGACATGACGCCGGAGCAGCATGAACGGCTGATCGCCGCGGCCGCTGCCTGCCCCGTCCGCCGTACGCTCGAGCAAACGCTGCAGTTTCCGGTGATCGAATGATTCTGCTGCTCGTCGCGCAGCTGGCGTCGCTGCAGGGACTGGATCAGCAGCTGCTGGCAAGCCGAAGCGCGACCGCGA
>DASREL010000142.1:0-16797 GCA_035652075.1 Vicinamibacterales bacterium
CGATTCGCATCTGGGTCCATAAGGATGGGTACGTCGATCCGCCGGGGGTGCCGAAACCGACGCCGCCGAATCCGACTGGCCCAGGGTGGCGAGAAGTCGTGATTAATGGTGATACCCGATTCGACATGGAACTCGTGAAACGGTGAGCGTGATGGAGAGACGGCTCTTCTTACGTTCATTGGCCGCTGCGCACGCGACGCCGTTGTTCGCACGCCCCGTCGAGGACACCGCCGCGGTACTCGTCAAGGCGGACGCCGATCGTGACGCCCGACCGTTCCGCTTCATCGACGGAACGTTTTTTGTGAAGCTGTCTGGCAGGGATACGCAGGGCCGCTGCGTCATCTTCGACACGATCCGACCTGTCAAGATCGGCCCTGCACTCCATCTTCACACCGACTGCGATGAATGGTTCTTCGTTCGCGAAGGCGAATTCAAGTTTCAGGTCGGCGACGCCATCATGCGCCTGAAAGCAGGAGACGCACTTCTCGCTCCGAGCGGGGTCAAGCATGCCTTTGTGAAGACCAGTGACGGTGTTGGGCGGCTGATGATCATGCATCAACCGGCCGCGACGATGGAGGACTTCTTCCGGACGGGCGCGGCACGTCCGGACATGACACTCGCCGAGCGACGCGCGCTCGCCGAGAGGCACGGCATGCAGTTGCTGGGCGACCCTCTGTCGCCCGATTAGTTCGTCGATCGATCGGTCCAGCGCGACAGTCAGCGAATCTTGCGACGCGTCCGTTGCACGCGCGGTTTTTGCGCCGCCATGTAGGTGTAGCCGGCGCGCAGCAGATCGCGCAGCGCGTCCTTGTGGATGCGATCGAGGCGCACGAGCACGCACGCGTAATCGACGTAGTGCTCCCTGATGTAGAACACCTCCGGATCGTCTTCGATCATCGCGTCGCGATCGGGGAAGTCGAGCCGGACGGCGAGCGAGTTCGGGTCGGCCGACTTGTGCGTCGGCGTGCACGCGAACATCTTGCCGTCCACTTTCAGCGCCGGCGCGCCAAATGACGTCGACCGCTCGACGCGCGGCAGATCTTTGACCAGCGCTTCGATCTGTGTGAACGTCATGCCGGCCGGCGTTGGAGCAGGGCGATCGTCGCGGCGGGGTCGGCGACTTCGATGATCAGCTTCTTGTACCGCTCGTGATCCAGCGAGAGGACGATCGTCTTCGCCAGATCGCGCACGTCCCAGAACACGTACTCAGCGTGGTAGTAGAAGCTGCCCATCGCAAAGAGGCCCGGCATGTCGGTGCCGATGATCTTGATGCCGTGCCACCAGCGACTGACCTGGTCGTGGTTGGCGTCGACGTGCGTGATGTGCGCGAGCGGGATCTCGATGCGGCTGCGGAACGCCCACAGCTTGTCCATGCCGGCGACTTCGAAGACCGCGGTCGTGCCGTCGAGTGAGACGTTGACCATCGGCCAATTCTAGCGCGCCGGGTTGTCAGTGGGCGGTGTGTCCCGCCTTCTTCATGCGAAGCGCCGCAACGGTCGTGTGCCGATCGCCGGATCTCGCGTACGTCCCGTCGGCAGCCCGTGTGAGGAACTTCAGTTCGATCAGGCTATCGAGCACCGAGGCGCAGGTCTCGTCGTCGACCGCCATCAGCCGTCGCACCTGGCCGAACGTCAAATGCAAGCCGGGAAGATCGATGTACTCGTTCCACAGGCGCCGCAGCGAGAAGACGTCGGCGAGATGTCGCTGCGATCCATCGGCATCCACGTACCACAACTGTACCTGCTCGCGCGCGGCAAAGCGTCCGGCGCGATGGAGCGCCTCCTCGAAGTCGGCGCATTCGATCTGCGGCGCACCCGCGCAGTTGCGAATCACGAAATGACCGCTCGGCTGGTGCTCGATGGAGATGTCCCGTGGCTGCGGCTCGGCGAGGGAGGTCGTCATGGCGTTTCCCTTTCGGCACGCGCGCGCTTGACGGCGGCCCGCACGTGCTTCGCCGTGAGTCGCGTCTCGCGCGATTGCGCGTCCGGCCTGGTCGCTCTCCGCTGCCTCGGTTGCCGGGCGGCGCGCTGCAGGAGCGCGATCAGACGTGCGCGGGCCGCCGCGCGATTCTGCGCCTGCGACCGGTACGCGCGGCTCATGACGACGAGCAGCCCCTTGCCGGTCACGCCTCGACCGGTCGACGTGACGAGCCGCGCCTTCATGTCGGCCGGCAGCGACGACGCGTCGACATTCAAGGTCAGCGCAACCGCTGTGGCTTCGTGCCTTCTGTTCTGTCCACCAGGGCCGGCGGCGCGAACGAAGCGCTCCGTGATGTCGCGGCCGTCGACCGTCAGCCCTTTGCTTATGCGGATCTTCGTCATAGGAACCGCCGTGCCGGGAACTCGGCGAGATGTCGTGTGTGAACCGTTGATCTGCAAGACGGCTGCTAGGTCCGTGGTGGAGGAATCGGACTCCATTCGTCGCGTTGCGGCATACGACGAATAAGCGCAAGCTTCAAAATACAGGTCCTGTTGTGATGTTTCCTGCCGCGCCGGCGGCACACGGGTCGGACGCGAAGTACCGCGCCATTTTCGATCTGGCGAACGATGCCTTCTTCGTCCACGACGCCGCGACCGGCGCGATACTCGACACCAATCAGAAAGCGACCGAGTTGTACGGATATTCGGCCGACGAGATGGCGCGCCTGACGGTGGCCGACCTCAGCGCGGGCGATCCGGCGGCGACGCAGTCCGCTGCGCTCGACCATCTCGTCGCCGCGGCGGCGGGCGCGCCGCAAGTCTTCGAATGGGCGGCCAAGCACCGCACGGGCGGCACGTTCTGGGTCGAGGTGAACCTCAAACAGGCGACGATCGAGGGACGCCCGCTGCTGCTGGCGATCGTGCGCGACATCACCACGCGCAAACGGGACGAGCGCGAAATCGCGGCGAGCCATCGGACGCAGACGACGCTGAACGCGGTGCTGCGCCTCGCACTCGACGACCTGACGCTCGACGAGGTGCTGCGACGCGCGGTGACGCTCGTCGACGAAGCGCTGGGATTGCGCACTGAGATCTGTCTGACCGGACCCGATGGCGCGTGCGCGTCCGACCCCGACGCGATTCCGATCGTCGCGCGGACGATGACGCTCGGCGCGCTCCGCGTGCGGCGTGACGCGGCCGATCACAGCCTCGACGAATTCGAGCGGCAGTTCCTCGACGCGTTCGCGAGCACGCTCGCCGGCATCATCGTGCGGAAGCGGGCGGAGCAGGATCTGGCCCACGCCGACGATCGCATTCGCGAACAAGCGGCGCTCGTCCGCCTCGGCGAGATGGCGGCCGTCGTCGCGCACGAAGTCCGCAACCCGCTGGCGGGCATCCGCGGCGCGCTGCAGGTGATCGGCGGTCGGTTGCCCATGGGCGAGCGGGACGCGACGATCGTGTCCGAGATGATCGCGCGCCTCGACGGCCTGAACGAGCTGATGACGGACCTGCTGCTGTTCGCGAGGCCGCCGCAGCCGCACTGCGTGCCGGTGGACATGCTGCAGCTGGCCCAGGAGACCTCCAGTCTCGCCGCGCAGGACGCGACGGCACGAAAGGTCCGCTTCGTCGTCGATGGGACGCCGCAGACGGTGCAGGCGGATCCGAAGCTGCTGAAGAGCGTCCTGCTGAACGTCCTGATCAACGCCGCGCACGCGGTGCAGCACGACGGCACCGTACGGACCTCAGTGGTCGCGCGCGATCAGGCGTGCGTCCTCGCCGTGTCCGATACCGGGCCTGGCATTCCCGCGGACATCCGCGATCGCATCTTCGTCCCGTTCTTCACGACGAAGGCGCGCGGAACCGGTCTGGGATTGCCGACGGCCAAGCGGCTCGTCGAAGCGCATCGCGGCCGCATCAGCGTCACCTGCCCGACGGGCGGCGGGACGACGGTCACGATCGAATTACCGCGAGTCTGACACGAGTCTGACACGAGTCTGACTCGTGTCTTACGCGACGTGACGGCGGGCCTTGCCGTCCGTGACGCGGACGTAGGTGCCGTTCGGCTTGATGCACAGGAATTTCGCGTCGACGAGCGTCGACAGCACCGTCGCGCACATGGCCCGATCGATGCCGCACAACCGTTGGACTTGCGCCGCGGTCAGGCGAAGTCCAGGCATCTCCAGAAACTCCGCACGCAGACGATCAACGGTGCTCTTGGTGCTCATATCGAAGCCTCGCGCGTCAGTGCGATATCTACCACCCTAAACCCGCGCCGACGCCGACGCAACGTGAATCTGCAACGGATACATCGTTCTGGCAACCGTCGGACGAAGGTGCGCGCTCGTGTCGGTCCGTGTCGGCGCGTCATCGACGGTGCCGGATTTCCGGCAGTGCGGGCGATTTCGGCAGATCGGTGCACGTCACGCACGTCGACGAGTGGCTAACGAGGCTGCATGCGTTCAATTCGCGCGTGGTCGAGGATCGGCTGTCGGTCGCACACGCCGAACTGGAAGCGCTGCTCGCCGCGCTCGCAAAAGAGTAACGAACGCTACTTGTCGGTGCGTCCCTCGTTGACGAGATCGATGCGGACGGTCACGAGCGCCTGTCCGGGCTGACACGTCGTCGCGTAAGGCGGCGGTGGTGTGCCGGCGAGTGTGAACCGCAGTCTCACCGTGCGATCGTCGAGAGTGAGAACGGTCACCTCCGCCAGGCGAATCGATTCCGGCTGCACGAACGACGCGGTCGCGAAGACGGGCACATCGGTGGGATTCTTCTCGAACGGCACGTCGACATCTCCTGATCGTAGCTCGCCGCACGGCACCAGAATCGTCGGACCGAAGACGTTGCGTCCCATCGTGGTGCGTATCGATGGTGCGATGCCGGGAATGTGCTCAGCCAGGAACGGCTGCGCAATCGACAGCAGCGCGATCGTCGGCGCCTTGTTCGGACGGCAATCGGTCACGATGCCGAACACGCCGGCCGCATTGACGGCGGGCGCACCGAGGCAGCCGGTCAGGCCCGACGCGTCGGTGTCGCCGACAACGAGCAGCGTCGATTGGAAGCGGATGCGTTCCGTGATCTGTTCGAGGCCGCCGGGCGCTCCGACGATGCGGAACGATTCGGATGTCGACGGCGGACTGAACGACAGCGGCTGCGGCGCAAGCGCCGTCGATGGGACGGTCGCGCTGACGATGGCGATGTCGACGATCGTGGCCGCCGGCAGAATCACATCGTGTGGCGAGATCGGAATCCGATCGATGGCAATCGACCGGATCGCATGACGCACGCCGTCGGCGTCCCGAAACAGGCGAGCGGACGTCAGGACGTAGAGCGTTGCCTGGTCGTCGTGGGCTTGCACCTGCACAACCACGCACGACCCATGCAGATCGCCGCTGTCGGTCGCGACGGTGATGGGCAGCACGGACGCCAGCAGGGTGAAGGCGAGCGCAAGCACAGAAGCCTCCCTTATCGTCGTCGCACGACGAGGTGATCGTCGATCGCCACTTCGCCGGCGATCTCGTACACGATGCGCAGGATCCGCGCGCGTTCGATCGCGGTGTCCACCCGACCGACCAACGTCACCGTTCCCTGGTCCACGAGAACGTGGATGGGCGGCCTGGCCAGTAACGCGTAGCTCCAGAAGATCGGCAGGCGATAGATCTCGTTGGCGATCGCGATGCCGAGCGCGACGTCGGCGTCGGACGTGTCCGACACGCGGATCGCGTTGGTGACCGCCTGGACGCCGTCGACGCGCGCGACCAGATCGGCGATCGCGGATGTCTTGTACGCATCGGTGACGACGCCACTCAGCGAGACGACGCCATTCGTCACGGTCCAACTGACGGCATCGAACACCGAATAGAACACGTACCGGTACAGCCAATCATCGATTTGATCGTCGATGTCCTCGTCATCGCGGCGGTCGATTGTCAGCGCGTTGACGATCGATGTGACGCCTGGCGCGCGAAGGGCTTCGCGCGCGGCTTCCGAACGGCTCCAGATGCTGCCGACGTTGCCGCGCAGCGTGACGATGCCGTCTTTGACACTCACGATCACGACGCCGTCGGTCGGCAACACGTGATCGGCGAGGCGCCGCGCGACCGCTTGTTGCATGTCGCGGTCCGTTTGGTCGTTAGACGCGAGCGAGACGGCGAGGAGTGCACCGACCAGCAGTGAAACCATGATGTGTGGGTCCACTACCTGCGACGCAAACGGGATACCTGCGCATCTGCGGAGCAAAGAGCGACGATCGCGTGGCGCTCACCGGATTCCCGGCGCGCAAGCCGCGGCGCGCGATCCGCTTTGCTAGCAGGCGAATTGCACGGATTGATCCGCGCGGCGCAATTCCGCCGAGAGTCCGTCACACCACACGCGCTCGCAGGAGGTTCCCTCCATGTCCACCGCAACTCTCGCCGATACGTCTCTTCGGGCGATTCGACATCGCGCGCTGGATGTCTTCGATCGCCGCTACGACCTGATTCATCAGATTCGCCGGGAGCCGGTCAAAGCGATCGGCATCGTCTTCGGCGCCGGGCTGCTCGTTGGCGCCGCCGTAAGCTTCGCGTGCAGCGTCCTCGGCCGGAAAGCAGGTGATGTATGCGCACCACGCGGTGGGGCATCGCGTTAGCGACCGCGCTCGTCCTCTTCTGCGGCTGGATCATCAGCGCGCAGACGCTCGCGACGCGCCACGTCATGGAAGTGAAGCTTGCGCACTCGCAGCGGATCCTCGAGTCGCTCATGATGAGCGACTTCGAGACGCTGCAGCGTGAATCGGAAGCGCTGTCCCAGATGACCAGCGAAGCCGGATGGGCCGTCCTTGGCACGCCGGAGTACAGCCGTTACAGCGGCGCGTTCAAAGACGCGTTGACCGATCTCAGGGATGCGGCCACACGCCGGGATCTCGACGCTTCGATGCTGCATTACACGAACGTGACGATGACCTGCTATCGGTGTCATCGCTACGTGAAGAATGCGCGCATCGCCCACGGGAGCAGAGAGCAAGAGGGGAAGCCATGAACATCGTGAAGTGGACGCCGTTTCGGGAACTCGAGGACATTCAAACGCGGCTGAATCGCTTTTTCGGCGAGCTGCCCGCGCGAAAGATCGAAGACGAAGGACTGTTCTTCGCCGACTGGACGCCGGTGGTCGACGTGCAGGAGACGGAGAAGGAATATCTGATCAAGGCCGAACTGCCCGAGGTGAAGAAGGAAGACGTCAAGGTTGAAATGCTCGACGGCGTCCTGACGATCGAGGGCGAACGCAAGCAGGAGAAGGAGGAAAAAGGGAAGAAGTTCCACAAGGTCGAGCGTGCGTACGGCAAGTTCGTACGGCAATTCGCGCTGCCGAACGAGGTCGAATCGACCAAGATCGCGGCCGAGTTCAAGGAGGGCATGCTGAACGTCCACCTGCCGAAGGCGGCGGTGGCCAAACCGAAGTCGATCGAAGTCAAAGTTGCGTGATCGGCTCCGGTGCCGTGACGGCTGCGTTCGCGCAGCCGTCACGCGAGACAACGCCCGAGCAAGAGTCTGATAGTTTTCGCCCGCCTCGACCTGTAATCTCTCCCTGCCATGATGTTTCAGATCTGTGCGCTGGTGCTGTCGCTCTCCACGTTCTCGTCAGCCACGGTCGCGTTGCCGGCGGCTGACGCCGCCGCCATTCGTGCCGCGACGTTGGCGTATCGCGACGCGTGGCTCGCGAACGACGCCGAACGCGTCATGGCGACGCTGACCGCGGACGCTGTTCTCTTGCCGAGCGGCCTTCCGCCCATCCAGGGCCCGACGGCGATCCGCGCGTTCTGGTTTCCATCGGCGGCGCCCGCGACGACCGTGACCGCAATGGATCTGACGATCGACGAGATCGACGGCAGCGGTGACATCGCGTTCGTTCGAGGCCGCGGCACCTTGACGTTCACGAGCGGCGCGTCTGCGGCTCAATCGCTGCGGTCGACGTTCATCAACGTCTTGAAGCGCCAACCGAATGGATCGTGGCTGATCGCCTCGCGCATGTGGTCAGACTTGCGCTAGCGATACGTTCGCTCGGCCGCGCCATGGTGTAGCCTGTCGGAGATGTCGTCGGTGGGCCTCTGCGCTGATTGCGTGCACGCGCGACGCGTGCCGTCCGCGCGCGGATCGGTATTCTTCCGGTGTGGACGTGCGGATCGCGAGCCGGAATACCCACGCTATCCGCATTTGCCAGTGCTCGCGTGCAACGGCTACGAACGCGAGCCTCATCCGGGCTGGAATTCGATCGACGCCATGCGCCGCGTCGCACGTGTCGGCACCATCGTCGCGGTCGTCGGCCTGTCGATTGGCATGCTCACCGGGACGACGAATCTGTTCGTCGCAGCGCCGGCATTTTTTATCGGCGCGTCTGGCGTCGTCTGTGCGATGTTCGCCTGGTTCCGCGCGGAGCATCTCCGCGAAATCGCTGAAGCGCCGACGTCGGGTCGACCTTAGCGATGCGCCTTCAGGAACGAATGGATCTGCCGCACCGCGAGCGGAATCCGTTCCTTCGGCTCCTTCCACGGGAAGATGCTCACTTCCGCTTTTGGCGCCAGCATCGCCGATTCGATCGCGACCGCATACGGATGCGCTGGCACATCGTCTGGCAGGATCAACACCGGGTTCTGACAGCTGCGCACGAAATCGCGCGTGACGGTGAAGACAAAATCCGGATCCGTCTCGAACATCTTCGTCACGAACTGATCGGTCGTCTGCAGCGTGATCTCCTGTCGCTTCGCGATCAGCGTCGATCCCCACGTCCGCCAGAACACACCGGGATACTTCGGGTCGCGCATCTCGGGACGCCAGCCGACGGGCTGCGCGAGCACGGCGGCGACGATGCGCGTCGGCGCGCGCTTCAACAGATTCCAGATGAATGGGCCGCCGATGCAGAAACCCATCACGGCGAACTTGTCGATGCCGAGATGATCCAGCAGGCCTAACTGATCGTCGGCGTACGAGTCCCACGGCCGATCGACTTCAACCGGTCCGGTCGACTGGCCGCTCGGGGCGTTCCTGAGGTCCGCGGCGATGCAGCGATGCGTTGAGGCCTCCGCCGGGTAAGAGCAGCAGCGGAGGGCCGGAACCTGCCTCCTCGTAATAGATTCGAACCTTGCCTCGCTCGTAGAACTTCCCGCCCGTTCGCGGTGGAGCTGGCTGCTGAGCAAAGACGTTCGGCACGGCGGCCTTCGCCGCCGCGACGGCTCCCGCTGCGAGGATGGTGCGTCGCGTTCGGTCCATGGCCGCGCATCTTAATATAGGGAGCCGTGCCGTTCCGCATCGAATTCGACGACGCGCGCGAGTGGGTGCTGATCACCGTCACCGACTCGCTGACGGCGGGCGACGCGGTCGGCGTGATCCGGACGGTACGAGCCGACGCGACGCATCAGATGTGGCCGATGCTGGTCGATGCCCGCGGCGTGCCGAACAGCCTGTCGTTGAGCGACATCGATCAGATGGTCGAGGCCGTCCGCGCCGCCGCTCGTGCGAGCGGCCTGCGCGGCCACGTCGCGCTGATTGCGGACACCGATAGCCTGTTCGATCGCCTGCTCGTCTACGAAGTGCGCTGCGCGCAGATCGGCGTCGGCGTCATCCGCGTCTTTCGCGACGAGCGCGACGCGAGGCAATGGCTGGAGACGATGTCGTCGGCGTGGAAGCTCGGAAAAACCTGAGGGCGCGCCGGCTAGCGCGCCTTTTCGATCGAGTCGACCTGGATCGTTTTCTTCGCGCTATCGAGCGCGCCGGTGACCTTCACCTTGACCGCGGCAAACGGCGCCGCCTTTTTCGCATCGCTCAACGTATAGGCGTTCTTCCCGTCGTACAACACGTACGACGCGCCGTGATCCTCGATGCACGCTTTCACGCATTCGGCGTCGGTCGGCCCCATCCGCATGTGCGAATGATCGGCGTTCGCACATTCGCCGTCGGTGATCGTCCCCGTGAAGACCTGCTTCGCCTGGCCGGCAGACAAGCTGATGAGCGCGAAGAGCAGTGAGGCAAACCGCATGCGCGTAGCCTATCACTTCGCCGACGAGTAAAATACCGGACCACAGCAAAGTGTCAGCCACCGTGGATTCTGATTCGGCGGCGTTGCGACGGCTGCGGCTCAACGAGCAGCGGCTGGAAATTGCGCTGGCCACCGCGCGACTGGGGTCGTGGGAACTGGATCTGAAGACGCGCGTCCTCAGCGCCACCGCGCAGTGCAAGGCCAATCACGGCTGGGGCGCCGACGCCGACCTCCAACTCGATCCGCACATCATCGAGGCGATCGATCCGGAACATCGCGAGCGATTCCGGACGGCGATCGATCGCGCGATCGCCACGCGCGGCTCGTTCGAAATCCACGTGCCGAACCGTTGGCCTGATGGCACAAATCATTGGCTGCTGATTGCCGGTCGCGTCGTGGACGACGAGTGCATGGTCGGCGTGACGCAGGACATCACCGCGAGCCGCCATGTCGAGGAGGCGCTGCGCGCGAGCGAAGAACAGTACCGCGCGCTCGTCGAGGCGGCGAACGAAGGGATCTGGCGTCTCGACCGCGACGCGCGCATCGTCTTCGTCAACCGCCGCATGACGGAGCTCCTTGGCCTGACGACGGACGAAATGATCGGGCGGCACAAATGGGATTTCGTGTTCGCCGAAGACGTGCCGGCGATGCAGGCGTTGTTCAAGCGCCGGCAGGAAGGCGTCTCCGAAGAGGTCGCGGACATCCGGTTCCGCCGGCGCCCGTCGGGCGAAGTGTGGACGTTGATGTCGGCGCGTCCGCTGTACGACCCGAACGGCGCGTTCATCGGCGCGGTCGATTTGTTCACCGACATCACGGAACGCCGCCGGGCGGAGCAGGCGCTGCGCGAGAGCGATCGACGCAAGGACGAATTTCTCGCGGTCCTCGGCCACGAGCTGCGCGCGCCGCTCGCGCCGATTATGACGGCGGTCCGATTGCTTCAGGCAAAGGGCGGGCAGGATCCCGGTCTCGAGAAATTACGCGGCACGATTCTCCGGCAGGCGCAACAATTGGCCACGCTCGTCGAAGATCTCCTGGATGTTGGACGCATCACGGCGGGGAAGCTCCGACTGAACATCCAGCCGCTCGACCTGCGTGACATCGTCCGCCAGGCGGTCGAAGTCGCGATGCCGCTGGTCGAGCGGCGGAAACATGCGCTCGTCGTCGAACTGCCCGCGGATGCCGTCGCGGTCAACGGCGACGCCGCGCGCCTCGTGCAGGTGACGGGCAACCTGCTGACGAACGCGGCGAAGTACACGCCGGACGGTGGGCGCATCACGATCGCGGTGTGCGCGCTCGACGGCTTCGCGACCGTGTCGGTGTCGGACACCGGCGTCGGCATTCCAGGCGACATGATCGGGCGGGTGTTCGATCGATTCATGCAGATCGCCGCGGCCGGGACCGAAGGCGGTCTGGGCATCGGGCTGTCCGTCGTGAAGGCGCTCGTCGAACTGCACGGCGGCACCGTCGACGCGCAGAGCGACGGCGCCGGGCAGGGCAGCACCTTCACGTATCGCATCCCGCTCGGATAGCTTGAACACGGCACACCCCCGCAGCGATCATTTCGACGGTCGACGGTTCACCAACCCTGATGGCGTGAACGGGCTCGGCTTCGCATCCGTTCCGCGGATGATGCGGGAGCCTCGGGCACGCTGGCCGACGCACGTCGACGTGACGCCGTCCGCGCCGCCGCCGTTGGGCGACGCAGCGGCCGTCATCACGTTCATCGGTCACGCATCGTTTCTGATTCAAACGCCGCACGGCAACCTGCTGATCGATCCCGTCTACTCGCAACACGCCGGGCCATTCGGTGTCCTCGGACCGCGGCGCGTGCGGCAACCGGGCGTCCGCTTCGAAGATCTGCCGGCGATCGCGACGGTGCTGCTCAGCCACAATCACTACGACCATTGCGACGTGCCGACGCTCCGGCGGATCGCGACGCGGTGGCATCCACAGGTGATCACGCCGCTGGGGAATGCACGCGTGCTTCGTTCGGCAGGGCTGCGACGTGTCGAGGAACGCGATTGGTGGCAGGCGGCGGCAGCCGATTCGCTGTCGATCACGGTGACGCCGGCGCGCCATTTCTCCGCGCGAACGCCGTTCGACCGCAATCGCGCCCTGTGGGGCGGCTTCGTGATCGGCGTGGGCGCGCGAAAGATCTACTTCGCGGGAGACAGCGCGTACGACGCCTGCTTCCGTCAGATCGGCGAGCGCTTCGCGCCGATCGATCTCGCGCTGATACCGATTGGCGCGTACGAACCGCGCTGGTTCATGAAGTACGTCCACATGAATCCCGAAGAAGCGGTGCAGGCGCACGTCGATTTGCAAGCGGTCAGGAGCATCGGCATGCATTTCGGCACCTTTCAGCTGACGGCTGAGGCGATTGATGATCCGGTGCGTGGACTCGCGGAGGCGTGTCAACGGCGGAACCTGGCCGCCGGCGCGTTCTCCACGCTCGCCCACGGTGCTTCGCATATCATCGTCCCCCAGTCATGACAGACGAAGCCGCTACCGTCACGGGGATCGTCGCGATGATTCGCGTGCGCGATGTCATGGCATCTGCGGCGTTCTATCGGAACCTCGGTTTCGAGATTGGCAATGCACAACCGAAGGAGCCGCCGTTCCATTGGGCTTGGCTCTATCAGCCGAAGGCGGCGAACTGGAAGGCCGCCGGAAACCTGATGTTGGTCGCAGGCGAGACCGCTGAATCGCCGGAGATCAAAGCGAAGCTGGTTCTGTTCTACGTCTACGTGAGCGATCTGCCATCACTGCGCGCGCAATTGATCGCGAATGGCGTGCGCGTCGGCGATATCGTCTACCCGGAATATCTCCCCGAAGGGGAATGTGGCGTCACCGATCCGGACGGCTACGCGCTGATGCTCGCGCAAGCGGGTCGCGACACGCCATAACCTAACTGCGATCGAACTGCACCGCGGTCGTGTTCGCCCCGCAGACGATCACGCCCACGTGCTCGCCCGGCTGCGGCACGTACTGCTTCGACAAGAGCGCCGCGAATGCCGCGGCGCCGCCCGGCTCTGGCGCGATGCGCATGCCGGTCCACAGCGTCTGCTGCGCCTGCGCAATCGACTCGTCCGAGACGAGGACGACGCGGTCGACAGACTTCTGCGCGATCGGAAACATCAACTGACCGACTTGTCGTGGCGCCAGCGAGTCGGCGGCAATCCCTTCCGCGGGCGCGTCCACCGGGTGACCCGCACGCAACGCGTAGGTCAACGTCGGCGCTGACGCCGGTTCGACGCCGATCACCTTGATCGTGCCGCGAGCGGCGCGGTCCGCAAACCACGCGGCGACGCCGCCGATGAGGCCGCCGCCGCCTACCGCGACGAGCACCGTGTCGAGCCGATCGACCTGCCGCTCGAACTCGAGCCCGAGACTGCCCTGGCCGAGCAGCGTTTCGATCTGGTCGTACGCATGCAGTTGCAGCGCGCCGGACGTCCGCGCGTATTCCTGGCTCGCCGCGAGCGCGTCGGCATATCGATCGCCACCGACGACGAGGTCCGCGCCGAAACGACGGATGCTGTCGATCTTGGACGGGGACGCGATGCTCGGGACGAAGATCTTCGCCGGGATGCCGAGTTGCGCCGACGCGTACGCGACCGCGACGCCGTGATTGCCGCCGGACGCGGCGACGACGCCGACGGGCGGAACGGTCCGCGAGAGCAGGTTTGAAAACGCGCCGCGCACTTTGAACGAGCCGGCGTGCTGGCAGAGCTCGAGCTTGAAGATCAGCTCGGCGTCGTCGAGTCCGAAGTCTTTTCCGCGCGTCTCGATGACCGGCGTGCGGCGAATGTAGGGACGAATCAGCTTTTCGGTCGCCTCGATGCGATCCGCGGTAATCATAGATGTGATGATGATACCGACTTACTTCATCTCGCACGGCGGAGGCCCGTGGCCGTGGCTCGGCGGACAGTTCCGCCGCCAGTTCGATCAGCTCGAAGCGTCGCTTCAAGCGATCGCGCGCGAAATCGGCGACGGTCCGCGCGCGATCCTGGCCGTCTCCGGTCATTGGGAAGAGGACCGCTTCACCGTGCAGGCGAGCCCGCATCCGGGCATGGTGTACGACTACGGCGGCTTCCCACCGGAGACCTACCAGATCACCTATCCATCGCCCGGCGCGCCGGACGTCGCGAACCGCGTGCGCGATCTGCTGACGCAGGCGGGCATCGACGCCGGCCTCGACGCGCAGCGCGGCTACGATCACGGCGTCTTCGCGCCGCTGAAAGCGATGTATCCGGACGCGAATGTGCCGGTGCTGCAGCTGTCGCTGAAGCGCGGCCTCGATCCCGACGCGCATCTCGCCGCGGGGCGCGCGCTCGTGCCGCTGCGCGACGAAGGCGTCGTGATCCTCGGCAGCGGGCTGTCGTGGCACAACCTGGGGATGTTCGGTCCGCGCGCGCGCGAATCCTCGCAGGCGTTCGACGCGTGGCTGGACGAGACGCTCGCGCAGCCGCCCGACGAACGCACGCGCCGGCTGATCGCGTGGGAACAGGCGCCGGCGGCGCGACAGTCGCATCCCGACGCCGATCACCTGCTGCCGCTCATGGTTGCCGTCGGCGCCGCGGAGCGCGAGACGGCGTACCGCGTGCACCACGAAGAGCACTTCATGGGCGGCGTCACGGCGTCGAGCTATCGATTCGGCGTCGCGAATCAGGGACGCTGATCGAGCGTCCGGTCCCAGCGGTGGGCGCGCAGCGCCGCGATCGTGTCAGCGGACAACGGCGGCGCGGTGCCGGCCGCGAGATTTGCCGCGACGTGTGCTTCGCGTCGCATGCCAGGGATCGTCGTCGTCACCGCCGGGTGTGAGAGGATGAAGCGCAGCGCGAGATCCGGCAGCGTCATCCCGTGCTCAGCGGCGACGGATGTCAACCGCTCGACGCGCGGCAACGTCGCCGCGAGCGAGGCCCGCGAGAAATACACGTTTCGCCAGTCACCCTCCGGCCACCGCGAATCCAGCGTCAGCGTGCCGGTCAGGCTGCCTTCGTCGAAGGGGACGCGCGCGATGACCGCGACGCCCAGCCGCTGGCACGCCGGAAACAACTCGTCTTCCGGCGCCTGGTCGAAGATGTTGTAGACGACCTGCACGGAGTCGACGATGCCGGTTTCGAGCGCGGCGAGGACGTTCTGTGGCTGCCAGCGATTGACGCTGATGCCGAACGCGCGAATGACTCCGGACTGTTTCAACTCCGCGGCGGCGTCGCGCCATCCCATCGACGGCGCCCAACTGTCATCCCAGACGTGCAGCTGCAGCAGATCGATCGACGCCACGCCGAGGTTCTGCGCGCTCGTGGCGGCGAACTCGATGATGTGATCGTACGGGTAGACATCATCCGCGGAAGACGTAGGCCGTCCGGGCCACTGACGGTTCTTCGGTGGAACCTTCGTCGCGAGATACAGCGTCCGGTCCGGATGCCGTTTGACGAGCGCGCCGAGGAGGCGCTCGCTGTGGCCTTCGCCGTACGCCCACGCCGTGTCGAAGAAGTTGCAGCCGCCGTCGACCGCGGCATCCAGCGATCGCGCCGATTCGGCATCGTCGGATCCGGTCCATCCGCCCATGCCCCACATGCCGTAGCCGATTTCGGAGATGTTCCAGCCGGTTCGAGGAAATGTCCGCGTGCGCACAATGTGGATCGTAGCGCAGAGCGGTCGTAGCGCAGGCCTTTAGGCCTGCTGTTTGCGTTGCCATGTAGTTATGCATCGCAAACGACCTCGATTGACGCCGGACGTTTACATAGGCCGTAACCGGTACTTCCTGACCTTCTGTACTTCCCAACGAAAACCGCTGTTTCGTGATGCAACTACCGTTGCGCTTGTGTTTCAACACATCGCCGCCGCTGCCACTCTCGCGGACTTCGATGTGCTCGCGCATTGCTTCATGCCCGATCACGTGCATCTGCTCGTCGAAGGCTGCAGCGGCTGTTCGGACGCTCGAGCGTTCGTTCATCGAGCGAAACAAACGTCCGGGTTCGCGTTTTCGCAGCAGACTGGCGCGGCGCTGTGGCAACCGAGCTACTTCGATCGGGTGCTGCGCCACGACGAGGCCACGCTCGCCGTCATTCGATATACGTTGGAAAATCCGGTCCGTCGTGGGTTGGTACAGTCGCCGAACGAGTATCCGTTCATGGCGGTGACGGGATTTTCGATCGAGGACGTTTTTGAGGCGGAGTCGTGGCAGCCCTAAAGGGCTTCGCTACGAATGCGCCGCTAGAAGCAGCCCTAAAGGGCTGCGCTACGATCGCACGTCGCTACGAACGCGTTCGGCGGGCGAGGTACAGCGCCCATGCGCCGCTGACGAGCATGAAGGCGCCCCAATACAGGTTGACGTTCAGATCCAGCACCGTCGCGTGGACGATGATGCCGTGCGCCGACAGCAGGGCGCCGTAGGTGACCAGCAGCAGTCCGATCGGATACCGGATGTCAAAGTGCATGCGTCACCAGAAGATCACGTTCAAGCCGAGCGTCAACGTCAAGACGATCACCGCGAGGATCGCCGGCCGTCGATACCACACACGTTCCTCGTCTCGTTCGTACGCGGTCAATCCATAGACGAGACCGCGCAGCTGTTCCTCCGCTTTCGGTGTCGTGACGATGCTGATCGCGGCGGTGACGAGGAAGCAGGTGGTCCACGCGGCGATGGCGCCCCAGAAGTTCTGCGCCATATCCGACGCGTACCCGTGCAGGTTTGCGAGCTTGGGCAACAGCGATGCGCCGCCTGCGACCGTGGTCGTCAAATAGTGGAGCGCGGCCGCCGCGGTGCCGGCGACCAGGCCCCAGAACGCGCCGTCGCCGGTCGTGCGCTTCCAGAACATGCCGAGCAGGAACGTCGCGAACAGCGGTCCGTTCACGAACGAGAACA
>DASREL010000143.1:0-19546 GCA_035652075.1 Vicinamibacterales bacterium
TTTAGCAAACCGCCGCCTTCAGCCTCTCGGCCACCTCACCAAATCAGTCGTCAGTCGGCCAGTCGTCTGTCCGCCAGTCGAGCTGGAATGCCCGGACTGGTGACTGAGACTGGCGACTGCCGACCCGCGACTGAAGACTGATCTTACTTCTTCTTCCCGGCCTTGCGCTTCGGCGCAGATTTCTTCGCGGCCTTTTTCGCGCCGCCCTTTTTCTTCGGCGCGCTCTTCTTCTTCGCGGCGCCTTTTTTCTTCGCGCCGGCGCTCTTCCGCGCGGCCTTGCGGCTGCCGGCCGACTTGCGTGCGCCGCCGCTCGATTTGCGCGATCCCGACGATTTGCGCGCGCGCGCGCCGCCGCCCGAAGCGCGACCTTCGGATCCGCCGCCGGCCGCCTCGGGTTCGGCGTCCAAGTCGACGTCGGGCGCGCCACCGCTCATGTCGCCCATGTCGCTACCGCCGCCGATTTCCTCGTCCGGCATTCCCATTCCGTTGTCGAAATCGTCCTGCATGGTGTCCTCGTTTTCTAGAGTTCAACAGACCGCCTAGTCTTATTGATCCCGACTATACAAATCAAGAATCGCCTCGATCGCGCGGCGGCACACGAGGCAGAACGGGACGTTGTCCCGCGTAAACATGATGCAGTCTTCCTGCGGCCGGAAGTAGCCGCGCGACTCGTAATTGGCCCCTTCGAAGGCGCCGACTTTTCCCGCATACGGCCCGCTGGAGAGAAGGGCGGTATCCCGGTCCAATTCCTGCCGAAACAGCGCGTCCATGTCGGCTTCGGGCCGATTGGCCGCCCGAATCTGACGTCGTTTTTCCTGTTCCTCTTTGGACCGCTGGTCGAATTCGTCCTTCGGCCACGGCGTCGGCAGCGGCGTGGCCGGATCGACGAGGTCGCGCCATTTCAACTGCGCGGGGTCGAGGAGGGCCGTCGCGTTCGGTTCCCAGGGTTCGACGCGATCGGACGCCGGCAGATACGCGACCGCGGACGTGTAGTACTCGTCGGCGAGGCCGGCGATGTGATGACCGAATTCGTGCACGAAGACGTAGGGCGCCCACGTGTTGCCGGCAGCCACGGTGCTGTAGAGACCGTAAATCCCGCCGCCGCCGTACGTCGACGAGTTCGACAGGATCTCGACGACGTCGTACGGCGCGTTCGCGGCGATGTCGCGAAACGCCTTGTTCTCGAACGTCAGCATGTAGCGCTCGGTGTCGAACGCGTCGTACGTCAATCCAATCGGCGACCGGCGATAGATGTGCTGCGACGGACGCGAGACGCCCGATTCCGCGGACGGCGGACACAATCCCCACACGTTGATGTCGTGCTGCCGCTCTTTGAAGGGGGACGTCTTGAACAGCACGTCCAGCAATCGCCGCGCATCGCGTTCGAACTTCGATCGCTCGGCGCGCGTGTAACCGTCGCCGAGGATCAGCAGGTCGAGTTTCTGCGACGGATCGCCGCTCTCGTGCAACTTGATCAACGCGCCGGCATTGGGATCCGCTGTCCCTCTTGCGACGAACTTGTCTGCTGGATCGACGGTAATCGTCCAGACGGGACGAAAGGCATTCCGCAGATCACGCTTCTTGACGACGATCCACACCGGCCGCTCCGGCGCCGGGAACCGCAGCGATTCCGAGAACGTCCGATCGCCGTGCGTCGCGTCGCCCGTCGTCTCCCACTCGCCGTAGATCGAACTGAACCCGCGCGAGTACACGACGCGTCCGCTCGCGACGTCGACGACCTCGAAAAAATACTTGCCGCGATTCGTCGTATCGATCGCGCGCGCCGGATTGCCGGGCCACGGCAACGGCTCGAGCACCACGCGATCGACGCTGAAATGTTCTTCGGACACATTTCCCGAGTGGTAGTAATCCACCCGCATCGTCAACACCGCGGCAGCGAGCAGCAACATCATTTGCGACGCCCTATCAGGTACACGACGACGCCCATGCCGACGAGCGCGAGCGATGCGCCGACGACTTTGACGACGAAGAATGTCTTGTCCGGTTCCGTGTCTTCAGGAATACACGAAAGCACAATCGATACGGCGGTGACGACAAACCCCACCGCGGCGGCGACCGTGGTGATCGACGGCCCGCCCAGTTTGATGCGCGCGGCAAACATGAACAGGAAGGGAATGAAATACGCGATGATGCCCATGCTGACGAGCGCTTCGTACGCGCCGTGGACCGACGTTCGCGCCTGACCGAGGAACACGAAGACGCCGGCAATCGCCGCCTGGACGAGCAGCGCGACGTACGGCGTCCGCCATGTCGGATGCAGCCGGCCGAAGGCTTCCGGCAGGAATCGATCGATGCCGGCCACGAACGGGAGCCGCGCCGTCGCGGCAAACCATCCGCCGACGCCGCCGAGCGCATTGAACGCGACGAACGCCGCGATGATCGGCACGAGCCACGGCAGCGACACGCGCGTCGCCACCGCCTGCACCGCCTGCATGATGCCTTGCAGGCCCGACACCTGGTCTTTCGGGATCGCGAGCAGCACGCTGAACGTCGTCACGAGATAGAGGATCGTGACCGCGGCACCAGCGGCGAGGACGGCGCGCGGAATCGTTCGTTCCGCATCGCGAATTTCCTCGCCCATCGTCGAACCGCTCTCGACGCCGCCGAACGCAAACGCGATCGTCGACCAGAAGATAACGTCCTTCAGGCTCGTGCTCGGGACCATCGTGTGCGCGTTGATCACCGTCGCCGATCCGAACCGCGACCAGGCCACGAATCCGAGCGCAATCAGCGCCGCCGCGGGCACGAACGACGCCAGCGCGCCGAGGTTGTTCAACCACTTGCCGATCTCGAGTCCGACGACGTTGAGCGTGACGGCGCACGTCAGACCAATCATCGCAACGACGATGAAGTAGGTGTGGTTGTCGGCGAGCGACTGCCACGACGGGCCGCCGATGAACAACGCGTTGGCCGCCGCGAAATACAGGAGACCGGGAAAGTACGGCAGGTTCGATCCCCAGTACGTCCAGCCGGTGATGAACGCCGCGAACGGACCGAACGCCTGCTTGCTCCAGACGTATGGGCCGCCCTCCTGCGGATAGCGAGCCGATAACTCGAGGACGGTGAAAACAAGCGGGACGTAGAGTCCAATCGCCGCGATGACCCAGATCACCAACGCGCTCGGTCCAGCGGCCGCCGCGGTTGCGATCCAGCGCAGGCTGAAGCTCGTGACCATGTAGAACAAAAAGAGGTCACGAAACGTCAGAACCCGCTTCAACCCGTTCGATTCGCGACGCTCGCTCTGGGCAGGGCCCGCCATGCGCGGATTCTATGCGCGTTCAGCGTGCCAGCGACGATCGACGAGCACGAAGCGCGTTTCGAGTGGTGCATCCGGATCCGGCTGGGGATGCAGCGGATCGCCTGGCAACACGAGCATCCGATGACCGTCGCGCTCGAGCGCTTCGGGCTGGCGCCGCACGACGCGACGCTGTCGTGCCCACGCGAGCGCCTCGTCGACCGTCGCAAACGGTTCCAGTTCGCGAAGCGTCGTCCACGTCGGCGGCGGCAGGATGATGCGGCCCGCTTCCGCCTCGCGGATCGCGCCGGCGGCAGTCAGCCAGGCGCTGTGCGTCGTTTCGGTCTCGTCATGCGCCGGCACCTGCGCCGGCGGAACACGCGTCAGGAAGAACCGCGTGTCGAACTGACGCGTGTCGATCGGCGGCGTCACCCAGTGCGCGAACATGACGATGGCGTCGAGCGCCAGTCGCAGACGCTCGCGCTCGCAGATCGCGCGCAGCGTCGCGGTGTGCTCGTGCACGTCGTGACGGTATTGCTTGAATCGCGCGTGCGTGCTGTCGCCCGCCAGCGAGACGAACGTATTCGCGGACGACCGCGCGAGCAACACGCCGGCTTCTTCGAAGAGCTCGCGTGCCGCGGCCACACGATAGTCGGCGAGATCGGCATCAGCGCCATCACACCACGACGCGTCGGCATCGGCATCCGCCGGATCGACGCGCCCGCCCGGAAACACATGCGCGCCGCCCATGAACGCCGTGCCCTCGTGACGCCGCACCATGAAGATCTCCGGACCCGCGGCTGAGTCGCGCATGACGACGACGGTTGAGGCGGGACGCGGGTTCGCAGCAAACGTCGGCGGCACAGCGGACAATATTAATGGATGGATACGAATACGTTGATCGCGAGCTTGCTCCGCGACTTGGCGTCGGTCCAGAAATCGCAGCAGAGCAAGTGGGGCTACAAGCGTGCGGCGTCCGCGGTCATCAACCTCGAAGTGCCGATCGAGTCGCTGTTGAACGAAGACGGCACGTTACAGAAGATCCCGAACATCGGACCCTCGTCCACGCGCGTGATCCTGGAAGTGTTAAAGACCGGGTCATCGGCCACCGTCGAGCGTGCAATCGCGGAGAGCGGCAAGACCGCGGATGTCGAGAAGAGCCGATCGCTGCGCGGTCACTATTTGAGCCGGTCGCAGGTGGCGGCGGCGCTGAAGAACAAGAAGCTGAAAGCAGTGCGCCGCGACGACTATCGTGGCGACTTCCAGATGCACTCGGTCTGGAGCGACGGCAGCCAGACGCTCGAAGACATCATCAAGGCCGGCCTCGAGCGCGGTTACGAGTACTGCGCCGTCACCGATCATTCGTACGGGTTGCCGATTGCCGGCGGCGTCTCGATGGCGCGCCTCTTCGAACAGCATCGCGAAATCGATCGCTTGAACGAGACGTACCTCGGGCGCTTTCGATTGCTCAAAGGGATCGAAGCCAACATCCGCAGCGACGGTTCGGTCGACATGACACCGGCGGAGCTCAAACAACTCGAGCTCGTCGTCGCGGCGCCACATTCGACGCTGCGTTCCGCGGCAGATCAAACGGCACGAATGGTCAAGGCGGTGTCGTCGCCCGGCGTCCACATCCTCGGGCATCCGCGCGGACGCATGTACGGATCGCGGCCCGGCGTCGCCGCCGACTGGGATCGCGTGTTCGAAGCCGCGGCCGAATCCGGCGTCGCGATCGAAATCGACGGCGATCCCGCACGGCAGGACATCGATTACGACCTCGCGTCGCGCGCACTGGACAGCGGATGCCTGTTTGCGCTCGACAGCGACGCGCATTCGACTCGCGAACTGCGCTATGCCGAAACGGCGATCGCGCACGCGCGCCTCGCCGGCATCCCCGCGGACCGCGTCGTCAACACGTGGCCTCCGGAGAAGTTGTTCAAGTGGCTGGCCGAACGCCGTGTCGGGCTTTAGCCGGACCTCCACAGCGAGCGGCCTGTAATCTCGCGGTGATCGAGACCCGCTGCGCGATCGAGTTTGGCGACGATCGGCGGCAGTTCGGCGCGGATGCGCCACTCGTCGCCACGGCCGCCGGCCGCTTCGAACCGATCGCGCCACCGATTCCACCAGCGGGCGACGAATCCGGCGAGCGGCTCGACGATGAGGATCTGTTGTCGTTCCTCGGCGAGCCAGCGGTCGAGCATCGCGTCGCGCGTCGACTCATCCAGCTCGTTCAACGTAAACGCAGCGACGACGGCAATCGGAGGCTTCGGAAAACGCAACGTCGCGACGTTCGCGTGCTTCACGCGCGCTGTCGCACCGAACGCGCGGTAGGTCTGCTGCGCCTCGCCGACCGCCCACGCGTTGCGGTCGACGCCGAGGACGTCGACTTGACCGGCGCAGTTGCTCGCCCACGCGGCGCCAGCGACGCCTGTTCCGCATCCGAGATCCAGGATCGTTTTCACACGGCGAGCGGTTTCTGGAAGGGCGCGGACGATGTGATCGACGAGCAGGAAATGGAGAGGACCGTAGAACAGTGCGAACGCCGCGCGTTTGCCGCGGCCGGATAAGGCGCCGCCATCAGCAATCGTCGACCGGCGTTCGACGTATGTCGACGAGAGCGCGCGCAACGCTCGCGACACCTCGGAGAAGGTCAACTCCTCGAGGTGCCGCGTTTCCAGCGACGCGATCCAGTTCGAAAACCGTTGATCCGTGTCGGGATCTTACATGCAGGACTTCGACAGCACCTTGACCGAGTCGACGCCGAGGTACTTCAGGCCCATGTCGCCTTTCATCTCGGTCGTGGCGGTGGCTGCAGTCTTATCGTCGCCGGCGACGCCGGTCGTGCCGACCTTCGACTCGATCTTCAGCTTCGCGTCGCCCTGATCGGTCGCCTTGCCGCGAATCGAGACACGGTGGCCGACATGGTTCGCCAGATCTTTGTTGGTGACGAGATCGTACTTCATGCCGCCTTCGTCGTTGGTGAGCATGTAGCCGCCGCCGGGGTTGCGCTCGAGGCAGCCGGTGACGGTGATCTTCTTCCCGTCCTTGACTTCGATCTTGCGCTGTCCGACGTCAGTCACCGTTTTCGTCTGCGCACCGACACCGGCCGCGCACATGGCCGCGATACCAAACGCCGCACAGATGAGTTTCATGAACGTGCCTCCCTCACGGTTCCAAATGCGACGTTTGTGCCGTTCCGTCTCAGCCGTTCTGGTGAATCGCTCATCGGTATCGGGATTGCTTCAGCTATGCGCGCAAAGAGGAGGGTGTCCGATGCACCACGTTCGACAGAGTCTCGCCGTAGTCCTGATGGTCCTGATGGGTATCGCGCCGGCCGTCGCCGGCGATCAACAGCACGTCGTTTCGCCTGAGCAGCTCGCCGCCGCGGTTCGCGCACAAGTGGCGCAGCAGGACGCCGACCGCGCCGCCATTCGCGAGGCGCTCGCGAAACCGCAAGTGCGCGCAGTTGCGAAAAAGATGAACATCGACATGGCGCGCGTCACCACTGTCGCCGACACGCTGAGCGGCGCGGATCTCTCGCAGGCGGCCGATGCCGCTCGCCAAGTCAATCACCAGCTCGTCGGCGGCGCATCCACGGTCGTCATCTCGACGACGACCATCATCATCGTCCTGCTCTTGATCATCCTGCTCGTCGTCGTCGTCAAGGCCTGACATCAGATGTTTGGGTCCATCGCCGCGACGTTGCTCTCGCTGGCGCTGACAGCGCCGGTGATCGACGTGCCGTACTTACCGCAAAGCGATCTGCTATGCGGTGGTGCGGCAGCGGCGATGGTGTTTCGATACTGGGGCTACGCGCACGCGACCGAGCAGCCGTTTGCCTCGCTCGTGGACCGTCATGCCGGCGGCATCGCAGCCACCGCGCTGGTCGCCGCGATTTCGAGGCGCGGATGGACGGTCGAGCCGTTCGCCGGATCGCTCGACGAGCTCGATGGGCATCTCGCATCGCGCGAACCGATCATCGTGTTGCTCGCAGACCGCGGCGCTCGCTTCCATTACGTCGTCGTGGTCGGTCGAACCGAGGACGCGGTCATCGTCCACGATCCATCGTGGGGGCCATCGCGTCACATCCACACGCGGGACTTCGTCGGGCTCTGGCGGCCGTCGAACTTCTGGTCGCTGATCATCCGCCCTGGTGGTGCCTGGCTACCTTCAGGCATCACTGTCGGCACCGCCGTCGTCGAACCGCCGGATCCCGCCGCCCTCGCGACGGCCGAAAAGGACGCGTCGACAGCGGAACTCGCCGGCATTCGGTTCGGGCAACGTCGCTGGCGCGATGCGGCCGATCTTGCGCGGCAGGCGCTGGCGCGCGATGCGACCGATGCGTACGCGCTCGACGTGCTCGGGTCGAGCCTGTTCATGTTGAACGATCCGGGCGGCGCGCTGCGTGCGTGGAACCGGATCGGCAAACCGAAGCTCGATCGCGTCCGGATCGACGGCGTCCATCACGCTCGATATCAAGCGATCGCGGACGCGCTGCGCCTGACGCCGGGAGCCTTGTTGACCGCGGAAACATTTGAGCGGGCGCGGCGTCGGCTCGACGAACTGCCCGACCGCGCAACCGCGCGCCTCGACCTGCGCCCGGACGCGGACGGATTCGCCACCGTGGACGTGGTGATTGCAGAACGTGCGATGCTGCCGCACGACGTCGCCAGCTGGAGCAGCGTCGCACTCGATGCCGCTGTCGATCGCGAGGTCGTGGCGACGCTGCCAGGCTTCAGCGGTCAAGGCGAGATCTGGACGGCGGGCGGGCGCTTCTGGTCGAACCGTCCGCGCGTCGACGCTGGATTCGTTGCGCCTCACTTTGCGGGTCTGCCTGGCGTATGGCGCGTCGACGCGAGCTGGGAAGCCGAAACGTACGCGCTGGCGAACTCGTCGTCGCTGCTCCGCGAATCGCGAACGCACGCGGGCGTCAGCGTCAGCGACTGGTTCTCGGCGCACTGGCGATACACGTTATCGACCGGCGTCGACGACTGGAGCGGTGACCGCCGCGCGGCATCCGTCGGCGCGGCGATCGAACGACGACTGCTGAAGGACCGCATGTCGATCAGCGCTCAGGGCGAGACGTGGATCACGCATGGGCCCGTGCCCGGCTTCAACGCGATGACGCTGCGCAGCGGCTGGTCTTCGTCGCCCGTCGTCAGCGGTTGGTCCTACGCGATCGCAGGAGGATGGCAGCGCGTCAGCGATCATGCGCCGCTCGCGCTCTGGCCCGGCGCCGGCGACGGCCACGGCCGTTCGGATCTCCTTCGCGCCCACCCGCTGCTGGACGATGGCGTGATCAACGTGACGAGCGAGACGATGTTCGGACGGTCGTTGATGTTTGGGAATGCCGAAGGGCAGCGCTGGTTCGATCGTCCGCTGCCAGTGCGACTCGGCGCCGCGGCGTTCGTCGACATGGCGCAAGCGTCGCGGCCGATCGACGGCGTCACTCCGCCGATGCAGATCGACGTCGGCGCCGGCGTCCGCGTACGAATCCCTGGCGTGAAACGCATCCTGCGCGTTGACGTCGCCCGCGGTCTCCACGATGGTGCGACTGCGCTCACGGTCGGATGGCTGTTCTAACAGCAGCTGTTACGCAGCGGCGCCGTACGAGGACTTCAGGTCGACGACCCAGTCGTGCGTCTGCAGAATGACGCGGCAATACGCGACGAAGTCGAGACCGAGACGCTTCAACGCCAGGTGATCCGGCGCCAGGTTCATGCCTTCGGCGCCGAGCCCAGCGTTGACGGACTTGGCAACCATATTCGCCACCATCACCGCGTCCATCGTCGGCGTCGGATCGGTCAGCGTCGTGTCGTGATGACACTCGATCGCAGACACGAGCGCATCGGGCAGGTTCCAGTGGCGCGCGAGTGCGGCGCCGACTTCCGTGTGATCGCACCCGAACGTTTCTCGCTCGGCTTCAACAAACGTGATAGTGCGCTCGCGCGCGCATGCACGGATCGTGGCGGCATCAGCCTTCATGTAGCGCGCCATCACGAGCTTGCCGATGTCATGGAGCAACGCCGCGATCGACGCTGAATCGGGAATGTTCGCCGACGGCCGCTCCTGCTGAATGGCCCGGACGGCGAGCGAGGCGGCCACCGAGTGCAGCCAGAGTTCGTCTTCCCCGAGCCCGTACATCGGCAGCTTTACTTTGAGCTGCTGCAGCGATCCGCCGAGCACGATCGTCAGGATGTTCGACGTGCCGAGGCGCAGAACCGCCGCGTGGACATTGGCCGTCGGCCGGCACCCGCCGAACGCGACCGAATTCGCGCGACGCAGGACCTCGGCCGCCATCGCTGGGTCGTGTTCGATGAAGGGTGCGAGTCGCGCCGGCCCCATGCTGTCGTCGTGCAGCGCTTTCATGAGCGCCTGCGCGCTCACGGGCATCGGGTCGAGGCGCGCGATCCGGCTGACAAGGTCGCTGGGCAACGTCACGGCAGAAGTCTCCCGTGACTGAAATCGGCATGAGACGCCGAAGCATGAATGTGGCGGAGGGAGAGGGATTCGGTGCAGGTGCGGCGCGAGCCGCAGCCAACCGGAAGACCGCTCGCGATGCCAACCGAACGCGAGTGAGGTTGGCGGAGGGAGAGGGATTCGAACCCCCGGTGGAGTTTCCCCCACAGTGGTTTTCAAGACCACCGCCATCGACCGCTCGGCCATCCCTCCGCGCGACATTTGATCCTAGCGCAGCGCGACGATATGTTTCGACAGGAATGCGTGACTACCTGGGATCAGTCGTCAGCCGTCGTGGCCATTTCCGCATGGAATCCGGGTACCACGCCGATCTCTGGATGGATTTGGAAACGCTGTGCAAACGGCCGGACGCCATCCGGCCCTTTGCGCGGCAACTCGCGGATCGGTTGCGCGTGCATGACGTCGACGCCGTCTGTGGTCCGCTCAACGAAGGCGCGTTCGTCGCGTTGATGGTGACCGAAGAGCTCGGCGTCGACTTCACGTACGCCGAGCGAATTGCGACCGCAAGCACCGCGCTGTTTCCTGTTCGCTACGAGCTACCGCAGCCGCTGCGACCGGTTGTTGCCAGCAGGCGCGTCGCGATCGTCAACGACGTGATCAGCGCGGGATCCGCTGTCCGCGGTGCGTACGAAGGCTTGATTGCCGCGGGCGCTACGGTCGTCGCGATCGGAGCGCTGCTCGTCCTCGGCGACGCGATCGGGCGATTCGCCGGTGAACATGGTGTGACGGTGATCGCGCTGTCGCGCGAGGACTATTCCATGTGGACACCCGACGCGTGTCCGTTGTGTGCGGCGGGCGTCGCCATCAGTTCAATTACCGGAGACACGCAGGTATGAAACGTCTGTCGTTGCTGCTGATCGTGATGCTCGCCGCGCCATCGCGAGCGTTCGCCACCTTCTCGATCATCGCGTTCGATCCCAACACCAACGAGCTCGGCGTCGCGGTGCAGTCACACGCGTTCACCGCGGGGGCCGCGGTGCCGTACGCGATCCCTGGCATCGGCGCCGTGGCGACGCAAGCGGCGGCTAATCGGCTGTATGGACCCAAGGCGATCGAGTTGCTCAAGCAGGGGCTCAGCCCCGCGGACGTCATCAAGCGGCTGACCGATGAAGATCCCGGACGCGACACGCGGCAGCTTGCGGTCATCGACATCACGGGCCGCTCCGCCGTCTACACCGGCAAACACGTGATCGATCGAAACTTCGATACTACCGATCCGATCCATCTCGGCGGTTATGCCGGCCACATCACCGGCAAGAATTTCTCGGTGCAGGGCAACACGCTCGCGAGCGAAGAGGTCCTGAAAAATATGGCGCGCGCGTATGAACAAGGGAAAGGGACGATGGCCGAGCGGTTGATGGATGCGCTCGATGCGGGTCAGGCGGCCGGCGGCGACACGCGCGGCATGCAGTCGGCCGGTCTCCTGGTAGTGCGGCCGGTGCCTCCCGGCTCGAACATCGTCGTCGATCGCATCGTCGATCTACGCGTCGACGATGCCGTGGATCCGTTCAAGGAACTCCGGCGATTGCTGAACATCAATCTCGGCATTCCCCGAACGCTCACCGATCGCGCGGCTGCACTCGCGACGAGCGGCAAGTTCGACGAGGCGATTGCCGAACAGGTGAAGGCGTTGGAGATCCAGCCGAACAGCGACACGCTGCACTACGCGCTCGCGCAACGGTACGCGCAAGCGGGACGGCCGCTACAGGCGCTCGTGCCGCTGCGCGAAGCGATTCGCCTCCACCCGAACCTCGCGCGGCAAGCGGCGACCGATCCGCTGTTTGCCACCCTGCGCGACCTCGCCGAGTTCAAGCGGTTGATTGTGATCGCGCGCTGACCGGCAGCCGAAGGGTGACCTCGAATCCCTTCGGCGACAGATTGCGGCACGACACCAAACCGCCGCACGCGACCATCGCGCTCTGGACGATCGCCAACCCGAGACCGACGCCGCCGCTGCGACGATCGCGCGACGATTCGAGCCGATGAAACGGCACGAACATCCGCGGCATCTCTGCGTCGGGCACGCCGGGCCCTTCGTCGGCGACGCTGATGTACGCATGCTGGCCGTCCTCGCGCGCCGACACCGTGATCGGACCGTGCAATGCGGCATGGCCGACCGCGTTGCGCAGCACATTCGACAGCGCTCGGCCGAGCAGCGCCGCGTCAGCGACGACGCGCAGTGATGGGTCGACGTCCACGCGCACCTCCGTGCCTTTCGCCTCGAGCCGAATCGCCTGCTGCACCGCGTCGGCGACGCTGACCGGCGCGAGGTGCACCGCGTTGATCCGTTCGGCGCGCGCGAATGCCAGCAGGTCGTCAGTCAGGTGCGTCATCAGTTCCACTTCTTCGAGCAGATCGTCGACGTGACGCCGTGTCGCCGCCGTGGCATCCCGCTCGAGCAGACCGGTCGCCATCGTGATCCGCGCCAGCGGCGACCGGAGTTCGTGCGCCGCATCGCTCAAGAACCGCTTCTGGCTCTCGACGAGCGTCTTGAGCTGCGCGGCCATCTCGCGGATCGCGTCGGCCAGGATGCCCAGTTCGTCGCGGCGATCCGAGGGCACCGCGACATCGAATCGACCTTCCGCGATTTCACGGCTCACGGCCGTAATGTCGCTGACCGACCGCGTCAAGCCGCGCACGAAAGGAAGCCAACATGCGATCGTTACCGCGAGCGCAAACACGACGACGGCGATCCACGGCAGCGGCTGAAAGTAAAACGGGTTGCCGAGCAGGGACGACGACGCAAACAGCAATGTGCCGCGCCGGGTGTCGCGTTGGCCGCGTTCGCGCACCGGAATCCGAACGGCAATCCAGTACTTCATCGGCCCATCGGCCGCGATCAGGAACGGCGGCGCGCCAGGCATACGAACGGGCCCCTCGGGCGGCTCGTCAGCGCCCGGACCGAGTCCTGCCGGATCGTCCGGCGGCGGCGGACGGCGGCCGCGACCAAACCCCCGCGGCCCTGCGACGTCGGGGTCGACGACGCGGGCGCGAACGGTTTCGGGAATCGGATCGCCCGCGCCCGTCAATTGCTGACCGTCGTTCGTGACGAGGACCACTCGCACGCCGTACGCGGACGCGTAACGGTCGGTCAATCGTTCGAGTTGATCGGGCGTCGTTTCAGACACCTCGAGTGCAAACGCGCGGGCGACGGCAAGAATGCGCTCGCGCGCCGGCGTCAGCAAGAACGAATCGAAATCGCCGCCGAGTTGGACGTAGAGAAAGACGACGGCGGCGACGGCGAGCGCGAGGATGTTGGTGACGGCGAGCAGCAGGATCTTCGTCGACAGCGACGTGCGGCGCGTCATCGCCAGTCGTCCTTCGACGCGCGCATGCGATAGCCGATCCCTCGAACCGTTTCGATGAACTGCGGCTGCCACGCATCATCACCCAATTTCTTGCGCAGCGACGAGATGTGCACGTCGATCGATCGATCGAAGGCTTCGAAATCACGCTCGGCGACTTCGAGCAGCAGCTGCTCGCGTGTCTTCACTCGGCCGACGGCACGGGCGAGCGACAGGAGGATTTCGTATTCGACTGGAGTCAACGTCAGTTCGACGTCGCCGACATGCGCGCGGTGGGACGCGGGATCGATGCGCAGCGATCCGACGGCCACGACGTTGGCCTGCGACGCGGCTGATAGTCGGTCGGTCAACGTCGAACGGCGCAACACCGCGCGCAGCCGCGCGAGCAATTCGCGTGTCGAGAAGGTCTTCGGCAGATAGTCGTCGGCGCCGAGCTCGAGTCCGGCAATGCGATCCGCCTCGTCGCCGAGCGCGGTCAGCATCAACACGGGGACGGCCGATTCGCGTCGAAGTGCCTGCAGCACCTCGAGACCGTTCATCTTCGGCAGCATCACGTCGAGAATCACGGCGCCGTATCGGCCGGACTTCGCCTGCGCGAGTCCCTCCACGCCGTCGTGCACCGCATCGACGACGTAGCCGAGCGGCTCCAGGTATTCCTTCACCAACCGGCACAACTTCACATCGTCATCGACGATGAGTAGATGAGTGTTCGTCACGTCCGCCGGTCATGCTAGTGCGACACCGACGGCATTTACCAAACATTTACCTTCGGCTAACAGTCGCCACACCGCGCGCTAACGGACGAAATGCATCGTAGTGGGCATGACAACACGACATTACGTCCAGCTCGGAAGCGCGCTGTTCGCGTCCGCGGTCGTGACGGTGTGCGGCGGTTCGACGGCAACCACCACACCGACGTCGCCGACAACGACCGCAGCGGTAGCGACGTCGTTGCCGGCGATCTACACGAAGTTCGGAAACGGCACGCGGGTGTCGCTCGACGGGCAGACCGTCATCATCACAGCGACCGACGTGCCCGATCATCCCAGTCCGTACTTTGGGGTCGGCAACGCGAACTACGAAGCGCCGCAAGCCGGGATGACGCTCGCGCCTGGACGCATTGCAACGCAGAACCTGACGTTCCGCATCCCGCTGTCGCCGGCGAAGGCGACGCCGAGCGACACACCGCTCGGCCCGATGGGTGTTTCGGTAAACGGCGTGGCACTGTTCAACCAGTACGCGGCAGGGCGCGTGCCGCTGGGCAACGAGATCCTCTCGTTCGATCGTTTCAACGGTCACCCGACCCCGTCGAATCAGTATCACTATCACGTCGAGCCGCTGTGGCTGACGTCGAATAGCAAGACCGCGTTTATCGGCGTGTTGCTCGACGGATTCCCCGTCTACGGTCCGCAGGACAGCGGCGGCGCGACACCGACCGGTCTCGACGGCTGCAACGGCCACATCGGCGCGACCGCTGATTTTTCGTCGGGGATCTACCACTACCACATCACCGCCGCTCCGCCGTACATCGCCGGCTGTTTCTACGGGACGCCCGGCACGGTGACGGGAGGCTAACGATGAAAACGCTTCTTCTCCTTCTGACGGCGACGACGCTGGCGCTCTCGACGTCACCCGCGCGCTCGGAATCGGTGCGGGCGCGATGGCCGAACGGAAAGCTCCGGTCGCAAATCGACTATCGCGACGGCCAGTATGACGGCGCGTATCGAACGTGGTACGAGAGCGGACGGCCGTACGAGCTGCGCCACTATCGAAAGGGCCACGAAGAGGGACGCCAGCAGGCGTGGACCGAGTCGGGCGAGCTGTACATCAATTACGACGCCAAGAACGGCCGCCACTACGGACTCGTAAACGCCACACCATGCGTCCCTTATTACGAGTCGAAGAATTTCGATCCGCAGTGGTCGCCCGTCGAGCATCGCGTCGGATCATTCGCGCTGACGCGTCAGACCGGCGCGCGCGTCTCCCAAGACGATCTCGACGGCAAAATCCACGTCGCGAGTTTCATCTACACGAAGTGCGCCGCGGTCTGTCCCGTGCTCGTCGCGCAGTTGTTACGCGTACAGCGTGCGTTTCGATCGAACCCGAACGTCGTGCTCGTCTCGTACACGGTGACGCCGGAAACCGATTCGCCGGCGGTCCTGCGCGAGTTCGGACTCGAACGACACATCGATCCCGCGCGCTGGTGGCTGGTGACCGGCGACCGCGATCAGATCTATCGCCTCGCGCGTCAGTCGTATTTTGCAGACGACGACCGGAGCGATACGTTTCTGCATACCGAAAAGGTATTGCTGGTAGACGCGGATCGCCGGCTGCGCGGCGTGTACAACGGCACACAGCCCCACCAGATCGATCAGTTGATTGAGGACATCACGGCGCTGTCACCACGAACCTGACGCGCCGCCGCCGCCGCTCGAACCGCCGCCGAATCCGTCGAAACCTGAGCTCGAACTGGAGCGCGAGTCGTCTTCGTTTGCGTGCGAGCCGTGCGACCGGGTCGGCGTGGCGCCCTGTCCGCTGCCGAGCGGACCGCCCTCGAGCGGCGTGCTGCGGATGCCGCCCGTTTTCCTGGCGAGAATCCAGATCGCCAGCAGAATGGCCCCAAGGACGAGGCCGCAGATCGCGAAGAAGAGGATGACGCCGAGCGTCATCGAGAGACGCTCGTTCGGAACTGCCGGCTGCGGTGTGTCGATCGAGAAGCCGCGCACCTCGGCGATGCGATCGATGATGCGGGCGGTCCCGGCGACGAGACCGGGCCCGTAGCGCCCGGCGCGGAACTCCGGCGTCATCTGCTCGCGAATGATCTCGCCGGCGAACCCGTCGGTGACGATCGACTCGAGACCGTATCCGACCTCGATGCGGACGGCGTGCTCGCGCAGCGACACGACGATCAGTAGACCGTTGTCGGTATCCTTTTGGCCGATGCCCGCGCGCTCGAACAATTTCGCTGCGTATTCCTCAATCGATCCGAACGGTGCATAGGTCGGTACCGTCGCGATCGCGATCGCATCGCCCGTGGTGGTGCGGAGCGCGCGGATGCGCGCGTTAAGAGCGGCCGCGCTCGTCGCATCGATGATTTGTGCGAGGTCGCTGACGGGCGCGGTGAGCGTCGGCAGCGTTTGTGCCGACAGGGACGCCGCCGCGAAAACGGCTGCGGCGGCAGGACCGGTGATCTTACCGACGGATCGCCTCGAGACCGCCCATGTACGGGCGAAGCGCCTGCGGGATCGTGATCGATCCGTCCTTCTCCTGATAATTCTCGAGGATTGCAATCAGGGTTCGACCGACGGCGAGCCCCGATCCGTTGAGCGTGTGGACGAACTGCACTTTCGCGCCGCCGCCCGGGCGGAACTTGATGTCGGCGCGCCGCGCCTGAAACGCTTCGCAGTTGCTGCAGGACGAAATCTCGCGATACGCCTTCTGGCTCGGCAACCAGACTTCGATGTCGTAGGTCTTCGCGGACGAGAATCCCATGTCGCCGGTGCACAGCAGCATCGTGCGGTACGGCAGCTCGAGGCGCTTCAACACTTCCTCGGCGTTCGCGGTCAGCGATTCGAGCTCGTCGTACGACCGGTCGGGCATCGTCAACTTGACGAGTTCAACCTTGTCGAACTGATGCTGCCGGATCAGTCCGCGGACGTCCTGCCCGTAGGATCCCGCTTCGCTGCGGAAACACGGGGTGTACGCCGTGAACTTGATCGGCAGATCTTTGCCGTCGAGAATCTCGCCGCGATGGATATTTGTCAGCGGCACTTCGGCCGTCGGCACGAGATACAAATCCCAGTCGCCGGCAATCTTGAAGAGATCCTGTTCGAACTTCGGCAACTGGCCCGTGCCGGTCAGCGTCGCTTTGTTGACCAGAAACGGCGGCTCGGTTTCGCGATATCCGTGCTCGGTCGTGTGGAGATCGAGCATGAAATTGATCAGCGCGCGCTCGAGCCGCGCGCCGGCGCCGCTCAGGATCGAGAATCGCGCGCCCGAGATCTTCGTCGCGCGTTCGAAGTCGATGATGCCAAGGCCTGGGCCGAGATCCCAGTGCGGCTGCGGCGTGAAGTCGAACGACCGCGGCTCGCCGTGTTTCCGCACTTCGACGTTCTCGGCCGCGCTCTTGCCCACCGGGACCGACGCGTGCGGAAGGTTCGGCAGATTCATCAGCGCGACCTCGCGCTGGTGCTCCACGGAATCCAACTGAAATCCGAGTTGTTTGATTTGCGTCGATCGCTGTTTACCCGCCTCTTGCAGCGCTAACGCTTCCTTTTCTTTTCCCTGACGCCGGGCGCGTGCAATCTCGTCACCTGACGTGTTCTGCTGCCGCTTCAAGCTCTCGATTTCTGGGATCAAGCGGCGACGAGCGGTCTCGAGCGTCGCCACCTCCTCGAGCGCCTTGTCGACGTCGAGACCACGGTTCCGCAGTCCGGTGCGCACGTCCTCGAGGTGATCGCGTACGAAGGCGGGATCGAGCATGCAACCTCAGCCTGCCATTGTACGTTACGATCCCGACGTGGCTACCGTCCGAAAGGCCGTCTTCCCCGCCGCGGGCCTCGGCACACGATTCCTTCCCGCGACAAAAGCGCAACCGAAAGAAATGCTGCCGCTGGTCGACAAACCGATCATTCAGTACGGCGTCGAAGAAGCGGTCGCGGCGGGCGTCGACAACATCATCCTCGTGACCGGCCGCGGCAAGAATGCGATCGAGGATCACTTCGACGTCTCGATCGAACTCGAATCGTTCCTCGAAGCACGCGGCAAGCGCGCGCAGCTCGAAGAGGTACGCAAGATCTCGAACATGATCAACTTCGCGTACGTGCGCCAGGGCGAGCCGCTCGGCCTCGGTCACGCCGTGCTGGTCGCGCGCGAGCTGGTCGGCAACGAACCGTTCGCGGTGATTCTCGGCGACGATGTGATCGACGCGGATCCGCCGGCGACGAAACAACTGATCGATGTGTTCCAGAAACTGGATGGACCGGTGTTGGCCGTCGAGCGCGTCCCGCGCGACGAGATCTCGAGCTACGGCGTCATCGCGTTCGATGCCTCCGCCCACCTCGGCGACGGGATCTACAGGGTGACCGATCTCGTCGAGAAGCCGCCGAAGGAAGAGGCGCCGTCCGATCTCGCGATCATCGGCCGCTACGTGCTCACGCCCGACATCTTCCCGTGCCTCGCCGCGACGAAAAGCGATCGCACGGGCGAGATTCAGCTGACCAATGGCCTGCGCGAGCTGTTGAAGACGCGGCCGATTTACGCGTGCGAAACGAAGGGCGTCCGGCACGACACCGGGAACAAGCTGGGATTCCTCAAAGCCGTGGTGTACTTCGCGCTGCGACGACCGGATCTCGCCGACAAGTTCGGCGCCTACCTCGCCGCGGTCAACCTCGAGCAGTTCGCAAAGCGCTAGTCGCCTTTCGTCGCCGGCTTCGAGTCGGCCGCCGGCTTCGATTCGGTCTTCGTGTCCGGCTTCGTCTCGGTGGCGGGCTTGTCCGAGCCCTTCGACTCGCCCGCATCGGTGGAGCTCTTCTTGGCGTAGTCGGTGATGTACCAGCCGCTGCCCTTGAACTGGATCGCCGGCGATGACATCAGCTTGTGGATCGGTCCCTTGCCGCAGAGCGCGCACACTTCGAGCGGCGCGTCCGAAAACTTCTGAATCTTTTCAAATCGACGCCCGCAGGCGTCGCACTCGTACTCGTAAAGCGGCATCAGTGCTATTCAATCACGTCGCCGGCCTCGTCGCCGAGCAGCAGCTGGCGATGGAGCCAGAATGGCGCCGTGCCCTGGCCGAGGACCGTATCGTGAAAATTCTTGAGTGAAAACGCTTTGCCTTGCTGTTGCTTCAGATCGTTGCGGAGCTTCAGCATCGCGAGCTTTCCGACGCTGTACACGAGATACGTCGGATCGAAGGTGCCGCGCTCCGCTTCGCGCCGTGCGCTTGCCTCTTCCATGTACGCCTCCTCGCGAAAGAAGCGGACGCCCTGCTCCACCGACATGTCCTCGGCGTGCAGACGGATGCAGACGACGAAGCGCGCGAGCCGGATCAAGGACTCGGCAATCTGTCCGAGCTGGATCGCGTAGTCGCGATGGCCGAAGCCCGCTTCGATCATCATCTGCTCGCAGTAGTGTGCCCAGCCTTCGACGAAGGAGGCGGGCGCGAACATGATGGACTTGCGCGCCTTCGACTCGACGCGACGCAGGTGCTGGTAGTGCAGGAAGTGCCCCGGGTAGACCTCGTGAATTGAGATCGACCACAACGTCGGGTAGTTGTAGTCGCGCAGGTGTTCGTCCTGCTTGTCGCTCGACCACGACGGATCGACGTCGGTGAGGTAGTAATACGCGCGTGACGGCTTGGTCTCGAACGGACCGGGCGTCCACATGCTGGCGAACGACCATCGGTAGAAATCGGGGGTTGGCGCGACGGTGATTGCTTCGCCCGGCGGCAGCCCGATGATCGACTGGCGTTCGAGAAACGTCAGGAGCTCGTCGAGCTGTTCGCGGC
>DASREL010000144.1:0-19932 GCA_035652075.1 Vicinamibacterales bacterium
CATCGAGATCGACGTGTCGCTCGTGCCCCAGCGCGAGACCGGCATGACGCCGTACGAAATCATGCTGTCCGAATCGCAGGAGCGGATGCTGCTCGTCGCGAAGAAGGGCCGCGAAGCCGAAGTCGAGCGCATCTTCGAGAAATGGGATCTGCACGCCAGCAAGATCGGCGTCGTCACCGACGATGGGATGTTGCGCGTGAAGGACAAGGGCGTCGTCGTCGCCGAGATTCCGAATCGCGCGCTGACCGACGAGGCACCGGTCTACCACAGGCCCATGGCGGAGCCCGAGTACCTGCGTGAGGTGCAGACGCTGGATCTCGACGCGCTGGAGCGGTCGCCTGAAAGCGTCGCGCTACAGCCGCGCGACGCGCTCCTCGCGCTGCTTGCATCGCCGACCATCGCCAGCAAGCGGTGGGTCTATCACCAGTACGACTACAGCGTCCGCACCAGCACCATCAACGAGCCTGGATTCGGCGCTGGCGTCGTTCGCGTGCGCGGCACCGACCGCGCGCTGGCGCTGTCGGTCGACGGCAACGGCCGCTACTGCTATCTCGATCCGTACCGTGGCGCGATGCTGGCCGTCGCCGAGGCGTCGCGCAATGTTGCGTGCGCCGGCGCCAAACCGCTCGGCGCGACGAACTGCCTGAACTTCGGCAATCCGGAACGCCCAGGCACCATGTGGCAGTTCGCAAAGGCGGTCGAGGGCATCGGTGCCGCGTGTCGCGCGTTGAACGTTCCGATCACCGGCGGCAACGTGAGCCTGTATAACGAGACCGATGGGAACGCGATCTACCCGACGCCTGTGATCGGCATCGTCGGGCTCCTCGAACACGCCGATCGTGTCGTCGGCCGCCGCTTCCAGAGTTCCGGCGATGCAATCATCTTGCTTGGCGAGGGACGCGACGAGCTGGGCGGCAGCGAATATCTGAAGGTCGTCCACGGTCTCGTGCGGGGCGTGCCGCCAGCGCTGGACCTCGAACGGGAAGCGGCGTTGCAACGCCTGCTCGTGTCGCTCGCGTCGGATCGGTTGATGCGGTCAGCGCACGATTGTTCCGACGGCGGACTCGCCGTCACGCTCGCAGAGTGTTGCTTCGACACCAACGGCATCGGCGCCGAAGTCGAGGTCGGCGGCGGCAGCCGCATCGCGGCGCTCTTCGGCGAATCGGCGTCGCGCGTCGTGATCGCCGCGGCCTCGGACGATGTGACGACGGTGCTCGAGCGGGCGGCGGCGGCGAACGTGCCGGCGCACGTCATCGGCGAAACCGGCGGTAACCGCGTGCGCATCTCAGTTGCAGGCGAGACGGCGATCGACGTGTCGGTCGACGACGCAGAACGCGTATGGTCGACGGCCATTGAAAAGTACTTTGCGAAGCGGGTCGCCTAATCATGTTCGATAAATTCAAGGACGAATGCGGCGTGTTCGGCATCTTCGGTCACGCCGAAGCCGCGAACATGACGTACCTGGGCCTGTACGCCCTCCAGCATCGCGGCCAGGAGAGCGCCGGCATTGCGGTCTCCGACGGCGAGCAGGTGCGGCTGTCGCGCTCAATGGGGTACGTGGCCGACGTGTTCGATAGCAAAACGCTGGCGGAATTGCCTGGCACGACCGCGATCGGTCACGTGCGGTATTCCACGGCGGGCAGCAGCGCGTTGACCAACGCGCAGCCGATCCTCATCGAGTGCGCGCACGGCCAGATCGCGCTCTGCCACAACGGCAATCTGGTCAACGCGAAGGAGCTGCGCGAGGAACTGGTCCATGCGGGATCGATCTTTCAATCCAGCAGCGATACCGAAGTCATCCTGCATCTCTACGCGCGGTCCAAGGCGCGCAGCGTCGAGGACGCGATCGTCGAATCGGTTGCGCAGGTGCAGGGCGCCTTTTCGCTCGTGATGTTGACGCGCGATCGGCTTGTCGCCGTGCGCGATCCGCACGGGTTCCGTCCACTCGCGCTCGGGCGGCTCGGCGACGCCTACGTCGTCTGCTCGGAAACGTGCGCCATGGATTTGATCGGCGCGACCTACATCCGCGATATCGAACCGGGCGAACTGCTGATGATTTCGGCCACGGGCGTCCGCTCGATCAAACCGTTTCCGCCGGCGCCGCTCGCGCACTGCATCTTCGAACACGTGTACTTCGCGCGGCCCGACAGCTACGTCTTCGGCAAGAGCGTCAACGAAGTGCGCACGGAGCTCGGTCGTGTGCTCGCGCGCGAACAGCGTGCGCCCGCAGACGTCGTCGTGCCGGTGCCCGACTCGGGTGTCTGCGCCGCGATGGGGTATGCCGAAGAATCGGGCATCCCGCTGCGCATGGGCTTGATCCGCAATCACTACGTCGGCCGAACGTTCATCGAGCCTCAGTCGTCCATTCGACACTTCGGCGTCCGCGTGAAACTGAATCCGGTCAAGAGCATTCTCGACGGTCACCGTGTCGTCCTGGTTGACGATTCGCTCGTGCGGGGAACGACGAGCCGAAAGATCGTGCGCATGGTTCGCGCTGCCGGCGCGAAGGAAGTGCACCTGCGGATTAGCTGTCCGCCGACGATCTCGCCCTGTTTCTACGGCGTCGACACGCCGCGGAAGTCCGAGTTAATCGCGGCGACGCACACGCTCGACGAAATCCGCGAGTACGTCGAAGCCGACAGCGTTGCGTATCTATCGCAGGAAGGTCTCCTGAGCACCGTCGGTCCCGAGCGCGGCTCGTACTGCACGTCGTGTTACACCGGCATCTATCCCGTCGAATTCCCGCGCGACGAGGCGAGCTATCTGCAACTCGCGCTCAAGCTGGATAAAGAAGCGGTCACGAGCTAACGATGGATTCGACACGAAGGACGCAATGGGCACGAAGGATTCTTGTTTGTTGTGTCCTTGGTGTCCTTTGTGTCGAACGTCACGTCGCAGCTCAGGAGCCGAACGCCCCTCAAGCGGTCTCGCCCGAGCAACTCCAGGCCGCAATCAACAAGCTGGGCGATCTCGATTATCCGACCCGAACGAATGCCTCGCGGCTGGTTCGCCGCACGCCGGCGACGCAAGCCGTCCCCGCGCTGATGCAGGCGGTTTCCGATCATGCGGATGGGTACGTGCGCTACCGTGCGCTCGTGCTGCTGACCGGCTTCAACGATCCGCGCGCGAAAGACACGATGCGCGAGGCGCTGGCGAGCCCGAACGACCGGCTGCGCACGGTCGCCTACAGCTACTTCGAGCACAATCCCGATCGCGCGATGCTGCCGCAGTTCATCAAGGCGCTCGACACCGAGCAGGGTGAGTTCGTTCGTCCCGCGTTGGTCCGCGCCGTGGCCGCGACGGTAGCGGGCGCCGGCGGCGATGCGGTCGCGTCGGCGCGGCAGCTTCTCGTCCGCGACGTCACGCGCGGCGAGGACTTCTTCCGCAGCAGCGTCATCGAAGCGCTCGGCGATTACAACGCGGCGTACGCCTACGACGCGATCACTGCCGTCGCGAAGCTCGACGGCCCATTGCAGGACGATGCGGCGCTCGCGCTGGGGAAGATCGGGGACAAGCGGGCGCTTGAAACGCTCGCGCAGTTGCAGCGAACGGCGCCGCGTCAGGCGCAGCCGGCAATCGCAGCGGCCATCTGCCTGCTCGACGTCAACTGCAGCTCGCACGAGAACTACCTCAGCGAGGTGTTGAAGTTTACCGAGAAGAACGCCGGCTATCAGGAACTGCTTCGCGGCGCGGCCGCCGGTCTCGGCGCGCTCGGCGCCGCTGGACATCCGGAAGCGGCGGTGTCGCTCTTCGACATCGGGATCCCGGCGAAGGACGATTTTCTTCGCGCGCCGGCGGCGCTCGCGCTCGGGTCGATCGCGCTGCGGAACACGCCGCTGATGATGACGCTGCTCGAAACGTACCCGAACCGCGATGGCGCGCTGTCGCTGCTTGCGGAAGGCTTCGACATGCTCGAAGAGGATCTCGGCAAGGAGCGATTTTTCGTCGCTGCGCGTCGCACCTATTGGGAGTCGGCCGCGGAATCGCCGCGCCGGGCCTTGATGCAGACGCTCATCGGAAAGCTCGATTTCTGATGGATTACCGGCAGTCCGGTGTCGACATCGACGCGGGCAATGAAACGGTCCGTCGCATCAAGTCGCTCGCCAAGTCGACCTTCACAGCCGGCGTCTTATCCGAGATCGGATCGTTCGGCGGCTTGTTTCGTCTCGACCGCGATCGTTATCAGGAGCCGATACTCGTATCGAGCGCCGACGGCGTCGGGACCAAATTAAAAGTCGCCTTCATGACCGATCGTCACGACACGATCGGCGCCGATCTCGTCAACCACTGCGTCAACGACATCCTCGTGCAGGGCGCCGAGCCGCTGTTCTTCCTCGACTATCTCGCGACCGGACGTCTGTCGCCGGCGGTGGCCGAGCAGATCGTGACCGGCGTCGCGCGCGCGTGCAAGGAAAACGGCTGTGCGCTGATCGGCGGCGAAACCGCCGAGATGCCGGGCTTTTACGCCGACGGCGAGTACGACATCGCCGGCTTCATCGTCGGGATCGTCGACAAGCCGAAACTGATCGACGGCCGTTCGCTCGTGCCAGGCGACGTGCTGATTGGCCTGCCGTCCAGCGGCCTGCACACCAACGGATATTCGCTGGCGCGTCGCGTCTTCTTCGACGTTGCCGGCTGGAAACCGGACACGTTCGTCAAAGAGCTGAATGCGACGCTCGGCGAGGCGCTGCTCGCGACGCATCGATCGTATTTGCCGTTCGTGCGGCCGTTGCTCGACCGCGACTACGTCAAAGGGCTCGCACACATCACCGGCGGCGGCATTACGGAAAATCTCCCGCGGATTCTCCCCGACGGCTGCGCGGCGGAGATCGACCGTCAGGCGTGGGCTGTTCCACCGATCTTCAAAGTGCTGCAGCAGCGGGGCGGCATCGCGGAAGGCGAGATGTTGCGCGCCTTCAACATGGGCATCGGGTTGATCGTCGCCTGCGCGGCTCGGGATACCGAGCGGGTGATGAACACGCTGGCGCGTCACGGCGAGCCGAACGCTGCGCGAATCGGGTTCGTGGTCGCCGGCGATCGCACCGTCGCGTACGTCTAACTGTTAGCTTGGTTGCACTTAAGCGGACACTAAGGTAGAGTACGCCCCTTTCCGATGCTCCAATCGCAATACAGTTTCTCGGTTCCGTTCCAGTTTCCCGTGTACTTCACGCGGGACGCGTTCGCGGCAGACAACCCGATGGTCGTCAACGTGTTTCGACGACTGGAGCCGGAACGCCGCCATCGCGTGTTCTTCGTCATCGACCGACACGTTGCCGACGGGCATCCGGACCTCGCGCAGCGCATCGACGCCTACTGCACGGCGCACGGCGAATCGCTCCGGTTGACCTCGACGCCTGTCGTCGTCGACGCGGGTGAGGCGGTCAAGAACGACCTCTCACATACGCTGGCGCTGCTCGAGAAATTGAACGAGCTCGGGATCGATCGCCAATCGTTTGTGGCGGTCATCGGCGGCGGCGCCTTGCTCGACATGGTCTCGTTTGCCGCGGCGCTCTGCCACCGCGGTGTGCGCATCGTCCGGTTTCCGACGACCGTGCTGTCGCAGGCGGATTCGGGCGTGGCGGTCAAGAACGGCATCAACCTGTTCGGCAAGAAAAACTTCATTGGCACGTTCGTGCCGCCGTTCGCCGTCATCAACGACGCGGCGTTCCTCGATACGCTCGAATTCCGCGATGTCATCGGCGGCGTCGCCGAAGCGGTGAAGGTGTCGCTGCTGCGCGATTCCGGTTTCTTCCGTTTCATGGAAGCGCACGCGCGCCGTCTGGCGATGCGCGATACGGCGACGCTCGAGTACGTCGTGCGGCGGTCTGCGGAACTGCACCTCGAACACATCTGCGGCAACGGCGATCCATTCGAGCTGGGCAGCGCGCGTCCGCTCGATTTCGGTCACTGGTCGGCGCACAAGCTCGAAAGCGTCACGAAGCATCGACTGCGGCACGGCGAGGCGGTCGCGATCGGCATGGCGCTCGACGTCATGTACTCGGTCCGCATGGGCTTTCTCGAGCCCTCGATCGCGGAGCGGATCCTGGCGCTGCTCGAAGCGCTCGGGCTGCGCTTGTGGGACGATGCGCTGCGCGCGCGTTCGGATGGCGCGCTCTCGCTCATCGACGGCCTGCGCGAATTTCGCGAACATCTCGGCGGCGAGCTGCACATCACGCTGCTGCGCGACATCGGCGAAAGCTTCGAGGTCAACGAGATGGACGAAGCCGCCGTGCTGCACGCGATCGACGATCTCGAAGCTCGAGTCCGGGCGGCCACGCCGGCTCGATGATCGTCGCCGACCGATTCCACCTCACGTACTGTTCGAACATTCACGCAGGGGAGTCATGGTCCGACGTTCGCGCCGCGCTCGGCACGGCGCTGCCGCGCGTTCGCGAGCAGTTAGGCGTCACCGGCCCGTTTGCCGTCGGCCTGCGACTGTCTGCTGAAGCAGCGGCCACGCTGAGCGGGGCGGCCGCGCAGGCGGAGTTCGCCGCGTTCCTCCGCGACGGCCGCTACTACCTGCTGACGATCAACGGGTTTCCGTACGGCGCATTTCACGGCATGCGTGTGAAGGAACGCGTGTACTTACCGGACTGGCGCACCGCGGCGCGCCTCGAGTACACGAATCGGCTGGCGACGTTGCTTGCGGCGCTCGCGGGCGATGGGCTCGGGATCGAGCGAAGCGTTAGCACGGTGCCCGGTGCGTTTCGCTCAGAGGTGCGGGGCGAGGCTGACGCGGCGGCGATTGCGGACAACATGCTCCGTCACGCCGCGCATTTGATCGCGATTCGACAGTCGACAGGCACGTACGTGTCGCTCGCCGTCGAGCCCGAGCCGGCGTGCTTCATCGAAACGATCGCTGACGCCGAGGCGTTTTTCGGGCGCTACCTGTTCGAAGCGGGCAGAGTGGCAGCGATCGCGCGCGAGACAGGCGTGCCGATGACGGTCGACGCCGTGCGGTCCCACGTCGGGTTGTGCTTCGATGCCTGTCATATGGCTGTGGAGTTCGAGGACGCGTCCGCGGCTTTCGACCGACTTCGCGGCGCGGGCATTCGCGTCGGCAAAGTGCAAATCAGTTCGGCGCTTCAGTGCGACGATTGCGAGCCCGAATCGATTGCCCGCGCGCTGCGGCCGTTCGCCGACGACACCTATCTCCATCAGGTGGTCGAACGAGCCGACGGCCAGCTGACGCGGTATGTCGATCTGCCGGACGCGCTGGCGGCCGTCGAAGCGGGGCACGGTCCGCGTGACTGGCGCATTCATTTTCACGTGCCGATCTTCCTGCGCGATCTCGGCACGCTTCGGACGTCGCAACCGTACCTCGAAGAGGTGCTGCGGCTGCTGATCGCCAACGGCGACTGCCCGTTCCTCGAGGTCGAAACGTACACTTGGGACGTGCTGCCGCCGGAACACCGGACGACCGACGTGTGGACAGCCATCGCGCGGGAGCTGGCGTGGGTGCGAACACAGTTAACCGCGTAGCTCGTCCGAAGTGGCGTTCGTACCTGCTGCTGTCGCGCGTGTCGAACCTGCCGACCGTGTGGACGAACGTGCTCGCCGCCGCCGTCGTCGCCGTCACGCAGCCAACCGTTGCCGACGTTGTGCAGTTGTCGTGCGCAGCGTCGTTGTTTTACGTCGGCGGGATGTTCTTGAACGACGCCTGCGATCGTCGCTTCGACGCCGAACGTCGGCCCGATCGCCCGATCCCGGCGGGAGACGTCTCGGTCGGCGAAGCGTTCGCGATCGGCTTCGGCCTCATGGCGCTCGGCGAAGCGTGGCTGGCCATTGCCGGCTTTTCGAGCGCGCTGATGTGGGGCGCCGCGCTCGCATCAACGATTGCGTTGTACGACTTCTGGCACAAGGGCAATCCGATCGGACCGCTGATCATGGGCGCGTGCCGCGGGTTGGTGTACGTGCTCGCCGCGATGGCTGTCACGGGTACTGTTACGGCGCCGCTCATCGCCGCAGCGCTGGCGATGAGCGTGTATGTCGTCGCCGTAACCGGAGTGGCGAAAACCGGACCGCGATTCGGCTGGACCATCCCGTGGCTGATCGCTGGGATCTCGCTCGTCGATGCCGGCGTCATCGCCGCGAGCGGCGGCGTCCTCGCGCTCTCGCTGATCGCAGCGACGGGATTCGTGCTGACGCTTGGCCTTCAGCGCGTCGTTCCCGGCACCTGATCGAACAGGTGCGACAACATCAGGTCGCGCACCGCGATCGATTCGATCGGACCGTCGACGCGTGCGTGCTCGGATGAAATGAACACCGGTCCATCGTCGAGACGATCTGTCACGCGGCCGTGCGATCCGCGGACGAGCGACGCATCCAATGGAATCACGTCCATCAGGTACCGGAAGCCGAGCGCTTTTTTCGCGAGCGTCGCCGCAACTTTCAGCTGCGGGAGCGTCAGCGTCGGATCGACGAACAGTTCAACCGGGTCGTACCCAGGCTTGCGGTGGATGTCAACCGTGCGCGCGTAGTCGGGCGCTCGGCGATCATCGAGCCAGTAGTAGTAGGTGAACCACCGGTCCGGTCTGGCAATCGCGACCAGCTCGCCGGATCGTTCGTGGTCCAGGCCGATGGCCGCTTGTCCGCGGCGATCGAGCACGGTTTCGACGCCCTCGATCCCCTGGACAAGGCGGCGGATCTCGTCGATGCGATGGTGATCGCGCACGTACACATGCGCGATCTGATGATCGGCGACGGCGAATGCCGAACTCGCACCGGGATCGAACGCATCGGTATCGAGCTCGTCTCGGACCGCCAGATGGCCCGCGTCGCGCAAGACACGATTGATGTGAACCGGCGCGCTGACCGGCACAAGCCCGTACTCGGACAACACGATGATGCGCATGCCGCGTGCGCGCAGCCGATCGACGAGCGAACCGCAGATCTCGTCGATCGAGCGGATGTCTGGCGCGATCGCCGGATCGTTCGGGCCGAGCCGCTGCAGGTTGTAATCGAGATGCGGCAGGTAAATCAGGAGCAGCGACGGGTCGTGCCACTCCGCCACGCGCACCGACGCCTCGGCGATCCAGCGGCTCGAGCGGATGTCCGCCGTCGGTCCCCAGAAATTGAAGAACGGAAACGGCCCGAGCTCGGCGTTCAACCGATCGCGCAGCGTCGACGGCTGACTGTAGATGTCGACAACCTTGCGGCCGTCAGCGGGGTAGATCGGCCGCGGCGTCACCGACCAGTCGGCCGACGAGTACATGTTGTACCACCAGAACATCTTTGCGCATGTCACCGACGCGTCGCGACGGCGGGCCGTCTCCCAGACCTTCTCGCCCATGACGAGTTGGTTCGCCTGTTTCCAGAACATCACCTGGGCGAGATCGCGGAAGTACCACCCGTTGCCGACGATGCCGTGATCGCGGGGCAGCGTGCCGGTGAGAAACGTCGCTTGCGCGCTGCAGGTGACGGCCGGTGTGATCGCTCGTATCGACGTCGCGGCGCCGGATCGCGCGAGTGCCGTCAGGTGAGGCGTGTCGGCGCCGAGCAACGCCGGCGTCAGCCCGACGACGTTGATGACGGCGGTCGGATGAACTATCGCCGCTCTCCGCGAAGGACGGAGTTCGTTTCGAATTGCTGCGTGCGATCGATGGCCGGCCGCACGTCGAGGTCGGCAACGTCGAGCTTGCCGCTCTGCGAAAAGAACGCGACCGGATTATCCCAGACGATCTTCTGAATCACCGCGTCCGCGATACCCGCGGCGCGCATCGCGTCGATCGTCTTCGGCACCTTCAGCGGATCGCTGATGCCCCAATCGGCGGCGCTGTTGACGATGATGCGATCGCTGCCGTACTTGTTGACGAGCACCGCCATGCGCTGTTCGTCCATCTTCGTGTGAGGGTAAATCGTGTGCCCGGCCCAGCACCGGGATTCGAGGACGACCGGCAGCGTTTCCTCGTTGTTGTGGTCGATCAGGACGCGCTCTTCCGGGAACTGCGCCTTGCGCACCGCCTCGATCGATCGAATCGTGCCGCGTTTCTTGTCCCGATGCGGCGTATGAATCAGCACCGGCAGTTCGAACTCGCGCGCCATCTCGAGCTGGCGCAGCAGCGACGCCTCTTCTGCGTCGGTTTGATCGTCGAACCCGACCTCGCCGATCGCCACGACGCTTTCCTTGTCGAGATACCTCGGCATCAATTGCAGCACGTCTTCGGTCAGCTTCGGGTTGTTCGACTCTTTTGGATTCAAACCGATCGTGCAGAAGTGACGAATGCCGAACTGCGACGCGCGGAACCGCTCCCATCCGACGAGGCTGTTGAAGTAATCGATGAAGCTGCCAACCTGCGTGCGCGGCTGACCCAGCCAGAACGCCGGCTCGACGATCGCCAGGATGCCGGCGGCCGCCATCGCCTCGTAGTCGTCGGTCGTGCGCGACGTCATGTGCACGTGCGGGTCGAAGATTTTCACGACGCGAGTCCAATGTCTGCGGGGACGGGCCGCCCCGCGGCACGCCGTTCGGCGGCGTAGTCCGATGCCATGCGCGACAGTTCCGCATTCATTCGGCGGCGCAGGCCGACGATGCGCGCGATGGGGATGTTGTTGAAGAGCGCCTTGAGTACCAGTTGATTGAAGTTGCGATCCGGAAAATGCTCCGCCGGATACGGGTTATCGCACGCGATCGCTTCGAACAGGGGCACGACGTTTGTCCGGCAGGCGTCGATGACTAGCGGCAAGAACCGCTCGGCCGCCGGCAGCAACGGCACGCTGCGCATCCAGCTTTCCTGTTCGCGGGCGTCGCCGCGGTCGAGGCATGCGGTAGCCAGCGCCTGAAACGCGTCGGCGTCGATCGACTCGGCCGCCGTCAACAGCAGCAGCGCGCGCGCCGCGTCCGCGACGGTCCACCGATCGAACACCACGTCACGGACGAGGACCTGCAGTCGACCGTGCTCGATCTCGGTCAGCGACAGCGCGCCGCGTCCAATCTTTCGCGCCGCCGACGTGTAGGTCGCGCAGAACGCGTCGATGTCAGACGGCTGCGCCGCCTCGAACCACGCATCGACGTTCGCTGTCCGTGCTGACACAATCGGCAGCAGCACGGTCCTGAAGCGTTGTGTTGTCATGGGAGAAAGTGGCTTGTAGAATATCAGACTCTCTCATTCAACAAAGCGAACGGAAATCATGACCGAGGCTCCGCGCCTTCCCAGTCCAGCTCTGCTCATGCAGCTCGCGTTGGCCCACCGATCGTCGGCTGTGCTGTTTGCCGCTGCAAATCTCGATCTGTTTACAGTGTTAGGGGCCGGCCCGCGCACCGCGGCCGAGGTCGCGGCGCAGTGTAACGGGCAACCCGAACAGACGCGTCTGCTTCTCGAAGCGTGCGTCGCCGAAGGGCTTCTGACCTTCAACGACGGCACGTACGCGAACACGGATGTCACGAGCGCGTTTCTTGTGCGCGGCGGACCCGCGTACAGCGCCAGCGGTTTCAAATACGCCGAGGATTTGTACCCCGCATGGGGACAGCTCACGAGCCTCGTGCGGAGCGGCCGGCCGCCGATGCCGCCCGAGACGATCCTGGGACAGGACAAGGAAAAAACGCGCGCCTTCGTCCTCGCGATGCACGAGCGTGCGCGCGGCATCGGGTCGGTCTTACCGCACGTGATGCCCTTGACGGGACGTAAGCGCCTCATCGATGTGGGCGGCGGACCGGGCACGTACTCGGTCGCGCTCGTGCAGCAGACGCCCGGGCTGACCTCGACCGTCCTCGACGTACCTGGCGTCCTCGAAGTGACGCGCGAGTTGATCGACGCCAGCGGCGTCGCCGATCGCATCACGCTGATGCCTGGCGATTATTTGTCCTCGCCGTTCGGCACCGGCTACGACGTCGCGCTCTTATCGGGCATGATGCATCGCGAGACGCCGGCCGACTGCAAGAAGCTGTTGACGAAAGCGTTCGACGCGCTCGACCCGGGCGGCCTCGTGATCGTCAGCGACGTGTTCTTCGACGACGACGCGAAGCGGACGCCGGCGTTTACGGTGTACTTCGCGCTGAACATGATGCTGACGAGCAATCACGGGTCGGCGCACGCGAAAACCGAAATGGCGGCGTGGATGCGCGAGGTCGGCTTCCGCGATGTCGCGATGCGCGATCTGCCGAAACCGAATCCGCACGCGCTCGTCATCGGAACCAAGCCATGACGACGGCCGCCACAACGGCGCCCGTGGCCCGCGCTCGTCCCCCGCTCTGGCTGCTGCTGTGCACCGGCGGCCTGGCGCTCACGATTCTTGCGCTCGCCGTCGCCGAGACGAACCTGAAGGCACATTACCTGATCGATCAGGGCGAGTTCATCAGCGTCTTCGGTCTCGGGTTCATTGGCGTCGCGGGCCTCTTCCTGTATCGCTCGAAGCGGCTGTACGCGTCGCTGCCGCTCGTGTTTCCGTGGCTGCTGTACCCGATCATCACCCAGGGCGATCAGATCATCGACAACCTGTCGATCAATCCGATGCGCGTGATTTGTCACGTGCTCCTGGCGGCGATCTTCGGGACGCCGGTCGCGGTGATCATCGGCGGGATCAATTACGTGCGCGGTCGCGGCGCCGCCGCCATGAGTCGCCGAGCGTCGACGACGATCGCGGCAGTGCTGCTGGCGGCGGAAATCTGGCTCGCGTACGCGTTCCTTGGATGGCTGATGATCTGGACGCTCGTGCTGATGATCGGCGGCGTGCTGATCTACGGCATGCTGCCGGCATCGCGATCGGTGGCGTCCACGCGCGAGCGCTCCGAACGATTCGCGCTGGCGGTTTTGATCGTCGGTGTGGTGGCATCGGCCGCGACGTACTTCGGTTACAAGAATCAGCCCGGTGCGTATCAAGGAAGTCCGAGCTTCTTCATGGATCCGTCGATGCAGGATTCCGAATACAAGCTCGATCGCGTGCCGGTGCCGACCAAACCGCCGTCGCTCCCGTCGTCGCCGGCGCTCGTGGCAGGTGCGCTGACCGCGTACGGCCGCACGCTCGACGGTCTGCTCGCCGGCTATCACATCCTCGACCGCAACTACACGTACGATTTTCACAACGAGCTGTTCCTGCGGCATCAGGTGCTGTTGCCGAACTACCGCCAGGCAGGGTTGGAACGCGTTGCCGAAGCGCGCGCGCTGCGCGTCGACGCCGATCGTCGCGCGGCTGAGGCGCGCGTAACCCTCGCGAACGACGATCCGCTCGCCGCACTCCTGGACGATCTGCGCGGGTATGTCGCGTTCAACTTCAATCGCGCGCCCATCCTCGAGCAGTTGAGCGGTAACTTCGCGAAGACGCCGGCCGGACTGCAGCACGCCGCGCACTTGTACGAAGGCGAGAGCAAGTACCTCGGCACGGGCCTGTCGGCCTTGCTGAGGAAACATCACGTCGTGATGGACGACCCGCAGCTTCGCCCTGTCGTCGGCGATCTCGCGCAGATTGGCGACGCCATTTACGCCGCCTACGCGCATCACGTCGTCGGGTTCTGAGCGTCGCTCATCCTCGCTTTGTAGACGATCCATCCGAAGCCGGCGACGGCGATCAGCATGATCACCGCGGGCAGCACGCTGTTGGTCTCGCGCGATACCGCACCGGCGTATGCGTAGATCACCACGATCGGCGCGGTTCCGAGCAGCGACGCGAGCAGGAACGTCCGCCGCGTCATCTGCGACAGGCCAGCGACGACGCTCGTCGTTTCCATGATGACGGGCAGTGCGCGCGTGATCGCGACGGCGGCGGCGCCGTATCGGTCGAACATGCGGCCGACGCGCGCGATCTCGTCCTCGCCGGCGATGCGTTCGGACGCCGCCTTGCCGTAGCGGCGGACCATCTCGAAGCCGAGCCACTCCCCGCCGATCGATCCCACCAGCGAGAAGATCGATCCCCACACCACGCCGAACGCCGCGCCGCTCAGGATCATGATCAGGCTCGACGGAATCGGCAGCAGGATGTCGGCGGCCAGCAGCGCGATCATGGTCAGCGCGCTGCCGGTTCCGGCGTGCGCCATCCAGTTCTTGATCAACGGATCGAGGTCGATGCCCAGGACGTTTTCGAGAATCAGTTTCGAGGCGATGATCGCCAGGGCCACCGATCCAATCAGGATGAGCGCGTGCTTCACGTGAAGTATGCTACCGCCTATGTCCGCCAGCCGCCGAACGATCCGAGCGTCCGAACTGCGAAATGGCACCGCCACCGGCGACCTCATCGCCGATCTGTACGACGATCGACTCGATGTCGTCGTTGCGCGTGACGCGATGGCGGCCGCGCCCTTGTCGGCGGCGGGAGAATCGCTCGACCGCGATGATCGCGATCCGGGGTGGCAGCGGCCGAACGAAAAGATGCCGGTCGAGGACATCCAGTTGCTTGGCACCGACGCGCCGGCGACGCCGACCTATCAGGCGCCGCGCGGCGTGGCGCTCGACGCGTATCTCGAGAGCGCGACCAAACATCGCGCGGAAACCACCAGGGTGTTCGACGGTGGATTCGATCCGCGCGTGGCGGTCGAACGGATGCTCGCCACGTTCGCGGGCGGCCGCAGGGTCGAGGTTGCGCGGGCCGCCGACGGCCGCGACTACGTGCCGTTCACGATCCGGCGGCTCCGCGACGGCAAGCAGATCGGGCTCCATCACGATTATCACTATCCGCTGCCGCTCTACACGGAGCTGGCGCCGCGGCTCGATACGACGACGCTCGTCAGCTGGGTTGTGACGCTGCGAAAACCGGCGAGCGGAGGAGATCTGGCGGTGTACGCCGTGACCCCAGACACGCCGAACCCGCCGAAAATGCCGAACGGTTTTTCGTGGGATCTCGAGAAGGTCGAGCGCGACTACGACCACGCGACGTTCACGATGGCGGTCGGCGATGCCTTTCTGCTGGCGTCCGGCCGGTGCCTGCATCGCGTGACGCCGATCAGCGGCCCCGTGGCCCGCGTGACCCTCGGCGGCTTCCTCGCGCTCGACAAATCCCGGTCGACGATCCTCTATTGGAGTTAGCGACGCCTCCCCGAATCGGGATCCTGATCTCCGGTCGCGGGTCGAATCTGCAGGCGATCATCGACGCGACGAGGGCTGGCCTCGTGGACGCCACAATCGCCGTGGTGATTTCGAATCGCGCTGACGCCCTGGGGTTATCACGGGCGAAGAACGCCGGCATCGACACGGTGCATCTCAATCCGCGCGATTACACCGACCGCGACGCGTACGACCAGGCGATCGCCGACGCGTTGCGATCGCGGAACGTGTCGCTTGTCTGCCTGGCCGGCTACATGCGTCTCGTGGGACCGCGATTGCTCGAAGCGTTTCCGGATCGCATTCTCAACATCCACCCGTCGCTCCTGCCATCGTTCCGCGGCCTGGACGCGCAGAAGCAGGCGCTCGACTTCGGCGTCAAGATTACCGGCGCGACGGTTCACGTCGTGACGGCTGCGCTCGACGATGGCCCGATCCTGGTGCAGGCGGCGGTGCCGGTTCTGCCGAACGATACGGCCGACACGCTGTCGGCGCGGATCCTCGTCGAGGAACACCGCATCTATCCGCAGGCGATTGCCGCGGTCGTCAGCGGGATTCCGGTGCCAACTCCGCCGGCGTCGCCGCTGCACGCCGCGCTGTCTGCCATCCCGTTCGGCGCGAACGAAGCGATCACCGTCGTCGAGCTGCGCGTCGGCGACGGCGACATCACGCGCGCGATTCGAGAGCGGTTTTCGCGCGCGACCGTCAAGACGTTTGGCGAGCAATTCAACGTCGCCACGCTCGACTGGTGGGATGTGATGTTCGGCGCAGATGTCGTCATCGCCGAACACGTGATGCCGAAGCTGACCGACGCAAAGAAGCAGTACCTCTACAAAGCCGTGGCCGATCGCGTGTCCCCCCGCGGCGGCATCATTGTCCTCGATCGCGTCGACGGCACGAGCTCGCAGCTCTTTCATCAACTGATGTGGATGAAACACGCCGGCTTCAGCGACGTGGACTGCCGGTGGTTGATCGACGGTGTGGCGGTGTTCGGCGGATTTACGCCGCGGCAGGCTGCAGCGTCAGCACCGCCACTTCCGGCGGGCAATTGATGCGGACCGGGACGTAGATCGTTCCGATCCCTCGACTGACGAAGATCGTCGTGTCGTCGTGCCGCAGCGTGCCGGCAGCGATCGGAAATTTCTCGGCCGCCACCGCGCCGACGACCGGCAGCACGACCTGACCGCCGTGCGTGTGTCCTGACAGGACGAGCGGAATCTTCAGCGCCGTCGCTTCAGCCAGCCGTCGCGGATCGTGCGCGAGGAGAATCGACATCGGCAGCGCGCCGTGCGCGATCGACGCGATGTCGTGCGGACGGCGCGTCCAGAAACGGATCCCAATCAAATCGAGCGACTCACCGTTGATCGCGATGCGTGTCCGAGCGTCTTTCAGGATCTGGACGCCGTTCTTCGCGAGCGCCAGCGGCATCGCGTGGTCATCGTCGTGATTGCCGAGGATGCCAAACACGCCATGCGGCGCGCTGAGCGGCGCGAGCGCGTCAGCGGATGGACCGATGAACTCGCGATTCCCCCACGTCACGTAGTCGCCGCCGAGCACGATCAGATCGGGCCGCTCGTTCATCAACGCGGCGACCGCGCGCGCGACGTCTTCGTGGGGGACGAACCGCCCCCGATGCACGTCGGTCAGCAGTCCAATGCGGACGCCCGCCAGCGCGTGTGGCAACCGCGCAACCGCGACCGTCTCGCGCGTGACGGACAGTTCGTGGCGGCCGTAGAAATAGCCATAGCTCGCCGTGCCGGTAACGGCGCCGACGCCACTCGCGACGATCGTTTTCAGGACTGTCCGGCGATCGACGAGCATCTGCAGCCTGTATGGTAACTAGTTCGTCCGCCGGCAATAGACGCGGTTGCCGACATAACTGCCTTCGGGCGCCTCGAGCGTCGCTGCGGCGAAGCCGGCCGCGATGAGTTGCGCATCCGCCAGGCTTCCGGCTGGGGTCTCGCACACGATCCGCAGCCGCGGGGCCGATCGCACCGTCTCCTGCATCCCGGCAACGACGCGATCCTCGAGGCCTTCAACGTCGATCTTCATCATCGTCAGGCGCGTTCGCAAGTCGGAATGGGCGGCCATCCACGCGTCGAGCGTCGTGACCTCGACGAGCACGCTGTTCGTGTAGGTGAAATGGTGTCGTCCGGGTGCCACCGTCGGATCGAGCGTCGACAATCCGGTCTGGTCGGCGAGATGCAGCGGCATCGCCGCGGCTGGCGCGTCGGAGAGCGCTGCGGCGACGACGTCGACCCGTTCTCGGACGCCATTGACGTGTAAGAGCTCGACTAATTCCGCGCGCGCGATCGGGTGCGGTTCGAACGCGACGACTCGACCCGTGGCGCCGACGATCTTCGCCGCGAGCATTGTGAACAACCCGGCGTTGGCGCCGATGTCGACGAAGACGTCGCCCTCGTGGAGATGCGCAAACAGTTCCGCCGTCAGGAGCGGTTCGTACGGGTCGCCGTAGAAGTACGCCGGAAATCCCGATTGATCGGTGACGTCCAGAACCACGTGCAACGGCCCCACAGTCACGGGTCGATACCGCCGGCCGATCGTGCGCAGTTGTTCGTTCAAGCTGACGTTGACGGCCCAGCACAGTCCGAACACGAGCGCCTGGTGTCGCACTGCCCATCGGCTGACGCGGATGAATGGCGGCTCGAGGAGAGGGACGCGTGCGATGACAGCTGCGATCAGCCGGGCGAGCGCGGTGCGGCAGGCGACAAGCGCGGAACGGATGCCTCGTATACTAAACCCGATGAGTCTCTGGGAAGAGTTGCAGTGGCGCGGCCTGATGTCGGAAGCGACCGACGGGCTTGCCGACGCGTTCGCGAACGAACACGTGACGGCGTACATCGGATTCGATCCGACGGCGTCGAGCCTCCACGTTGGAACGCTGCTGACGATCATGGGCCTGGCGCGGCTGCAGCGATTCGGTCACTCACCGATTGCGATCGTCGGCGGCGGGACGGGGATGATCGGCGATCCGAGCGGCAAGTCGGTCGAGCGGCAGTTGCTGTCGCGCGAACAGATTGACGAGAACGTCGCCGGCATTCGCGCGCAGCTCGAACGCTTTCTGGATTTCCACGCGCCCAAGAATCCGGCGCGCATCGTCAACAACGCCGATTGGCTGGCGTCGTTCGATCTGCTTGGTTTCCTGAGAGACACCGGGAAGTACTTCACCGTGAACTACATGCTCCAGAAGGAGTCGGTGAACCGGCGTCTCGAGAGCGAAGAAGGGATTTCGTACACCGAGTTCAGTTATCTGTTGCTGCAGGCGCGCGATTTTCTCGAGCTCTTCGATCGCTACGGCTGCACGCTGCAGATGGGCGGCAGCGATCAGTGGGGCAACATCACGGCCGGGATCGATCTCATTCGCAAGCTGCGCGCGAAGAAAGCGCACGGGCTGGTGTGGCCGCTCCTCACCACGGCGTCCGGCACCAAGTTCGGCAAGACCGAAGCGGGAACGATCTGGCTCGATCCGAACCGCACGTCGCCGTTTCAGTTCTATCAATTCTGGTTGAACACCGACGATCGGGACGTGATCGCGTACCTGAAGTACTTCACGTTCCTGACGCGCGATCGGATCGCCGAGCTCGAGGCGATTACGTCTGCGTCGCCCGAAAAACGCGAGGCGCAGCGCGTGCTCGCGCGTGAGTTGACGACGCTGGTGCATGGTGAGGAGCAGACGGCACGGGCGGAGCAGGGGTCGACGGTGTTGTTCGGCGACGACTTGAGTTCGCTCTCAGTGGCCGATGTGCTCGCCGTCTTCGCCGATGTGCCGTCGACGGAAATCGCCGCCGATCAAATCGCGGACGGTATCGGCGTGGTGGATCTCGTGGCGCGCGTGCAGCTCGCGCCGTCGAAAGGCGAAGCGCGGCGGCTCGTGCAGGGCGGCGGTGTGTACGTCAACAACAAGCGTGTCACCGATCCGCAGACGAAATTGACGCGTGCGGATGCGATTGGTGGCGAGCTGTTCGTCGTCCGCAAGGGCGCGAAGCAGAACCATGTGATACGGCTCACTTGACGTACGCGAAAGCCGTACGCCATACTCACTGAACGTTCGGTCGGCCGGAAAGTCTGCTAGGTAATCAGCAACGTTTCTGACGGGTCGTTCCACCAGCTCAACCAATAAAATCCAGCGTTTGGCGGGAGCCGTGACGGGGGTTGACAGGGTTGGGTGGTTCTAGTAACCTTAGAAGGTTCCCCTAAACGCGGTCGATTCCGACATCGACAGCGGCCTTTCGGACCAGTTCCGGGCGGTGGGTTCAACAAAGCGCCGTCGAGAAATCGGCGGCGGGAAACATCGTCGGTCGGGCGCCACGGGCGCACGAGCGGTCGGTTCTTTGAAAACTAGATAGTGCGTGCAAGCACACACAAAAAAACCCTGTCCCGCCGGAGTTCGCGTCAGCGAGCGAAGGCGGACAAGAGAGTCAGCGCGTGGGACCGCAGAATCGGCCGACTGGAGTTGTCAGTCCGTGCGAAGGCGGCTGGCGGTTTACCACGACATAAATAACGGATTGAACAACGCAGAGCCATAAATCAGCTCGCGTTAACGGTTCGAATGCTCGCAAGGGCATTCAACGCCTTTAACATGAGAGTTTGATCCTGGCTCAGAATCAACGCTGGCGGCGTGCCTAACACATGCAAGTCGAACGCGAAAGCCCCGCAAGGGGTAAGTAGAGTGGCAAACGGGTGAGTAACGCGTGGGTGACCTGCCTTCGAGCGGGGGATAACGTCCCGAAAGGGGCGCTAATACCGCATGACATCCTGTCTTTCAAGAGATGGAGATCAAAGCCGGGGATCGCAAGACCTGGCACTCGAAGAGGGGCCCGCGTCCGATTAGCTAGTTGGTGAGGTAACGGCTCACCAAGGCAACGATCGGTAGCCGGCCTGAGAGGGCGGACGGCCACACTGGGACTGAGACACGGCCCAGACTCCTACGGGAGGCAGCAGT
>DASREL010000145.1:0-6237 GCA_035652075.1 Vicinamibacterales bacterium
TTCGCCGGCGATCCCGGTGATCTTGTAGACGCCCACGCGCCGTCCGATCGCCGAGTAGCCGCCCGCACGGCCCTGGGCCCAGAGTTGACCGGCATCGTGCACGAGATCGGACACCTGTGCGGACGCCGACTGCTGCTCGTCGTCGTGACGCAGCATCAGGCGCACTTCGTTCTTGATCGACTCGTCTGCGGTCGCCTGGTCCAGAAACTGCGCTCGGACATCAGGCGCGAGCCCGATCGCTCGCGTGAAGAGCGTCTCAATCTGCGACCAGCGCATGGGATCCATGGCGAGGGTTACGGGGGATTATCGGACAGACGAGGTGCACGGTGCAGGGTGCAGGGTGCAAAGTGCAGGGTGCAAAGTGCACCGGTGCATCGGGTGCTTTTCCTTCAGTTCGTTTGCGAGTTGCCAGGCATCGAGTTCTTCGAAACACTTCGCGACCATGGCCCGGGCTTAGCAAACGCAGCACCATCTCGTCGCTCCGCTTGCACACGATCAGCACCGTGCACCTGTGCACTCTGCACCGTGCACCCCCACGATGCAGTTACGCCCCTAGTCGCTTCTCTGCCTCCGCAAGCCAGCCGCGGCGCAGTTTGGCCTCGGGAATGCTCGACAAGTACGGCTTGATGTCGAGGATCGGCGTCCCATCGAGCATGTCGACGCCGCGCACGTGCAGAACCGATTCGTTGCGGCGGAGCAGCTCGACGACGGTCAAGGCGATCGGGTTGGGGCGGCGCGGCGAGCGCGTGGAGAAGACGCCGTGCGGACGTTTCTCGTCGGCCGGCGGGTTCGCGGTCAGGTCGTAGCCGTCGGCGCGATCGAAGCACCACAGGATGTAGAGATGCGAGAAACCTTCGATGTCTTTCAGGCCCTCGGCAAACTCAGGCCGAATCTCGATCGTGCCTTCGGCGTCATGTTTCGCACCGCAGCCCTTGGGAATCGCCTTGGTTTCGGTGAAAGGCGTGCGCGCGTATCCGATTGGTGTGGGGGTGAACATCCGTCGATGTTACGCCACCGCGCGGTGCCGGATTTCCGGCAGCTGCGGGGCTGTCACCTCTGACGACGGCCGTGCATCTCTCTTGCAGGAGACCGGGAGCATGCAGGCATTTCCTCACCATTACGCTGTTTCTGCGACCGCCGCCATTGACGGCGACGTCGAACTGACGTCCGGCGCGCTCCGCGCACTGCGATCGGCGTCGCCCGCGGAGTTCGATGGCCCAGGCGATCAATGGTCGCCCGAGACATTTCTCGTCGGCGCCGTGGCCGACTGCTTCGTCCTGACCTTTCGCGCCGTGGCGCGGGCGTCGAAATTGCCGTGGGCGTCACTCGAATGCGACGTCATCGGCACCCTCGACCGCATCGAGCGGGTGACGCAGTTCACGACGTTCGAGATCCGTGCGAGGCTCGAAGTGCCGGCGGGCACCGACGCGGACGTGGCACGCCGCGCGCTCGACAAGGCCGAGCACAACTGCCTGATCTCGAACTCGCTGAAGGCCGCGATTCATCTCGAACCGGAGGTCGTGTTTGTCGGCGAGTCGGTGACACACTAAGGCGTGTCCTCCGACACGAAGACGGAGTTCGCGCAGCTGGTCGCCGGCGCGGCCGCCGGCGATCGCGCGCAGATGGAGCAGCTGCTGATGCGCGCGCAGGAAGTCGCGTACCGGTTCAGTCTCCTCGTGTGCGGGCATTGCGAGGATGCCGAGGACGTCATGCAGGATGCGCTGCTCAAGACCTATCAGCACGTCGCCGCCATCGATGATCCTGGCGCGTTCCGCACCTGGCTGTACGCGACCGTCCGCAACGCGTGCCTGATGAAGCGACGGCGCCGCGCCGGCGAGCCGTCCGAGTTCGTGGCCGTCGACGCCGTTGCGATTGCGGACGGCCGTCCGACGATCGATCAGCGCGAGAGCGACGCGTGGATGGACGCGCGCTTGCGCGCGGCGCTGGCCACGTTGCCGCCGCGGATGCGGATGATCGTGGTGATGCGCGAGATGGAAGGGCTGTCGACGAAAGACGTCGCGGAGGTGACCGGGTTGTCGGAAGCCAACGTCAAGCAGCGGCTGCATCGCGCGCGGCTGACGCTCCGCCGCAGATTGGAAGTGCCGCTGCCGGACGCCGTTCGTGCGCGTGCACAGTCGAGCGTCCATCGTCTTCTCGACGAGGCGCAGAAGCATCAGGAATGAATCAGGTGACTATGGAGAACGCGCTCACGATCGTCGGCGTCCTCGTCGCGTGGTACGCGCTGCAGGTGTGGGTGCTGCCGAAATTCGGTGTCCCGACGTGAGCGGTTCCACAACCGTCCCGTCGGGACGATACGACAAACCATCACGCAGCGCCCGCTGAGACCGCAAAGAAGAGCTAATCCCTGCGCGCTCAGCGAGCTCTGCGTGAGGTTCTTTCTCTAACGAGGAGCGTAGCCGACCGTGAACGATACCGACACGGCGCGGCCCGACATCAGCGTCAGGACGTCCGCGGCGTTCGGCGCGTTCGACTTCGTCGATGCCGGCGTGATGCCGGTGATCGAGTGGCTGTCGGTCAGGTTGTTGATCGCGAAGCGGATCTTCGTCGCCGAGAATTTGTTCGAGCCCTTCACGGTGTAGTTGACGAACAGGTTCGTGATGTTGAACGGATCGAGCGGCACCGCCTGATGCAGCGCGCCGTTGTCCTGCCACATGTCCCCGACGCGCTTGTTGAAGAAGCCGACGTTCCAGCTCGCGTGGTTGTAGGTGAGGCCGATCGTTTCGGTGTCCGCCGGCGCGTTCTGCGCCCACAAATCGCCGTCAGCGTACTTCGACGTGCCCTTCGTCGCGTTCAGGTAGATTGCCATCCCGCCGCCTGCGAGGATGGTGCTCTCCGCCTCAACGCCCTGCGTCACGAGCTGACCGTTCTGGTAGTAGTTCGTGTCGCCGGTGACCGGATCGAGCGTCGCCGAGTAATCACTCTGCAGCTTGACGTGGTAGTAGTCCACGTCGAGCGTCGCGCGGCGCGACTTCCACACCGAGCCCGCCTGCGTGGTGTCGCTGAGGATCGGCGCCGGCAGCGTGCCGACCTGCGCGTTCTTCACGTCGAAAACGCTCGTGGGCGGAATGTTCTGCCCCTTGCCGTACTGCGCGTACATCGACCACCACGGCTGCGCGAGGTAGTGCGCGTCGATCGACGGCAGCGCCGAGTGATATTCGGCGACGTGATTGATTGACGCCGCGCCGCCCAGGTTGCCGACCGTCTTGCCGTTGTCGGCGAACTGCGTGAAGTTCTGCTTGTAGTAGGCGAACTTGAATCCCGGCGTGATCGTCAGGTTCTCGGTCGCGCGGTATTCGTACTCCGCATACGGCTGCAGCGTCGTCGTGCCGAACATCTCGTGGAAGTTCGGGAGCGGCGCGTCAATCCACGTGCGCGGATCCGCCGGCGTCTGATAGCGATCGGTCGACGCATACTCGGACCAGAGTCCGGTCTTGAACATGCCTTTCTCGGACACGTACGACACCGGCAGCAGGTTGCCGTACTTGCGGTACGAGTTCAGCTTGTCGGTCGCGCTCGTCGCGTTGATCGTCGTCAAGCCGTTGTAGTTCTGCTTGTTGTAGTACCGCATCGTGTAGACCTTGTCGTCGATCGACCAGTTGTTGGCCATGATCGCGCGGTACCCGAAGTACTCGAAGTCGGTCGGAATTTTGTAGAAGTTGAACTTGTAGTACAGCGGCGACGTCGGGTCGTCCGTCATCAGGAAGTTGTCGCCGAACTGCGCGTACTGCGCGCGCGTGGCGCCCTTCTGGTTCGGCGTGTTCGTGTGCAGATCCATGATCGACGAGAACGCCGTCAGGTTCGTGTTGTCCGACACCGTGTACTGGTACTTGGCCGAAAACGCGTCGCGACGCTGGAAGTTGAAGGTCTGATAGCCGTCCGATGACATGTGGTGGCCTTCGATCAACAACCGCGACTGGCCGTTGCTGCCCATCCGTCCCGAATTGAACTCGACGTCGTACATCTGCGTGTTGAACGAGCTGGCCGAGATCGTGCCCGCGAGCACCTGGCCGGTCGGCAGCGATCGCGACAGCAGGTTGACCGATCCGCCGTGCGTTGACGGTCCAATCGAGGACGCCGAACCGGGGCTGCGGTCGAACACCGTCGAGCCGATCGTCGGCGCGGGGAAGAACGCCCACGAGTGATGGGTCGGATCGTTCGTGTCGTTAAACGGGATCCCGTCGTAGGTCATGCTGTAGTAGCCGTCCTTGAACCCGCGGAAGAACGTCTTCGTGTCGCCGAGCCCTGGACCATTCGCGCTCGTGCTGAACGTGCCCGGCGCCATCTGCAACACCTGGCTGTAATCCGAAATCGGCGACGTGTAGTTGCGGATGTACTCGGCGCTGATGAGCGACTGCGCCGACCGCGCCGTCAACGAACCTTGCGAGGGCGCCGCCACGGCCGCCATCGGGAGCGCGGCGGACACCGTGACCGACTCGCTGATGTTCGCGACGGTCAGCTTGATCGACACTTCCGCGGGCGTGCCGGAGGCCACCGACACGCCAGCGCGGCGGACGATGTCGAAACCGGGGACGGCGACTTCGACGGCATAGGTGCCGGCGGCCAGATCGCTCATCGCGAATCGGCCGCTGCCATCGGTCACGGTGGCTTTCACGTCACCAGTGGATTCATTTCGGATAATCACCGCCGCCTCGACCACAGCCTTCGAATCCGGATCGAGAACGACGCCTCGCATCACGCCCCCGACGCTCGACTGCAGCGTCAACGCGAGCACGAGCACACGCAACCACATCATGCAGACCTCCTCAAGTCGAGGTCGAAAGTACGAGGTGCGCGCGTAGTCTCTGTATCGAACGTGTTAAATCCGTGTGACGTGGCTGGCATGAACTTCGCTGATCCAAATCGCCGATGAGGTCTGCGTGCGCGTGCTGGTGATTGACGTCGGCGGGTCGCACGTCAAGATGCTCGCGACCGGCGTCGACGAACCGAGACGCTTCAAGTCGGGCGACGATCTCGCACCTGATCGATTCGTCAAAGAAGTCCATCGCCTGACCGCGACGTGGGAGTACGACGGCGTGTCGATCGGATATCCCGGATCGGTCGACGCCGACGGACCGTCCGCGGAGCCGGGCAATCTCGGGTGCGGCTGGGTGGGATTCGACTACGAACGCGCCTTCGGCAAACCGGTGCGCATCGTCAACGACGCGGCGATGCAGGCGCTCGGCGCGTACGACGGCGGACGGATGCTGTTCCTCGGACTCGGCACCGGTCTGGGATCGTCGCTGGTCACCGAGCGCGTCATCGTGCCGCTCGAGCTCGGATGTCTTCCGTGGGGGAACGGACACACGCTCTTTGACCTGCTCGGACGCGACGGGTTGGAACGAACCGGCTTCGATGCGTGGATGCGGACACTGACCAAGGTCATCGCCGCGCTGCGTGAATCGTTCATGGCTGATTACGTCGTCCTGGGCGGCGGCAACGCGGAACGCGTCGATCCGCTGCCGCCGGGCACGCGGCGCGGCGGCAACGAGGACGCGTTCGCCGGCGGATTTCGGTTATGGGAGGACGTCGTCGAGCCGCACGATCGGCCGCCGAAGGCGGTGTGGAGGGTCGTGCGATGACGTACCGAGCGATCGCGACCGACTACGACGGCACGCTGGCGTGGGACGGCAAGGTGGACGAGCCGACAGTCGACGCGCTGCTGCGGGCGCGCACCGCGGGGATGCGCCTGCTGATGGTGACCGGTCGCGAGCTGCAGGATCTCTTCAACACGTTTGGCCACACCGATCTGTTCGATCTCGTCGTTGCGGAAAACGGCGCGGTGCTGTTCGACCCGGCGCGGAAGTCGGTGAAGACGCTCGCGCCGGCGCCGCCGCCGGCGCTGCTCGCGCGATTGTCAGCGGAGAAGGTCCCCGTGTCTGTCGGTCACTCGATCGTCGCGACGGTGGAACCGCATCACGTCGCCGTCCTGCAGGCCATCAAGGATCTTGGCCTTGAGTGGCACGTCATCTTCAACAAAGGATCGGTGATGGTGCTGCCGGCCGACGTCACCAAAGCCACCGGTCTGGCCGCGGCGCTGCAGCAGTTGAAGATCGATCCGAACGATGTCGTCGGGTTCGGCGATGCGGAGAACGATCAGGCGTTCTTGAGAAGCTGCGGATTGTCGGTCGCGGTCGCGAACGCGCTGCCGTCGGTGAAAGAGCTGGCGAACGTCACGACCACCGGCGCCCGCGGCGCCGGCGTCACCGAAATGATCAA
>DASREL010000146.1:0-24852 GCA_035652075.1 Vicinamibacterales bacterium
TCGTCGCGAGCGTCACGCCGGCGTTGCGCTCCTGATGGAAGCGCAGCATGCGCGCGTAGTCCATCTTGTACACGTGATCGCCGGCGAGGACGACGAGATACCGTGGGTTCTCGCGCGTGATCGAGTACAGATTCTGGTACACCGCGTCGGCCGTGCCTTGATACCAGTGTTCGCCGACGCGCTTCTGCGGCGGGAGGATCTCGATGAACTCGCCGAGTTCCTCCGAGACGATGCCCCAGCCCATGCGGATGTGGCGGTTCAGGGACAGCGATTTGTACTGCGTCGCGATGAAGATGCGTCGCAGTCCCGAGTTGATGCAGTTGCTCAGGACGAAGTCGATGATCCGATACGGACCGCCGAAGTACACGGCAGGCTTCGCGCGTTCTTTTGTCAGCGGGTACAGCCGCTCGCCGACGCCGCCGGCCAGGACGATGACGAGACAGTCGTCGAGGAGTGCAGCCATCCGCGGTCAGCTTTTCCGCAGGACGACGCGCGCCGGCGCGCCGTCGGATCCTGGGATGACGAGCGGCAGGCAGTACATCTCGTAGACGCCCGGATCGACATCGCGAAGGTTCAGTCCTTCGATGACGATCGTGCCGCTGCCGAGCAGGATGTGATGCGCCGGTTTGCCGGGCGCCTTGTACGCGTCGAGCGACAAGTAGTCGACGCCGACGACCTTGACGCCGCGATCGAGCAAGTGGCGCGCGCCCGACTCGGTGACGCCGGCGAACTCGGCGTGGAACGCGGCCGACCCCCAGAAGCGCGAGTTGTGCGTCTTGATCAGCACGCGGATGTCTTCCGACAGATCGTGTCCGGCGAGCGACTCGGCGTCAATCTGCCGCGCCGTCACCTCGACGACGCGCGCGCGGCCGATGAGCAAGTCGAGCGCGAGCGATTCGGTCCCGGGCTTGTCGTCGAAGAAATGCCGCGGCGCGTCGACATGGGTTCCCGCATGCGCGCTCATGTGCAGCGTCGAGACGTTTGACGAATCGCCGCGAGCTATCCGCTTGATGGCCTCGAGGGAAAACGGCGTGTTGCCAGGATAGGTCGGGGTCGTCGCGTCGAGGGGTACCGAGACGTCGATGAGCTTCATGGACCGACCCAGGAAAGCCCCGGGAAAACCCGGATATTAGCACACCGGCTGATTGACTTGGTCTGACACAGACGCCTAAGATAAGCTGATCGACTGCGGATTTATACGAGTTGGAGACCGGTTTTATGACATTTCGGCGTGGACTGGTCGCGGTGGCCGCGATCACAGCGTTCGTTTCTTCGTCTGCCCTCGCGCAAGACAAGAAGATGAACGACCAACAGAAAAAGGAAATCCAGAATATCGTCAAGATCGTCGACGACGTGTCGGCTGGCCAACCCGCGCCGAACGACCTGAGCGCACAGTGGGTCCGCGAAGACTTTTTGAAGGCACAAGGCAACAAAGAGTACGTGCCGTTCACGGTATCGATCGACCCGTCGAAGGTGACGGGCGGCAACGTCGCCTTCTACTGGCGCGTGGTCGCGAAAGGTGACGCGGCTGCCGCGCCCGCGGCGGCACCGGCCGGCAAGAACGACAAGAAAGACGACAAGAAGGACAGCAAGAAAAAGGACTACGCGTACGAGGACATCAGTTTCGTCCCCGTCGCCGCCGGCCAGAACCCGATGCGGATCTCGCGTTCCTTCACGGTCGGCGCCGGCACCTACGACGTGTTCGTCGTCGCCAAGGAGCCGACACCGGAAAAAGCGCCGAAGAACGCGCCGCCCGCGAAGGCGTCGGCGTTCAAGCAGACCGTTACGGTGCCCGACTTCTGGAACGGCGAGTTCAACACGAGCAGCGTGATCATCGCGTCGCGGATCGATCCGCTGCCGGCGCCGCTCACGCCGCAGCAGCAGGCCGATCGTCCCTACGCGATGGGCACGATGGAAATCCAGCCGGTGTTCGACCTGAAGGGGTTCACGAAGAAGAGCGAGCTGTCGACCTTCATGTTGATCTACAACCCGAAGACGGACGCGCAGAACAAGCCGGACGTCACGGTGGAATACAACTTCTACCAGAAGCCGACGGGCCAGCCGGAGAAGTTCTTCAACAAGACGAACCCGCAGAGTCTGAATGCGCAGACGCTGCCGCCGCAGTTTGATCTCGCAGCCGGTCACCAGTTGCAGAGTGGCCAGGCCGTGCCGCTGGCATCGTTCCCCGAGGGCGAATACCGACTCGAAATCAAGGTCACCGACAAGCTCGCGAACAAGACCCTGACCCGGGACGTCAACTTTACGGTCAATCCGTAGCACGGGTGCGACCCGCGCGCGGAGCGGGGGAGATTTTTGATGCGAAGCACGATCCTCAGCGTGACGTTCGCGTTCGTCCTTCTGGGGATCCTGTGTACCGCTGATGCGGCGCGCGCGCAGGGCGCGCCGCAGATTCAGCCCGTCACCCACGTCGCGTCGCTCGCGACCGGGTCCATTCAGGGCACCGTTCAAGACGAAAAGGGATTGCCGGTGTCTGGCGCCGTCGTCTCGGCGCTGGGCGCCACGACGCAGGTCGTCGTCGCCGATCGGGGCGGCCGCTTCGAGCTGCGCATGCTGACCCCGGGTCCGTACTTGCTGCGCGCGCACCAGACTGGATTCGTCGCGCCGCGCGGACAGATTATCGACGTGCGTCCGAGCGCGCGCGCGTCGTCCGCGATTTCGATGCGCCATAGCGCCTCGTCGCCGGTGTTGACCGCCGGCATGAGCACGCCGCCGGCGCCGATCGCGGACCCGGCACCCGCAACGCCGGTCGACCCCAACGCGCCGACCGCCGCGACGAACGACGATCACAGTGAAACCGCGTGGCGGCTCCGGCACGCGCGCCGCAGCATTCTCAAGGACGTCACGATTCCCGAAGGCCTGCTGACCGAGGACACGCCCGAGACGAACCGCTTCACGCCGTCGAATTTCATTGGACGCACCGTCGCGTCGCCGCTCGCGTCGTTCTTCACCGACACGGCGTTCTCGGGCCAGGTCAACCTGCTGACGCTCGGCTCGTTCGATACGCCGCAGCAAATGTTCTCGCCCGAAAACTTCGGTCGCAGCGTCGCGAACCTGTCGTTTGGCGCGCCGGTGGGCGAACACGCCGACTGGACGGTCCAGGCCGCGTTGACGCAGGGCGACATCGCCTCGTGGATTCTCGCGGGCGAGTACACGACGCGTGCGCCGGCGACGCATCGCTACGACGTCGGCTGGTCGTACAGCATGCAGCGCTACGACGGTGGCGCCGCGCTGCGGACCGTCGCCGAAGGCAGCCGCAACGCCGGCGCGCTGTACGCGTTCGACACGTACTCGATCTCGCCGGAACTTACGCTGACCTACGGCGGCAGCTACGCCGGCTACGACTACCTCGAGGGACACGGTCTCCTGAGCCCGCGCGTCTCGCTGACAGTGTCGCCGGCAGACCATCTGCGCCTCAGTACCTTGATCTCCCGCCGCGCGCTCGCGCCGGGCGCCGAAGAGTTCATGCCGCGCGTCGACAACGGCGTCTGGTTGCCGCCGCAGCGGACCTTCTCGTCGTTTGGCGGCGAGCAACAGTTGCAGGCGGAGTACACGAATCACGCCGAGGTCGAAGTCGAACGCGACATCGCAGCGGCGACCGTGTCGGTCCGCGCATTCCGGCAGCACGTCGCCGATCAACTCGCGACGATGTTTGGCTTCGATCTCCCCGGAACTCCGGCCGCGAACCTCGGTCACTACCTGCTCGGTAATGTCGGCGACGTCGACGCGACCGGCGTCAGCACCGGCATTCGCGCCGCGATTGCGGATCGCATCCACGGCTCGGTCGAATACACGGTGACCCGCGCGCGCTTGAACGTCGGCGACGATGCGATGTACGCGTTCGTGCTGGCGCCCACGACCGTACGCCCGACGCCCGAACGGATTCATAACGTGTCGACCTCGCTCGAAACCGACGTGCCCGAAACGTCGACACGCGTGCTCGTGCTCTACCGAATCAGCAATGGTTTCGCCTCTCCAGTCGTCGGCAGCGATCGGCCGGCGCTCGATGCGCGGTTCGACGTGCAAGTACGCCAGTCGCTGCCGTTCATGGATTTCAGCGCCGCAAAGTGGGAGATGCTCGTCGCCGTCCGCAACTTCTTCCGCGACTCCTCGCCCGATCAATCCGTCTACGACGAGTTGCTCGTCGTCCGTCCGCCGAAGCGCATTGTCGGCGGCCTTACGCTCAAGTTCTAGTTCGATCCATAATATTGAAATCTATCTTCGTCTAATTGAAGATGGATTGGTTTGCCTCGATCGTTCAGTGAGCTAAATAGCTGTAAATAAACGCGTTAGTTGATGGTATCGAAACCAGATGCAGGGTATGGCGATTGCTACCTCGACGACCGGCGTGGTGTCGCTACGCCACCCGAGTGGTTGATGGCTGACGCTGCCTTGAATCCGACGACAACCGAAAGCGCCTGGCTGGCGTGGGGGCGATCGCTCTTCGCGATCGTCGTCGTCGTCGCGCTGACGGCGCTCGGGATCGCCAACGTCGCCCTGTACTCGCGCTGGCACGACGTCGAGGACGGCGTGTTGTGGGCCGCGCGGGCTGAAGGCGTCACCGCGATCGAGGTTGCCACCGATTCCGCGGGGCGCGGCGCCGGCATCATGCGCGGCGACGTCCTGTTGGCGGTGAACGGATCGGCGATTCAAACGCCGGCCGACGTCGTCGCCATCCAGCATCAGGCGCACGAAGGCACCCAGCTCACGTACACCGTTCTTCGCCTCGGTACGAGACAGGCGCTGAATGTCACGCTGGCGCTGTCGCCGCGCGGCAGCCCGATCTACTTCGTGCTGGCTGCCGTCGGCCTGTTCACGCTGCTCGTCGGCGCGTCAGTGCGTCTGCGGCGGCCGCGCGATCAAGCGACGCTGCATTTTTTCTGGCTGTGCGTCGCGTTTTTCGGAGTGTTCACGTTCTCGGTCAACGGTCCGTTCGATCGTCTCGACTGGGTCTTCTATTGGGGTGACGCGATCGCGTTCGCGTTGCTCCCGCCGCTGCTCCTGCACTTCACGCTCGAGTTTCCGCAGCGGCCCGCACCCGCGCGCGATCAGCTGATTGCGTTGACCTACATCCCCGCGTTTGCGCTGATAGGCGCGCGCGTCGTCACGATCGTGCGCGGCACCGGCGGCGCCATCAGCGGCGAGACGTTCTCGCAGATTGTCGACGTCATCGATCGGTTCGAACAGCTCTACCTGCTTGCGTGCGCGGGCGCCGCGATCGTCGTGTTGTTCCGCGCGTTCCGCCACATCACCTCGGTGACCGCACGGCGCCAGCTCCGGTGGATCGCCTGGGGCACGGCGCTCGGTGCCGGTCCATTCGCGGTCGGCTACGCGCTGCCGTGGGCGCTTGGCGTCGATCCGCCGGTCGCGCTGCAGTTGACGGCGATCCCGCTTGGACTCGTTCCGCTCACGTTTGCGTCGGCGATCGTGCGGTACCGTCTGCGCGACGTCGAGGTCATCGTCAAACGTGGTCTCGGCTATGCGGCCTTCCTCGCTGCCAGCGTCGCGCTCTACGTCGCGATGCAGAAGCTGACCGCCTTCGTCTTTTCCGACACGGCGGATCAGCACACCTGGGTCATCGCGCTGCTTGCCACGCTCGTCGTCGTGTTGCTGTCGCAGCCGGTGAAAGAGTCGGTGCTGAACGCGCTCGATCGCGTCTTCTACCGCGACCGCTACGACTATCGTCGCGCGCTCGTCGCCTTCGCGCGCGACTTGAACAGCGACCTCGACGTCGTCCGTCTCAGCCAGCGGCTCGTCGCTCGGGTGGTCGAAACGCTCGTCGTCGATCGGATGGCGCTGATGCTCGCGCCGAGTGGGCCATATGGACAAGGCGATTTCGTGTCGATCGGCCATTACGGTTTCGCCGCCGGTGTCCCGCATCTGTCGCACACGTCATCGATGATTCCGCGCCTCGATGCCGGTCATCCCGTCGCGCTCGTCGACGATCCGACCGCCGCAGCACGGTTCGTCGCCGAGGAGATCGAGTTCTGGCGCGACGCCGGCATCGATTACTTCGTGCCGTGTGTGTTCGAAGGGCGCGCGATCGCGGTGCTCGCGCTGGGGCGCAAGGACACCGACGAGCCGTTCAACAGCGAGGACCTCGCGCTGCTGACCGCCGTCGCCGCGCAAGTCGCCACCGCGATCGAGAACGGCCGTCTGTATCGCGAACTGCACCTCAAGGCCGAAGAGCTCGGCCGCGTGCAGGAGTTCAACGAGAACATCCTCGAGTCGCTCGACGATGGGCTGGTGGTCTTCGATGCGGACGAACGGATCGTCAGGTGGAACCGTGCCATCGAGGCGTTCTACGGCATTACCGTGCGCGATGCGATCGGCCGCACGTTGACCGACGTCTTCGAAGTCGAGTTCGTCGACGCGTTGCGCGCCGCTCGGCGCGAGCACCCGTACGGCGCGACGCTCTATCGCGCCCCGCTGACCGCGCGCACGCAGCCTGAGACGAAACTCCTCGTCAACGCCACCGAGGTCCCGCTGCAGAATGCGGCGGGCGGTGACGCCGTTGCCGGCACGATTCTCCTGGTCGAGGACATCACCGATCGCGTACGCCTCGAAGAGCAGTTGCAGATTTCCGAGAAGATGGCGTCGATCGGCTTGCTGGCGGCCGGCGTCGCGCACGAAGTCAACACACCGCTGACCGGCATTTCGAGTTTCACCCAGATGCTGCTCGAAGGCGCGGATCCCGACGACCCGAAGACGGCCCTGCTCGAGAAAATCGAGAAGCAGACGTTCCGCGCCGCGAAGATCGTGAACAGCCTCCTGAATCTGTCTCGACCGGCACAGGTCACGAACGAGCGCATCGACGTCGACCTCAACGCCGTCATCAACGATGTGTTCGCCCTCCTCGAACATCAGTTCGAGGTCGGCCGGATCAAAGTCCGCCGCGAGCTGGCGTCGACGTCCGTCCCGGTGCTTGGCATCGAGCATCAGCTGCAGCAGGTGTTCCTCAATCTGTTCCTGAACGCGCGCGACGCGATGCCGCGCGGCGGATGGCTGACGGTGACGACGCGCCTCGATGGCAACTACGTCGTCGCCGAGGTCGCGGATACGGGTTCGGGCATTCCGTCCGAGCACCTCGCGCGCATTTACGATCCGTTCTTTACGACGAAAGCGATCGGCCGCGGGACCGGCTTGGGGCTGTCGATCACCTACGGCATCGTGCGCGAGCACGACGGCACGATCGACTGCGACAGCTCGGTCGGTCAAGGCACACGGTTCATTCTCTCGCTGCCCGTCGCTCCGGCGCAGTCGCAGCGCAGCAGCGCCGGACGGTCTTAAGGTATGGCTACATCACGTAACGGCACGATCCTCGTCGTCGACGACGAGGAGATCATGCGCGAGATTCTCGAAACGCTGTTGACGCGCGAAGGCTACGACGTGCGCGTCGCCGCGTCGGGCGCCGAAGGGCTCGAGATGGCGCGCGCACTGCCGTTCGACGCGGCGATCGTCGACATCATGATGCCCGGACTCGACGGCATCGCGACGCTCGACGAGCTGAAACGGATCGACGAGGATCTCGCGGTCATCATCATTACGGCATACGGGTCGATCGAGAGCGCGATCTCCGCAATGAAATCGGGCGCGTTCGACTACGTCACCAAGCCGTTCAAGAACGAAGAAGTACTCGTCGTCGTGCGCAACGCGATGGAACGGCGGCGGCTCGTGCACGAGAACCGCAACCTGCGGCAGAACATCCAGGAGCGGTACCACAAGTTCGCGAACATCATCGGCAGAAGCCCGCGGATGCGGCAGGTGTTCGACCTGATCATTCAGGCGGCGCCGAGCCGGTCGACGATCCTGATCCAGGGCGAGAGCGGCACCGGCAAGGAACTCGTCGCGCGCGCGATTCACACGAACTCGTCACGCTCCGATCGGTCGTTCGTGACGGTCAACTCGGGCAACCTGCCGCCGGATCTCCTCGAGTCGACGCTCTTCGGTCACGTCAAAGGCGCGTTCACCGGTGCGGTGTACCCGAAGAAAGGGCTGTTCGATCTCGCCGACAAGGGGAGCATCTTCTTCGACGAGATCGGCAACGTGCCGCTCGAGACGCAGGCGAAGCTGTTGCGCGTGATTCAAGAGCGCGACTTCATGCGCCTCGGCGGCATGGAGACGATCAAGGTCGACGTCCGCATCATCGCGGCGACCAACGTGGACCTGCGGCAGATGATGGAAGAGGGCCGCTTCCGCGAAGATCTGTTCTACCGTCTCCACGTCATCTCGATCCAGCTGCCGGCGCTGCGCGAGCGCAAGGACGACATTCCGCTGCTCGTTCATCACTTCCTCGAGAAGTACGGCGAGGAGAACAAGAAGCGCGATCTCGAGTTGACGCCCGATGCGCTCGACCTGTTGACCGAATACGACTGGCCGGGCAATGTCCGCGAGCTCGAGAACGTGATCGAACGCGCCGTGGTGCTCACGTCAGGCCCGTCGATCGGGATCGAGCTCATTCCGGATCACGTCCGCAAGGCGCCGAACTTCCATATGCCGCAGTTCGTCGTCCCGCCGGAAGGGATCTCGTTCAAGGAAGTCATCACCGACTTCGAGAAGAAGCTGATCGAATCGACGCTCGAAGCGGCGGGTGGCGTCCAGAAGCGCGCGGCCGAACTGCTGCACATCAAGCCGACGACGCTGAACGAGATGATCAAGCGGTACGAGATCCGTCCGCGCCGAAAGCGCAACGGGAACGGCACCGCCGTCGACGCCCCGAACGCCGAAGTTATCTCGCGTTCCGAACTTTAGCGAAGATCCGCTCGTACTTACCGAGCACGACGTCCCAGCGGAAATGCTTGCGGACGTAGTCGCGGCCGTTGCGGCCGAGTGCCTGCCGCAGCCGCTCGTCTGTCATCAACAGCTTCAAGCATTCGACGAACTCGTCACGGTCCGCGTAATACAGTCCGCCGTTGCTGCGGACGCAATGCTCGACGAGCACTTCGCTGCGCGCGTTGCACAGAATCGGCGTGCCCACCGACAGCGCTTCCAGAGCGAGCAGCGACAAGCTCTCGAACGGCGACGGACAGATGACCACGGTCGCCGCTTCGAGCGCCTGCAGACGTTCGCGATCCGAGAGCAGGCCTGCGAATCGGACGAACGGATCCTCCGGCAGCGACATCAGCTTGACGCCCATCAGCACGAGCGTGGCGTCGCCTCCGTCCCTGACGTACTGACTGAAGTACTGAATCAGCTCCTCGCAGCCTTTGCCGGGATCGATTCGGCCGCCGTACAAGGCGATCGGTCCGTACAGGCGATGCTTTCGCCGAAACGGCGTGCCGCGAACGAGCAGGTGCGATCGATATTCCCGCGGCGCGTCGTCGGTGGCGTCGTCCGACGGCGGCGGCTCGTCGTCTCCGGGCGGCTCCGGCATCCGCGGGTAGGGCTGCTGCTGCGGCAGGTCGACGCCGACGCCAATCGTCTCTTCGATCAGCGGCCGATCCGGGAACTGCTCGTGGACGAACCGGCGTTCCGCTTCCGTCAGGTAGCACAGGGCGGCCGGCTTGCTGAACACGTCCTTGAAGATCTCGAGCCTGATCGCCGGCTCGTCGTGCGCAGTGGAGACCAGAATGCTGCGCGACGGGGCCACGTCGAGCCCTTGAACCGTTGTCGCGTACAAGTAGGTGAAGAAGATCAGGACGTCGTACTGCTGCTGGTGGCGCTTCAGGTAATCGAGCAGCCCGGGACACCACGGCCCCTGCTGCTTCAACCATTCGATTTCGTCCTGCCGCGAGTGCGGGTTGTTGTAAATCCAATCCGAGTACGTGTTGAACGCGTCGATGTCGCGCACGTGCGCGTTCGCGAAGCGCCGAACGGTGACGCCTCTGATCCGATCGGGTCCTTCCGGGTACTCGTTCTTCCAGGTGACGTAGTCGCGCGCGCAGGTGGTGAGGACGTCGACGTCGTGCGTGGCCGCCATCCGTTCGGCGACGAGGCGACACAACTGCTCCGATCCTCCGAGGACTTCGGCGCCGTAACGCTGGATGACGAATGCGATTCTCACGACAGTGATTGCACCAATGACGCCAGCGCGCGCGTGACGCGCGCGTCGCCGAAATCTTCGAGACGGCGACGTTGCCGCGCGATCACCTGCGCGCGCACGTCGTCATCGAACGCGAGCTCACCGAGGAGCTCGGCCGCCTGCTCGAGATCCTTCGGCGCGAATTGCACGCCGGCGCCGCCGAGGGTGTCGGGGACGGCGGCTGCCGCGTACGCGAGCACCGGGACGTCGGCGGCCATCGCCTCGACGAGCGGGACGCAGAAACCTTCGTGCTCGCTCAGCGAGACATACACGGCCGCGTGCCGGTAGTACACAGCGAGTTCTTCGTCGGGAACCGGACCGGTAAAGATGAAGCGATCGTTCAGCAGGCGGAACTCCGACATCAACGCGCGGACCGCTGAATAATAGCGCGGCACGACATCGTAGCGTCCGACGAAGATGAACCGGTAGTACGCGTCGACGTAGCGCTTGTAGTGCTCGGCGAGGCGGATGTGATCTTCGATCTTCTTGTTCGGCGCGATGCGTCCGACGAACAGGAAATTCACGAGGCCGTCGTCGAGAATCGTGTCGAGTGACGGACGCGATGCCGCCTGTGTGATGCGCGACGTGTCGACGGCAATTGGAAAGACGCCCGTCCGGTCGAAGCCGAGCTCCACGAGTTCCTGCCGGTTGTACTCCGAGTCCCCGAGTGCGACGTCGACGTTGCCGACGAGGGTCTTCAATTCTTCACGCCCGAGCGTCGCGAGCCGGAACAAACCCGGGTCGTAGGGCGCGAAGTAATGCGCCGGCGTGACGTTGTGATATTGCAGCACCCGGCCGGACGGCAGCGATGCGAACGCGCTCGTCATCGGCGAGGGGAGCGCGTAGTGAAAGATCGTCACGTCGCCGCGCCGGGCGGCGGGATCCGAAAATCGCCGCACGTCGTGTTTGAGCGCATCGTCGACCGTCAACGCGTAGAGTTCGGATTCGTGTCCGAGCCCGCGAAGCATGTCTCGGACGCGGCGCGCGCTGTCGCCGATCGCATCGCCCTTGTGCGCCGCCGGCACCCACTGGTTGATGATCACGGATGCTCCGGCAGCGCGCGGTAGACCGACGGCCGATACATGCGCAGCTCCTCGAGCTCTTCGGCCGCGTCGAACTGATGCCAGAAATCGAAGGCGACGCGCGGCGCCGAGGCGCGCGGCGACGCCAGGATTTCGAGGATGAACTTCATCAGGGTGCCGGCGAAATCCTTCGACCGCAGTCGATCGACGGCGGCGAGCTGCCCGTCGACGATGCGGTCGCGAAGGTCGGGATCCGAAATGACGGTGTCCATCAGCGTCGCCACGTGTTCCGGATCGCGGTCCTCGAACAGCACGCCGGCGCCGTCCATCGTTGCCGGCACCGCGGTGGCCGCATACGCCAGGACCGGCACTTCCTTGTAAAACGCCTCGACGAGCGGGACGCAGAACCCTTCGTGTTCGCTGGCGCACAGGAACAGGTCGGCGATTTCGTAAAACGCCACGAGCTCTTCGTCCGACACATGACCGATGAAGTGGACGTGTGACGCGCCGAGGCGCGCGACGAGCTGATGGAGCGACGCGTTGTACCGCTCGAATCCGCTTTGCGCGCCGACCAGCAGCAGGCGCGACCGCGGATTGAACAGCGTGTGGTACGCGTAGAAGTAGCGGATGACGTCCTCGATCTTCTTGTTCGCGATCATGCGGCCGACAAACAACACGTTCGTCCAGTCGTCGTCGAAATCCCTGGCGACGAGCCAGTGCGGCTCGCGATCGAGGTGCGAGAAGTCGGGGACGACAGGAAGCACCGCGGTTCTCGGAAAACCAAGCGCTTCGAGATCCTGCCGGTTGAATTCGGAGTCACCCATCGCCAGATCGCAGCGCGAGGCGTACGCCTGCAGCTCGCGACGGCCGCGGAAGCATTGGCGCGCGAGCGTCCGATGGACGCCGACGAAATATTCCGGAGGCGTGATGTTGTGATAAATCAGCGCCATCCGATCGGGCAAGGCGTACGCCGTTCGCGACGCGCGCGACCCGAGCGAAAAATGATGCAGCAACAGGTTGTCGGGATGCGTCGCATCCACCAGTTCTCGATAGTCGCGCGTCAGCGACTCGAGCCGGTGATCCGCGGTCTCGACGAAGATGTCCGATTCGTATCCTGCCGTGCGCAGCACGCGCCGAATGCCGAGTACTTCGTGGCCGATCGCGTCACCGTAGCCGAGCGTCGCCAGCACCTGATGGATCTGGATCACGCGCGTCTCCGCGCGTCGCCGCGAACGTCGAGTGCGGGCCCGATCGGCAGCGTCTTCAGGACATCCTGCGCGGCCGGCAGGTCCTGTCGTCGCCGTTCGAACCAGCCGGGGAGCGGCTCGATCGTACGCGTCGGCGGCGTCTCTTTCTTGAGCCGTGCGAACATGTCGAGGTACTTGCGCTCGATGACCGGCCAGTCGTAGTTGTCCTTGAAGAACTGGCGTCCGTTTCGACCGAGCGCGCCCGCGAGCCAGCGGTTCGACTCGATCGCGTGCAGCGTCTCGACGAACTCGGCGTAGTTCTCGTAGAAGATGCCGGCGTTGCTGCGCAGACACTGACCCTTGAGCACGTCGCACTTGCCGTTGGCGAGGACCGGCTTGCCGAGGGCCCACGCCTCGAGCGCGACCATCGAGAGACTCTCGAAGTACGACGGCATGATCAGCAGATCGGCTGCCGCCATCGCGTCGAACTTGTCGCTGTCGTCGACGAACCCGAGATGGCGGATGCGTGGGTGCTCGGGGATCGGCAACAGCGAGTTGCCAATCAGGACGAGCGACAGCTTGTCCGCGTAATCGCCCGCGTAACCCTGGAAGAAGGTGAAGAGCTCCTTGCAGCCTTTGTTCTGATCGATCCGGCCGACGTAAATCGCGAATGGTCCCCGGATGTTGTACTTCTGCCGGAACCGGCTCGGTTGTGGATTCTGCGCGACCTCCGACCCCACGCCGACGACGACGCCGGGGACATCGTGGTTCGACGAGACGGCGTGGATCATCGCCCGCTCTTCCGGCGAGTTGTACATGAGCGCGCGCACGTTTCGAAACACCGGCGTGAAGATCGACAGGCCAATCGTTTCGTCACGCTCGGCTGTCGGCACGAGCACGGCACGCGACGCGGTCGCGCGTGCCCCGTAGTAGGCGTGGTAGTACCGATAACTGAAGAACACGCAGAAGTCGAATTGAGTGGCGTGCTTCGTCAGGTATTCGATGAGAGCGGGGCTCGTCGGACCTTCCGCATCGATCCAGTCGAGCTCGTCGCCGACCGAGTGGCGCTGCTCGAAGACGCGCTCCGAGCGCCGGCCGAACACGTGCGCGTCCCGCTCGCGCTTCACCGTGAATCGACGGACGTTGACGCCGTTGATCTGCTCGACGCCCGGCTTCAGTTCGTTGCGCCAGGTGACGTAATCGGTCGCGCAGGTCGTGAGGACTTCGACCTCGGCGTGCTTCGCCAGATGTTCCGCGACATATCTCGCGTGGAGTTCGGCGCCGCCGTTGATGTCGAGACCGTACCGCTGAACGACAACCGCGAGTTTCATCCCTGCGATTCGGGCTCGTCCCCGTGATCGTCGTGATCGTCGCGATCATCGTGATCGTCGTGTTCAGGGAGGGCCGGCTCATGGGGATGCGCCTCAGCACCCGTCACCGTCTCGAGGTCCTCCCGCGGTTGATCAGACGAGGGCGACGGCGATTGGTCACCGCTCATCATCGGCGCGACCGGCCCGCGACCGCGGCGTCCGCGACGACGACGGCGCCGGCGGCTGCGCTGACCGGGACCTTCACCGGCGGCTTGCGGCGGCTGGCCGCCGCCTGCTGGTGGCGGACCTGGCTGACTCACTGGCGGCTGGCTGCCGGCTCCGGGACGATCCGTCGACGCTCGACTGTCGACGGTCGGCGGGTGACTGGCGACGGGCGCGTCCTGGCCATCGCCCGCTCGGTAGACCACGGCGCTCTCGAGCGCTCGCGCACGCCGCTCGTTGAACTCGAGCCGGCTGCCGACCGACTCGACACGCATCTTCAGGTTCTTCACTTCGATGCTCAGTCGCGTCGTTTCGATGACCAGATTGTGAATCAGCTCGTAGAAAAGTTGATCTGACGCACGCCGCGCCGCTTCGCGTCGCGCGTCGCGCTCCGCGTTCATCGTGTTCAGCCGCGCCTGGATGTTCAGCGCCTGAATCAGCGGGTTCGGGTTGAACAGCAGCTTGAGCAGCGGGTTGAGCAGCTTGCGGATGAACCGAATCAGCCCGCGGTGCGACTCGTACAGCGTCGACTCTTCGAACGAGAAATTCGGCAGCTCCGGCGGCTCGTACGGCGGCTGCACTTTCCGAAATTGATCGAGCAGATCCGAACGGACGCCTTTCGGATCGAGGAACCGTTCCAGCTTCACGGCAGCGAGCTCGCGGATCTGCTCCTCCGTGTAGTCCACGCCACGCTTCTCGCGGATGCGCGCGCGGATCTGTTCCATGATTTGCTCGACGTTGACCGAGTCGGCGCGAATGTTGAAATCGGGCATGCCTTAAACCGGCCGGTAGATGATCGCGGTGACTACGAGTGCCCACAGCGCCACGCACACGAGCAGTGGCCGATCCGTGAGCAGCAGGTCGGCGGGACTTCCGCCGCCTTCTCGTTTATGCACCAGATACAAGTACCGGAAGATGCCATACAAAGGAAATGGAATTGTCAGCCCAAGCCACGGGGTGCCGAACTTCTCCTGCGTTTCGGGGCTGACGGTGTAGAAGATGTACGCCACCAGCGTCGACGCGGCGACGACGCCGATCATCTGATCGAGCAAGTATGCGCTGTATTCGCCCAGGATCCGCCGATGGCCGGTCGCATCGCCGGCCAGCAGCACAATTTCGTGACGCCGTTTCGCGAGCGCGATGAACAACGCCAGCAGCAGCGTGCACACGAGCAGCCAGTGGCTGATTTCCACGTCGACCGCCACCGCGCCCGCGGCCGCACGCAGCACGAAGCCCAACGCCAGCGTCAGCACGTCGACGATGACCATGTGCTTGAGGGGCCCCGAGTACAACGCCTGGAGCACGAGATACGTGACGGCGACGAGCGTGAACATCGAGCCGAGCCAGAGCGAGGCGGCGATCGACCCTGCGGCGAGCACGATCGCCGCCGTGGTGGCCGTCGGCAGCGCCAGCGCGCCCGAGGCGATGGGCCGCGTCGCTTTCGTCGGGTGCAGCCGGTCGCTCTCGCGGTCCGCGATGTCGTTCATCAAGTAGACCGCTCCTGAGAGCGCGCAGAAGATCGCGAACGCCGCGAGCGATGCGGCGACGGCCTGCGGTTCGAGCAAACGATGCCCGAACAGCACGCCGGCGAACACGAGGAGGTTCTTCGTCCACTGACCGGGACGCAGCGAGATGACGAGGTTGGCGACGGTCGTGCGGCCCGGCGCGCGCGTCATGCTCGCGCCGGGAACCGCCACAGGGGATGAAGTGCTGCGCGCCATCTAGCGCGGAGAAAAAACTAGACCTTGGCCGATGCCGAAAAACTCCGGATCGCTTCGTTCTCCGACTCGAAGGTTTCGAACACGGTCAGAAGCTTCGTAATCGACAATAAGTCCGTGATGCGCTTCGTCAGGTTGAGGAGCTTGAGGCTGCCGCCCTGGCGGCTCACGGTCGTATACGTGCGAACGATTTCGCCGAGGCCCGCGCTGTCGATGTAGGGCACATCCGCGAGGTTGAGCACGATTTTCTTGTGACCCTGGTTGACGAGGCTGTTGACCTTGTCCTTGAGCAGTTCGTCGCCTTCGCCCAGGGTGATCTTGCCCTTCAGGTCGAGCACCTTTACGTCACCTACGTTTCGTTCCTCGATCTGCATGAACAGCTCCAGAAATGACGCGGGTGCCGAGCGTAGCACACCCGCGCTTCAGTCGATAGAAATCGATGGTTCGATCGAACGCGAATCCGATGGAGCGACGCGCTTAGACGCCGCCGGCCCCGGCGAATTTCCGGGACTGGAAGCACTCTTTGCAGAAGACCGGACGCCCTTGCGTTGGTTTGAAGGGAACCGTGGTCTCTTTGCCGCACGCCGAGCACGTGGTCATGGTTTCGACGCGTTCGCGCGACATCCCGCCGCCGCCCGCCGGCCGGGCCGCGCGCTTCGCCTTGCAGTTCTTGCAGCGCTTCGGCTCGTTCTTGAAGTTCTTGTCGGCAAAGAACTGTTGCTCCCCCGCCGTCCAAATGAACTCCGCGCCACAGTCCACGCACGTGAGGATCCTGTCTTGGAACTCCATCGGTCGCTACCTCGTCCGGGGTCGGTCGGTTATGGACTCCGACGCTATTCCAGTTCTCGTCGGAGCTTCTTACGATTACGCTTGCGAGCGAGCGCTTGCTTCGCCCGCCGTTTATCACCGGGTTTCAGATAGAAGGAGTGCTTCTTGATATCCTTGATGATGTCTTCCTGCTGAACCTTCCGTTTGAACCGGCGGAGAGCGCTCTCAATTGATTCGCCCTCCTGAATCTTGACTTCGGCCACGCTACGAACACCCCCTCACGAGCGGCTTAGAACTGACGCAAATATGCTAGGCTAACACAGGTAAACGCGGATTCTAGGCGTAATTCTCCTCGAAGGTCAACGAAATACTCCCCACGCGTAACCTACTCATACGATGAGAGTTCTGGTGATCGGGAGCGGAGCGCGCGAACACGCATTGGCGGCGCGTCTCGCTTCGGATACAGCGGTCACCGAGGTGCTCGCCGCACCTGGGAATCCGGGCATCGCCACCGTCGCGCGGCTCCTCCCCGTTGACGTGTCGAAGGTTGGCGACGTCTCAGCGCTCGCCGGCGCCCACCACATCGATCTCACCGTTGTCGGTCCGGAAGTGCCGCTGAGCCAGGGGATCGTGGATCGTTTCGCCGCCGACGGCCGCCTGATCTTCGGCCCGACCGCCGCCGCCGCACGGCTCGAGTCGAGCAAGGCGTTCGCGAAAGCGTTCATGGCGCGCCACGGCGTGCCGACCGCCCGATTCGAAATCTGCAGCGATGCCGATCGCGCCCTGCAGATCGTCCGCAGCGACGCGTTCGGATTTCCCGTCGTGCTGAAAGCCGACGGGCTCGCGGCCGGCAAAGGCGTCGTGGTCGCCGGGGATCGCGCGGCTGCCGAAGCGGCGATCGCCGACGCCATGCAGAGTCACAAATTCGGGGCGGCCGGCGATCGTCTGGTGATCGAAGAGTGCTTGCGCGGACCGGAAGTGTCGTTTTTCGTGATCAGTGACGGCACGCGCGCGCGGCCGATCGGCACCGCGCAGGACCACAAGCGCATTTTCGACGACGACCGCGGTCCGAACACCGGAGGCATGGGCGCGTTCGCGCCGAGTCCGCTCGTCGATGCGGCGCTCGAGACCCGCGTGATGCGCGAGATTGTCGAGCCGGTCATCGCGGGCATGGCGGCCGACGGCACGCCGTTTCGTGGGTTTCTCTACGTCGGTCTGATGCTCACCACCGATGGTCCGAAGGTGATCGAATTCAACGTACGGTTTGGGGATCCCGAAGCGCAGGTCGTGCTGCCGTTGATCGATGAGCCGCTCGCGCCGCTGCTCGTCGCGGCGGCGCGCGGCGAACTGCGGCAGACCGCGATCCGCATCGCGCACGATCGATTCGCCGGTGTCGTGCTCGCCTCACGCGGGTATCCCGAGTCGTCGGATTCGGGACGCGTCATCACCGGCATCGAGGCCGCGGAATCGCTGCCCGGGATTTCGGTATACCACGCCGGAACGGCCGTGCGTGACGGCCACCTCCTGACTGCCGGCGGGCGCGTCCTGACCGTCGTCGGTCGCGGCAGCAGTTTTACCGAAGCGATCGCGCGCGCGTACGCCGGCGTCGCGAAGATCGAGTTCGATGGCATGCAGTTCCGCCATGACATCGGCCGAAAAGCGCTGAGGGCAGAAAGTACGAAGTACGAAGTATGAAGTGCGAAGTATGAAGTACGCGGTGATCACGTTCGGCTGTCGTGTGAACCAGGCGGACTCGCTCGGCTTCGAAGAAGACTTGATCGCCCGCGGCGGCGTCGCCTCGCCGCCCAGCGATGCGGATCTGGTCATCGTCAACACCTGTTCCGTGACCGCCACGTCGGACCAGGGCGCACGACAAACGATCCGGCGCGTTGCGCGCGACAACCCGAGCGCCCGGATCGTCGTCACCGGCTGTTATGCGACGCGCGAATCGCAGCAGATCGCCGCGCTGCCGAACGTCATCCGCGTTGTGGCGAACGACGACAAGCCGCAGCTGGTTCGGCTGATCACGAAAGCAACCACAGAACCCACGGAACGCACGGAAGAAGATTTGTTTTCTGTGGGTTCTGTGACTTCTGTGGTTGCTTTAGGCGACGGCCCGTGCGGCGCGACGATCGCGCCCGGCGTGATGGGTCGCACGGCGTACACGTTGCGCGTCCAGACGGGCTGCGCGGAGCCGTGCAGCTACTGCATCATCCCGTCGACGCGCGGCGTACCGCGCAGCACGCCGATAGCCGAGCTGCTGCGCGAGATCGAACGCGTGACCGCGGTCGGCTTCAAAGAGATCGCGCTCACCGGCGTCCATCTCGGTTCGTACGGGCGTGACATCGGCTGCGCGCTCCTCGATCTGCTTCGTGGGGTCGAGCGTAGCGCGAGCCTTTCAGGCGAGCGGCTCCTGTTTCGAATCTCGTCGCTCGAACCGATGGACTGCACGCGCGACATCGTCGATCTCGTCGCGACGTCCGGCTCGTTCGCGCCGCATTTTCACCTGCCGCTTCAGCATGCGAGCGATCGCGTCCTCGCGGCGATGCGGCGTCCGTACACCATTGAGTACTACGCCTCGCTTGTCGACGCCATCCGACACCGCATTCCACACGCGTCGATCGGGTCCGACATCATCGTCGGCTTCCCGGGCGAGACCGATGACGATTTCGAACAGCTGGTGTCGTACCTGGAAGGCTCGCCGCTGACGCACGTCCACGTGTTCCCGTACTCGGACCGTCCTGGGACCGTCGCCTCAAGGCTGCCGGGGAAGGTCCACGGCTCGGTGATTCGCGAGCGCGCGCGTCGCATCCGCGAGATCGCCGGCGGCTTGACCGAGCGCTTTCGCGACGCACAGATCGGCACCACGCACACGGCACTGACGATCGAAGATGGTTCGTTGGTGGTGACGGACAACTACCTGAAACTGCGGATTCCGCCCGGACGCGCGCGAAACGAATGGGTCAGCGTGCGCGTGACGTCACATCACGACGGCGAGTTGCTGGCCGGCTGATTTCTTCTGACCTTCGACGATCAGCTGACCACACGCGGCGCGGATGTCGCGACCGCGACTTTTCCGCACCGACACGATCAGTCCACTGTCGGCCAGGATCTGACCGAACCGGTCGACGGTCTCGTCCGTCGGTCGATCGAACGGAATGCCCGCGGCCGCGTTCAGCGGAATCAAATTCACCTTCGACTTCACGCCGGCAAGCAGCTTTGCGAGCTTCCGCGCGTCCTCCGGACGATCGTTGACGCCGGCGAGCATCACGTATTCGAACGTGATTCGGCTGCGGCGCCGCAACGGGAATTTTCTGCAGGCGGCGATAATGTCGGCGACGCCGTACTTTTTGTTGATCGGGACGAGCGCGCCGCGTTGTGCGTCGGTAGGCGCGTGCAGCGAAATGGCGAGGTTCGGCATGACCGGTTCTTTCGCCAGCTTCTCGAGTTCGGGCAGCAGGCCGACGGTCGACAGGGTGATCCGCTTCGGCGACATCGTAAAGCCGTTGTCGTCGGCGAGGATGCGAAGCGCCTTCATCGTCTCGTCGTAGTTGTGCAGCGGTTCGCCCATGCCCATCAGCACGATGTTGAATCGCGTGTCGCGCATGTTGAGCGCGTCGACCAGCACGCGGACCTGGCCGACGATCTCGCCGGCCGTGAGATTTCGCGCGAGGCCCATCTTGCCGGTCAGGCAAAAGGCGCAGGCCATCGCGCAGCCGACCTGCGTCGAAATGCAGAAGGTCATGGACGGCGTATCGGGAATGAATACCGACTCGATGTGCTTGCCGTCGGCCAGCCGCAACAAGAACTTCTCGGTACCGTCCGCTGACTTCTCGCGATGGGCGAGCACCGGCGTCGTTAACCTGAACTCGCGTCCGATCGTCTCGCGCAGTTCGCGAGACAGATCGGTCATCTCGGCGGGTTCGACGACGCCGCGCTGGTAAATCCAGCGGAAGATTTGACCGGCGTGAAAACGCTGATGTCCACGGGTTTCGAGCACCACCTCGAGCGCGGGACGCTCCAATTCCGCCAGATCGAGCCCAGGGGCCGGAGTGAGCATGCTATAATGTGCATTCTAGCTTGTAATTCCTTTTCAGACAATACTTTAGAGCGCCTTGACGAACCAGTCGAACCAGCCGATCGTTCGCGACGTTTTGGATAACGGTCTCCGCGTCATCACGGAGCGGATGACGCAAGTCCGGTCCGTCAGTATTGGCGTGTGGCTGACGCGCGGATCGCGCGACGAAACCGCGGACAAGAGCGGCATCGCGCATTTCGTCGAGCACATGCTGTTCAAGGGCACCGGCACGCGGACGGCGGAAGACATCGCGCAACAGATCGATTCGATCGGCGGTCAGCTCGACGCGTTCACCGCAAAGGAATACGCCAGCTACTACATCAAAGTCCTCGACGAGCATCTCCCGCTCGCCATGGACATCCTCTCGGACATCGTCCGCAACCCGGCGTTCGGTCCCGACGACCTCGAGCGCGAAAAGAAGGTTGTGGTCGAAGAGATCAAGATGGTCGAGGACACGCCCGACGACCTCGTCCACGAGATCTTCACGCAGGGATTCTGGGAAAACCATCCGCTCGGACGTCCGATTCTCGGCACCCGCGAGACGGTGGAGTCGTTCGGCGCGGAGCTGTTGCGCGACTATCACCGCAAGACGTACAACCCGCGAAATCTCATCGTGTCCGCCGTCGGCAACCTCGAACACGATCGCGTGCGCGAGCTCGTCGAAGCCAAGTTCGGGTCGCTCGCGCCGGTCGACGCGCCGTTCACCGACGAAATTCCGCGCGTGGTGCCCAAAACGGTCATCCGCAACAAAGAACTTGAACAGAGCCACGTCTGCGTCGGGGTCAGCAGTTATCCACAGAACCACGACGACCGGTATTCGAGCTACGTCCTCAATACGCTGCTCGGCGGGTCGATGAGCTCGCGCTTGTTTCAGAACGTCCGGGAGAAGCGCGGCCTGGCGTATGCCGTCTTCAGCGGATTGAGCGCCTACCGCGACGCTGGTTCGTTTACCATCTACGCGGGCTGCGCGAACGAAGCCGTGGGCGAAGTGATCGACCTGGTGGTCGAAGAGCTTCGGACGGTGAAAAACTCGCCCGTGCCCGACACCGAACTCCAGCGATCGAAGGATCATCTCAAGGGCAGCCTGATGCTGAGCCTCGAGAACACCGCGAGCCGCATGTCGCATCTCGCTCGCCAGGAAATCTACTTCGATCGGCAGTTCGGGCTCGACGAAACGCTGCAGGGGATCGAGAAAGTCACGGCGGAGGAAGTGCAGCGCGTCGCGAATGATTTGTTCCGGAATGGATCGTTGGCGGCCACAGTGCTCGGCAACGTCAACGGGTTGCAGATTCCACGGGAGCGGCTCGACCTCGATTAGATGATTCCTCGCTACACCCACCCCGAGATGGGGCGGATCTGGAGCGACCAACGTCGGTACGAGACCTGGTTGGTCGTTGAAACCGCTGCCGCCGAGGCGATGGCCTCGGCCGGCATCGTGCCGGCTGACGCTGCGCGTGACATTCGCGAGCGCGGCGGCTTCGACATCGCACGCATCGAAGAAATCGAACAGACCACACAGCACGACGTCATCGCGTTTACGACCGCGGTTGCGGAGAAGGTCGGGCCGTCGGCACGCTGGCTCCACTTCGGGATGACCTCGTCCGACGTGATCGACACCGCGCAGGCGCTGCAAATGCGCGAGGCGTGCGACGTCATCCTGAAGGACCTCGGCGAGCTGTCGAACGCGATTCGCGATCGCGCTGACGAGCATCGGCGGACGCCCATGATCGGGCGCACGCATGGCGTCCACGCCGAGCCGATGACGTTCGGTCTGAAGCTCGCGCTCTGGTATGCGGAAGTGCAGCGCGACATCGATCGCATCGCGCGGGCGAAACAGGTCATCAGCGTCGGAAAGCTCTCCGGCGCGGTCGGTACCTTCGCGCACTTGCCGCCAGACATCGAGGCGGACGTCTGCAAACGGCTCGGTCTCGCGCCGGCACCCGTCGCGTCGCAGGTGATTCAACGCGACCGGCACGCCGAAGTGTTGAGCGCGTTGGCGATCACGGCCGCGTCGCTCGAGAAGTTTGCGCTCGAGATTCGCGGGCTCCAGAAGACCGAAATCGGCGAGGTCGAAGAGCCGTTCGCGAAAGGGCAGAAGGGCTCCTCGGCCATGCCGCACAAGCGCAACCCGATCGGGTGCGAACAGATTTGCGGTCTGGCAAGATTGATTCGAGGCAACGCGCACGCCGCGGTCGAGAACATCGCGCTCTGGCACGAGCGCGACATCTCGCATTCGTCGGTCGAGCGCGTCATCCTGCCCGACAGTTTCATTGCCGTCGACCACATGTTGCGTCGGATGACCCGCATCGTTCGCGGGATGGTCGTCTACCCCGACCGCATGCGCGAGAACCTCAACCGGTCTCGCGGCGTCGTCTTTTCGGGCACGGTTCTGCTCGAGCTCGCGAAGAAAGGGATCTCGCGCGAGCAGGCCTACGAGTGGGTGCAGCGGAACGCGATGAAGTCCTTTGCGGAGCAGACGGATTTCAAGGGGCTGCTCAAAGCCGACGCCGACGTCACGCACGTCTTGCCGCCGACCGAGATCGATCGCGCGTTCGATCTCGACGAACAGTTGAAACACGTCGACCACATTTTTGCGAGAGTCTTCGAATGCGAGCCCGCGTCTTCGTCACGCTGAAACCGTCCGTCTTCGATCCGCAGGGCAAGACCATCGCCGATGCGTTGCATTCGCTCGGCTACGCCGGCGTCGACGACGTGCGGCAAGGGAAATATTTCGAGCTGGACTTGCAGACGACCGAAGCGGCCACGGCGAAGGCGCTCGCGGCCGAAGTCGCCGACAAGCTGCTTGCGAATCCGGTGATCGAGAGCTATCGCATCGAGGTTGATTGACATGAAATTCGCGGTCATCACCTTCCCCGGTTCGAACTGCGATCAGGACGCGTATCACGCGGCCAAAGACGTCCTCGGCCAGCCGGCGGAGTACATCTGGCACAAAGACTCCGATCTGAAAGGCGCCGACGTCGTCGTGCTGCCTGGCGGTTTCGCGCACGGTGATTACCTGCGCTGCGGGGCGATGGCGCGCTTCTCGCCGATCATGAAAGAAGTCCAGGCGTTCGCCGCGAAAGGCGGACCGGTGATCGGCATCTGCAACGGATTTCAGGTGCTCCTCGAGGCGGGGCTGCTGCCGGGCGCGATGCTGCGCAACCGCGGCCTGAAGTTCCGATGCGAGCATGTCCACATCCGCGTCGAACAAACCGACACGCCGTTCACGGCCGCCTGTCGCAAAGGGCAAGTGCTGCGCGTGCCGATCGCGCATGGCGAAGGCAACTATTTCGCGGCGCCCGACGTCATCGCGCGGCTCGAAGCCAATCGCCAGGTGATCTTCCGCTACACCACGCCGGACGGCCGCGTCGCCGACGAAGCAAATCCGAACGGATCCGTGGCGGCGATTGCCGGCATCTGTAACGACGCGCGCAACGTGGTCGGACTGATGCCGCATCCCGAACGGGCGTGCGAGCCGATCCTCGGCAGCGCGGACGGTCTCGCTATTTTTGAATCGGTGGTTCAGTGGATTCACAAGTTCTCGAGCGCCACGGTCTAACCGCCGACGAATATCGGCGCATCGTCGACTTCCTCGGCCGCGAGCCGAACATGACCGAGCTCGGAATTTTTTCGGTGATGTGGTCCGAGCACTGCAGTTACAAGAGCTCGCGCGTGCACTTGCGGACGCTGCCGACCAAGGGGCCGCAGGTGTTGCAAGGCCCCGGAGAAAACGCCGGCGCGGTCGACATCGGCGACGGCATCGCAGCCGTGTTCAAGATCGAGTCGCACAACCACCCGTCGTTCATCGAGCCCTATCAAGGCGCGGCGACCGGCGTCGGCGGCATCATCCGTGACATTTTCACGATGGGCGCGCGGCCAATTGCGCTCCTCAACTCGCTGCGATTCGGTTCGCTCGATCAGGCGCGCATTCCGCGACTGCTCGAAGGCGTCGTCGCGGGCATCGGCGGCTACGGCAACAGCATCGGCATTCCGACCGTGGGTGGCGAAATCGCGTTTGAACCGTCGTACGCCGGCAACCCGCTCGTGAATGTGTTCTGCCTCGGCGTCGCCAGGCACACGGACATCATCAAAGGCGTGGCGTCTGGTGTCGGCAACGCGGTGTATTACGTCGGCGCGAAAACGGGCCGCGATGGGATCCACGGCGCGACGATGGCATCGGCGGAATTCGATGACAAATCGGCGGAGAAGCGTCCGGCAGTGCAGGTCGGCGATCCGTTCATGGAGAAGCTGCTCCTCGAAGCTTGCCTCGAAGTGATGCAAACCGACACGCTGGTCGGCATCCAGGACATGGGCGCCGCTGGGCTCACGTGCTCGACGACCGAAATGGGATCGCGCGGCGGTGCCGGCATCGAGATCGACGTGTCGCTCGTGCCCCAGCGCGAGACCGGCATGACGCCGTACGAAATCATGCTGTCCGAATCGCAGGAGCGGATGCTGCTCGTCGCGAAGAAGGGCCGCGAAGCCGAAGTCGAGCGCATCTTCGAGAA
>DASREL010000147.1:0-27385 GCA_035652075.1 Vicinamibacterales bacterium
CGGGATCATCTCGTCGACAACGGAACCGTTTTGCAAGAACTGCGACCGCAGCCGCCTGACCGCGGACGGCATGTGGTACCTGTGTCTGTACGCTGCGGGCGGACTCGATCTGCGCGGCCCGCTGCGCCGCGGCGCGTCAGCGGACGATCTGCGTCAACTGATCACCGGTACGTGGACCGAGCGCGCCGATCGTGGCGCCGAGGATCGCGTCGCGCTCGGCGACAAGCGCGCGTTCGTCCCGGTCCAGGATCTGCTCAAGCGCGATCCGCATTTGGAAATGCACACGCGCGGCGGGTAACACAAGTCTATTTGATCGACTCTTTCGGCAAATCGACTCGGCCGAAGAGCAGCAGCGACACCGCTTCGAGCAGTCCTTTGGCGCCGCACGGCTTGTCGAGGAACGCTTCGTCCTGCCACAGCGTGATCTTGTCCTTGAACAACCGATCGCTGTAGCCGGTGAGGTAAAGCACCTTCAACTGCGGTTCGCGCTGGCGCAGCCGGCGCGCGAGCTCGTCCCCCTGCATCTCGGGCATCATCACGTCAGTGACGAGGATATCCAACTGCTCCATCTTCGACGCGATCTCGATCGCCTGGGGACCGTCACTGGCGAGCGTCGTGTGATATCCCGCGCTCGAGAGCACGCGGTCGACGTACATCCGTACGGGTTCCTCATCATCGACGATCAACACCGAAACGTCTCGCGGCGCGGTGGGATTCATGCGCGACGCGCATTGCCTGGCGAACCTGAGTAGTGAGCCCATGACTCTTTCCGTAATGAAGTCGTGGCGAGCATCTCCCGCACACGATCGATCAATGCCGATGCCTGAAACGGTTTGGCGAGGAATCCGACGTTCGAGCTGATGCCATCGAGCGGACCGAGCGCGTCCGCGTAACCCGAAATGAACAGGATCCGAAGATTCGGCCGGACGCCGACGAGCCGCTGCGCGAGCGCGGGACCGTGCATGTCGGGCATCACCACATCGCTGACGAGCAGATCGATCTCGTCACCGAGCTCTTCGAAGATCTCGCACGCGCGTCCCGGGGTCGCCGCTTCGAGCACGCGATAGCCGCAACGGCGCAGCGCGGTCGTAATGATGCTGCGCACCGCGTCTTCGTCCTCGACCAGCAGAATCGTCGCCTCGGCGTCTTCGACCGCCGGCGTTCGCGCGTCGGTCGCCGTCGGCATGTCCGCTCGCCTGACCGCTGGGAAATACAGCGAGAACGCCGTCCCGTGCCCCGGCTCGCTGGTGACATCGATGAAGCCGTTGCTTTGAGTGACGATGCCGTGGACGGATGCGAGGCCCAGACCGGTGCCCTTGCCGACATCCTTCGTCGTGAAAAACGGTTCGAACAAATGCGCACGCGCGTCCGCGGTCATGCCGACGCCATCGTCTGTGATGCGGACGCGGACGAGCTCGCTGCCGTCGCGCAGGAGGTGATCGACATCGATGCTGATGTGGCCTCCGGTCGGCAATGCGTCGCGTGCGTTGAGGACGAGATTCAGCAGCGCCTGTTCGATCTGCGCCGGGTCGACGCGGACGATGGCCGGCTGCGGCGCGAGTGCGCATGTCAACGCGATGTCCTCGCGGATCACGCGCGTCAGCATCGAGCGCAGGTTCGACACGGTCGCGTTGAGGTCCACATCCTTCGGAATCAGAACCTGTTTGCGGCTGAAGGCCAGGAGCTGCTGCGTCAGCGACGCGGCACGCTGCCCCGCCTTTTGAATTTCTTCGAGGTCGCGGCGTTCGCGATCCGCGAGCGCGTCGTTCGAGATCAGCAGCTCGGCGTAGCCAAGAATCGCCGTCAGGAGATTGTTGAAGTCGTGCGCGATGCCGCCGGCAAGACGACCAACGGTCTCGAGTTTTTCGGCCTGCATCAGCCGCTCGGCGAATTGCCGCTCGCGTACGACGAGTCGGCGCTGGCTGTCGACGGTCTCGGAAATGTCGATCAGGTGTCCGTGGATGCCGGTCAACGCGCCGTCGGCGCCAAACTCGCCGATGCCTGTCAGCATCACGTCGACCGCGCTGCCGTCGGCGCGGCGCACTTTTCCGCGCACGTTTTGCACACGGCCCGCAGTCCGAATCATCGCGAGAAAGACATCGCGCCGGTCCGCGTGCCAGTAGAACGGCGACAGATCGGCGCCGACCACATCCGACGCGTGGTCGTACCCGAGCAGGCGCGCAAACGCGTCGTTACAGGACAGCAACACGCCGTTCGGCGTGGAGTCGTAGACCGCGAGGGAGTCGCCGTCGACAAGTTCGCGATACCGGGCGGCGGCGTCGATCATTGGCGGGGACGGTTGATTAACGGCTTCGGCGCTTCGTCAATCAAGTTGTGGCGTTCCAGACGTCGATACAGCGCACGTCGCGAGATGCCGAGGACCTTCGCCGCCGCCATGCGGTTGCCGTTGACCTGTTTCAGGACGTCGAGGATGTGCTCGCGTTCGAGCGCATCGAGACGTGCAGGCGCGTGATCGAACGGCTCCGACGCGACGCGTCCTGGACTTACCCGGCGCGACGCAGACAGGTCGGACGATCCCCGGCCGGCCGGATCCATGAGGACCCGACTGGCGCTCTCCGGTCCGAAGGCGCCGGCGAGTTCGCGCTCGGTGATGAGCGTGCCATCGGTCAGCACGCACGCTCGATGACGTTCTTCAGCTCGCGGACGTTGCCCTCCCATCGCGCGTCGCGCAACACGCGCTCCGCCGCCGGCGTCATCCCCGTAATCGGTTTGCGCATCCGCTGCGCGGCATCTCTGACGAACGCCGCGGTCAGATACGGGATGTCTTCGCGCCGGTCGCGCAACGGCGGGAGCGATACTTCGACGACGTTCAGGCGATAAAACAGATCGCCACGGAAACGGCCCGCAGCCACTTCGGAGCGCAGGTCGCGATTGGTCGCCGCGATGACGGCGACATCAACCTTCTTTGGCTGCAGCGATCCGACGCGCTGCACTTCGCCATGTTCGAGCGCGCGCAGCAACTTGGCCTGCACCGACAGCGGCAGCTCGCCGACCTCGTCGAGGAACAACATGCCGCCGTTCGCCGCCTCGAATACACCGGGCTTGGACTCAACGGCGCCGGTGAACGCCCCGCGGACGTGGCCGAAGAGCTCGCTCTCGAAGAGCGTGTCGACAACCGCCGAACAATTGATCGTGACGAACGGCTTGGTCCGGCGCGGGCCGGCCTGATGAAACGCGCGCGCCGCGAGTTCCTTGCCCGTCCCCGTTTCGCCGGAGACGAGCGCGACTTTCGCGTGCGCGGCGAGCCGCTGAATGAGGCTGAAGACGTCGTGCATCGCCGAACTGCGACCGAGCATCCCGAAGAACTCGAGCTGCCGCGCGACCTGGCTCTCGAGCGCCAGCACTTGCGCGCGGCGTTCGAGCTCGAGGCGGATGCTGATCAGCAACTCGCGCAACCGATCGAAATCAAACGGTTTCGTCAGGTAGTCGCGGGCGCCGAGCTTGATGGCTTCAACCGCGCTGTCAACGGCGGCGTGCGCCGTCATCAGGATCACTTCGCAGGCGGGGACGCTCGCCTTGATTTGCCGAAGCAGATCGAGTCCGTTGACGTCGGGCATCCGCAGGTCGACCATCGCGAGGTCGGCGGGACGCCGCGTCAATTCGCGCATCGCCTCGACGCCGCCGCCGCACGTCACGACGTCGTAGCCCGCTTTCGCGGCGAGGCGTTCGACGACGCGCAGCACCGGCGCCTCGTCGTCGACGACGAGCAGGAGCGGGCGCGAGGACTTGGTCATGACGATTGACTCGTGCGCCCAGTCAGAGTCTGCGAGCAGCGCGTCGGACATCTTGCTGAACCGTCACTGGTTAGTCCAAGAGCCATGCCGCCGCTGACAGGCAAAAACCGGAACATTTCCGCGCACTGTGTGCGCTTACGGCGCTCACTACGAGACCGCATATGTGCGGTATAGCACACAAACCGCACACTTGCCGCACTCTTTGCGGTATATCGCCCACATCATCCACATGGTCCCGTGGCAATCCTTTTGCCTCCCTCGCACGCATGACCTCGGTGCTGATCGTGGACGATGAACCGGCCGTGCGAGACATCATGTCGCGATGGGTCGCGTCGCTCGGGTTGCAGTCGCACACGGCGACGAATGCGGATGAAGCGCTCGCAACGTTCCGGCGAATCACTTCGACCTGGCGGTTGTCGATGTCGTGATGCCGGGACACGACGGCATCTGGCTCGTTCACGAACTGCAACGTCAGCATCCGCAGACGGCCGTCGTCCTCGCGACGGCGTACAACGAACTGCTCGACGCCGAAACGGTGCAGCCGGAGGTCGCCGATCTCCTGATCAAACCGTTTCAACGCGATCGCTTCGAGCTGGCGGTAGACCGCGGGCGTCAGTGGCGCAAGGAAGCGCTCGAGGAGTTGCGCTGGCACGCGCAGCTCGGTCTCGAGCTGACCGACGGCGTGAACAGCGTCATTACCGATTTGCAGACGCGCGCGCTCGATGGCACCGACGAAGCCGAGGCGCTGCTGGCGATCGGCCTGGAACGTGTGCCGCACACGATGGCGCATGCGGAGCGCGTGACGCGATACGCGGTGTCTGTCGCGGCCGAACTCGGCCTCGCGCCCGACGAAGTCACGCTGCTCGAGCTGAGCGCGCGGTTTCACGATATCGGCAAAGCGCCGATGCCGCTCGCGCTGCTGACGAAGCCGTCTCCGCTCACGCCGGGCGAAGTCGCGGTCATGCGGCGGCACGCGGAGGCGGGCGGCGAAATCCTGCGGGCGACGTGCACGCTCAGTCACCTCGCGCCGGTGGTCGTCGCGTCGCACGAGGCGTTCGGGGGCGGCGGCTATCCCAGTCAGCTGTCGGGGGACGCGATTCCCTTGGCGAGCCGCATCATCTCGGTCGCCGACACGTACGACGCGATGACGCAGACGCGGTTCTACCGTCAGCGGCTGTCGTCAGCCGACGCGGTCAGCGAGCTGCTGCGGTGCAGTCCATCGCAGTTCGACCCGGTCATCGTCGATGCGTTTGTCGGAGTCCTGGGAAGGCACTAGGTCCGAGTCTGACTCCAGTCTGACCCGAGTCTGACTCCAGTCTGGCCCGAGTCTGACTCCTGTCTGGCCCGAGTCTGACCCGTGTCTGGCACCACGAATTACCCGTGTCTGGCACCACGAATTGCCCGCTTTGCTGGCCGTCACCCGGGCAGCAACTGCCTCGAAAATCCGAGCGATGATCGAATTCCTTAAGGATTTCGCGAGGTCGGCAGTAAGACCGATTCTTGCTGGGGCTAGTCAGCGGCGTTTCGATGACTCGCCCGCTCCGATACGTAGAGCCAGGCCACAGCGTCCACATCATCCGTCGTGGGGTGAACCGGTGCCAGATCTGTGTCGACGATATCGATCGCCACACGCTATTGGCCATCATCCGCGATGCCGCCGCGAGGTTCGCGACCGACTTTCATGGATTCGTTTTGATGGACACGCATTGGCATGCGCTCGCGACGCCGGTCGATGCTCGCAGTCTTTCCGCAACGATGAAGATCGTCGGTCAAAATTATGTGCGGTACTTCAACGCGAAGTACGACCGCATCGGGACGTTGTGGACGAACAGGTTCACCGGTTTAGACGTGGACACAGAACGCTACTGGCTGACCTGTCTCCGCTACATCGAACAGAATCCGGTCCGCGCCAGCATGGTTCGACATCCGGGCGACTACCAGTGGTCCTCGTATCGAGCGCATGCGATAGGAGACGCGAACGACTGGCTCGTCGAGCATCCGGTTTTCGCCGCGCTCGGGAACACAGTGGAGCGACGAAGAATCGCGTATCGAGCAATCTGCGATGAACACCTCACGGACGCCGACTTGGCGGTATTACGAAACGTGTCTCGACCTCCCAGCCCTCGCGCGGTGATCGCCGAACTACAGCCGCCGGCTTTGGCGCTGTAAGAACCCCTACATCGAACCCTAACTTCAACTTCGGGTGCCGAACCGCAGTCTCGCTCAGAGTCAGGGCTCGGGTCACACTGGGGTCAGACTGGAGTCAGACCGGGGTCAGACTCGGGCCAGACCGGGGTCAGACTCGGGCCAGACCGGTGTCAGACTCGGGCCAGACCACGTGTCTGACACCGGGATTTGGTCGTCCCAAGATCGGACAGTTTTGGGCACTGTTCGGTGATACTGGTGCCGCTGCAACCACTTCGCGTAGAATGACTTACACACCCTAGCTGGTCTGGCGCGGCGTTTGCCCTTACACGTACGCGATCGTTTTGGATCTTTTTTCCGTCTAACGCTTCACAAACACAAACAACCATGGATATTGCTCGCCCGTCCAATGCCAAGAAAAAGCGGATCCGCCAAGCCATTTACGGCGGCGTCGCGCTCCTCGCCGTCGTCATCGTCAGCGTCGGACTGTCACGCCTGAAGCCCGCCGCCCCGACCGTGGAACGCGCGGTCGTCTGGCCCGACACCGTCAAGCGCGGCAACATCAAGCGCGAGGTGCGCGGACTCGGGACCCTGACGCCGGAAGACATCCGGTGGATCCCCGCGACCACGCAGTCGCGCGTCGAAAAAATCGTCCTGCGGCCCGGCTCGCAGGTGAAGAAGGACTCAGTGATTCTGGAGCTCAGCAACCCACAACTCGATCAGCAGTTGATGGACGCCCAGCTCAAACTCCAATCGGCGCAAGCCGGGTTGGAAAACCTGAAGGTCCAGTTGCAGAACGATCTCCTCGCGGCGAAGTCCGCGGCGGCCAACGCCGACGCCGATTTCAACAAAGCGAAGATGACGTTCGCGATGAACCAGCAGCTCGCGAAGGACCAGCTGGTCTCCGAACAGGTGCTGAACCTGTCGAAGGTCGATTCGGACCAGACACAGGTTCGCGCGCAGATCGCGAAAGAACAGCTCGATAGCAAAACCGAATCGACGCGCGCGCAACTCGCGGTCGCGCAGTCGAACGTGGACCAGGCCCGCGCCGTCCTCGGCCTCGCGCAACGCCAGCACGATGAATTGAAAGTGCGCGCCGGCCTCGATGGCGTGCTGCAGCTGGTGCCCGTCGAAGAAGGCGCGCAGGTCGCACCCGGCACGAACCTCGCCCGCGTCGCGAATCCGCAGCGGCTGAAGGCCGAAATCAAGATCGCGGAAACGCAGGCGAAGGACATCCAGCTCGGACAGAAAGCCACCGTCGACACGCGCAACGGCGTCGTCGAAGGGCGCGTCGCCCGCATCGACCCGTCGGTCGTCAACGGCACGCGAACCGTGGACGTGACGATGCCGGGCGAGTTGCCGAAGGGCGCGGTGCCGGACCTGAGCGTCGACGGCACGATCGAACTCGAACAGATGAACGACGTCGTCTACATGGGCCGGCCCGCGTTCGGCCAGGAGCAGAGCGTCGTCGGACTCTTCAAAATCCTGCCCGACGGCGTCAACGCCGAGCGCGTGCAGGTCAAGCTCGGAAAGAGCTCGGTGAACACGGTGGAAGTCTTGTCAGGACTCAAGGTCGGCGACCAGGTGATCCTCTCCGACATGTCCGCATACGACGCTTACGACAGGATCAGACTTAAGTAAGAAGTACGAAGTACGAAGAACTTAAAGGAGCCTACGAATGGCGACGAACGGACAGCCGCTGATCAAGCTTGATGGTGTGACGAAGGTTTTCTTCACCGACGAAGTCGAGACGCACGCTCTCGCCGGCATCCACATGGAGATCGGCAAAGGAGAATACGTGTCGATCGCCGGACCGTCGGGCTGCGGCAAGTCGACGCTGCTGTCGATTCTCGGCCTGCTCGACTCGCCGACCGAAGGACAGTACTTGCTGAACAACCGTCCCGTCGCCGAGCTGCCCGCGTCGGAACGCGCACGGGTCCGCAACCGTGAAATCGGGTTCATCTTCCAGAGCTTCAACTTGATCGGCGATCTCACGGTGTTCGAGAACGTTGAACTGCCGCTCACCTATCGCGGCATGAAGTCGGCCGAGCGCAAGCAGCGCTGCGAAGCGGCGCTCGAGCGCGTCGGCATGGCGCATCGCGCGAAGCACCTCCCGAGCCAGCTCTCGGGCGGTCAGCAGCAGCGCGTCGCGGTCGCACGCGCCGTCGCCGGCGAACCGCTGATCCTGCTCGCGGACGAGCCCACGGGAAACCTGGACTCGCGCAGCGGCGAAGCGGTCATGGATCTTCTGAAGGAACTGCACAAAGCCGGCGCGACGATCTGCATGGTCACCCACGACCCGCGCTACGCACGCCACGCAGAACGCAGCATCCACCTGTTCGACGGCCGTGTGGTTGAAGAGCGGATGGAGATGGCTGTCACCGAATAGAAGTGGCCGACCTCCGTCAGGCGCTTCGCGTTCTTCTCAAAGCGCCGGGTTTCAGCATTCTCATCGTCGCCGTGCTCGCCCTCGGGATTGGGGCGAACACGGCGATCTTCAGTATCGTCAACGGCGTCCTCCTCAAGCCGCTGCCCTTCGCGCACGCGGATCGGCTCGTCGCAGTCCAGACGACAGTCAAGAACGAGCCGGACGACACGTCATATCTCGATTTTCAGGATTGGCGCGCGCAGGCGAAGTCGTTCGACGCGCTCGCCGTCTACACGACCGCCGCGATCACGATGACCGGCGTCGGCGACGCGCAGTCGCTGCCGATTGCGATCGTGACTCCCGATTTGCTGCCGAGTCTTGGTGCGACGCCGACGATCGGCCGCGTCTTTTCCCAGGACGACGACAAGAAAGGCGCGACGCGGACGACGATCCTCGCCTCGTCGCTCTGGGCGTCGCGCTTCGGCAGCGATCCGAACATCGTCGGCCGATCGATCACGCTGGACGGCGATCCGTTCACGGTCATCGGCGTGATGCCGGCCGCGTTCGAGTTCCCGTTCGACGCCGAGGATCCGCCGCAGATGTGGCTGCCGGTCAACGCGTCACGCTTCGCGTCGCAGTGGGCGTCGCAGCGCAACGCGTCGTTCCTGAAAGGGATCGGCGTCCTCAAACCGGGCGTCGCGCGGGGCACCGCCGAAGCCGAGCTCGCCACGATCGAATCGCACATCACGGATCGCACCGGCTCGCACAGCGTCCTGGTGCGGCCGCTCCAGGACGCGCTCGTCAAAGACTACCGGCTCGGACTCCTGGTGCTGCTTGGCGCCGTCGGCGCCGTGCTGCTGATCGCCTGCGCGAACGTCGCGAACCTGCTGCTCGCGCGCGGGTCGGTTCGCCGCCGGGAAATCGCCGTGCGCGTCGCACTCGGCGCGTCGCGGGGGCGAATCGCGCGCCAGCTCCTCGTCGAAAGCGTCGCGCTCGCGACAATCGGCGGCATCGCCGGCGCGATGCTGTCACTGTGGACGATCGATCTACTTGTCCGCTTCAGCCCGCTCCAGGTCCCGCGGCTGCACAACGTCCATCTCGACGGAGCGGCGCTCGCGTTTGCCGCGCTCGTGTCGATCGCGACCGGCGTGTTGAGCGGACTCGTCCCCGCGTTTCAATTGTCGAAGGCGCGTTCCGGTGACGCGTTGAAAGACGGCGAACGCGCGGGCAGCAACGCCCGCGGCGCAAGAACACGTCAGACGCTCGTCGTCGCCGAAGTTGCAATTTCACTCGTGCTGCTCACCGCGGCCGGCCTGCTGGTTCGGAGTCTCGTGGCGCTGCAACACGTCAGTCCCGGATTTGCGACGGAGCGTGCGGTAGCGATGCAGTTGCTGCTGCCGCAATCCAGATATACGAATGGCGACGCCATGCGCGCGTTCGCCACGCGGCTGCACGACGAAGCGCGCACGCTGCCAGGGGTCACGGCCGCCGCGATCTCGACGACGTTGCCGATGTCGGGCAGCGATATCGGGTTGGGTTACACGGTCGAAGGCCAACCGGCCGATCCGAGCGTCAGATTATCGGCCGCGTACTTTGCCATCAGCGCCGACTACTTCTCGACGCTGGGCATCCCGCTGATCAAAGGACGCGCGTTCACGGATCGCGACAACAACGCTGCACCGAACGTGCTGATCATCAACCAGGCGATGGCCGCGAAGCACTGGCCGAACGCCAACCCGATCGGCAAGCGCGTGACCATTGGTTACAACGACACCGGTCCGCGCGAAATCGTCGGGGTCGTCGGCGACGTCAAGCAAGGCGACCTCGCGGAGAAATCGGTGCCGCAGATGTATGGGACGTTCGCGCAGACGCCCTGGCCGTTCGTGACCGCGGTCGTGCGGACGACGAACGCTCCGGAGTCGGCGGCCGCATCGCTGCGCACGATGCTCGCGCGGATCGATCCGCAGCAGGCCGCCGGCGAGATCAAGACGCTCGATCAGTACGTGTCGCGCTCGATTGCCACGCCTCGGTTCACGGCGCTCCTGGTCGGTGCGTTTGCGACGCTGGCGTTGCTGCTCGCCGCGCTCGGACTCTTCAGCGTGATGGCCTACTCGGTCGCGCAGCGGCGACGCGAAATCGGCATTCGCATGGCGCTCGGCGCGCAGCCAACCGACGTTCGCGCGCTCGTGCTGCGGCAGGCGCTGACGATGGGGGTCGTCGGACTGGCGATCGGACTCGCCGGAGCGTTCGCCGCGACGCAAATTCTCGATAGCCTGCTCTTCGGCATCACCGCACATGATCCAGCGACGTTCACGTCTGTGTGCGGCGTGCTGTTAACCGTGATGCTTCTGGCGGCGTATCTGCCGGCGCGGCGCGCGACGCGCGTCGACCCGATCATCGCCTTGAGGACCGAGTAATGCTCGTATCGCTTCGGAACGTTGAAAAATCCTATCCGCACGGCGTCGGACGGACGTACGTCCTGCGCCGGCTGAACGTCGACATCAAAGAAGGCGAATTCGTCTCGATCATGGGGCCGTCGGGCGCGGGCAAATCGACGCTGCTCCACATCCTCGGCATGCACGACAGCGCGTGGTCGGGCGAGTACTACTTCATGGACCAACCGGTCCATCGTCTCAATCCGAAACAGCGTTCGGAACTGCACAAGAAGCACATCGGGTTTGTGTTTCAGAGCTATCACCTGCTCGACAACCTGACCGTGTACGAGAACCTGGAAATTCCGCTCTCGTATAGGAACGTAAGCAGGAAAGATCGTCAAAGCATGGTGGCCGACATCCTCGACCGCTTTTCGATCGTGGGAAAGAAAGATCTCTATCCCAATCAGCTGTCAGGCGGACAGCAGCAGCTCGTCGGCGTGGCGCGGGCCGTGATTGCGAACCCGCAGGTGATTCTGGCGGACGAACCGACCGGCAACCTCCATTCGGCGCAGGGCAAGGAAATCATGGAGCTGTTCCGGTCGCTCAACGAAGCAGGGACGACGATCGTCCAGGTAACGCATTCCGAAGTGAACGCGTCTTATGGCACGCGCATTATCCAACTGCGCGACGGATGGGTGGTCGATGATTAGCATGCCGACAGAAGTTGACAGACAACAGTCGACGGTTGACAGCAATCCGCAGTCAACAACGCACAGAATTCTGATCGCGGACGACCAGCCGGACGTCCTCGAAGCGCTTCGCCTGCTTCTCAAGAGCGAAGGGCACAAAATCGAAGCGGTCGGCTCGCCGGCCGCGGTGCTCGAAGCGGTCGACACGCAGGAATTCGATGTCGCGCTGATCGACTTGAACTACACGCGCGACACGACATCGGGCCAGGAAGGGCTCGACCTGCTGTCGCAGCTGCGCAATCAGGACCAGACGCTGCCGATTGTCGTCATGACGGCGTGGGGATCCGTGGACATCGCCGTCGAGGCGATGCGGCGCGGCGCCCGCGACTTCGTGCAGAAGCCGTGGGAGAACGCGCGGCTGCTGACGATCATTCGCACGCAGGCGGAACTGGCGCGTGCGTTGCGCACGCAGCAGAAGCTCGAGGCCGAAAACCGGTCGCTGAAGCCGGATGTCCGGCCGATGCTCATCGCCGAAGCGCCGTCGATGCGTCCGGTGCTCGAGCTGATCTCGCGCGTGGGACCGTCGGAAGCGAACGTCCTCGTCACCGGCGAGAACGGGACCGGCAAAGGGACGGTCGCCCAGGCGATTCATTCGGTGTCGGCACGCACGGGCAAAGGGCTCGTCACCGTCAACGCGGGCGGACTGTCGGAAGGCGTCTTCGAGAGCGAACTCTTCGGTCACGTCAAAGGCGCCTTCACCGACGCCAAGACCGATCGCGTCGGCCGCTTCGAGCTCGCCGACGGCGGCACGCTGTTCCTCGACGAGATCGCGAACGTGCCGATGAACCTGCAGCCGAAGCTGCTGCGCGTCCTCGAGACGGGTGATTTCGAACGCGTCGGCTCGTCGCGCACGCGGCACGTCAACGTGCGCATCGTGTCGGCGACCAACGCCAACCTCGGCGAAGAAGTCGCCAGCGGCCGCTTCCGCCAGGATCTGCTGTTCCGGTTGAACACGATCGAGATCGCGCTGCCGCCGCTGCGCGACCGGCGCGAAGACATCCCCGCGCTCGCGATGCACTTCCTGCGGCAGCACGCGAACCGCTACCGCAAGAACATCAGCGGCTTCGAGCCGTCCGCGATGCAGGCGCTGCTCGATCATCCGTGGCCGGGCAACATCCGCGAACTGGATCACGCCGTCGAACGCGGCGTCCTGATGGCACTCGGCGCGAACATCCGGCTCGGCGAGCTCGGGCTCCGCATCGACCGCGACGCGACGTCGCGCATCGAAGACATGAGCCTCGAGGAAGTCGAAGGGTTCCTGATCAAGAAAGCCATGGCGCGCTTCGACGGCAACGTCAGTCAGGCCGCCAAAGCGCTGGGCCTCAGCCGCAGCGCGTTGTACCGCCGGCTGCAGCGCTACGGCTTGTAAGACAGTTGTAGCGCGGCCCTTCAGGGCTGCTCCCGAGGCAGCCCTAAAGGCCTGCGCTACAAGCGTCCGGTAAGATCTCCTTCGTGAGCGCCTCACCTGCCGAGAGCGCGGAAGTTCACGCTTCCGCGCTCAACGCCATCGTCGGCCGACAAAAGCGATTTCGGTTCGATCAGCGGATCCTGCTGCTGTCGCTGGCCGCAGGCTTCCCTGCCGCGCTGGTCGCGATGCTCCTGCTCTGGACCGGCGACTACTCCCCGAAAGTCGAATGGACGCTGACGGTGTTCATCGTCGGCGTCTGGGTGGGATGCTCGTTCAGCGTGCGGTCGCGGGTCGTGCTGCCGCTGCAGACGTTGTCCAATCTGCTCGCGGCGCTGCGCGAGAGCGATTTCTCCATCCGCGCGCGCAATGCCAGCGGACGCGGCGTGCCGCTCGACGATCCGCTCGGCGCGGTGATGCTCGAAGTCAACGAGCTCGCGGCGACGCTGCACGATCAGCGCCTCGGCGCACTCGAAGCCGGCGCGTTGCTGCGGACGGTGATGGTCGAGATCGACGTCGCCGTCTTCACGTTCGACGGCGCGCACTCGCTGCGGCTCGTCAACCGCGCCGGCGAACGGTTGCTGGCGCGCCCCGCAGACGAACTGCTCGGCCGGACGGCGGACGAACTCGGACTGGACGCGATGCTCGAGGGACAGTCGCCGCGCATCGAAGACGCGACGTTCGCGGGCGGCACCGGACGCTACGAAGTGCGGCGGACGACGTTCCGCCAAGAAGGACGCCCTCACCAGCTGCTCGTGCTCGCCGACGTCAGTCGTCCGCTGCGCGACGAAGAACGCCAGGCGTGGCAGCGGTTGATCCGCGTCATCGGGCACGAGATCAACAACTCACTCGCGCCGATCAAGTCGATCGCGGGCAGCCTCGAGTCGATGCTCGCGCGTGACCAGATGCCCGAGGACTGGAACGACGACATGCGTCGCGGCCTCGGCATCATCGCCGCGCGATCGGATTCGCTCAGCCGCTTCACGACCGGTTATGCGCGCCTCGCGAAACTCCCCGCGCCACGGCCGAACAACATCGACGTGACGTCTCTCGTCACGCGCGTCTGCAGCGTCGAAACGCGCCTGCCGGTCCAGGTCAGCGGCCCGCCGATGATTCTGCGCGCCGATCCGGATCAACTCGAGCAACTCTTGATCAACGTCATTCGCAACGGCGTCGACGCCGCGCAGCAGACCGGCGGGGGCGTCAGCGTTGGATGGAAACAGGAAGGACGCGTCTTCCACCTGTGGGTCGACGACGAGGGGACCGGATTGACGAACGAGGGAAATCTGTTCGTGCCGTTCTTCACGACGAAGCCGAGCGGATCGGGTATCGGCCTCGTGCTGAGCCGTCAGATCGCCGAGGCGCACGGCGGATCGCTGACGCTCGAGAACCGCAGCGACACGCGCGGCGTCCGCGCTTACTTGCGAATCCCGATGTGATGCTCGTCTCGGAGCATCCGCGCCCGTTCGTACAGGTCTGACTTCGTCGGATACAGCTCGCGCAGCACGATGTCGTCGCCTCGACGCAGCTGCAGTTCGGCGCCGCTACAGCACGACACCATCCAACAGCACAGCTCGCCTTCGGTCCACAGCTCGCGATCGTCGCTAGGCATGGCCTTGTCCTTGCAGTTTCAGCTGAGGCGGCATGCGGTTTTCTCGCTGGATCATCGGCCTCTTTGCGTCCCCGCTCGGCGTGTTCGTTCTCGCCGCTCTGGATTCCACGCTCTTCTTCTCGCTGCCGCTCGGCATCGACGCGGCGGTCGTCCTGCTCAGCGCTCGCCTGAAATCGAGCGCATGGATTGTGCCGGTGCTCGCTACGGGCGGATCGATCGTCGGCGCATGGCTGACGTTCTGGATGGGCGAAAAGATCGGCGAGAAAGGTCTCGATCGATTCGTGGATCCGAAACGCCTCGAGAAGGTGCACAAAAAGATCGAAGAGAGCGGCGCGATTGCATTGGCGGCTCTCGACCTGATCCCGCCGCCGTTTCCCTTCACCGCCTTCGTCCTCGCCGCCGGCGCGCTCGAAGTCAACACGGTGCTCTTCTTCGCCACCCTCGCGGTCGTCCGCATGATCCGGTTCGGCGCGGAGGCGGCACTCGCCGTCAGATACGGCCGTCGCATTCTGCAGTGGATGGACTCGCCTATCTTCCACGACATCGTGCTGTTCTTCATGATCCTCGCCTTCATCCTGACGGCGCTGTCGATCATGAAACTGCTTCGATCCACTAAAACATCCGGCCGCCGATCGGCACGTCGCGCTCCGGCATGAGCAACACGACGCCGCCATCGCCGTCGGGCACGCCGAGCGTGAGAACTTCCGACATGTACGGCCCGATTTGTTTCGGGGCAAAATTCACGACCGCCACGACCAGGCGATGCAGCAACTGCTCTTTCGTGTAGTGCTTCGTTGCCTGCGCGGATGATTTTTTCACACCGATGTCCCCACCGAAGTCGATGCGCAGCTTGTAGGCTGGCTTGCGTGCTTCAGGAAAATCGAGGACTTCGATCACGCGTCCCACGCGGATGTCGACGCGCTCGAACTCGGCGTAGCTAAGCTCTGGCATAGGGTTTGATTATGACATCGGGGCGATGACCGACACCGCAGCAACCGCCACCGGCAACGTGTTGATTGTGGAGGATGATCCCGACGTTCGGGACATGCTCGCGACGCTGCTGTCGATGGAAGGTTTCTATGCGATCGGGGCTGAAGATGGTTTGGAGGCGCTGCACCTGTTGCGAGCCGTGCGTCATCGCGCGCCGCAAACGCCCTGCCTCGTACTGCTCGATTTGAAGATGCCGCGCCTGGGCGGCCACGAATTCCGCCGCGCGCAGCTCGGCGATCCGATCGTTGCCGCCGTGCCCGTCGCCGTCATGTCGGGCGCCGCCGACCTCGAAGAGCGCGCGCGAGACCTCGGGGCGGTCGCATCGGTGCCCAAACCGATCGACGTCGACAATTTGTTGAACGTTGTCCGACGGTATTGCGCCTAAGACGCTTTGCCGACGACGGCCTGGCGGACGGCGACGGCGAGAACGGCGCCGAGGGCTGCCGCGGCCACCATCAAGGCGGTGGTGGCGTGCTCGTCAATCACGAGCGCCAGAATCGCCCCGCTCACACTGCCGACACCTACGGTCGACACTGCGTCGGTGATGCGCCGCATGATGCGTGGGGGGCACTTGTGGTTCTCCGTCAGCGCCCCCATGCATTTGGGACAGGTTGCCATGGAGTGCGATCAGTTTAGCACACGCTCATCTATTGAAGGTCGCGACCAGCGGCTTGTGGTCGGACGCGTTCGAGTCGATCGTCTCGATTTTCGCCAGCTTCAATCCTGCGCCGCGAAACAACACGTAGTCGATGCGATGATCGCCGTGCGTCGCATCGCCGCCGGCATCCTGATACACGGATAACACGGGCTGCATTTCCTCGTCTGCCGGCCTCGCGTTGAAATCGCCGATCAGGATCGATGACGGCCCCAACGCGCCGGCCCATTTCATCAACGCGTCGACTTCTTTCTTCCGCGCCTCGACGTTCTGTTTGCCTGACGCGAGGTGCGTCACCACAATCGGCAGTCCGTTGGCCGATTGAAACCTCACCGCAAATCCGATTCGGCTCACCGGCAGCGGCGTCATCGTGGTCTTTCCGAGTGCGTCTTTCGCCACCGGAGCGAGAAACGCGAGGCCTTCGGTTTCTTTACCGTCGCCGCGACCGCTGTCTCGACATTCGACGTTCGGCGTGAACCACTCCTGCTCGTACACCACAGACCATTCATGCCCCGTCGCCGATCGCAACCCGTCGGCGATCTTGGCTGGCTGGTCGTCGCAGTTGTAGTACGGATGATTGCGCGTCACCTCCTGCAGTCCGACAATGTCGGGCTGCACGCGTGCGATGACGTCGATGGCGCGCTGAAGATTGTATTTGTGCGAGCCATCGATGCCGTGCTGGATGTTGAACGTCATCACGCGGAAGCTGTTGGCAGTTGCAGTTGCAGTTGCAGTTGCAGTTGCCGTTACCGTTGCGGCGGCGCGCGACGAGTAGCCGTAGACACTGACGGCGATCACGACGGTGGCTGAGGTAAGCGTCATCCGCATGTGTAGATTCTTCTTCCTGGACCGTTTGGAATCTGTGCGACAACCGGCGAAATACGGCGGTTTTTCGCGGCATGTCCGTTGCTCACTCGAGAAGTACCCCAAGCGGGACAATCGTGATGGATCACCTGGTTCTCAGCGTCAACGACGGTTTCGATCGACTGCAGCGACGACTCGTCGCCATGGACATTGGCGACTCGATTACTGCGACCGATGCGGCCGAGGAAAGCGGCTTGAGCATCGACGTCTGTCGCGCGTTGTTCGCCGGCCTCGAACGCGCCGGCCTGATGTCGCGAGATGGTGACGATCATTTCGTTCGCTGCGCGCTCGATCTTCAACGGACCTAATAGCCGCTGGCCTTCGGTTCGTCGCCGATCTTCTTGCCGTTGCGCCACGTGTTCGGACAGAGCGGGTGCGTGAACACCGATGCGCCGTCGACGCTCGTGTAGGTGATGTCGTCAGCGAACTCGCCTTTCTCGGGATCCAATTGCGCGAGGTGACGGATCCGCTTCGCGATCTCGTGATCGGCGCAGGCAGTGTCCCCGCTCACACCGAGTCCACCGACGCGCGTCTTGCCTTTGTAGAGCGGCACGCCGCCGCCGAAGGCGATCTGGCCGCCGCAGATCTTGCCGTCCGTCTTCCCCGCATCGTCTGGCCCGACGAGACAATCCGGGTTGAAGGCGTTTGGCTGCGAGACGCCCCAGAGAGAATGCCCCGGCTGCGTCAAGGTGTAGACACGCGCGGTCGACATCGGCGTGTCGTCGGTGCTGTAGGCGTTTGCGGTATAGGCTTTCGCTTTCGCGATCGCTTGACTGCCGGGCCATGCACTCGCGGGATCGTCGGTTGCGACAGCGGTGACACAGACCTCGCCCTTGCGGTTGACGATCGACGCCCACTCCATCTTGCCCGAGAACATCCCGCCGGCTTCGCCTTCGACGCCAGGCGCTTGACGGAGCCACTTCTTCAGATCGTCGGCGGACGGCAGGTCGCGACAATTCGCGCTGGCACCGCCGGCGCGTGGCTGTTTGTTTTGATCGGCCGACGAGCCCGGCTGCACTTCCGCGGGACTCTTCGCTTCGTTCTTCGCGCACGCGACCGGCACGAGCGCGATGGCGAGGGCGATCACGAATCGACGAAACATGGATCCTCCGAGCGACATTAACTTGGCGGCTGGATCTCGTCGGGCGTCCGCAACGTCTTGATGTACGCCACGAGCTTCCACACCTGGTCTTCGTTCAACTTCGAGCCCCATGCGGGCATGCCGTGCGCGCGGCCTTCGGCGATCGAGCTGAAGACTTGCGCGTCGGTGGCGCCGTAGATCCAGTCGACGTCACGCAGGCTCGGTCCCATTCCCCCGCCCGCGCGACCGCCGTGGCAGCCGGAACAGTTGAAGCGCACGAACAACTGACGGCCGTCAGCCGCGGCCTGTCGATCGCCGTTGTACGGATTGCTCGGCCGCTGTGGGTTGTTCTCCGGGCCTGGAATCGGTCCGACGGGCGTCCGCATCGGCGGCGGCATCGATGCGGCGGCCAGATCGTTCGACTTGCCGCCGCAGGCCGCCATCAACGCGCATACACAGACCAGCGACAAGGGACGCATGCTATCTCCCAGCGCTCGCCTGAAAGGCTCGCGTTACAGTGCTCGAGGGTCGCGCTCCAGTGCTCGAGGCCACTACCGGAACCCCAAACTCTCGCAGGATGCGATCGATCTCCGGTTTCCGCCTCGCGATCGCACGATCGACGGCATCGTGCAGCGCGCGATCGTTCTTGCGGACACCCATGGCGATCGCAAACGTGAACGGTAGTGTCGGTCCGTCGCTGTCTGGTGACACAGGCACGATCGTCAGCCGCGCTTTCTCTTGCTTCGCGTAGTAACCGGCCAGCGGTCCCCAGACGATCGCCATGTCGACGTCACCACGCGCGACGCCGTCGACGACGTCGCGCTGCGGATCCGGCTTCGAGTAGTCGCCGTAGACCGTGTAACCTCGGATGTTCGACGTGATGTGCCGCGCGGCGAGCGCCTGCGCCGCGGGCGGGTTGGAATAGTCAGTGCCGGTAATCTGAATCCCGATCCGGAGTGTCTTCAGCTGCGGATCGTCGAACGAGCGAACGTTCAACCGTCGATCGGCGCGTGAGACGAACACGTACGTCGATCGGTAATACGGATGCGTCGCCGACGCGAGCTCGTAGTTCGCGGGAATCCCCATCACGAGATCGCAATGGCCAGCACGCAGCGTGTTGCGGATGAACCCGCGTCGCTGCGGCGCCCAGAAGTACTCGAGCGGACGCCCGAGATCCTTCGCGATCACCTGCGCGATCTTGTTTTCGAAGCCCCGCTGCTTGTCGTCGCTAAACGGCATGTTGTTCGGGTCTGCGCAGACACGGAGGGCAGCCCTAAAGGGCTGCGCTACAACAGCAGCAGAGACGGTCGTAGCAGGAGAGACACTCGTAGCGCAGGCCTTGAGGCCTGCCCACACCATCACGACGACCAACGCCCTAGAGACCAAAGACATACACCGTGCTTCCCGGGGCCGTGTACTTCTTGATCTCTTTCATCGCGCCGACGACGCCGAGCGCGGCGTACGGATCATCAGCGGAAATTTCCGGGAACGCGACCGCACCCATCCATCCGCCGATGCCCGAGTAGATGGCGACGTACTGTTTGCCGTCCGGACCGAGATACGTGATCGGGTTGCCGATGATCCCCGACGCGCAGTGGAACTTCCACAACTCCGTCCCGGTCCTCCCATCAATCGCCTTGAACCACCCATCCATCGTCCCGTAGAAGACGACGTCCCCGGCAGTCGCGAGCACGCCGCTGTAGACCGGCAGGACCGGTTCCTGGACGCCCCACGCTTTCTTGTTGTGCGCGACGTCCCACGCGACGAGCTCGCCTTGATAGCCACCAGGCCCCGGATACATCTTTACGTCCGCGCCGAGGTACGGCGTCCCCGCGATGTAGTTCGCGTCGATCGCTTCGTAGTCCATGCACGTGTTGTGGGCCGGGATGTAGAGCAAGCCGGTCTTCGGTGAAAACGCCGACGGGATGACGTCCTTCGCGCCCGTCGATGACGGACAGATCGCCTGCGTCACTTTGCCGTAATGCGTGCGCTTCGTCGGATCTTCAGCGGGCTTGCCGGTCTTGAGGTCGTAGCTCGATGCCCAGTTCGTCGGCTCGAACTTCTCCGCGGACAGCAACTCTCCGTTCGTGCGATCGAACACGTAGACGAAGCCGGTGCGGCCTGGATGGATCAGCAGCTTGCGCGGCTTGCCGCCGTAGTCCATGTCGACGAGCAGGTTTTCCATGATCTCGTCGTAGTCCCACGCGTCGTTCGCCGTCGCCTGATACGCCCACTTCAACTCGCCCGTGTCGGCGTCGCGTGCCATGATCGAGCACGACCATTTGTTGTCGCCGGGACGCAGATCCGGATTCCACACGCCGGGATTGCCGGTGCCGTAGAAAAACATGTTGGTCTCGGGGTCGTACGACACCCAGCCCCAGACCGTCGATCCGCCGAGCTTCCACTGCTCGCCTTGCCATGTCTTGGCGCCGAGATCTTTGCCCTGATCTTTCGCGTAGAACGGCTTGAAGTCCGGCGCGACGCGCACTTCGCTGTCAGGCCCGGTGTTGTATGCCTTCCAGAGAATCTTTCCGCTCTTGACGTCGAGTGCGGCGACATATCCGCGGACGCCCATTTCGCCGCCCGCGTTGCCGACGATCACCTTGTCCTTGATCACAACCGGCGCATTCGTGAACGTCTCGCCGACGTTGATGTCGCCCACTCTCGATCGCCACACTTCCTTGCCGGTCTCCGCATCGACGGCCACGACGTTCGCGTCGAGCAGGCTGTAGATCACTTTCCCGTCGACGTACGACGCGCCGCGATTGACGACGTCACAACACGCGATGCCGACGGACCGACGGTCCGGATGCGGTTCGTACACGAACTTCACCGCCCCGCCCGGCTTCGTCAGATCGACCGCGACCAGGTTGTTCGGATACGGCGTGACGACATACATCGTGTTGTTGACCACGAGCGGCTGACCTTCGTGCCCGTGTGGGATGCCGGTCGAAAAGGTGGTGATCGGATGAAGGTTCTTGGCGTTCGACGTGTTGATCGTATCGAGCGTGCTGTAGCGGAGGTTACCGTAATCACCAGCCGGCATCCGCCATTCGCCGCGCGAGACATCCGAGACGAGGTGAAGATTCGGCGGTGCGCCGGGAGCCGTTCCGCTCGTGCCCACCGGCGCCGGCCCGGCCGCGCCGCGATCGTTATGGTTCTTGTCTGCGGAACATCCAGCTAGCACCGTGGCACCGAGCATCGAAGCACCTAGCACCACCGCACCTAGCACCCGTTTCATATCTACCTCAGCGTGTAGAGATACGCGACGACATCACGCGCCTGTTCTTGCGACAGCCCAACCGTAGGCATCGCCGAATGCGGATGAATATGTTGGGGTGTTCGGATAAACGACGCTACGTTGTCCGGCGTGTTCGGGAGTTCACCGCCGACGAACGAGCGGCGCGAAAACGAGATCAACGGCGGGCCAACAAGACTCGACGCGCCGGCGATGCCTGGAATCAGGTGACAGGATCCGCAGCCGTACTGCTGGATGACGGCGCTCCCTCGCGCAGGGTCGCCGCCGGAGCTGGCGTTCAGGGCAATCGCAAGTTGTGGGTCGCCGCCTCTGCAGGCGCTGACCGCGAACAGCAACAGCGGTATCAGCCAGCGCATACGCATTCCTGTCGCTGAGATGACGCAACGAGAATGCCAACGATGTAGCGCAGCCCGTTTGGGGGGTGCAGGCCTGAAGGCCTGCGCTACGTTCGGCAGGCCTGAAGGCCTGCGCTACGCCCGCATGGAGCCGAAGACTTGGATGTGGGAGTCGACGACGCGCTTGCGCTCTGCCTCGTCTGGCTCGAGCGTCCAGACGTCGCGCTGAGATGTGCCGCCGAGGATGATGCCGTCACGGCGCGACATCATGTGGATCCCGAGCTGGCCGGGCGCCGGCCGTTCGTGCAGTCCGCCGTTGGTGTGGTAGTTGATTTCGTCCTGCGGCACCATCACGACGAGCTGCCCTTTCAGCGGCAGCAACTCTTTATCACCAAACAGATCGCGCGCGCCGAGGCCGGTGCAGTTGATGACGATCGGCTCGCTCAGCGATGCGAGATCTCGTTGCGTTTCGAATTTGCGGACGACGATCTTGCCGCCGAAGAGGACAATGTCGCGCATCAACGCGTCGAGGTAGATGTTCGGCTCGATGCGAATTTGCGGCGAGCGGATCGCGTACTTCGTCTGGAACGGATGCTCGCCGGGACCGAAGATCTCGCGCTCCGTGTCCGCGCCGTCGGGTAACGGTTCTCGCGCGGGTGGCGTCTGCGGCGGCGTCGGCAACGTATCGGTGAGACTGAGATTGTCCAACCACGATACGCCGCTGATCGGATTGCCGCACATCAACTGCAGCTGGCGATACGAGATGTCGTACGCGCGACGATATTGCGCGTCCCACGCCGGCGTCCGCTGATCGCCGGCGACGAGGCCTGAACTTGGCGTGAACCCCGCGAGCGACATGTTCGAGGTGACATTCGGCGGAACCGCTGCGGCGTAAATCGTCACGTCGAAACCGCGTCGCTGCAGCTGACGCGCGCACGTCAGCCCGACCGATCCGCATCCAATCACCGCGACCTTGCGCGCCTGATGCTCGAGCGCGAACTCACTCGCCATCAGCCCAGTGCCCCACGCGAGCGACATCCCCGCGCCGCCGTGGCCGTAGTTGTGCACGAGTAGCTTGTCATCGAGCTTGTCGGCCTTGAGAACGAAGCCCGCATCCCGGTGTGGCCGCAGCCCCACCGTCGTACGGATGATTCGATCCCAGGACGCCTTCACCTGCGCCACCCGCAACGGCGCATGCGGCTTCGGCACGCCGCCCGTCTTCGCTTTCGACGTCGTCGTCGCGCAGCCACTTAGGCCAAAGCCGACTGTCGCAAGCGCGGTACTGGACACGAACGCACGTCGATTCATTGAAGATCCTTCAACAGGCAGAAAGGAGGAGGCCTGTGGTGCGCGCATTATAATCGGCCCGGTTCGCAACATGCGATTTACGGCTGGCGATCGAATTGGCGTGTACGAGATCCGTTCCGCCCTCGGCGCCGGCGGGATGGGCGAGGTGTACCGTGCCTTCGATCCCAGACTCGATCGCGAGGTTGCGCTCAAAGTCCTCCTGCCGGCGGCTGCCGAGCACGTCGAAGCGCTGGTGCGCTTCGAACGCGAGGCCCGCGCGGTCGCGGCGTTGTCGCATCCCAATATCCTCGCCATCCACGACTTCGGGACGGACCGCGACGTGGCGTACGCGGTCATGGAGTTGCTCGACGGCGACACGCTCCGCGAACGGCTCGTCTCTGGCAGGCTTCCGGTGCGGAAGGCCATCGATTACGCGACGCAGATCGCGCTCGGGCTCGCGGCCGCGCACGAGCGCGGCGTCGTGCACCGCGACCTGAAGCCTGAAAACATCGCGTTGTTGCCGGACGGCCGCGTCAAGATTCTCGATTTCGGTCTCGCGAGACAAATGCCGTGGGCCGCGACGGCGAGCATCGCACCGACGACACCGATCGCCACCTCTGCGGGGACCGTCCTCGGCACCGTCGGCTACATGGCGCCGGAACAAGTGCGCGGCGACACGGCGGACGCGCGGAGCGACATCTTCGCGTTCGGCGCCGTCCTGTACGAGATGGTCACCGGCTCGCGGGCGTTTCACGGCACGACCGCCGTCGAAACCATGACGGCCATCCTCCGCGAAGACCCGCCTGATGTAGCCGCGGATATTCCTGCGGCGATCGATCGCATCGTTCGGCACTGCCTGGAGAAGAATCCGGCGGAACGGTTTCAGTCGGCGCGCGATATCGCGTTCGCGCTCGACGCCGCCACGTCGGCGACCGGATCGCTGCCCGCAGTCGCGGGACGCAGCCGTCTGCGCCTGCGGCGGCTCGTTGCGGCTGCGGCGGCGGCGGCGACGCTCGGAGCCGGCGGCTATGTTGCGGGATTGAAACGCGCGCCCGCGCCCTCGCTCGAGTTCAAACGACTGACATTTCGTCGCGGTGTGATTTTCAACGCGCGCTTCGACACCGACGGCCGGTCGATTCTCTACAGCGCGTCGTTCGAGGGCGGGACGCCGGAGCTGTTCTCCACGCGACGCGACGGTCCCGATTCGCGCGCGCTCGGGATCCCCGCGGCCGACATCGCTGCGGTGTCGACAACGGGCGAAATGGCGCTCATCCGCAACCGCGGTCCCATGATCTTCTGGTATTCCGCCGAACCGGGCCTGCTCGCGCGCGCAACCGTCGGGGGCGGAGTCCCACGAGACGTCGCCACCGACATCATCAGCGCCGACTGGTCACCCGACGGATCGCAACTGGCCGTCGTCCGGCGGGTCGGCGGCAAGCACCTGATCGAGTTCCCGCTCGGCACCGTCCGCTACGAAACAACCGCGATCGTGACTCGCATCCGGATCGCGCCCGACGGACGCCGGCTCGCGTTCAACGAAAAGGGATTTGGATTCGGGCAGAATTCGGTAATCCGCGTGTGGGATGGCACGACCACGCTCTCGCTGCCAACCGACGCCGGCGCTGATCGCATCGAGTTCGCGTGGTCGCCGACGGGCACCGAAGTGTGGTTCGGAGAGGGTGTCGGCGCGACGAGCAACAATCTCAGGGCGGTGGACATGCGCGGCCGTATGCGGACGGTCGCCGTGTTGCCAATTGGTTTTCATCTCTTCGATATCACGTCGAGCGGCGCCGTCCTCGCCGGGCGGACCTCCATCCGAAGTTCGGTCATCGAGGTCGACGCGGCGACGGATCGTCAGCGCGAGCTGTCGTGGCTCGACATGTCGGAAGGCGATGACGCGACGGCCGACGGATCGCGCGTGCTTCTCACCGAGTTCGGAGAAGGCGGTGGCCTTGGGCGATGGTCGGTGTTCGTCCGGCCGACCGACGGATCGCCCGCCGTACGGCTCGGCGACGGTCAGGCGTTCGCGCTGTCGCCCGATGGCCGGTCTGCCCTCGCGCTACGGCGCGGACCGCCGCCAACCCTCGTCGTCCTGCCGACGGGCGCCGGGCAAACGCGTGAGTTGTCGAATCCCGCGCAGCTCGATTATTTCTCGGCGTCCTGGCTGCATGACGGCATGCACGTCGTCTTTGCGGCGCAGAAACCGGGCCACGGCCTCCAATATTGGATTCAGTCCATCGACGGCGCTGCGACGCCGGTGACACCAGAGAACATCTTCGCCGTTCCGGGTCTCCATCCGATGTCGCACGACGATCGGCTGCTGGCCTCGGAGCGGCGCGATCATGTGCTGGCGGTCTTTCCCGTCGATGGTGGTACGCCGAAGGTGTTTCCAGACGCTCTCGGGCTCAAACCGATCCGTTGGAGCGACGACGATCGTGCGCTGTATGTCGCGTCCGATGAACTGCCGACGCGTGTGCTGCGGCTGGACATCGGCACTGGTCGCACACAACTCGTCAGAACGCTGATGCCGAGCGACCCGGCCGGCGTCATCAACATCCATCCGGTGTTGATGACGCGCCGGTCGTTCGTCTATACGTATCAGCGAGATCTCACCGATCTGTATCTGATCGACGGCCTTAAGTAGTCGCGTTGGTCCTGATCGCGTCCTTGATCGCGTCCGCGAACGTGTCGAGTTCTTCGAGCGTCGTGTAGACGTTCGGCGTGATGCGCACGCCCTGGTAATCGAACTGCTGTCCCGGATACGCGGACTTCGTCATCGCCTGGCCGATGATCCGGTACTTGTTCCAGAAGAACTCGTTCAGCTTGCGCGCTTCGATGCCGTCGACGCCGACGTACCCGAGCCCCCAGCTCTGACCTTTGTCGAGGCTCGTGTAGATCTTCACGCGCGGCAGATCCTTGACCTGATTCGCCCAGCGCAGCGTCAGATAGCGCAGGCGCGCCGCCTTCCGGTCCGCGCCGATCGCCTGATGGAACGCGAGCGCTTCGCCGATGGCCGCTTTGTTCGCCGCAGGCTGCGTGCCCACCGCCTCGAACTTTCGGACGTCGTGGCTCTGCGCTTCGCTCGTCGCCTGCAGCGGCCACGTGCTGTTGATCTTGTCCCTGCGCACATACAGCAACCCAGTGCCGTGCGGCGCGAGCAGCCACTTGTGGAGGCTGGTGCCGACGAAGTCCGCTTCGAGGTCCCGCAGCTTGAACGGAAAATGCGCGATCGAGTGCGCCGCGTCGACGATCGAGACGATCCCTTTCTCGCGCGCCATGCGGCACAGGCGCTGGACCGGAAAGAGCTGTCCGGTGATGTTCGTCACATGGCAGATGTGGAGGACCTTCGTCCGCGGCGTCACGGCGCCGGCCAACAGGTTGTAGAGATCGTCTTCCTTCGCCGGCACCTGGAAGTTCACGCGAACGATCTTGATCTTCTCCCGCCGCTGCCGCTGATCCCACGTCGTCAGCATCCGCGGGTAGTCCTGATCGGTCGTCAGCACTTCGTCGCCCGGCTTGAGATCGAGTCCGTCCTGCGCGATCTGGAGCGACTCGCTCGCGTTGCGGGTGATCGCGATCTCTTCGGGATCAGCGCCGAACTCGGCGGCGAGGCGGCGGCGAACCGTCTCCATGTTCCGTTCGATCTGTCCGCGGTAGTAGACCGGCGCCTGGTTCGAGATGTCGTAGTACCGCTTCATCGCTTCGTGGACGACGCGGGGCGCGGGACAGCTGTTGCCGTTATTGAGGTTGCTGATCGTGCGGTCGAGGGTGAACGCTTCCTGGATCTCACGCCAGTACAACTCGTCCTGCGCGACGTCTTCAGGCGTGCGGTCGGAGACCGCAGCACCAGCCGCTTCAATATCGCGAAGGCCGTTCCGACCGACTGTCCATGCCGTAGCGCCTGCGGCGCCTGCGAGGCGAAATAGAGTGCGTCGGCTGATCATCGGAACCTCCGCGCGGATTATCGGCGGTGCAGGGTGCAGGGTGCAAGGTGCACGGTGCTCAAGGTGCAGGGTGCGAGGGTGCGTCGTGCGAGGTGCTTCTGTGCGGGGTGCGAAGGTGCGGGGTGCGAAGGTGCGGCGGAACGATCCTTGCGATGCGCTGCCGCCATGATCGTGCGCACTTTCGAAGATCTCGATGCTTGGCGGCTTTCTGATGATTTGAAGAACGGCGTGTACGCAATTCTTGCCACCACCCCCGCGAAAAGGGATGGCAAATTCTGCGATCAAATAAAGGCGTCCGCGAGTTCTGCGCCGGCCAATATCGCCGAGGGCTTCGGTTACTACGACCACCCGCAGTTCGCGAAACACGTCCGAATCGCGATTGGATCGCTCGATGAGACCAAGAACCACCTGGGCGACGGCATTGACCGGCAGTTCTGGACGCTCGCGCAAATCGAACCGCTTCTCACCCTGCATCGGCGCGCGCGGGGAGCCTGCACGGGATTACTCCGGCACCTCACCTCGTCGCGCGCTCCAAAGCCGTGGAAGTCGCGAAGCACCTAG
>DASREL010000148.1:0-4506 GCA_035652075.1 Vicinamibacterales bacterium
CACGACGCGCGGCTGGCTGCTGTCGTACGCCTCGACGCGCGGCTGGCTGCTGCCGTACGCCACGACGCGCGGCTGGCTGCTGTCGGACGCCTCGACGCGCGGCTGGCTGCTGCCGTACGCCACGACGCGCGGCTGGCTGCTGCCGGACGCCACGACGCGCGGCTGGCTGCTGTCGTACGCCTCGACGCGCGGCTGGCTGCTGCCGTACGCCACGACGCGCGGCTGGGCGGTTCCGCGGACGGTGAACAACACGTCATCGGGAATCTGCACCGAGAGGTCGGCGTCACCCACAATCGCGAACTCGCGCGTTCCCTGCGCGAGTTCGCGAGTCAGCTGCGCCTGGGTCCGAATCTCCACACGACCGTAGGCGTCAACCTTCCGTGCCGGCTTCATCTTCGTCTTCGTCGTCGATGTCTTCGCCATGCGTCCTTTCGAAGCGTTCAGATCAGACAGGCCGTGAGCAGCACGGCGCTCGTCGCGATCAACCGCGTTTGCTGCGGACTGCGCGGCAACGTGAGCGCCCGATCGAAGCGCCGCCAGGCGATCGACAGCAGCGCGAGCTTCATCACCACGAGGCCAATCACCGCGTATGGATTCATCGACCGAACCTCGCGACGCGGCGGACACGTTCGGCCGGCTTCCAGCCGTTCAACGCGCCGACTGAAGACGCGATCCGTTCAGCGGTCCAGACGTCGACCGCCGGCAGCCACACGACGGCGAGCCGATCGCGCTGCCCTGGCTGCGTCGGTCGATGCCCGCACCGCGGCATGCGATACGTGAAGACCGATGGAAAGAGCCGCTGGAGAACACGGCGCCATGTCGGCAGACCGGATGGCCGCTCGAGCAGCTGCTGGAGCGCGACGGCGCGTTCGAGATTGGCTACGCGCATCGCTGCTGCTCTGCCTGGTAGATCGGTTCGGCGTCGTAGTCACCCGCCGGCGCTGCGCAGTCGCGCGCGGCTGTCAGCAGCGCGATGGTCGCGAAGTCGAACACGCGCGCATCGCTGACGTGCGGCGACCAGCCGTAGGCGTCGCCGGTCCGGAAGCGACGGTTGGCCCGATCGCGAATGACGTAGCGCGTCATTGGTGGAGCGCGCCCGTCGCGCGCATCACGTCGAGTTGACGACGCACTTCCTTCGCGATGTCCCGCTGTCGCTCTTCCTGCGACGGCTGACACACGAGAATCAGGCCGGTGACGATGATGGCCACGGCCGACGCGATGATCGACACGATCACGAGGAAGGCGCCCGCGTCCGTCATCGCGTCCCCACCGGTTCAGTCGCGTCCACGCCATTCGGCCAGGGCGCGCGGCCCATCAACATGTGCTGGATGCGGTTGCGCGCGATCTCCGGCGCTTCACCCGTCACCTGGGTCGTGACGAGCGACATCGCGCGACCGCAGCGCGCGCAGTAGCGCTGCTCGTGCACCGTCACCGTCGCCGGTCGTCCGCAACTCGGAATCGAGCACGGCACCGGCGGCTCGTGCACGAGCAGCGCGTGCTTCAGGTCGTTCTTCAGATCGAACAGCTCGAAGACCTGGCCTTGCGTCGGCGTGATGCCGGCGCGGTCCTGCGACTGCAGGCGATCGATGACGGCGACCAACTGCGTCGCGATTTCATGGAGGCGGTTCATCAGCTCGCTCGCCTTTCCGCCGACAGACTCGGCATGAGGCGCCGCCGCCGCGGCATCAGGTCCTCGATGCCGGCTGGTTCGCTCGCGATGCGCGGCAGCGCGATGTGCTTCGATTTGGGTTCGTCCGTCGCCGGCGTGCGGTGCGCTTCGATCCAGTCCTCGAGGTCTTTCTCCCAGAAGCCGAGACGGCCGTCGCGATGGACGGGGATCTTCTTGGCGGCGACGAGCCGGCGTAGACGCTGCTCGCCGGCGCGCCCCTCGAGCCCGAGCTTCTCCATCGCCTGGCGAAACGCCAACAGGCGGCCGCGCGGCGCGATGATTGCGGCGCTGCTCATGCGCGCGCCGCCACTTTCAGCGTCGTCGTCGACGGCGCCTTCACCATCGCCTCGGCACGCACCGGCAACTCCGGCTTCGACATGATCCCGATCAGTCCGGCAACGAACGCTTTCTGTGCATCGAGGCCCGACAGCGGTTTCACGACGAGATGGCCGAAGCGCTCCGCGCGCTTGCGGTGGAAGATCGTTTCGATGTCGTCTGGGAGCGCGGAGAGATGCGCCGCGCTGAGGGACTTCTCACCCGACAGCAGCTTCGACAGGTACGGCCCGTCGATGCGGTTGCCGCACGCGAGACTCATCGCCTCCGCGAGCGCGTCGTGCTTCCAGCGGCTCTCGTCGATCGCGTCGCGCAGGTCCGCGCGGAGATCCGAGAGTTCTTGATCCTGCTGCGCCGTCCCGCGGCCAACGACTTTGCCTTTCGACGAATCGCCCGCGACGGTAGCGTGTCTCTGAGATGACGCGTTCATTGATTCACCGCCTTGGGGAGTTCATCAATGGGAAAAACGTCCGAAGGATCCATGCCGAGCGCGCGGCACAGGCGAGCGACGGCGTCCCAGGAGGGCTTCTTGATCGCGCCGCGTTCGATGTCGCTGATGGTGGTTTGAGGAAGACCTGACTTCTCGGCCAGTTCCTCCTGGGTGAGCTTCTTCTCTTGGCGGGCGCTCCGCAGATCCATTACGGAGCAAACATTAACAGTATTCCGTTAACGGTGTCAACGCCTTTCTGTATTTATTGTTAGTTAACGATAAATGTCTAATATACAACAACTTAGTATTGATACCGATTTACCGGTATGCGACACTCCAGCCGTGTTCCATATCGGCGACGTTATCAGAAAGCTGAGAAAACAACGCGGTTTGGACCTCCGTGATGTCGCGGAGCGCGCACAGATGAGCATGACAACGCTCAGCGAGCTCGAGCGTGGAGTTGGCAACCAGCGGAAAGACACGATCGAGCGAGTCGCGAAGGTGCTCGGCACCACGGTCCCGAAGCTGTATGCGCAGCTGACCGCTATGGCGACGAACGAAATCGATGAAGCCGAGGCTGTCGTTGAAGGACTCGCGCGCGAAGCCGACCGGCTCGACGTCGACGTCACCAATTACCAGAAGAACTCAATCCCAGTCATCAATGAGGGCGAGGCATCGCCGAACGGACTCGTGTGGGACGCTGAATCGAAACGACTCTCAGAAATCGACGAATGGACGTCTCGCCCGTTCGACTTTCATGAACGTGGCGCCTACGCCGTGGTCATCCGCGGCGATTCCATGGAACCGCTTCTAAAGCGCGGAATGCGCATCATCGTGTCGGTCGTACAGCCCGTCTCCGAAGGCGATCTCGTGTACGCGCAGCTCAGAAGCGGCGAGCGCTTGGCGAAGATTGCGACGCGACAGACGGACGGCTGGCTGCTGACGTCCGCGAATCCAGCGCACGCACCACGATTCGTTCGCAACGATGAAATCGAACATATTCACAAGGTCGCCTATATCCGATTGCTCAAATAGGGAGGCGCTGCTTGAAGAAGCTCCTACTGCTGGCTGTCATCGTGATCGCGTCGACTTCGCCGCTCTTGCTCGCTCAAGCGGCACCGCCTAAGGCAGGGAAATGGCTCGTTCATACCGAACGCTCGAAGATGGACGATAGCGAAACAGTCAGCGTAGGTGTGAACGCGGACGAACGCGTGAAAGGATGGCTCATCAGTGCGACGCCAACGCTGTTGGTTCGATGTCAGGAGAAGAAGCTGGAAGTATTTATCGACCTTGGAATGCCGGCCTCTGTCGAACGCGGTGGCAATCTCCACATGCACCATGTAAGGCTGCGATTCGATCACAATCCAGCGACAACCCAGTCGTGGGGCGAATCCACTGACAGAAAAGCCCTGTTCGCACTCGGGAACACTGACATGATCGTGACGAAACTCGCTACGTCCAAACAGCTCGTTTTTGAGTTCACTCCATTCAGCGCGGCGCCGGCGGTTGTTACGTTCAACGTCGACGGATTTCCTGAACAGCTTCAGCGACTACGAAAAGGCTGCCCGGCGCGACAGAAGTCATGATGGACAGTCCGTTCTACACACCGAATCGAAAGATTGTCGACCCGATCAAGGCGAAGCCGCGCGAGAAGCTATTCGAACTACTCGTCGGTCACGATCGCTGGCTCTGCGAGCTCGTCGACCTCGGCAAAGGGGGCATCGACGTGCAGTGGTTTCAGAACGAAGAGTTCCACCACAGCCGACGATTCGATCATTCCGAGCACGATTCGAAGCTCGCGCGCGATCTCGCCGTGGCGTGGGCGACCGATGAGCGCAGCGACCTCGAGGCGAACCGCGGCGGACGATGACTACTTTCCGGCACCCGAATGGCAAGTCATTCAGGTACGACTTCTGGTTCAAGGGCGAGCGCTACACCGGCGACACGCAGCAGACGACGAAGGCCGACGCCGACATCGTCGAAGCCGACCTCAAGAAGCAGCTGCGCCTGCGTGCCGGCGGTCTCCTTCCGCCGGATCCGACAACCAGCCCGACGTTTCAGGACTGGTCGGAGA
>DASREL010000149.1:0-44638 GCA_035652075.1 Vicinamibacterales bacterium
CACGACGCGCGCGAGTTCGGCCCGCTGCACCTGACGTTTGATCACCGCCAGTGGCACGCTCTCGACCGCGATCGTCCGGACAGGGTCGCCCGGCATTTATTTCTGCGCGCAGGTCTGCGGCTGCACCGTCCGCATCGGGAACTGAATCGCGGCGAGCAGTGACGTCATGACCATCAACTCCGACTAAAGATCCGCGCAAGTGAATTTTTCGGAAGCACGACGTAATTGATCGCGGTCACGAGCGAATTGATCGGGCTCCTGCGTGAATTGTGTGGCCGCGCAGCCACGCTCACAGCCGGATCGAGTGAATTGATCGAGGTCCTGCGGTTCCTGATCATCGGCGCAAGCGAATTGATCGCGGTCCCGAGTGAATTGATCGCGGGTTTCCGCCAATTGACCGCGGGTTTCACCGAAGTAGCGCCCGTTTCATGAAACGCGTCAGGACCCATCCGTCCAGATACTTGAATGGTGTCTTGCCTGTCGTGTAATGCCCGCAACGTAACACCGCGAGTTCGTGCGGCACGTCCATCTCCCTGAATTGTCGGACCAGGTCTTCCGAGAGATCAACCGGAAACGTGAGGTCGTACCGCGCGTAGACCAGCAACGTCTTGCGGTTGCGGACGCGATCCAGATACCAGCGCGGGCTGATCGGTTTCCACAGCTCGCGCAGCAGGTCCAGCTCGATATGGCCGTCGAGGCCGGCGCGCACGTGCTGCGTGGACAGCCCGCGCCACACGACGTCGGCGAACTGCGGCGAGATGTGATTCAACGCTTCCGCATCGATAAGCGGCTCGTGCGCCGTCGTCAGCAGCGCCAGGCACGATCCGAGGCTCGTGCCCAGGATCCCGATGCGTTCGTACCCGTGTTGTTTCAACCACGCGATTGCACGTCGCGCATCGAGGACCGCTTGCCGGCACACCTGCACCGTGCGCGCGATGTTCGCCGAGACGATGTAGTCGGCGCGATGGAGTTCGGGCGGCATGCGCTGATCGTGATACGGCAGCGACAAGCGCAACGCGTTCATGCCGTTCATCGCGAGCAGCTTGCACAGTCCGACATGGCCGTCGGGATCAGCGTTCCACTGCGGGAGAACCAAGACGGCAGCCCTGAAGGGCTGCGCTACATTTCTCGTCGGAAACCAACGACAGTAAACCGTGTTGTTCGACGGATGCGGCGTCGCAAGCGCGCTGGGAAATGTCAGCAGCGAGCCGTCGAATGAATAGTCGGTCGTGGGCGCCGGCGTGAAGAACGCGTCGGTATCGGCCATGACGCCCGACACCCAGTCGCGCAGCGCGTCGGCCGGATCCGCGTGATGGCCGTTATGCGAAATCCATTCGAGTCCCCAGTCGAATGGACGAACGACGCGATCTTTGGTGACCGACACGAGGTGCCGCTCCCATGCGTGGAAGAGGGCTTGAAGCATGAACCTCTCATGGTATACTGCCGCTTCCATGAGCTTCGCGACGTCGAAGAAGTGCGACGCACGAAAAAAGCGGTCCAAGGACCGTGTTGAAGCTCGTGTGCTCGAACCCTAACGAATAAGAACAAATTCGAGTAACCACAGAGCCGACACGGTCACGAACCGCGTCGGCTTTTTTGTTTTGGAAGGAGATATGACTCGCATCGACGTCGGCATCCTCGGCGCGACCGGCATGGTCGGCCAACAGTTCATCGCGTTGCTCTCGCGTCACCCGTGGTTTCGCGTCACGTGGCTCGGCGCCAGCGAACGGTCCGCGGGCAAGAAATATCGCGAGGCCGCGGCGTGGCGGCTGAGTGCGCCGCTCCCGGACGACATCGCGAACCTCGAAGTGCAGACAGCAGCGCCGTCGAAGAGCGCGCCGCAGTTGGTCTTCTCTGGGCTCGATGCGGGCGTCGCCGGCGAAATCGAGAAGGCGTTCGCCGAGGCCGGACACACGATCGTCAGCAACGCGAGGAACTACCGGATGGAAGCTGACGTCCCGCTGCTGATTCCGGAAGTCAACGGCGATCATCTCTCGCTGCTGAACACTCAGGCCGCGCGCGGGTGGAAAGGCCGCATCGTCACCAACCCGAACTGTTCGACCGTCGTGCTGTCGATGGCGCTCGCGCCGCTGCGCCAGTTCGGTTTGGACAAAGTGACGATTACGACGCTGCAAGCGATATCGGGCGCCGGCTATCCCGGCGTCGCGTCGTGGGACATCCTCGGCAACGTGGTTCCGTTCATCGACGGCGAAGAACACAAGATCGAAACGGAACCGAAGAAGATCCTCGGGTGCGTGAAGAACGGCGTCGTTGAACCGCACCCTGTCGTCATCAGCGCGTCGACGACGCGCGTGGCGGTGCATGACGGGCACACGGAATCGATCTCGGTGGGCTTCGAGCATCGACCGACCGAACACGACATGATCCACGCGTGGATGTCGTTCAAGATGCTCGACGGATGTCCGAGCGCGCCGGCACAGCCGGTCGTCTATCTGCACGAACGCAATCGTCCGCAGCCGTCGCTGGACGTCAACCGCGGCGACGGCATGACCGTCAGCGTCGGTCGTCTTCGCGTGTGTCCGATTCTCGACTACAAATTCATCGCGCTCGGTCACAACACGATCCGCGGCGCCGCCGGCGTGGCGATCCTCAACGCCGAACTGATGCACCGAGAGGGATTGCTGTGAGCGTGGTGATGAAATTCGGCGGCACTTCTGTCGCCGATCCCGACGCCATCAACAGATTGATCGCGCTCGTTCGTCGCGAGCAGGCGCCGGTCGTCGTCGTTTCGGCGCTTGCGAAGGTGACCGATCAACTCGTCGCGGTCGCACGGAACGCGGAGGACGGCGAAGCGGCAAAGGCGACGGAGACGCTGCGCGCGCTCCTCGATCGCCACATCAGCGTGGCGACGGCGGTTACGAACGCGAGTCGCGAAGCCACGCTTGCCGCGGTCAAAGCGGAATTCGAAGAATTGATCGGACTCGTGCACGCGCTCGCCGTGCTGCGCGAAGTGTCGCCGCGATCATTGGACGCGGTGTTGTCGGTCGGCGAGTTGGTCAGCAGCAAGATCGTCGCGGCAGCGCTGAAGGATCAAGGGATTCCGACGACGTGGGTCGATGCGAGATCCGTTCTTGTCACGGACGCCGAGTACAACAGCGCTGCACCCGACATGGATGCGACGCGCGCGAACGCGCAAACGCACATCGCACCACGCACCTCGCACGGCGATGTGGTCGTCCTTGGCGGCTTCATCGGTTCGACGCCCGCCGGCGTGACGACGACGCTCGGTCGCGGCGGATCGGATTACTCCGCGGCGATCTTCGGCGCATCGGTGGATGCGGATGAAATCCAGATCTGGACCGACGTCGATGGCATGCTGACCGCCGACCCGCGCGTCGTGAAGCAGCCGCGTCTGGTCCCGCAGCTGACGTTCAGCGAGGCGTCCGAGCTTGCGTACTTCGGCGCCAAGGTGCTGCACCCGAGCACGATCCTGCCGGCCGTGGACAAGAACATTCCCGTACGGATCCTGAACTCGCGAAACGCCGAGAATCGCGGCACGTTGATTACGGCGGACGGTGTCTCGGCCGACGGCGCGCTCACGGCGCTCGCGTGCAAGCGCAACGTCACGGTCATCGACATCACGTCGACGCGCATGCTGATGGCGCACGGGTTCCTGCGGCGCCTCTTCGAGGTATTCGAGCGCTTCAAGACGCCGGTCGACGTCGTCACGACGTCGGAAGTGAGCGTGTCGGTGACAGTCGATGACACGCGCCGCCTCGACGGGATTCTGGATAACCTGCGGAACTTCGCCCAGGTCAACTGCGAGCCGGAGATGGCAATCATCTGCGCGGTGGGAGAGAATCTTCGATCGGACCCGACGCTGTTCGCGCGCGCGGTGACGTCGCTCGGCCGGCTGCCGCTGCGGCTCGTCTCGCAGGCGGCGTCCCGGCGCAACATCACGTTCGTCTTGCGCGACGCGGACGTTCCGCAGGCGATGGGACAGCTTCACGACGCGTTCTTCGTTGAGCGTTGAGAGTTCAGACGTGAGACTTCTGTTAGTCGGTCACGGAAAGATGGGGCGCACGGTGGAGGCGCTCGCGCCGGAGTTTGGCTTCGACCTCGCCGGCGTGATCGATCCGATGTCGTCGCGTCACGGCGGCGGTCCCGATGCCGGCGCCTGGAACGGCATCGACGTCGCGATCGATTTCTCTGCGCCTGACGTCGTGGCGCAGAACGCGCCGGTGCTCGCGCGTCGCGGCATCAACCTGGTGATTGGGACCACGGGATGGGCGAAGGACGAGACGTCGGTTCGCGACGCGGTCGCCGACGGCAAGATCGGCGCGGTCGTCGCGCCGAATTTTTCGACCGGCGTCGTGCTGTTCGAAGCGATCGTCGCTCGCGCGGCGCAGCTGTTCGGACCGCAGAAGGATTTCAACGCGTTTGTCTGGGAAGCGCACCATTCGGCGAAGAAAGATGCGCCGTCCGGCACCGGGCTGCTGCTGAAGAAGGCGATGCAGGACGCTGGTTTCTCGCGTCCGATCGACGTCGCCTCGACACGCGCCGGCTTCATCCCCGGCACGCACACGATCGGCTTCGACGGTCCGGCTGAAACGATCACGCTCACTCATACCGCGCGCGATCGATCCGGCTTCGCGCGCGGCGCGCTGGTCGCCGCGCAGTGGGTCGTCGGCAAGCGCGGCTGGTTCACAATGAAGGATGTTCTCGGGGTGTAGCGCAGGCCTTCAGGCCTGCTGGAGCTGATATGCGAAGACCAATGACCGGAGTCGGCACCGCGCTCGTCACGCCGTTCACGAAAAGCGGCGCGCTCGACGAAGCCGCCGTCCGTCGCCTCGGCCGTCGTCAGATCGACGCCGGCATTCATTTTCTGTGTCCGTGCGGCACCACGGGCGAGAACCCGACGTTGACCGACGACGAGCGCACGCGCATCGTCGAAATCCTCGTCGACGAGGCGAAGGGCAAGGTGCCGATCATCGCCGGCGCCGGTGGATACAACACGCACGAAGTCATCCACATGGTGCGCGAGTTCGAGAAGCGCGGCGCATCGGGGATCCTGTCGGTGACGCCGTATTACAACAAGCCGACGCAGGAAGGCTTGTATCAGCACTACAAGGCGATTGCCGAAAGTACGACGCTGCCGATCATCGTGTACAACGTGCCGGGCCGCACCGGCGTCAACGTCGAAGTCCCGACGCTCGTCCGCCTCTCGCAGATTCCGAACATCGTCGCGGTGAAAGAAGCGTCCGGCAACGTGACGCAGATGGCGGAAATCTGCCGCGCCGTGCCGAGCGACTTCCTCGTGCTGTCGGGTGACGATGCGCTGACGCTGCCGATTATGTCGGTGGGCGGACACGGGATCATTTCGGTGGCGTCGAACGAAATCCCGGCGGAGATGGTGCAGATGGTCGAAGCGGCGGAGCGGAACGATTACGCCGCCGCGCGCAAAGTGCACCTGCAGATTCTCGCGCTGATGCAAATCAACTTCGTCGAGGCGAACCCGGTGCCGGTGAAAGCGGCGATGGCCGCGATGGGATTGCTCGAAGAAACGTATCGGCTGCCGATGTGCGCGCCGAAGCCGGAATCGCGCGAGAAGATCCTCAAGGTCCTGAAGGAACTCAACCTCCTCAAAGCGGCGCTCGTGTGAATCTCGAACAGGAAATCGCTCAACATGTCGCGGCCGGTGCGAACGCCGACCGCGATGCCGTCCGGGCGACGTTTGCGCGGCTGCGCGAAGCGCTCTCGTCCGGCCAGGTGCGATCCGCGGAGCCGGACGCGTCGAGCCCGCTCGGATGGCGCGTCAACACGTGGGTGAAGCAGGGCATCCTGCTCGGTTTCAAGTTTGGCGACAACGCCGACGTCTCGGCCGATCACGGCAAGTGGCCGTTCTACGACAAGGACACGCTGCCGCTGAAGAAACCTGGCCTCGCTGCCGGCGTCCGCATCGTCCCGGGCGGGTCGTCGGTTCGTGACGGGGCGTACATCGCGCCCGGCGTGATCTGCATGCCGCCGATGTACATCAACATCGGCGCGTACGTCGGCGAGCAATCGCTGATCGATTCGCACGCGCTCGTCGGATCGTGCGCGCAAGTCGGCGCGCGCGTGCACGTCAGCGCCGGCGCGCAGATCGGCGGCGTCATCGAACCGGTCGGCGCGCTGCCGGTCATCATCGAGGACGAAGCGCTCATCGGCGGCAACACCGGCATCTACGAAGGCGCGATCATCCGCACGCGTGCGGTCGTCGCGGCGGGAACGGTCCTGACGGGATCGACGCCGGTGTACGACCTCGTCAAAGGCGAGGTGATCAAGCCGAGCGTCGATCGTCCGCTCGTCGTGCCCGAAGGCGCGGTCGTCGTCCCCGGCGCGCGCGCGGTCACGGCTGGTAAAGGCCCCGAGTGGGGACTGTCGCTCGCGACGCCGGTCATCGTGAAGTACCGCGACTCGCGCACCGACACGCGCACGGAACTCGAAGCGTGGATTCGATAAAGCATCACGCAGAGGTCTGCGTGATGTTTTCTTTCGGGGATGTGGCGTGACGGGTGATCCTGTAGACATCGTTTCGCTGACGCGATCGCTCGTCGACATCGATTCGACGACCGGTCGCGAAGGGGACGTGGCGCGTTGGTTCGCCGACTATCTGCGCGCGCGCGGATTCGCGGTCACCGAACAGCGCGTCGACGACACGCGTTTCAACGTCCTGGCGACTGTAGCGCAGCGCCCAGCGGTGCCAGAGTACTCTGACACCTCTGACACCTCTGACACCTCTGACACCTCTGAGGTGTCAGACCCCAAAGTCGTGCTCTCCACGCACATCGACTGCGTGCCGCCGTTTTTCCCGAGCCGGGTCGACGGCGATCGGCTCTACGGACGCGGATCGTGTGACGCGAAGGGCATCGCGGCGTCGATGGTCGCGGCCGTCGACCGACTCCGCCGCGACGGCGAATCGCGCGTCGGACTGCTGTTCGTCGTCGGCGAAGAGCGGGGCAGCGACGGCGCGAAGAAGGCCGACGAGGTCGCGAACGGATCGCGGTATCTCGTCGATGGCGAGCCGACCGATAATCGCCTCGGCCGTGCGACGCGCGGGATCCTGCGCGTCAAGCTGCGGGCGAGCGGCCGCGCGGCGCATTCGTCCTTTCCGGAGCTTGGCGAATCGGCGATCGACACGTTGATCGACGCGCTGATCGCGCTGCGGCACATCGCGCTGCCGCACGACGATGTGCTTGGCACGACGCACTACACCGTCGGCTTGATCAGCGGCGGCGTGGCGCCGAACGTCGTCCCGCCGTCAGCCGAAGCCGAAGTGATGTTTCGAACGGTCAGCGACGCGGCCGAGGTCCGCAAGGCGATGGCGCCGCTCGAATCGCGCGTCGCGATCGAGCACGTACTCGAGGTGCCGCCGGTCAAGATGATCACCGTTCCCGGTTTCGATGCGGCGGTCTTTCCGTACACGACCGACATCCCGTTTCTGTCCCGCTGGGGACAGCCGCTGCTGTTCGGTCCAGGTTCGATCCACGTCGCGCATACCGCCGACGAATACGTCTCGATTGCGGAACTGCACGCGGCGGCGGATCATTACGTCAGCATTGCCCGACAGCTCCTCAGCCGACGCTAGGGCGTCAGCGTACGAATATTCGCGGCGGCTGAAAGATCGCCGCGAACGCATCGCTGCGCTCGATCGCACTAGCCTTCACATCTCAAACCTTCGACTGCTGATCGCTGCGGTCGGCGTCGTGTCCCTCTGGCTCGCGTTCGTCCGCGGCACATGGTCGCCGTGGTGGGCGCTCCTCACGTGGATCGTGTTCGGCGTCGTGGCCGTGGTGCACGCGAAACACCTCGAGCGGCTCGAACGTGCCCAACGTGCAGAGCAGTTGTACATGCGGGCGCTCGAGCGAATCGCAGGACGCTGGGCTGGCACGGGGCGAGACGGCGCCGCGTTCGGCGAGGGACACGCGTACGCACGCGATCTCGATCTGTTCGGCCGCGCGTCGCTCTTCGAGTTGCTGAATACGGCGCGCACCGAAGCGGGCGAGGCGATGCTCGCGTCGTGGCTGTCGCGCAGCGCGGACGCCGGCGAAGTGCGCGCGCGTCAAACTGCTGTCGAGGATCTGCGGCCGCGTCTCGATTTTCGGGAAGACATCGCCGTCCTCGCCGCGGAAGGCGCGGTGAGTCGAACGGGCGCTCTCGCGCGCTGGGCCGCGGCGTCACCAGCGCGGTTCTCACCGATCCTTTCGATCGTCTTCGTCGCAAGCGCCATCGTCGTCGTCGTGCTCGCTGTGCTCGCATGGTACGACGTCGTCTCGTGGACGCCGTTGATTCTCTGGCTGTTCGTCGAGGGGGTCATCGCGTGGCGATCGAAGCGGGCGCTCCTCCACATCATTCACGAGATCGGGAAGCCGGCCGACGATTTGAAGATTCTCGCGTCGCTGGCCGAACGCGTCGAGCGGGAAACGTTTGCGGCGGCGCGTCTCGAGACCACACGGGCCGCCCTACAAGGCTGCGCGACAGCCGTCAGACAGCTCGCGAAGCTGGCGTCGCTCCTCGATTCGACGACGCACAACCTGTTCTTCATGCCGATTACGCGCGCGCTGTTCGTGCCCGAGTTGATTGCGGTCGCCATCGACCGGTGGCATACGAAACACGGCGGCGATGTCGACGGCTGGTTGCGCCTCGTCGGCGAACTGGAAGTGTTTTCGGCGCTCGCGACCTATGCCTACGAGCGCCCGATCGACCCGTTTCCGGAGATCGTAGACGGCGCGGTCTTCGACGCCGTCGGAGTGCGCCACCCGCTCATCGCCGACGACGTCGCCGTTCCGAATGACGTCACGCTTGGCGACGCCGCGCCGCACGTGATTATCGTGAGCGGCTCGAACATGTCTGGCAAGAGCACGCTCCTGAGAGCGGTCGGCGTCAACGTCGTCCTTGCCTTGGCCGGAGCGCCTGTGCACGCGTCGCGGATGGCGCTATCTGTCCTCGCAATCGGCGCGACGCTGCGCGTCGACGACTCGCTCGAGGCTGGGCAGTCGAAGTTCTACAGCGAGATCCTCCGCATCAAAGCGATCGTCGAGTTATCGCGCGGACCGCGTCCCACGCTGTTCCTGCTCGACGAGATCCTGCACGGCACGAACTCGCACGATCGGCGCATCGGCGCGGAAGCGATCGTCAAAGCGCTCGTCACGAACGGTGCAATCGGGTTGGTGACGACGCACGATCTGGCGCTGACCGAGCTGACGCCGCAGCTGGGGCCGGCCGCAGTCAACATGCACTTCGAAGATCGGCTCGAAAACGGGCGTATGGTCTTCGATTACCGCATGCGGCCCGGTATCGTCGAGCACAGCAACGCGCTTGCATTGATGCGCGCAATCGGCCTCGACGTGTAGCAGAATACGCGCATGAAGATGCGCATTCTTGTTTCCGTTGCGTGCGCGGCCGCGTGCGTCGTGTCTCTCGGCGCAGACGATGGACCGCGACTCCTCAGCATCGACCACTACGTGCGCGTGCAGTCGACGGCACCGGCGATCGCCGGTCAGCCGGCGCAGATTTTCGTCCGCGAGCGCGTGCGCGCGGGCACGGCGCTGCGCGGATCGCTCGGCGATCGCGTCGTGCTCTTCGTGCACGGCGCCGGCACGCCGTCCGAAGTGTCGTTCGACGTGCCGTATCAGGATTACAGCTGGATGGCGTATCTCGCCAACGGCGGCTTCGACGTCTTCGGCATGGACATGACCGGCTACGGACGTTCGACGCGTCCCGCGGCGATGAACGATCCGTGCAACCTCGCGAAAGATCGTCAGGCGGGCTTCGCGTCGGCGCCGTGTCCGGCATCGACGCAGCATTCGTTGACGACGATCGCATCGGACTGGGACGACATCAACGCGACGGTCGACTACATTCGCGCGCTGCGGCACGTCGATAAAGTGAGCTTGATTGCGTGGTCGCAAGGCGGTCCTCGCGCGGGCGGCTACACGGCGCTCCATCCGGAGAAAGTGAACAAGCTCGTGCTGCTCGCGCCGGCCTACAACCGCAACACGCCCGCGTCGCCGGCGAAGAATCCGCCCGAAGGCGTGCCGTTCAACACGCAGTCGCGCGACGAGTTCTACGCGAACTGGGATCGCCAGGTCGGCTGTCCCGATCAGTACGATCGGGCTGCCGCCGAATCGGTGTGGTCCGAGATGCTCGCGTCGGACCCGGTTGGCGCGACGTGGGGAACCGGTGTGCGCCGCGCGCCGTCGGTGCCGACGTGGGGTTGGACGCCGTCGGCCGTCGCGAAAACGATGACGCCGACGTTGCTCGTCGCCGGTGCGCACGACAAACAGGTGTCACCGGACCGCGTGCGCGAGCTGTTCGCGGATCTGGGGGCGTCGCAAAAAGTGTTCGCCGATCTCGCGTGCTCGTCACACAACGCGGCGTGGGAACGGAATCATCTGCTGCTGTACAAGGCGTCGCTGGAATGGTTGACCTCGTCCACGGTCAACGGCGCGAAGCAAGGCATGGTGAAGCTGGGATATCCATCAGGGACTGGAAGCTAGAGGGCTCATCAGAGATGCGAGGCGTGGTTGTTGCAGCTACGCCTCGCATGAGCCTGGAACAACCGTCGAAGCCGGACGTCCGTCCGCCTGATCCGATCGACAAACCACCGCCCGACATTAAACCGGTCCCGCCGCCGGATATTCCTCCGCCGGCCGGCCCGCCCGATGTCCAGCCGACGCCCACGCCCGAGCGCGGTCAGCCCATGTAGTCCGACTAACCAGTCTGACCAGAGTCTGACTTCCAAGTCAGACTTCCAAGTCAGACTCTTTGGTCAGACTTGTTGGTTAGGCTGGGCTCGCAGGCCAAGGCCAGGCGGACGAGGACGTCGGTCTGCAGCCGGCAACCGACGAGTTGGACGCCGACTGGCAGCCCTGCGGCTGACGGCTCAACCGGAATCGTGATCGCCGGGTGGCCGGTGACGTTGAACGGCTGCGTCAGCCGCAGCATCATGTTGCGGACCGGCTGCTGATCTTTGCCCACACGGACCGTTGTCGCGCCAATCGGTGGCGCCACGATCGGAAGAGTGGGCAATATCAGCGCGTCGTGCTGGGCGAGCGCCGCGTCGACCTCGCGCTTCAGGACCTCGCGCCCCGCCAGGGCGCGCACGTAATCCTCCGCCAGGATCGTCCGTCCCATCTCGAGCCGCAGTCGCACGTTCGGCGTATACAGCTCCGGATGCGTATCGAGGACCGTCGCATGATACGCAGCTGCGTCCGGCAAACTGACGTGGAGATAGACGGTCGCGATCGTGTCGGCGTGGCGGATTTCGACTTCGTCGATGTGCACGCCGTGATGCCGCAGCCGATCGAGCGCCGCCTCGAAGCTCGCGCGCACGTCATCGTCCAGCAGATCGCAAAAATACTTTCGCGGGACCGCGAGCCGAACACCGGTCAACGGCATCGGCGCGGGTGTCGTCGCCACGTGATCGCCGAGCAGGGCGTGATACAGCAGATACGCGTCGGTGACCGACTGCGCCAGCGGACCGACATGATCGAACGTGCGCGACAGCGGGACGACGCCGTCGGTCGACACTTCGCCGAACGTCGGCTTCAGCCCCACGATGCCGCACGCGGCGGACGGGATGCGAATCGAGCCACCCGTGTCGGTGCCTACCGTGGCGAGCGCCATTCCCGCTGCGACACTCGCCGCGGATCCACCGCTGGATCCGCCGGGCGACCGGGATGGATCGTGCGGATTGCGCGCGGGACCGAACGCGGAATCTTCGTTCGTCGTGCCGAACGCGAACTCGTGCAGGTTCGTCTTGCCGACGAAGACCGCGCCCGCCTGGCGCAGGTGCGCGATGCACGCGGCATCGCGATCGGCCACGTGTCCGTCGCGCACGCGTGACGCCGCCGTCGTCGGCAATCCGCGCATGTCGATCAAGTCCTTGATCGAGATCGGGACGCCGTGCAGCGGACCGCGGTCGCGTCCGGCCGCCAGCTCGCGATCGAGCTCGCGCGCCTGCCGTCGCGCTTCGTCGGCGAGCACGAGGATGAAGGCGTTGAGCCGTGACTGCTCGGCATGAATGCGCCGCAGGCAGTCCTCGGTAATCTGTTCGGATGTGATCTCGCCCGCGCGCAGGCGCCGGCCAAATTCTTCGATCGTCATCGCTTCTGCGCATCCACCTTCGCGCTTCGCGCTTCGGCGGACAAGTCGTCGTTGAAGTCGGCGGCGCGCAACGTCTGCGTTGCGCGCGCCAGGGTTTCGAGCAGCGGCTTCAGCGCGGGGAGGCCGCGTGACTCCGCATCCGCGATGACCGCTTTCAGCCAGGCATCAATCGTCATGATTGCTTCACCGAGATCGAAACGCCATCGCGCAGCGGCACGATCGTCGTCAAGAGTTGGGGATGTGCGGCGACGCGCTCGTTGAATTCCGCCACCGCGCGTGTGTCCTCCGCCGGCTTCTTCGGTGTCGGGACGTAGCCAGGCACCACCTCGCCGTCCCACAGCACGTTGTCGGTGACCAGCAGGCCACCGGGACGAAGCAGCGAGACCAACCGATCGAGGAGCGCCAGATACAACTGTTTGTCCGTATCGAGGAAGATCAAATCGAACGGTCCGGCGACTTTGGCGATCTTCAAACGCGCGTCGCCGACGATGACGGTCACGCGATCGTCGACGCCGGCGCGGGCAAAGTTCTCTCGCGCTTCGCGCGCACGGCCCTCGTCGTTCTCGAGCGTGATCAGCATGCCGCCCGGCGGCACTGCGCCCGCGAGCCAGATCCCGGAATATCCGACCGCGGTTCCGACCTCGAGCATGTTCGTCGCGCCGATGGCGGTGGCGAGGACGCGCAGGAGCGCGCCGACTTCAGCATCGATCAGCGGCAGGTGACGTTCGGCGCCGCGGCGCGCGATGTCGTCGAGCACAGGCGAGCCGGCGCGGTTGAGGCTCGCGAGGTAGCGCTCGATGGGCGTCGCGACGATTTGACCCATAATCGGGATTGTAATGCGGCACACGAAGATTATCGCGACGGTCGGGCCGGCCAGCGACAGCGACGCGATGCTCGACGCCCTGATCGCGGCGGGCACCGACATCTTCCGGCTGAATTTCTCGCACGGCACGCACGACACGCATCGCGCCACGTTTCAGCGGATTCGCGCGGCGGCCGCACGCGCGCATCGCGAGGTCGCGATCCTGCAGGACCTGAGCGGACCGAAAATCCGCACCGGCACGCTGGCGGCCGGTCACGCATTTACCGTCGGCCGCGGCGATCGCTTGACGATCGCGACCGGCGATTTCGCCGGCGGTCCCGGGCGCGTGTCGACGACGTTCGAAGGGCTCGCGCGCAGTGTCCGGCCCGGCGATCGTCTGCTGCTCGCGGATGGCGCCGTCGAATTGCGCGTGGACGACACGAACGGCACCGACATCCAGACCACCGTCGTCGAAGGCGGCGAGATCGGCGAGCACAAGGGCATCAACGCCCCAGGCGTGCCGCTGGCGACCTCCGCGATCACGTCGAAGGATGTGGACGATGTGAAGTTCGGCGTCGCGCTCGGCGTGGACCTCGTCGCGCTCAGCTTCGTGCAGTCCGCCGCGGATCTGAAACACGCGCGGCAGATTCTCGCCGACATCCATGCCGCCGACATCCCCGTGATTGCGAAACTCGAACGCCCGCAGGCGCTCGATCATCTCGACGAGATCCTCAAGTGCAGCGATGCGGTGATGATTGCGCGGGGCGATCTCGGCGTGGAGATGCCGCTCGAACGCGTGCCGCGCGCGCAAAAGGAGATCACGCGCGCCGCCCGGCGGCACGGCATTCCGGTCATCGTCGCCACCCAGGTGCTCGAGTCGATGACGACCGAACCGCGGCCGACTCGCGCGGAAGTGAACGACGCGGCGAACGCCGTGTCGGACGGCGCGGATGCCATCATGCTCTCGGCTGAAACCGCGACGGGTGCGTTCCCGGCGCGGGCGGTGCAGACGCTGGACGCGATCATCCGTGACGCGGAAGCGATGCCGCCCGGCGAACGATCGCCGGCGCAGCCGCTGCCGATTCATCACGATCACGCACAGGCGTTGTGCGAAGCGGCGGTGACGCTCGCGAACCGCGGCGATGCGGAAGCGATCGTCGCCGTCACGCGAGGCGGCGGCACGGCCCGGCGGCTATCGGCGCTGCGTCCGTGCGCGCCAATCATCGCGACGAGCAACCGTGACGACACGGCGCGCCGCCTCACGATCTACTGGGGCGTCATTCCGTTGTGCACCGAGCTAGGCGACAACCTCGATGGGACGCGCGCGTTGATCCGCGACGAACTGCTTGGCCGCCGCCTCGTCACGGCGGGATCGACGGTCGTGCTCGTCAACATCAGCGACGACCTGACGCGCGTCGACGCAAACTACCTTAAAATCCAGCGACTCTGATGACCTCGGCCCACTACATGACGATCGCGGCGATCGTCATCGCGTTCCTTGTCGCGGCTGTGGCCGTGCGCGTGCTGCACGCGATCGTCCACCGCGCTCTCGACGCGCTCGAAATCGTCGGGACGGAGAATCGTGCCGCGATCCATGCGCGCGCGCAACAACTGATACGCGCGCTGACGGTGCTGGCGTACGGCATCGCGGCCATCGCCAGCATCTCGCTCGCGCTGTCGCGCCTGGGGATTTCGGAAGCGCGCTGGGATCCGCGGACGATCGCGCGCTGGGGCGCCACGCACGGCATCAACGTCATCATCATCGTCGCGGGCGCCTGGGTGATTGTGCGCGCCGCCAACCTCGCCATCGAACATCTGCAGTTCAAGCTGTCGCGCAGTCACGCGACGACGGACCTCGAGTGGCAGCGGCGGGCGACGACGCTCGGCGGGATCTTGAGCAGCCTTGTGACCGCCGCCGTCGGCTTCGTCGCGGTCTTGATGCTCCTGCGCGAGCTCGCGATCGACGTCGTTCCGATTCTGACCGGCGCCGGCATCGTGGGCCTGGCGGTCGGCTTCGGCGCGCAGAACCTGGTCCGCGACGTGATATCCGGATTCTTTCTGATTCTCGAAGATCAGGTTCGCGTCGGCGACGTCGCGCGGATCAATGGCGTCCAGGGCAACGTCGAGCAAATCAACCTGCGCACGATCGTCCTGCGCGACGGCGAGGGCGCCGTGCAGGTATTTCCGAATGGCACGATCACCGCGCTCGCGAACCTGAGCAAGCAGTTCGCGTACGCCGTCGTCGACATGAAGGTTGCGTACAACGAGAACATCGATCGGGTGATCGGGACGATGAGGGAAGTCGGCGCGCAGCTGCAGAACGATCCGTCATGGGGAGCGCTGGTCATTGCGCCGCTCGACATCATCGGGATCGAATCGCTCGAAGGCGGCACGGCGACCATTCGCGCGAAATTCAAAACGCTGCCGCTCAACCAAGGGAAGGTGGCGAACGAGCTGCGCCGCCGCTTGATGGGCGCCTTCGTCGGCCGCGGCATCAAACCATACGCGTAAGTCGCGCCGTAGCTTTAGCGAAGGCGGATCATGAGTAACGAATATCAATTTCTCTCGCATTGGCGTGTCGAAGGAACGGTCGGCGAGGTGGCCGACATTCTCGGCGATCCGTTGTCGCTGACGCGCTGGTGGCCGTCGGTGTACCTCGACGTGTGGGAAGTTCGGCCGCCGGACTCGCGCGGCGTGGGCCGTCGCGTCAAACTCCACACCAAAGGATGGCTGCCGTACACGATCCGGTGGGAATTCGAAGTCACCGAATCGCGCTATCCGAACGGATTCACCATTGTTGCCAACGGCGACTTCGACGGACGCGGCGTCTGGACGTTCGCGCAGGACGGGGACGTCGTCGACATCCTCTACGACTGGCGCATCCGCGCCGAGAAGCCGCTGCTGAAGAACCTGTCGTTCCTGCTGCGCCCGATCTTCGAAGCGAACCATCGGTGGGCGATGGCGCAGGGCGAAGAGAGCCTCAAGCTCGAACTCGCTCGAAGACGCGCGTCATCAGAGGCCGCGCGCGCGCAAATCCCCGCACCGCCGCCGCCCACGACGTTCGCCGGCATCGGCCTCATCGCCGGCGCCGCCGTCATCGGCGGCACGCTCGTCTATCTCGTCTCCCGCGCGTCGCGCCGCCACAGACGCAATTCGTGAACCGACCACCAGCGATTCGATTCTGCCGTTTGGCGGATTCGAAGCGCAGTCGCGTGGTTCGGAGGAAGCGGGATCGTGATGTCAGGGTACCGCTCGCTGATCGCGAGCGCCTCAATCAGCTTCGATACAACGCTGCCGTCAAAGAGCGTCGCGATCTTGCCATCCGCGTCCACCGATTCGATCACCAGATGACGCGGATAGTCGTAGAGGCTCCTCTCGGCCGTGACGAGCGACACGCCGCTCACGTCCGTCGGCCGCGGAAGCTGTACCTCGATCCATTCGTTTCCGCCCTGCGGATCGCCGGAGAGCCAGCGCGTGTCGAGATCGCCGTCGGTCAGGAGTTCGGCGCGCGATCGTTGATGCGAGACGGTGACGGTCAGCGAGCGGCGGTCGATTTCGGACGCCGGGGCAGGCCTGAAGGCCTGCGCTACACCAGCAGCATCAAAGAGTCGCCATGCCCAGGTTTCGCCGAAGCGGTGTTCTTCGGCAATCTCGTGTGGCAACGATCGAATCGCCTGCGCGAGCGCGTCGGCGTCCTTCTGCGACGGGAACGTGGCGTCGTGCAGGATCACGTACCTGACGCCGATCGCGCGCAAGCCATCCAGCGTTTCCGCGAGCTGACCTTTTTCGTACAGCGGTGACGCCGGCCCCCCGAGCCACTCCTGCAGCTGCGACTTGAATCCGCTGTAGCCGTTCACGATTGGATGCCGGTGCCGAAGCGACTCGAGCTGATACGTCGTCGTATACGGATGGAAGTCGTCCTGCTGCGTGATGTTCAGTTCGAGCGTCGCACCCGGCGGACTGGTGCGGAGCCACTCGTACGTCACGCGATCCCACGATCGTTCGAACGCAAACGGCACAGTGCTGACGAAGACGCCGTGCTGCCCTTCGAGCAGGATGATGCCGCCAATGGCGACGGCCCACGCGATGCCGGCGGCCCGCGGAAGCCGCGAGAGCACCCATGCGAAGCCGACGGCCGCGAGCACTGCGAACGCCACGATCGCGACCGCCGAGAATCGCGCCGGGACGCGAAGGCCGTTGAAACCTGGAACGTGATTGAACATCCAGGCGTAAATCGGTCCGCCGCCCGGGCCCATCGACAGCCAGACGACCGCGATCGCCGTCGCGACATACATCGCGACGATGCGCGTGCGGACGACGACAGCGGCGAGCAGGGCGAACGAGAGCACGACGAAGCCGTGGAACAACTCGCGTTCCCCGCCGCCGACCGATAGGAGCCCGCGCCAGTTCCACGCTCCGCTGCTGACACGGAAATAGTCAGCGGCCCGCGCGCTGAGCCCAGCAAGATCTTCGTCAGTCCGGACGAAACCGAGATCGTGCTGCAGCCGGAAGTACACCCACGCAATCGGTCCGACGATCGCGATCAGCAGCAACGCGGCCATCGCGCCGTCGATCAGCACCTGACGCCGATCGAGACGCGTCATCGCGAATTCGACCGAGCCGACGATCAACACCGGAACGGCGAAGAAATAGAAGAAGTAGCCGTTCGACAGTCCGACGAGGGCGAACGCGGCGGCAAAGCCGAGCATCCACTTTCGTGCGCCGGTCGAAAAGTAGTTGTGCAGCGCCCACAAGCCGATCGGCATCCAGCCGTTCATCAACACCTGGACGTGTGTCGTCTGCGCCAGGCGATACGGCGTCAGCTCGAACGCGAGGGCGGCAAGGATCGCGGCGTCGACGCGTCCGGTGAGCGATCGCGCGAGCAGGAACATGCCGAACCCGGCGAGGATGTAGGAGCCGATGTAGGCGACGTTGTAGGTGAGGATCGGATTCCGGCTGATCCACGCAATCGGCGACGTGAAGATTGCGATGCCGAGCAGGTGCTCCGAATAGGCGAGCGTGTGTCGATGCGGAAAGAGGAACGGCGGATCCCACAGCCCGCGGAACAGATGACGGATGCGGTCCGCGTCCCACGCGAGGATCGTCGTGTTGAGCAGCGGATCGCCGAGGCCGCCGGCGATCGTCCGCCCCGGATGCAGGACGAGCGGCCACGTCGCGACGACCGCCGCCGCCGCGAAAACCGCTAGTGCTCCAGCAGTGACTTGAGAGAAGCGAGCGCGCGTTCCCACCCGTGTGTGATCACTTCGTAGTACCGTCGCCAGCGTTCGCTCTCCTCGAACCCACGTTGCAGAACGCGCACGACCGTTGCGCCGCCCGCCTCGGGTTGCAACGTCACCTCGAGCGCCATCGGGCCGATCGGTTCACCGTCAGGCGGCAGCCAGAACGCGTCGGCGACGAAGAAACCGCGTCCTGGATCGAACTGCATGACGGTCCCGCGAAACACGCCGCCGAGGCGCCCCAGGATGTCGTCGCGAAAATGCGTCGGTTCCCATTCGACGACGTACGGTCCGAGCATGCGCGGGGTCGTGACCGAGTGCGCCACCTGCCACCATGCCGCCAGCGCGTCGGCCTCGAAGAACGCTTTCAGGATGATCGCGCCGGGCGCCGCGATGCGCACCGACACGTCCATGAGCGGCGCAGGCGTCTTCGTCGCCAATCGTTATTGCGCCGTCGTCGATCGCGGCTGCTCGCGGCGTGCGCGCGCAACCATGTCTTTCACTTCCCGCATCAGCGTCGGCACGTGATACGGGATGCCGTCCTTGATCGTCCACTCGATGCCGCCGCCATGGACGTTCTGGACACGGTCGGTCGGCGCTACGTTCGTGTAGTTCGACGCCGGCTTGCCGTTCACCATCATTACGTCGGTGCCGTACGGATTCAACAGGTGCAGGTTTTCGACCGGGTTGCCGTTGACGACGAGCAGGTCGGCGAGGAAGCCTTCGCGCACCTTGCCGAGCCGATCCTCCATGCCGATCAGACGCGCGCCGTTCCACGTCGCGTGTTCGATGACTTCGAGCGGCTGGAACCCCGCCTCTTCCTGCAACTCCAGCTCGCGATCGATGCCGAAGCCGTACATCGAGTAGATATAGCCGGCGTCATCGCCCGTCGTCACCATGCCGCCTTTGCGCGCGAACTCGAGGACCGCGTCCTCCCAGATCCGGTACTGCCGGCGCCAGTGTGCTTCCTGCGTGTTCGTCCAACCGAAGAAGTACGACCCATGATTCTGCATCGAGGCGTCGAAGTATTTCTCGAGCGACGGGTGCAGGTAGTCCTTGAACCACGGTTGATTCTGCGCGCGCACGAGATCGCGGCTCGCTTCGTAAATCGAGAACGTCGGATCCCAGGCGACGTGCTTCGCGACCATCAGATCGATGGTGTGATGCAGCTTCTCGGGATCGGCCTGTTCGTAGAGCTCGCCGGCGCGACCGAACCGGTGCACTTCGTTCGACAGGTTGGTGTCCGGCGGAAACTCCTGAATGCCGAGCAGCGCCGCGTCGGCTACGCCGTAGAAATGTTCGATCGAGGTGATGCCGAGCTCGGCGTAGTCGTTCGCGTTGGTCTCGTCGACGGCGATGTGCGCGGCGGTGCGCATCCCGAGCTTGTGCGCTTCGTCGAGGGCGGCTTCGAGCAGATCGCGATCCCAGCCGCCGATGATCTTCAATCCGTCGGCGCCGCGCTGCTTGATGTTGCGGATCCATTCACGCGTTTCGTTGCCCGTGCGTCCTTTGAACGTGAACGGATACACCAGAATCCGCGGCGCGACGATGGTGTGCGCATCGCTTTCGGCCTGCCACTTCTTCGATTTCTCGAAGTCGCCGCCGACCTCGCGCGCCGTCGTGACGCCGGCGGCGAGATACAGATTCCGTTCGTACTGGATCGGCTGCGGGATGCCCGGCTGCCGCTCCTCGTGCCAGTGCATGTGTGTGTTGACGATGCCCGGCATGACGTACTTGCCGGTCGCATCGATTTCCGCCTCGCCCGCCTGTCGCGCAGCGCCGCGGCCATTCGACGAGCGGATCGACGCGATCCGTCCCCCCTCGACGACGATGTCCATCGGTCCCGCTGGCGGACGCGCGTTGCCGTAGATGACCATCGCGTTGCGGATGACGAGGCGCTGCGACTGTTTGGCGTGAATCGCCGGTGTGGTCGGGGCCGCGTTCTGCTGCGCGCGTACGCCCAAGGTCAGCAGCGCGGCGACCGCACAACCCGACAGCAAGATGCGTTGGAACATCCGCGGATGATAGCACTCTGATGATAGATTTCGGTTATGGCGCAGTGGCCGCTGGCGTACCTATATCCGGAGTTTCTCGAGAGCAACGAAGCGCGACCGATCCGCATCCTTGCCGAATACCTCGAGCCGCTGCGACGATTCAAAGAGCAGAAGATCCAGGACACCGTCGTGTTCTTTGGCTCGGCGCGGGTCGACAGCCGCGAACGCGCCGAACGCGCCCTGCAGACGCTGCGCGCGCGCGGCGACCGCAGCGCCGACGAGCACTATCAGCTCGAGCTGACAAAAAGCCGTAAAGCGCTCGAGTGGGCGCGCTACTACGAAGACGCGCGCGAACTGGCGCGGCTGCTGACGATGTGGAGCTTGACGCTGCAGTCGGAGCACCATCGCTTCGTCGTCACGTCAGGCGGCGGTCCCGGGATCATGGAAGCGGCAAACCGCGGCGCGCGTGAAGCGGGCGGCAAGACGATCGGCCTCAACATCCGCTTGCCGTTCGAGCAGGGCGCCAATCCGTACATCACCGACGGTCTGCAGTTCGAGTTTCACTACTTCTTCATGCGCAAGTTCTGGTTCGCGTATCTGGCGAAGGCGCTCGTGATCTTTCCGGGGGGGTTCGGCACCTGCGACGAGCTGTTCGAGATCCTCACGCTCGTCCAGACCGACAAGCTGTCGAAGAAAATCGACGTCATCCTCTACGGCAGCGAATATTGGAAGGAGGTCCTGCAGTTCCGGCCGATGGCCGAATGGGGCGCCATCGCGGAAAAGGATCTCGAGTTGCTGCATCACTGCGACACGCCGCAGGACGCATTCGAGCGCCTGCGCGCACACTTGATCGACAATCACCTCGAGCCGGCGACCGCGCAGGAAGCCGCGGCTCCGGGGATTGCGAAAACTAGAGGCTAGAGGCTAGAGGCTGGAGGCTGGAGACTGGAAGCTGGAGGCTAGAGCTAGACATGACTGCTGATGAACGGAAGAAGTTGATCGACACGTACAAGGACGGGTATCGCGTCGTGTCGGAGTCGCTCGTCGGCGCGACCGACGAGGAGCTCGATGCGCGGCCGGCGCCGCACAAATGGAACGCGCGCGAGATCGTGCACCACCTCGGCGACAGCGAGATGGCGGCGGCGTTTCGGCTGCGCCTGCTGCTCGCGCTCGACAAGCCGCAGATCCTCGGCTACGACCAGGATCAGTTCGCGCGGCGATTGCATTACGAACGGCCGACCGAGGCGTCGCTGCAGGCGTTCAAGGCAGCGCGGGCGTCAACCGCCGAACTGCTCGACTGCATGACCGACGCCGATTGGCAGCGTGAGGGGACGCACACCGAACATGGTCCCTACACGATCGAGCGCTGGCTCCAGATCTACGCCGCGCACGCGCACAAACACGCGGAACAGATCAAAGTGGCGCGCGACTCGGCGCGCAAGTAATGCGGATTGAGGGATGCGGATTGCGGATTGCGCATTCACGCTCGCCGCGATCAGCGCTTCGGCGTGCGCATCGCCGACTGCGCCCTCCACGGCTCAGTTATTCCAGTTGACGATCACGGAGTCGCCGAGCTGCGCCGGCATCAGCGGGTTCGGAAACTTCTATGCGTTCGGTCACCAGTCGATCCACGTCACAGGATCGTTCTCCGAGCGCACGTTTCTCATCGTTGACGATGCGCTCGCGAGTTCGGCGTCATGCATCGGGCGGCCGAAAGTGACACTCGTCTTCGAGTACGGCGTCGGGTCGACGCTGACCGGGCAATTGGGCGGCATGTGGTTCGGGCCCCGCGAGTCCTGTGGCGAGGGGGATTACCTTGGCGTGAGTGGAACGGGCGCCGAGACATTCGCGCAACTGACCGGTACTCGTACGGGTGATACGGCCACCGGGCTGCTGTCGGGCGCTTTGTACAACGGCGCCTTCTTCGTCGCGAGTCTCGCGGGGCGCTGCAGCGCATCCGACCACTCGTGGCGGCTTGACCCGGCGGGTCAGTAAATCAAGAACTGCGATCGCAGTTTCATGAACTCCGCGACTGGAGATTCCCACGAGCGCGCGATCTCGCGCGCGGGGACTCCGGCTTCGATTTGCTCGCGCAGCGCGGGCGATCCTGCCAGCACATCGAACGGCGTGCGGGTGAATTCGTACTCGTACGGCGGTTCCTTCCACTTGAACTGATCCATCCCGTTCGCTCGGAACGCCTCGATCAGCGCCACGGCACTTTCGACCGGCCGGAACGTGGCGCGGTCGAGGACGTGGATCTGGACGCCGGCGCAGCCCTGCTTCGCGTGCTTCTGAAACGTCGGTTCGAAGAGCGCCGGACGAAAGTACACGCCGGGCAGTCCGCGTCCGTTCATCGCGTCGGCAAACCGCTCGGCGACGATCCACGGCGCGCCAATCAGTTCGAAGGGCCGCGTCGTCCCGCGTCCTTCCGACACATTGGTTCCCTCGAACAACACCGTCCCCGGGTAGACGAGCGTGGTGTCGAACGTCGGGATGTTCGGCGACGAGATGATCCACGTCCGGCCGGTCGCGTCGAAATACATGTCGCGCGTCCAGCCTTCCATCGTCACGACGTCGAGATCCGCGCCGATGCCGAAGTGATCGTTGAAGAGCCGTGCGAGCTCGCCGATCGTCATGCCGTGCCGCATCGGAATCGGATACATGCCGACGAACGATTCGTTGCCTGGAACCAGGACGGGCCCTTCGAGCTGTCCGCCGCCGATCGGATTCGGACGGTCGCAGACGATGACCTTGACGCCATGCCGGCGCGCCGCCTTCAGGCAGTTCGCCATCGTGTAGATGTAGGTGTAAATGCGGACGCCGACGTCCTGCAGGTCGATGACGAGGACGTCGAGGTCCTTCAGCATCTCGGCGGTGGGTTCGCGCGTTTCGCTGTAGAGCGAGTAGACCGGCACGCGCCGCACCTCGTCCTCGGCGTGGCGCGTTTCGATCATGTTGTCCTGCACGTCGGACCGGAAGCCGTGCTGAGGGCCGAAAATGGCGCCGAGGCGCGCCGTCCGGAGCGCCGCCAACCGGTCCGCGACGTGCCGAAGGTCGCGATCGACCGACGCAGGATTGCACACAATTCCCACGCGTTTGCCGTCCAGCGCGCGCGATTCCAGCAGCCGTTCCGACCCCAACCGAATAGACATCGTCGCGATCATAAGACGGGGCCCCCACGGCGCGTGTTTTGCGCCGTGGGGTGTCTAGGAGTAGACTACGCGACCTTGGTGGTCAGTCCCGCCTGCGCGCTCCCGCCCTGTGGATGCTCTGCCGACGTGAAGCCACCGCGAGCGAGGAGAAGGTAGATCGTATGGGCCGCAGGCTTTACGTCGGGAACATTCCGTACACCACGGGCGAACAGGAACTCCAGGATCTTTTCAGCCAGGCCGGGACCGTCGAATCGGTCCGCGTCATGCGTGATGCGGCCACCGGTCGTGCGCGTGGTTTTGCCTTTGTTGAGATGGCGACCGACGAGGAAGCGCAGAAAGCCGCCTCGCAGTTCAATCAGTATCAGATGGGTGGCCGTGCGTTGACCGTGAACGAAGCGCGTCCGAAGCCGGAAGGTGGATTTGGCGGCGGCGGCGGATTCGGCGGTGGCGGCGGCGGCAATCGTGGCGGCGGTGGTGGCGGCGGACGCCGCGAGCCGCGCTGGTAACCTCATGAAGAACTGGTCCAAAGGCGATCGCGTCACGCAGCCGACCTACGGCGCCGGCACGCTGGTCGAAGTCAACGAACACCACACGGTGATCGACTTCGACGAGCACGGCCGCCGCACGTTCTCGACCCGCCTCGTCACGCTGCAAGCCACGAACGAACCGGCGCCGCACAAGGCATCGGGCACGCGCAAACGCGCGGTCAAGAAAAAGAAGGAAAGCTAGACAGTTAGCGGTTAGCAGTTAGCAGTTGCAGTTGGCAGTTGCAGTTGGCAGTCTGGCAACTGCACCTGGTCCCTGCCTTGTCATCCTCCGTTCATGTTGCGGACTGTATAGTTCGCAGGTGAACGGAGGCTTGATATGCGACGCGCGCTGCTGACGGCTCTTGGAGCCCTCTCCTCCGCGGCTTTGGTGTTTGCCGCGGCTACCGGTTATCACATCCTCGGCGAAATCGCGATCGGCGGCGAAGGCGGATGGGACTATCTGTCCGTCGACAGCGCCGCGCGCCGGCTCTACGTCTCCCACGCGACGCACGTCGTCGTCGTCGATCTCGACTCGAACAAAGTCGTCGGCGACATTCCGGACACGCCCGGCGTGCACGGCATCGCGGTCGCCAGCGACCTCGGCAAGGGGTTCATCAGCAACGGGCGCGGCGGCAACGTCACGATGTTCGACCTAAAGACGTTGAAGCCGATCGGCGAGAAGATTCCGACGGGTGAAAATCCCGACGACATCACGTACGACAAAGGATCGGCGCGCGTGTTCGTGTTCAACGGACGCTCGAACAGCGCGACGGTGATCGATGCGAAGACCGGGAAAGTTGCCGCCACGATTCCGTTGGCCGGAAAACCGGAGTTCGCGGTGTCGGACGGCAAGGGCCACGTCTACAACAACCTCGAAGACAAGAACCAGCTCGTCGAGATCGACGCCGCGAAGGCGACGGTGACGAAGACGATTCCGTTGACCGGATGCGATGGTCCATCAGGGATGGCCTACGACGTCAGGGATCGCCGGCTGTTTTCTGTCTGCTCCAATCGCGTGATGACGATCACCGATCCGGATGCGGGAAAAGTGCTGTCGACGGTCGCAATCGGCGCCGGCTCGGACGGCGTTGCATTCGACAACGGCGCAGGCTATGCGATGAGCTCGAACGGCGACGGTACGCTGACGATCGTGTCGCAGACGGGCGGCAAGTGGGACGTGCTCGAAAACATCGCCACCGACCGTGGTGCGCGCACGATCGCCGTCGACGAGAAGACGCACAAGGTCTACACGCCGACGGCCAAGACCGCGCCATCCACAGGCGGCGGCCGCGCGACGTTCGTGCCGAACACGTTCAAAGTTCTTATCATCGGGAAATGACCACGCTTCTCTTGATCGCGATGCTGCAGGCTGGACCGCCGCTGACGCTGGTCCAGCCTGACAGCCCCGCTGCGGCACCCGTCACGATCACGCTGCAGGACGCACTTGAGCGCGCGAAGCAGAACGATGCTCAAGTGCAGTCGGCAGCTGCAGACGCGGAGAGCGCAAAGGAAGACCGCGTCCAGGCGCGCGCGTCGCTGCTGCCGAACTTCAGCTACAGCCTGCAGTATCTCGGTAACTCTCCGACGCCGAACAACGTGCTCCCGAACGGACGGTTTGTCTCGCTCGACGGCGTCAAGATGTACCGAAACTGGGGCATGGTCCGCCAGGAGATCTCGCCGAATGTGTTGATGCTGACGCCGCTGAAGCGCGCGCAGGCGCTCGAACTGGCGGCGCAGGCGAAACTCGAAGTGGCGCAGCGCGGCCTGGCCGTCACGGTCACGCAGAAGTACTACGCGTTCGTCGTCGCGCAACGGAAGTACGCGAGCGCGCAATCGGCGGCCGATTCGGCGCAGCGATTTCTCGATACGACCCGGCGACAGGAACAAGCGGGTCAGGTCGCGCATGCGGATTCGATCAAAGCGGAGATCTCGTATCAGCAGCAGCAGCAGGCATTCCGCGATGCGTTCGCCGCGATGGACGCCGCTCGGCTCTCGCTTGCCGTCCTCATCTTTCCGATGCTGACCGAGAACTTCAGCGTCGTCGACGACCTGGCGTCGGCGCCGATGCTGCCGTCGTTCGGCGACGTCAAGAGCGCCGCCGCCGCAAACAATCCCGATGTCCGCGCCGCAGATGCCGCGTTGAAGGCCGCCGCACAGGACGTGCGCTCCTCGAAGAACGCGTTTCTGCCCACGATCGCGGTTGACGGCGTGTACGGCTTCGAAGCGAACGAGTTCGGCACGCATTCGATCGTGCTCGATCGCCCGGAGGTGGGCGTCATTCCGACGCTCGGCTACTTCATCACGGTCAATATGACCGTGCCGGTGTGGGATTGGGGCAACCTGCGAAGCAAGCTGCATCAGGCGAACACGCGCGAGCATCAGGCGCAGGTGACGTTGACGCAGACGCAGCGTCTGCTGATGAGCAACCTGTATTCGATGTACAACGAAGCGCAGGCTGCAAAGGCCGCCGTCGACAACCTGCAACACATCGCCGACCTTGCCACCGAGAGCCTGCGGCTCGCGAACCTGCGTTATCAGGCCGGCGAGGCGACGGCGCTCGAGGTCGTCGACGCGCAGACCACGCTGGTGCAGGCGCGCAACGCGATCGACGATGCGCAGGTGCGATACCGGGTGGCGTTGGCGGAACTTCAAACGCTGACAGGACGCTTCTGATGAAGAAAGCCCTCATCGTCTTTGCCTGCGTCTCGTTGATGGCCACCGCCGCGTGCAAGAAGAAATCAGAGGGGGATGCCGCGCCGGTGGTGACGGTCGACGTCGCGCCGGTGTTGTTGTCGCAGATCCAACGGACGATTCGCGCGGATGGCCTCGTGTATCCCAAGCAGCAGGCGGCGATCGTTCCAAAGGTCACCGCGCCGGTGAAGAAGGTGTACGTGCAGCGCGGCGCCACCGTGCGACCCGGTCAACTGCTCGTCGAGCTCGAAAACCAGGATTTGGCCGGCGCGGCGACGGAGAGCCGAGCGAACTACAACCAGGCCGAGGCGACGTACGAAACGACCGCACGCGCAACCGTGCCGCAGGAACTGCAGAAGGCCGAACTCGACGCAAAGGCGGCGAAAGATCAACTCGACGCCATGCAGGCGATTTTCGACAACCGGCGAAAACTGCTGCAAGAAGGGGCGATCGCCGCCAAAGACGTCAACGACGCCCAGGTCAACTTGAGCAACGCCCGCACGCAGTACGAAACGGCGCAGAAGAAGCTCGACGACTTGCGCGGCTTCGCTCGCGATCAGGAGTTGAAGGCGGCCACAGCGCAGCGTGACGCGGCGCGCGGACGTCTGGAATCGGCGCAGGCGCAGCTGAATTATTCGCGCATCACGAGCCCGATCGCCGGCGTCGTGACCGACGCGCCGCTGTACGCGGGCGAAACGCCGCCGAGCGGTCAGCCGGTCGTGACGGTGATGGACATCACGCAGGTCATCGTGCGCACGCACGTCTCGCAAGCCGAAGCCGCCGAACTCAAGGTCGGCGACGACGCCAATCTGATCGGTCCGGGTGGCGCACCGTATCCAGCGAAGGTGACGCAGGTCAGCCCTGCGCTCGACGCCGCGAACAGCACCGTCGAAGTGTGGGTGCAGGGCGACAACCCGAACAACGTGTTTCGCCCTGGCGCCAGCGTCAAGGTCGAGATGATCGCGAAGAACGTCACGAACGCGCTCGTCATCCCGGAGAAAGCGGTGATGACGAGCCCGCAGGGCGCCACGTTCGCGATGGTGATCGACAAAGACAACAAGCCGCATCGGCGCAAGATCGCCGTCGGCGTCCGTGACAGCGGCAAAGTCGAGGTGACCGACGGCCTCGAAAGCGGTCAGCGTGTCGCCACGACCGGCGCCTTCGAGTTGTTCAAGCTCGAAGACGACGTGCTCAAGAAAGTCAAAGTGCAGATCGCTCCTGCAAAAGAAGACGAAGAGCCCGAAGAAACCTAACCATGGCAGATGGCAAAGGGCAAAGGGCAGACGAGCTCGAAGACCCCGATCGCTACTGGTTCGCGCGGCACTCGAAGTCGATCATCTTCCTGATCTGCATCCTGGCGGTGATTGGCGTCTACGAGGCGCTGACGCTGCCGGTCGCCGTGTTTCCGACGACCAACTTCCCGCGGATCATCATCGGCGTCGACAACGGCGTCATGCCGATCGAGCAGATGGAGGTCGCGATCACGCGTCCGATCGAGGAAGCGATCCGCGAGGTGCCCGGCCTCGAGAACGTGCGCTCGATCACGAGCCGCGGCTCGGCCGAGATCAATCTGTTCTTCAACTGGAACGTCGACATGCTCGAAACGCTCCAGTTGGTCGACGCCGCCGTGTCGCGCGTCCAGCGCACGTTTCCCGCGACCGCGCAGATCCAAACGCATCGCCTCGACTTCGCCAGCTTTCCAATCATCGGGTACAGCCTGACATCCGACTCGGTGCCGCAGACCAATTTGTGGGAGCTTGCGACCTACGACATCAAGCCGCGGTTGAACAGCCTGCCTGGCGTCGCGAGCGTGTTGATTCAAGGCGGACATCGGCCGGAGTTTCACGTCACCGTCGACCCGGCGCAGATGCTGCGCGCGAAGACGTCGATCGGCGACATCGTCAACGCGATCAACCGCACGAACGTCATCGACTCGCCGGGACTGCTGAATCGCAATCACCAGTTGTATCTCGGACTCGTTGACGCGCAGCTGCACAGCGTCGACGACGTGGGGAACGTCGTCATCAAGCACGTCAACAACATCCCGGTCCGCGTGCGTGATATCGGAACCGTCGGTCCCGAGACCGAGCCGATCTACACGGTCGTCAGCGCGAACGGCAAACCCGCGGTGCTCCTCAGCGTCAACCGGCAACCAACCAGCAACACCGTGCAGGTTGCGGAGGAAGTGCACGACGAGATGGCCGCGATCAGGCCGTCGCTGCCAGCCGGGGTCGTCATGCAGCCGTTCTACGACCAGTCGAACATCGTCAACGAATCGATCGCGAGCGTGCGCGATGCGATCGTCATCGGCCTGGTCCTGGCAGGATTGATCATTTGGCTGTTCCTCAAAGACTGGGGCACCGCGGTGATGACCGGTTTGGTCGTGCCGGTGACGATGGTCGTGACGTTCATCGCGATGAAGCTGCTGGGCCAAAGCTTCAACCTGATGACGCTCGGCGGCCTCGCGGCTGCCGTCGGTCTCGTCATCGACGACAAGATCGTCGTGGTCGAAAACATCGTCTTGCACCGCGACAACGGCGAAGGTCCGTTGCAGGCGACGGCCAGCGCGTTGAAAGAGTTGACGGTTCCGCTGATCGGCTCGACGCTGACGCCGATCGTCGTCTTTCTGCCGCTCATCACCATCACCGGCGTGACGGGGACGTTCTTCAGCGCGCTCGCGATCGCGATGAGCGTGTCGCTGTTGACGTCGTTGGTGCTCGCGCTCGTGTGGACGAGCAACCTGAGCACGCGGCTGATTCGGCGTCACCAATCGGGCGCGGCGCACGAACACGACGTCGAGCACGGACGCGTGTTCGGACCGATCGTCCAGTTCTACGATCGCGCGCTCCGACGCTCGATTCACCAGCCGGCCCTGCTCGTGATCTTCTGCCTCGTGTTGATCGCGCTGTCCTATGGCTGCTATCGATTCATCGGCAGCGATTTGTTGCCGGCGTTCGACGAGGGCGGGTTCGTGCTCGACTACGTGATGCCGCCCGGCAGCGCGCTGCAGGAGACGAATCGCGTCCTGTCGCGCATCGAGGCGATCCTGAAGAAAACGCCGGAGGTCGAAAGCACGTCACGCCGTACCGGCCTGCAACTCGGGCTCGCCGCGGTCACCGAGCCGAACACGGGCGACATCGCGGTGAAGCTGAAGGCCGATCGCCGGCGCAGCGTCGATGAGGTGATCAGCGACGTGCGCGCGCAGGTGACCTCGGCGAATCCAGGACTCGACGTCGAATTCACCCAGGTGTTGCAGGACATGATCGGCGACCTTACGGGTGCTCCAGAGCCGGTCGTCGTCAAACTGTTTGCGGACGATCCGGACCTTCTCGCGACGTGGGCGGCGCAGGTGGCCGACGCGCTGGAGAAGACCAAGATCAACGGCAAGGACGCCATCGTCGACGTGGAAAACGGCGTCGAGAAGACCACCAGCGGTCCGGCGCTGCGCTTCGTGGTCAACACCGATGCGGCCGATCGAGCCGGCTTTGCGCCGGACGAATTGGGAACCGTCGGCGTGGCGATGGTCGAAGGCGAGCCGGCCGCCGCGCCGGTCTTGATCAACGACCGGCCGTACACGTTGCGCGTGCGATACCCGGCGGCGACGCGCGCGTCGCTCGAGGCGATGAGCAACACGATGATCGTCAGCTCGACGGGGTCGAGCGCGACGCTCGGTTCGGTGACGACCGTCGCCGAGGATCCAGGGCAGACCGAAATCATTCGAGAGAATCTGCAGCGGCTCGTCGAGGTGACCGCTCGCCTCGAAGGCGTCGACATGGGCACCGGCATCGCGGCCGTGCAGAAGACAGTGGCCGATCTGAAACTGCCACCGTCGATTCGCGTCGAGTACGGCGGCACGTTCAAAGAGCAGCAGAAATCGTTCAGGGACCTGACGATCGTCCTGGTCCTCGCGGTCGTGCTGATCTTCCTCGTGCTGCTGTTCGAGTTCCGCTCGTTCACCGCGCCGATTGCGATCCTGTCGTCGGCGCTGCTCTCGACCGCCGGCGTCTTCGTCGCGCTGCTGGTGACGAGGACGACGTTCAACGTGTCGTCGTTCATGGGCCTGATCATGGTGATCGGCATCGTGGCGAAGAACGGCATCCTGTTGCTCGACGCGAACGAGAAGTTCCGCGCGACGGGTCGCTCGCTCGAAGAATCGATCGTCCTCGCGGGGCGCCGGCGATTGCGGCCGATCGTCATGACCGCGATGGCTGCCGCGGCCGGCATGCTGCCGCTCGCGCTCGGCATCGGCCAGGGATCGCAAATGCTGCAGCCGCTCGCGATCGCGGTCATCGGCGGGATTCTGATCTCCATGGTGTTGTCGCTGGTCGTCACGCCGGCCATTCAGTTCTTCTTCGAGAAATAAGCTAGGCTCGAAGCATGCGAGTCCTGCTCGTCGAGGACGAACCGCGCGCCGCCGAGATCCTGGCCAAAGGGCTGCGCGAGCACGCGTACGCGGTCGACGTGGCCGGCGATGGCACGGCTGCGATCTTCCAGGCCGGCACGACCGACTACGACGCGCTGATCCTCGACGTGATGTTGCCGCTCACCGACGGCTTGACCGTCTGCCGATCGCTCCGACAGTCGGGGAACACGGTGCCGATCCTGATGGTGACGGCGCGTGACGCCGTCGACGCGCGCATCGAAGGACTCGATTGCGGCGCGGACGACTATCTCGTCAAGCCGTTTGATTTCGGCGAACTGCTTGCGCGGCTGCGCGCCGTCATCCGCCGCGGACGGCAACCGCTCTTGCCCGACCGGATTGCGATCGGTCCGCTCGCGGTCGATACGCGTGGCCGGCGTGCTTCGATCGGCAGGCACGATCTGGAGTTGACCGCGAAGGAGTACGCGCTGCTCGAATTTCTCGTCCGTCACGCCGGCGAGGTCGTGAGCCGCATCGAGATCGCCGAGCACGTCTGGGACGAACACTACGACCCGATGTCGAACGTCGTCGATGTCTACATCCAGCGGCTGCGACGCAAGCTCGAAGACGCGGGTGCCGGAACGTTGATCCGCACGCGCCGCGGCGAAGGGTATCAGCTGACGGCATGAACCGCGCACGCGTCATCATCTGGTACTCGGTCGCCCTCGCGCTCGTCCTGGCGGTGTTCGCCGCGATCGTCGTGTGGCAACAGGGCCGTCTCGGTCTGCGCCGCGTCGATCGCGAGCTTGCGGCGATCAGCGCGACGCTCGAAAACGTGCTGCGCGACGAAGTCAGCGAAACCCACAACGCCCAGGAAGCGGCGCACGAGGCGGCGATGACGATGTCCGTGCCGAATCGCGCGATCGCGATTTTGAACGATCACGGCGCCGTGCTCGCCGGCGACGTGCCCGCGTCGGGTGACTGGCGCGTATCGACGCGTGCGATCGACATCGATCGATTTCACTTTACGCTGCGCGTGGCGGCGCCGACCGACGAGGCGATGCGCGAACGACGCGAGGTGATCGAGGCGATGCTGATCGGGTTGCCGATCGTGTTGCTCCTCGCCGTCGGCGGCGGCATATGGCTCGCCAGCGCGGGACCGCTCGTCGCGCAATTGCGCGACACGCTGCAGCGTCAGCGTCAGTTCATGGCCGACGCCTCGCACGAACTGCGGACGCCGGTGTCGGTGATTCAATCCGCCGCCGACGTCACGCTGTCACGCGAGGAGCGCAGCGGAGCCGAGTACCGCGACGCGGTCGCGATGATCGGTACCGAGGCGCGGCGGTTGAGCCGTCTCGTCGACGACATGCTCGTCCTCGCGCGCGCAGACGCGGGCGGCTACCCGCTGAAGAAAGAGCCGCTGTATCTCAACGAGCTCGTGCTGGATTGCCAGCGCAGCGTCGCGATGCTCGGTCGTGATCGCGACGTTCGCGTCGAGGCCTCAGCGCCGGACGATGTGCCGTTCTCCGGCGACGAGAGCCTGCTCAGACGGATGATCCTGAACGTCCTGCAGAACGCCGTGCATCACACGCCCGAACACGGACTCGTGCAGCTCGATGTGTCGCCGAATGGTAAGAGCGTCGACATCCGCGTCATCGATCAAGGACGCGGGATCGCAGCGGTCGATCGCGACCGGATCTTCGACCGGTTCGTCCAGCTCGATGCGGCGCGTCACGGCGCTGGCGCCGGCCTCGGGCTGCCGATCGCGCGCTGGATCGCCGAAGCCCACGGCGGCACGCTCTCGGTCGAATCCACCAGCGACGCCGGCAGCACGTTTCGCATCGCGCTGCCGCTCGGCTGAAGCCTTGCCCTACTCGTATCTGAGCGCGTGTAGCGGATCGACGCGGGTGGCGCGGAGCGCCGGTATGTAGCATGCGACCAGCGCGACGACGCCGAGGATCGCGACCGCGGCGGCCGATGATGCGTCTGCGGCGGTGACGCCGAACAGCAAGGACGTGACGAGTCGTTGTAGCGCGAACGACGCAGCGACGCCAATCACCACGCCGGCGCCAATCAATTTCGCGCCGTTGCCGACGGCCAGCCGCAGGATCTCGCGTCCCGAGGCGCCGAGGGCGAGCCGGATGCCGATCTCCCGCGTGCGCTGCGAGACGAGATACGACATGACGCCGTAAATGCCGACGACGGCCAGCGTGAGCGCCGCGGCGGCGAACACACCCATCAACCACATCGTGAACCGCGACTGCGCCGTCTGCTGCGCGACGAGGTCCGACATGGGCTGGACGTTGAACACCGGAATCGAAGCGTCGACGGAGCGGACGGCTGCACGCACGGCCGGGACCAACGAGGATGGCGGCACCGTCGTCCGAATCATGACCGCCATCTGCCGCGATCGATCGAGATGCGGGAGATAGAGATCCGGATCCGCCGTCGGATTCTCGGGCAGCGCGCGGTACTTCGTTTCGCCGACGACGCCGACGATGACGTACCACGGGGCGTTCGATGTGATCGATCCGAGCTTGATCCGTTTGCCGACGCCGGTCTCATTCGGCCAGAAGCGCGACGCCACGTGCTCGCTGACGACGACCGCGGTCGATGTGGCCGTCATCTCGGACTCGACGAACGAACGGCCGCTCGTGATCGGAATCTGCATGGTCGAGAAGAAGTCGAGCGTGATCCGATGGACGTACGCGCGTGGCATCGTCTGCGCGTCGGTGGACGGCTGGCCCTCGGCGGAATAGAACGTCGCGCCGCCTTCACCGGCCAGCGGCACGTCGCTCACGAGGCTTGCCGCCGTGACGCCGGGGACGGTTCGGATCTTCTCGAGCACGGCCCGAGCGGACACGGCAGGGCCCGTGGGTGCGCCGGCCGGTTGCGCGTTCGGCGTGTTGCCGAGCGGCACGCTGAAGCGCAACGTCAGAATCGAGTCGGTCACGAAACCCGGGTGCAGCGCGGACAGTTTTTGCACGCTGCGAATCATCAGGCCCGCGCCGACGAGTAACACGACGGCCAGCGACACTTCAGCGACGACGAGCGCGCCGCGCAGACGCTGCGAGCGTCGGCCATCACTGCCGCGCGACGCATCCTTGAGCGCCTCGGCCAATCGCGACACGCGCGCGTGGATCGCCGGCGCGATGCCGAGCACGATGCCGCACACCAGCGAGAGGGCGATTGTGAACAGCGCGATGCGGACGTCGACGTGCGGGTTCACAAAGCTCGGAAAGCTGACCGGCGACGTCGCAAGCAGCAAGCGGACCGCCCCTTGCGCCACGGCAATTCCCACGATCGCGCCGACCGAGGTGAGCACGCATCCCTCGGTGACGAGCTGCCGCACGAGCCGCGGCCACCCCGCACCGAGCGCCGTGCGCACGGCGATCTCGCGCTGTCGCGCTTCGGACCGCGCGAGCAACAGGTTCGAGACGTTGGCACACGCGATCAGCAGCACGAAGACGACCGATGCCATCAGCGCCGCGAGCGCCGGCCGCAACGCGCCGAACACCTCCACGTCGAGCGGGCTGACTTCGACGCCGCGCTTGGCGTTCGTGTTCGGGTACGCGCGTTCGAGCCGCCGCGAAATCGTGTCGAGCTCGGACTGCGCCTGGGCGATGGTCACGCCCGGCTTCAGCCGCGCAAGCACGACGAAACCGCGCGACCCGCGGCTCGCCAGATCGTCGGGGCTGCCGCTCATCATGAACGGAAACCAGGCGTCAGCGCTGTCGGTCATGCCCTTGAATCCTGCGCGTGCCACGCCGACGACGGTGTACGCGCGCGCACCGAACCGGAGCTCCTTGCCGATGATCGCCGGGTCGCTTCCAAAGCGGCGCCGCCAGAGGCCGTCGGCGAGCACGGTGACCGCGACCTTCTGCGGAACCGCGTCCTCGTCGGCGGTGAAGGGACGACCAAGCTGCATCTCCTGGCCGAGCAGACCGAAATAGCTCGACGACACGTACTCGACCGCGATCCGTTCCGGTTCGTCGCCGCTCATCAGGATCGCGTTGGCATCCTGATCGGCAGCCATGCCGTCGAAACTCGTCGACTGTGATCGCCAATCGGTGAAGTCCGGATACGACGCACCTCGCCGCTCGACCTTCGCGCGCATGACGTTGCCCCACAACTGCATGAGACGATCGGCGTGCGGATACGGCAGCGCCTGCTGGCGCACCGAACTCATGAGGCTGAAGATCGCCGTGGTGCTGCCGATGCCGATCGCGAGGGCGACGACCGCCACGATCGTGAAGCCACGCGACTTCCGTAACGTGCGCAGCGCGTACCGCACGTCCTGGCTGAGTGTTTCGATCGGGTGAAAGGTCCACATGTCGCGTGCCTGTTCCTTGAGGGAGGTGACGTTGCCGAACTGACGTCGCGCGCGGCGGCGTGCCTCGTCTGCACTGGATCCGTCGCGTTGATAATCCTGCTCACGCATCGCGAGGTGGAACGCCAGTTCGTCGTCGAGATCGCGCTCGAGACGCCGGCGGCGGAAGAGAGCGGCGAGGCGACGGAGAAACGGGATCATCACGTCGCCATCACGCGCGTGACGGCTCCGGCGACGCGCGCCCAGTACTCGCGTTCGTGATCCAGCTCGCGGCGCCCGTGCGGCGTCAGCGTGTAGTACTTGGCGCGGCGGTTGTTGTCGGAGATCCCCCACTCGGCTTTCAGCAGGCCCCGGACCTCGAGTCGATGGAGCGCCGGGTACAGCGCTCCTTCCTCGACACGCAGCACTTCGTCCGATGCCTGTTGGATGAACTGCGCGATCGAATAGCCGTGCATCGCGCCGCGACTCAGCGTCTTGAGGATCAACATGTCCAAGGTTCCCGGTAGCATCTCTCCCATAAGTTGCTTAGGGGGATCGTGACACTAATACGTGCACCGAGTCAAAAGGTTCACTACGGAAGGCTGTTGACGAGGATTTCGCTCGCTTCGTGCACCGTGTGGAGGAGCGGCGCGTAAAGGGCGACGAGCGCGACGATGGCGGCGATGACGGTCAGCATGCGTGCGCGTGGGCGATGCGCGCGCGGAAGCGGTTCGTCGAGCAGGCGTCGGACGCGCGACGCCAACTCGCCTCCGCCGACGAGGGTGCTGATCGGTTCGAGCGGCGCGACGGTGTCCGGCATCAGTCGAGCGACCTTGACGAGCGCGGACGCGAGCGTGCATCTCGCCGCGGCGTTGCGGCCCGCGCCGACTTCGTCGGCCGCCTGTTCGGCTGCGGACGCCCACGCGCGCTCGATCTCGCGCGCGGTCGCGGTGCCGAACAGGAAATCGGGCGCGATACGCATCACCAGCCGTTTCAGATTGTCGCGGGCGTGCCAATGCGACATCTCGTGGGCGAGCGTCGCCGAGAGTTCGTCCGCTGTCAGCACGTGCATCAGCGTCGGGCTGACGAAGACGCGCGGTCGCACGATCCCGACAAGCGCCATCAGCGGCAGCGGCGCCAACCCATCCGCCCACGCCAGCGTGCGACGGCGAACGGCCAGCCACGCGGCACCGCCGCGAACGATGCCGGCCGCCATCATGATCGCTGCAACGAGGGCGGCAAGCGTGAGCGTGACATCAAACCCCTCGACCGACTGGCGCGGTTCGAATATCCAGTAGGACGGCACGAACGCCGCCGCGACGAATGCCGCGGCGGTGGCTGACGGCGCGATGCGCAGCGCGAAAAGCGCGTTCGCCGATGCGGTTCCGCGGATGACGCGCGAGGCCACGAGAGCCACCACCACGCTGGCGGCGAGGTTCGCCACGAGAAACCAGCTGAGCGTCAGCATGAGTCCGTGCGTCAGATATGCGAGCACGTCAACGGCCTCGATTCGCGTCGAGTTGGCGGCGCTTTTCTCGCACGAGCCGCTCCAGTTCGTCGAGCAGCGCACGGTCCTGCTCGGACACCGCGTCGACGAGCGAGGACAACACGGCGTTCTCGATCTGCTGCTGGGTTGCGACGGCGCGGTAGACGAACGCACGGCCCACCTTACGTCGGTCCAACAAACCTTTCTTGAAGAGCCGGTCCATCGTCGTCATCACTGTCGTATAGGCGACAGACGAGCCCAGCTTTTCGCATGCGTCTCGTACACTGATCTCGGCGCGTTGCCACGCCAGGCTCATCACGCTGCGCTCGAGCGCGCCGAGCGAATTTTCGAGGAATTCCCTCGAAGATTTGAACCCCCAGAACAGAAACTTCATCGATCTCAGCCTAGAGGTGTACGCCGCTGAGTGTCAACGGTTTCGAGATTGCATCACAGACGCTGGGCTGCACGACGCGAGGAGAATCCATGGATAACCAGAATCAGAATCGGAACCAGAACCAGGGCGGTCAGCAAGGCGGACAGCAGCAGGGTCAAAACAATCCGGAACGCGGCGCTGGCGGCAACGATCAGAAAGATCAAAAGCAGAACTGGAACCAGGGCGGACAGAGCGGCCAGGGAAACCAGGGCGGCAGCCAGGGCGGCGGCAGCTCGCAGGGCGGCAACCGGTAGGTTCGAGAGGTCCGACGTTCGTTTTGTTTTCAGGCGCGTGCAGCCCCACGCGCAACCGCGCGGCCGGCGACGAATCCGGAACACCACGCCCACTGAAAGTTGAAGCCGCCGATCCGGCCGTCCACATCCAGCATTTCGCCGACGAGATACACCCCCTTCACCACGCGCGACTCCATCGTTGACGGATCGATCTCGGACAGCGCGACGCCGCCCGCCGTGGCTTCGGCGAAGTTGTAGCCGCGCGTACCCTCGATCGGCAGCGGCCAGGCGACGAGCGCATGTGCCAGACGGCGTCGATCGCCGCGCGGGAAATGCGCGAGGGATTGGTTGCCGTCGATCGCGAGCGCGTTCGCGACCGCCGATGCCACCGACGCCGGCATGGACTTGGCGAGCGTCGTCTGCACCGAGGTGCGCGGATGCTCGCGCGCCGCCCGCGTCCATTCCGCCTCGACCTCCTCGAACAATCGTCCACCGGCGAAGTTGACCGTGATCGCGACGCGTCGCTGCTCGATCTGCGCACGCAGCCAGTGTCGCGAGGCGTTCAGGACGACGGGACCGCTGACGCCGAAATGTGTCCACAAGAGCGCGCCGCGCAGTCTGATCGCGATCGCGTCGTGGATCCAGATCGCGAGCTCGACGTCCTGCGCGACACCCGACAACTGCTGATGGAGTGGCTCGTCGCGCGGCAACACGAGCGGCGCGAGCGCGGGGGTCGTCTGGACAATCGTGTGGCCGAGCGCGCGCGCGATCGCGAAGCCGCTGCCGTCGCTGCCGCTCTTCGGCAGTGACTGACCGCCGGTCGCGAGGACGATTCGATTCGCGTGCACGTCGCCGTGCGTTGTCGCGATCTGGAATCCCGGTTGTGATTGTGTGATCGCGGTGACGCGATGATCTGCGCGCAGTTCAACGCCGACGCGGCCGGCTTCCGAGAGCAGCGCGTTGAGGACGTCGCGCGCGCGATTCGAATCGGGAAAAAGCTTGCCGTCTTCTTCTTCATGGAGCGGCACGCCGACCTCGCGAAAGAAAGCGACGGTGGCGTCGACAGGCCACGCGCGCAATACCCGCCGGACGATCGTCGAGCGGCCACCCCAGAAATCCTGTTCGGTGACGCGGACGTTCGTGACGTTGCAGCGGCCGCCGCCGCTGACGAGGATCTTCGCGCCCGGTTTCTTTGCGCCGTCGAGGAGCAGGATACGGAGCGTGGGATCGGCGCGTGCCGAAAAAATGGCCGCCGCGAGGCCGGCGGCGCCGGCCCCGACGATCGCGAGATCGCACGTATCGTTCGCTATGCGCCCTGCCACTCGCGCGCGAAGCGTCGAAAGTCGTCGGCGAAACCGCGGATCATGTTTTCGACGCCGGACGGCGCTGCGATCGCCGCCTGGCGCGGCTGATCATCGTCGGCGTCGATCCCGGCGGGAAAAAACTCCGTCAGGCTGTCCACGGTCAGCGACGGATCGGCGGCGGTCGGTCCGCTCGCGGCGCCCGTCGGCGGCGTTGCGATGATGTTGTTGTGATAACGCTGGGTCAGCCAGTGCAATACTCGATGGCGCGCCGCCGGATCGTCGAGCCGTTCCAGCGCCTGCGCGACCTCCAGCATCACATGTACTTCACTCATCACGTCCGTGTCACGGCCCGACGTCGCTACCATGGAAGTCCTGTTCCGAATGCCTGCGCGAGTTTTTCGCTGTCGTCGTTGTCGTGTGAACCGACGTCGACCTGCGACGTCGCGCCGCACGCGTTGCAGCGGAGCGTCACCAGGATTCCGTCCACCGACCGCCCGATCACTTCGGTGCGGTGGCTGCCGCACTTCGGACAGAGTTGCGGCGGGGCGGAGGTGTCTAATGATGGCGGGTCGTAATGAACCATAATGTCATATAGAGTCAAATCACACGCCAGCAGAGCTTTTCGTCCTATCTACTTACGAATCAAATAATTAGCTGCGCGCCGCCAGTCCAAGACGGCGCGCACACGTGTCCTGAGCTGGAACAGCTAATGACGAAACAGGCCTGTGGGTAGTGGTCAAGTTTGCTTTAGGGCGTCCGAGAGAGAAGCGCCCGCAAATCAGCCATTAACCCATTTGTTCGGTTTCCGTTCTGTGGCAGAGTTATCGGCCGCAGATGTGGTCGTTTGTGCTCCGGTACGGAGCTCCCGTTATCCTCGCGTTTACGCCGTTGTTAACGGCGCAATATTCACTCCTAGACGTTCTGGGCTACCACGCGGACGGGAACGGCGAGCTCGCCGTAACCCTGATTCCATATCACCACATGGTGCAATTGGCAGGGCCGAAGGCCGCCGTGGAAATGCAGCTGCGGTTTCTGCTCACGATGTTGGGCGTCGGCGTCTTACTGTTGCAGGGGTACTTCGACGCGTTTAAGCCAAGCCGCACGCTGCGCACTTTTCGGCAGGACTATCTGGAACAGATCAGCAAGTCCGACTGGCGCAAGAAGCAACACATCCCAAAATCGGTACGCATCAACGTGATGTATCGCAGATTTTGGTGGGTCTTGCCGATCTTCTACTTTGATTTCGTTTGGCAAGACGGATTCGACGCTGCGGATCGCGACGGTTCTCTAAAACTGTTCTTCTTCCAGGGCGTCTGCGGCCGTGCATACCGGGCGAAGAATGCTGTATTCATCGATATGCGTACGCAACGGCGTCCGGAAGGCTTTAGGGAGCGTTGGTTGTTGGGGAACCAGTTTCACCTTTGGCGGTGGCAAATTCGCAAGACCAACAACATCAAGGCGATTCTTTCTATCCCTATGCTTGAACGATACGGCACGAAGGGAAAGGAAAAGTTCCGGTGCGTGGGGCTAATCAACCTCGACAGCAACACCGACGCCGGAGCTGACCATCTGGCAGGGCATGTGAAGGACCTCTCGGTGTTCTTCGCCAAGTATGGTACGCTGATAGCGAAGATGCGGTAATGAAATCATTAGGAGCTGTTATGCCATCGCCGAAACGTCAAGGCGTAGAGCGGGAACAGTCCGGAAAGCGCGGCGAACCATCGTTCACCGTGATCCGCATCGACCGCGACGAGCTCGCGCGTGATCCATTCCGGTACGTCACTGACCCCCCGCGCTTGCCGAAAGACCGTCGCATTCATTGTGAAGATGACGAGTAGCCGTCACGCAGCGACGGGTACGCTTCTATCCAGTAGCTCCACAATTTCAGATAGGTTCCACACGTGATCCGCAACACCAGCCGCCATTGCTGGCGTGACGCGGAGCGTCCCGTGAATCCTCGCGAAGTTGTAGTGCAGGAAGTAGAGTGCGACCGCGTGTGCGTGGTTCTCGACCTTCTTTGAGAACGCATTCGTGAGCCGCGTGAAACGGCGCATGCCCATCCGCATCGACAAGTTCTGACGTTCGACAAACGATGTGCTGACGTGCTTCATGTCTGGGTTGCCCCTTATCACCTCCCGACGCGCTGACATGAATCGCGCAGGGCTGTAGCGCACCGCGCCATCGCGTGGCTGACCGTAGATTTTTACGAGCTGCGCGAAGTCCACTTCACCTTCAAAGGCGCGTTCAACCGCCGTGAGATAGGCGTTGAGTCCGTCCGTCGTGAGTTGCACGCGAGTCGCGAGACGCGAGCAAAGATCGCGCATGAACCACCACGCGGAGAACGGATCGCGCTGGCCGATGAACCACGACACGATCAACTTGCTGTCCGCGTCGATGGCCGTCCACGTCCACACATCGCCCCAGCCTTGCGCCTTCTGTTCTGCTGTCGCGTTCTTCTGTTTCGCCCCAACAAATTGCCAAATCTCGTCACACTGCACGCGCTCGGATCGGATGTTCCGCACGGTGTCATTGTGAAAGGCGGCAGCGGCGGTGCCGAGGTCGGCCAGCAACTTTAGGATCGTCGGCTTGCTCACGCCGGTCATGCGAGCGGTGGCGCGGATGCTGTTACCTTCGACTAGCGCGGCGACAACCGCCACGCGCTTGGCTGTAGGGAGCTGATTCATGGGCCTAGTATGCTCAACCGCTTGAGCATTGTCAAGAAAGTACAGCACGACATAAAATATTTTTGCGATGTTGGGTTATCGTGCTATAGTTTGATTTGTCGCTCGGGGGTGATAGCCCCGAGCGACGGAAAGAAGGCACCTATGAGGAGAAGGCCGACGCCCGGAGAAAGGGCGCGGGGTTAGGGAAAGCCTCCCCGATAGGCGGCGCGTGTGGGGCGGGTCAGCTTGCGGAGCCAGCCTCCCACGCGCCAATTATACCGTCAATTTGGTGCCTGAACAGAAAGCGAAAACGATATGGCAGACATCGACTACGAAGCGGTCATTGCGGACCTTGAGGCGCGGAAGGCGACCATCGACAACGTGATCGCCGGTATCCGCGCTGTGCTTGCGGCTGGCGTTCCTGGGACGAGTCCGTCTGGTGGCGGTCCGAGCGGTGGCGGGATCAAGCCAGACACATTCTTGAAGATGTCGATTCCTGACGCGACGAAGAAGCTTCTGGAGATCACGCGGTCGAAGCAATCGACGCAGGACGTGATGGACCAGCTCGTCAAGGGCGGTTTGCCTCCGAGCAAGTACAACACCGTCTACAGCATCTTGAGCCGCCGTGCGTCACAGGTGGGCGACATCATCAACATGAAGGGCGATTGGGCGCTCGCTGAGTGGTATCCGAATCACCGCCCGAAGGCGAAGAAGGGCGGCGACAGCGTGGAGAACACGAAGAAGGACGAAAAGGCGACGGCTTAATCGTCGCCTTTGTCTTTGGCCCATCGTGCGCGTGCCGCTGCGCTCGCAATGCGTCGGCGCTCCGCTTCGGGGATCTTCTCCATCCGCGCCTTGGCGGATGCCTTTCCGCCTTTTCTGCCGAGTTCTACGGCGGCAGGATTCTTCCGCTTCCGCATCGGGATCACTTTCGACTTCTGTGGACCTTCGGTGAGATCGATCACGCGCTGGAGCGCGGCGAATCCGGTCAAGGCGGGGTCACTGCTCTGTTTTTTCTTGCTCAACCGCTTGGGCATAGTGGTACCATTCACGCACACCGCACGTAAAAGCGCAAGCGTTAGGGACTTCTAAACTTGACCACTACCAGGCCTGTGGGCTCGGAAAGGGTGTCGCGCAGGATTTCGGCAACCGTCGTTCGATCGGGTTCTGCCAGGCGAGCGAAGACGCGTTCGAAAATCGCATCGCGCGTCTCGTGCGGAAGCGCCCGGAACGCCGGCGAGTAGACCATGAAGCTGCACGGGTAGCGCATCAGTCGGCGCTGCAAATCGAGATCGCGCAGCGAGCGGCCGCGGCGATCGCGCGGGCCTTGGGCGGCGAACATCTCGGCAAATCCGGACGTGCCTGCGATCGGCGAGGGCAGCGGCACCTCGTTCGCGAACACCATGTAGTCGACGAGTTCGTCCACTGAATCCTTCGGCACGGCCCCCGTGATGCGCGTTTCCCAGCCGACCCGTGTGATCAGATTCGTCATGTGCGCTTGATGTTGAAACACCATCAGCGCGACGATGTCGCTGTGCGTCGAGGGATAACTGGCGGGATCAAAGAATCCCTCGAGCGACGTGCGGTTGAGCGTGCGATCCGAAATCCCCGACTCGCGATCCTCGCGGTCGACGACAACGGCGTTGCCCATGTGACGCATCGCACCGTGCGTGCCGGTCACGTACCATCCGCCCCATCGGCGATTGAACGGCGTGCGGTCGTCGGCGTCGTAGCTGCCGAATTGTCCCATCGCCAGGCCATCCGGCGCGGTGAACACGCTGCGCGCGAGCATGCCGGGCACGTGCAGCGTCGAGTACACGAAGTGACACTGCAGGCACGCCTTCGGCCGCTCGAAGGTGGGGTGGTCCTGCGGTTTCTGATCGAGCGTGTAGAAGATGACGCCCTGTTCGGGATCCTGCACGGCGAACTCGAGCAGCGGCGCGCCTCGAATGTAGCCGACCGTCACATCGTCGGTGAAGTAGATCGCGCGCGGGTTCGTCGGACCCGTGTGCAGAGCCTGGACGCCGGTCTTCGACATCACGAGCATTTGCGATTCGATCGGCACGTGCAGCGCCGTCAAAATCGATCGCAGGTACCCGTTCTGGGGATCGAACGACAGCGAGGCGCTGCCGTCGGCGAGCCGCGCGTTGAGCCGCGCGACCGGATCGGTGGTTGCGCGCGTGAAGTAGTGAATGGACGGATGATTCAACGCGCCGCTCGGCAGCGGACGCTCGGTCAACTGCGGCGCGGCCAATACCGTCACACCGAGCGCAAGAACGAGGACGGCGAAGGCGCGACCGATCACGGCCGAATTGTAGGCTGATATGCGGAAGGGGGGATTCGAACCCCCACGCTCTTGCGAGCGCCAGCCCCTCAAGCCAATCACCGGTGCGCCGACCCGGCGCGATTTTCCGAACAAAACTACACCGATCGACGCGGAGACCGACCAGCTTCTTTCGACGGTAAGTTGTTGTGATTTTCCCGATTCGGAAGCGTAGTCCCTGTATTTTTCCCACGGCGGCGTCGCAGCGGGGCGCGAATGGCCTGCGTGACCTCATCGACGATCGGCGTCGCCTTCGACAGCCGCTCGAGCACACGACGTTCGACGGTCGGTCGGATGTGCGTGTAGTGCTGCGTCGTCTCGAGCCGCTTGTGACCCATCGCGGTCTTGCGCTGGCTCTCGGACAGCGCCGGTAAGCCGTCGACATCCGAGAGCTCGGCGAGCACGGTCGCCATCGTGTGGCGCATCGTGTGAAAGGTGACGCCGTCGTCTTTGAATCGCCCCCACGTGAGACCCGCGGCCTCGGCCGCGCGCTGCACCGCGCCGCGGATCGTCTTCACCCGGCGGCCGCCGTAGCTGACGACGAACTTCGACTTCGGATTCCGCCGGCGCGTGTCCTCGAGGATTGCCCAGAGCTGCTCGTCGATTGGGACGACGAGCGGCTTTCCGGTGTCGCCGGCGGTCTTGTGCGCGTGCACGACGATCAGGCGATGCCGGATGTCGATGTGTCGCTTCCATTCGAGCGCCAGGATGTTCGCCAAGCGCAGCTTCGGCGCGAGCGCCGCGATGCTGAGCGCCACGCGCGCGTGATGGCTCGCGAACGACAGCCACCGCTTCAGTTCATCGACGTGCACGGTCGATGTCCGCTGGCCACCGCGATCGCGCGGAATGCCGGCGAACGGATTCATCGTGACACCGGTCCGCTTTCGGTACGCGGGCTGCTGCGCGAGCGCGTACATCTGGCTCATCACCGAGCGGTACTGATTCTTCGTCTGACCGGAGATCTTCTTCGTGGTCATCCAGTCTTCAAAGTCGAGAATCAGCTTCGGGTCATCGAT
>DASREL010000150.1:0-4585 GCA_035652075.1 Vicinamibacterales bacterium
TCTCACGAGCGGCAAGATCTCGAGCCTGTGGGCGGGCGGCACACACGGCGAAGGCACGCAGAAGACGAGCGAAACGAACCAGTGCCACGACATCACCGTGTACCCGGAGATCGGGCTCGCGGCGGGCGCGTGTTCCGGCAATGGGATCCTGCTCGACATCCGCGATCCGAAGAATCCGGTTCGGCTCGACGCCGTCCTCGACAAGAACTTCGCCTACTGGCATTCGGCGACGTTCAACAACGATGGAACGAAGGTCATCTTCACCGACGAGTGGGGCGGCGGCGGCCGGCCGCGCTGCCGCGCGATCGATCCACCCAACTGGGGCGCTGACGCCATCTTCGACATCGTCGACAAGAAGCTGGTGTTCAAGGGCTACTTCAAGATGCCGGCGGTGCAAACCGAAGAAGAGAACTGCGTCGCGCACAACGGGTCGCTGATTCCGGTGCCGGGACGCGACATCATGGTGCAGGCCTGGTATCAGGGCGGGATCTCGATCTTCGACTTCACCGATTCGACGAAGCCGGTCGAGATCGCGTATTTCGATCGCGGTCCGATTGACGGCAAAGAGCTGCACACCGGCGGCTACTGGTCAGCGTATTGGTACAACGGGACGATTTACGGATCCGAAATCGCGCGCGGCCTCGACGTCTTCAAGCTGATCCCGAGCGAGTACCTGACGCAGAACGAGATCGACGCGGCGACCCAGGTGAACGTCGACGAGCTGAACACGCAGGATCAGCAGCGCGTGACGTGGCCCGCGAGCAACGCGGTCGCGCTCGCGTACGTCGATCAGTTGACGCGCAGCAAGGCGATCCGCGCCGACCGCGTGCGCGAGATCAAGATGGCGCTCGACGCATCGAACGTGCAGCAACTCCAGACGTTGGCGTCCCAAGTGGACGCAGACGCCGCGCGAGCGAAAGGGCGGGATCAGGCGAGGTTTAAGGCGTTGGCGTCGACGCTCAGGGAGCGGGCGAGCAAATTACGCTCTTGAAGCACGAAGGCCACGAAGATCGCGAAGGTCACGAAGATCGCGAAGGTCACGAAGAACACGAAGAACACGAAGGATGGTTTTTGAAGAACAACCTTCGTGATCTTCGTGTTTTCGTGATCTTCGTGGTTTGCGGCGTGGTCGTGACCGTTGCGCCATCGGCGGTCACCCGCCTCCCGTCCGCCGACGGCCAATACTGGGACATCCAGGACACCTCCACCTGGTCCCAGGACAGCGGCGGCGTCGCGACCGGGGGCCGCGCGAATCCGTTCAACGGCTTCGGCTACCTGAAGTTCCAGAGCAATCAATACCTCCACGGCTTCGGCCTCGCGCATGACGGCGCGGAACGCTTCGATTCGATCACGCCAGTCGTCGTCGACGGAATCGTCGTCGAGCGATCGCTCTTCGCGCCGAAGGACACGAACTACCTCCGCTACTTCGACAGCTTCACGAACTCCACGAATCAGATGAGGACGATCAGCGTCGCGTGGGGCGGCGCGGCGGGCGCGTACGAGGACGGCGGTCGCGTCACGGTCGCGGCGAGGACCGATGCATTCGTGACCGTGATGCAGAACGCGAAGAACGTTCCCGATCCGATCAAAGGACCGTCGGGCCACGGACCGTCGGCGCACGTGCTCGGGACCAACCTCGCGGTCCGCAAAGGCATCGGCGACATGTACGCCGATCCGTTTGTCGATCGCTATCCCGGATTCGATCCGGCGCACATCGGCTACGTCTTCACCTTCGCGATCCCCGCGCAGCGAACCGTCTCGCTGTTGACGTTCGTCGTCAAGGGACTGAGCGAAACGTACGATCCGCGAGGAGGATCACCGGTCGCGCTGAAAGATGCGCTCGTCGCGCCGAAGCATCAGCAGCCGTACGCGGGCGACGATGCGAAGATTCCGGCGGCAGGATCGGAGATCGCGAAGGTCACCGAGGTCGCGAAGACGCTCGTCGCGGAGCCAGACCTGCGCGGACTGACGCCGCGGCAGCGCGCCGAAATCATCAATTGGGTCCGGCTGACGCCGGACACTACGTACGGTCCGTTCGATGTCGTCGAGAAGACCGCGCCGCAGCTGCAAGACGCGATGGCGCGCGGCGAGATCACATCCGAAGAAATCGTCCGGCAGTACCTGCGTCGGCTCGCCCTGCAGGACACGACATATCGATCGATGCTCGCGCTCAATCCGCGTGCGATCGCGGAGGCGCGCGAACGTGATGGGGAACGCGCCAGCGGTCGCGGCGGGCCGTTCCTCGGCATCCCGATCGCGTTCAAGGACAACATCGACGTCCTCGGTCTGCCGACCACGGGCGGATCGCTCGCGCTGGTGGATCATCGTCCGCGTCTCGATTCGAAGATGGCCGCGGGGATGCGCAAAGCGGGCGCCGTCATTCTCGGCAAAGCCAATCTCGACGAATTTCCGTTCGGCGATTTCGGGATCAGCAGCGTGAGGGGGACGACGGGGAATGCGTTCAATGCGCAGTTGAGCACGGCGGGTTCGAGCAGCGGGAGCGCGACGGCGGTGTCGCGGAGCTACGTGACGGTCGCATTCGGGACCGACACGTGCAACTCGCTGTCGAATCCGGCGTCCTTTGGGTCGCTCGCCACGATTCGGACGACGCGCGGGCTGACGAGCCGTGCGGGCGTGATGCCGTTGAACACGTACAACGATGCCGTCGGGCCGCTCGCGAAGTCGGTGCGTGAGCTCGCGCTCGTCCTCGATCAAGTCGCGGGCACCGATCCCGAAGATCCGGTGACGAGCGACGCGACCGCTCACATCAACGGATCGTTCGTGGCGCCACTCGACAGCGCAACGGTCCGCGGCAAACGGATTGGTGTGGTGCCGCAGCTGTTCGTCGGCATCACCGGCGAGCGCGAAGCGGCGACGATGATGCAGGACGTCGCTCGCGAACTGCGATCCGCCGGCGCGACCGTCGTCGACATCACGATTCCCGATCTCGACGCGCAGTATCGATCGGCACGCGGCAGCGCGCCTGGATCGTTGAAAGCGGGCTGGACGGCGTATCTCACCCGCGGGTCGAAACCGGGCGACAAGGTGTTCACGGTCGAGGAGTTACTTGCGTCAGGCAAGCTCGCGCCGGATAGCGCGAGACGATTCGAGGACGCGCTCCGCCCGGCGCCGACCGGCGACGAACTGACGGCCGCGACCGATCGCTTCTACAAAGCGCGCGAGCATTTCCGTCAGCTGTTCGTGGACGCGATGGAGCAGCAGCGGCTCGACGCGTTGCTCTATCCGGCGAACCAGGCGCGTCCGCATACGCACGAGGGCGGCCTCGAACGCTACGGCGGCGAGCCCGGCACGTGCGAAGAAAGCGCGATGACCGGCCTGCCGCAGGTCACGGTCCCCGCCGGTTTTCTCGGCGGTAAGTATCCATTCGGCGTGTCGTTTCTCGGCCGTCTGTGGGCGGACAAGGAACTGCTCGCGATCGCGTACGCGTACGAGCAGGCAACCCACCATCGACGACCACCTTCTTAAGCACGAAAACTACGGAAACCACGAAACGCACGAAAACAACCTAAGGTTGCGTTTCGTGAGTTTCGTGTTTTCGTGAGTTTCGTGGTCGCGATATGCTGTCGACAACATGCTTCCCGCTCTTGCCGCACTTTTGCTCTTGCAGCAACCTCCGATCGTCCAACCCGGCGCGCCGGGCCAGCCGAGCAAAGTGATCTCGCCGGACCAGGCGCGCGATTTGTCGCAGGTGCAGTACGTCGGCGCCGACATCAAATTCATGCAAGGCATGATCGGTCACCACTCGCAGGCGATCGAGATGGTGGACCTATTGAAGACCCGTTCGCAGAGCCGCGACATGAAGCTGCTCGGCCAGCGTATCGAGATCTCGCAGATCGACGAGATCAAGATGATGCAGGAGTGGCTGCGTACGCGCGGGCAGCAGGTGCCGACCGGCAAAGAGCATCACACGATGCCGGGCATGTTGATGCCGGGGATGTTGACGAAGGACGAGATGACGCAACTCGCGAACGCGAAGGGGAAGGCGTTCGACAAGCTGTTCCTCGAAGGAATGATCAAACACCATCAGGGCGCGATCCAGATGGTGAAGGAACTGTTCACGTCACCGGGCGCCGCGCAGGATTCGTCGATCTTTGCGTTCGCGTCCGACGTGGAAGCCGATCAAAGCGCAGAGATCGCTCGAATGGGCGGCATGCTGATGGAGTTGAGCCGATGAAGATGGTGGTGCAGGGTGCATGGTGCACGGGTGCATGGTGCACTGGTGCAGTGTGCGTTGGTGCGATGTGCGTGGTGCTCGGTGCGCAGCAGCGGCCGTCGGTGCCGCAGACCAACGATCCGCGCGTCGGCTTGAAAGCCGGCTACATGGACGCCGGCGAAGCGGCCAAAAACCTCGAGAAGGTCGCGACGATGCCGAAGCCGGAAGGGTTCTTCGACAAAGAGGCGCCGGCGGGGACCGCGATGCCGCCCGAGCGCGATCCGAATCTCCCGCCGCCACCGCCGCCCGATCCGAACGCGCCGCCGGACCCGCGCTTCGCCAACATGCTCGCGTTCGCGAACTCGGACCTCGCCTTCAGCGGCACGCACGCGTTCATGGGCAACTTCAACG
>DASREL010000151.1:0-21190 GCA_035652075.1 Vicinamibacterales bacterium
GGCGTGATGCCGGCATCGCCGCCGCCGCAGCCCGACAGTGCCGCGAGTCCCAGCGAGAACATCAGTGCGTATCGAGGCATGTCGCCACAATACACAAATAACTCTATGTTGTAAAGTAAATCGGTTCGGATGCTCGCGGCCGGACGGGCGTGACTGGATTTCGATCACGCCCGTAGCGCGCGCACATTTAACAAGGAGCCACGGAGCGAACGGAGGTCCGCCAACGTCGACATGGAGGCCCGCGCGCTCGGCCGCTCGATGATGCTCCGTTGTCTCTGTGGCTCCAGAGTTGAAATGTGCGCGCGCGGCGGCCGCGTCAGCGCGTGGGCAGCTGTTCGAGCCAGCGTCCCAGGACCGCACTCTGCGATTCGCGCAGCGCGATGCAGTTGTTGATGCGCTCGACCGCCTGATCCAGCGTCCGGGAGACGCCCGGCAGCGGATGCGCGGCGAAGAACGCCGTGACGGCGTCGCGATGCGTCGCATCGCAGAAGGCGCCGGTCGCCGACACGATGCGCGTGTCGCCGCCGGACACGGTCACCTTGGACGCGAGCTCGGTCCAGTGCGCGGTCACGAACGTCCACGCCCGATCGCGCGCGGCTGGATTTTCCAGGAAACGACCGAGGTAGATTGCCGCGTCCTGACTGCGAATCTGCGGCGTCGTCGACAGCGCGAGCGCGCGGTCGATCAGCGCCGGCTCCTCGAAATCGGCGAGCGCGTACAGATACCGGTACTGCTCCTCCGGCGACGCCGCTTTCCCGGATGCGGCGAGCAGCGCGTCGAACAGCCTGGTATCGCCGTGCGCGGCGGCGATGGGCACGACCGCTCGCGCGAGCGTCTGGTCCACGGCCTGCCCGGCGACCATGCGATCGACGGTCGCGCGCGCCTGCGAGACGACGTCGGGGTCGTTGCCGATGGTGCCGAGCGTATCGATGACCGTCGCGCGAAGCCCCCGACGGTCGTCGTTGTCGCTCGGCGACGGCGCAAACCCGACCTCGTCCAGCAGCGGCCGGAACAGGCGACGCGTGAACGTCTCGAACCGCGCGCGATTCTGGGCCGTGGCGAGGTACTCGCGAATGAAGCCGAAGCGGTTGACGACTTCGCCCAGGACGCCGTTCGTGTGCTCGCGACCGTAGCCTTCCGCAAGCGTCAGGTAATCCGAGATGCTGTGACGCTTCGCGCGTACCATCGCCCATTCGTCATCGATGAGCGAGAGGCGCTCGGGCGCATTCAGTCGCGTCTGGACGTCGCTCGCGAGCGCGTGCAGCAGCGTCGGCGGATATTCGGTGCGGTAATAGCCGCGCGCGCCGGCGTTCGCGAATATCCACGACGGACAGCTTTTCGCCACCTCGATGCGCTGTTCCTGATCGCCGATCGGGTAGCAGCCGCCGGTCGTCGAGCCCTGCACTTTTGTGCAGACCGGGATGATCCACCGCTCGCGCGCCGATTCGCGTCCAGCGTCGAACATGAAGCGCTCCTGCCGGAACGTCGCCTGCGCGGAGCTCTTCGCCTGATCGCACGTGAGCGCGGCGACCGCAATCAACGGCGCGCCCGACTGGTTGACGAACGTCGGCAGGATGCGGTCGATCGGCTTGCCCGATGCCGACGCGATCGATTTCCACAGGTCCTCGGAGGTAGCGTTGCCGTACGCGTGCGCCTGCAGGTAGCTGTTCACGCCTTTACGGAACGCCTCTTCGCCGACGTAGTTCTCGATCATCCGGAGGACCGCAGCGCCTTTTTCGTACGCGATCGCGTCGAAGAGCTCGTCGATCTGCGCGGTGCTTTCGGCGTCCTGGTGAATGGGCCGTGTCGCGCGCAGCGAGTCGAGGTTCAACGCGGTTTGTGTTTCGACCGCTTCGTCGACGGCCATGTTCCAGTCGGGATGCAACGCTGCGAGCGGCTTGTTCGCCATCCACGTGGCGAACCCTTCGTTCAACCAGATGTCATCCCACCACGCCATCGTCACGAGATCCCCAAACCACTGGTGCGCCATTTCGTGCGCGAGGACCGACGCGATCGTCTTGCGTGCTGAGACGGACGCGGTTTTCGTGTCTGCGAGGAGATCGGTCTCGCGGTAAAAAATGGCGCCTGTGTTTTCCATCGCGCCGGCGGCAAAGTCCGGGACCGCGACGACGTCGAGCTTCGTGAAGGGATATTTGATCGCGTACCACGTGTCGTAGAAGTGCAGGATCTGCTGCGCCGATTCGAGCGCGATCCGCGTGAGGTCTTTCTTGTCCGGCGTCGCGCAGACCCGAATCGGAATCGCATCCGCTGCGCCTTCGCTGCACTGGAAATCGCCGACTGCCATCGCGACGAGATAGGACGACATCTTCGCCGTCGGCGCGAAGGTGACCGTGTGTTCTGTGGGCAGCGGTCCAGCGACGTCGGACACGACCTTGCCGTTCGAAATCGCACGGTCGCCGCGCGCGATCACCATCGTGATCGCGAACGTCGCTTTGAACGACGGCTCGTCGAAGCACGGAAATGCGCGGCGCGCGTCGACCGATTCGAACTGCGTGACGGCGTAGTTCCGCTCCTTGCCTTTGCTCAGGTAAAACCCGCGGAGCTGGTCGTTCAAAATGCCGCTGTACTCGATGTGGATGTCCGCCGCGCCGGCGGGCAAACGTTTCGAAACGCTTAACGTGGCCTGCTGCGTCTTGTCGTCCACCTTGACGGACGCCGTCTGCGTGTCGGCGGCTGCGCGGACGGTCACCGTTCGGAACGCGATCTCCGCCGCGTTCAAGACGATGATCGTCGTCGGTTCTTTCAGGGTGACGTGGATGGTTTCGGTGCCGTCGAATCGTGCATGCGGGATGTCGACGCTGAAGCGCAGGTCGTAGTGCGTCGGCGTGACGGTCGTCGGCAGATGCTGCGCCGACGCGGCCGCCGCGATAAAGAAGGCGAAAAGAAACGCAAAGAGCCTGCTGGACATAGAAAACCAGTGTACTGGTAGAATCAACAAATTCCGATGGGTCAGTCGACCTGCATGTGTAGCTGCTGTTGTTGTTGCGGGCTCACCACGAGCCTTCTCGGCACCGGTCTACTCACGATGCAGCGCCTGATCAGATCCTGATCTAGTTTCAGCACAAACGAGAGACCCATAGCCCGGGAGGCTCTACAGCTTCCCGGGCTTTTTGTTTTTATGCACCCACTGTTCTTGAACCTCACCGGCCGGCGTGTCGTGTTCATCGGCGAAGGACGTCTCGCCGACGAGAAACTGGACCAATTGCGCGCGACGGGCGCCGACCTCCACGTCGTGTCGCCGGCGGCGTTCGTCCCGGCGGATCTGGATTCGGCATGGCTCGCGGTCAGCGTGGCGCCGCCGGATGTAAATCGTCAGGTTGCCGCGGCGGCAGACGCACGTCACATCTTCGTCAACGCCGTCGACGATCCTGCGCATGGCACTGCATACCTGAGCGGCGTCGTGCGGCGTGCCGGCGTCACCATCGCGATCTCGACGGAGGGTCGCGCGCCGGCGCTTACGGCGTTGTTGCGCGAGGCGATCGATCTCCTGCTGCCGGCGGACGTGGACCGCTGGCTCGACGCGGCGCAGGAGCAGCGAACCGAATGGAAACGAAGCAGCGTCCCAATGGAACAGCGCAAGCCGCGGCTGCTCGAGGCGCTCAACAAATTGTATCGGGAGGGATCGTGCGGGTAGGTGGTCACGTGTCGTTGGTTGGTGCCGGACCGGGCGACCCAGGTCTGCTGACGCGGACGGCGATCGCGAAGCTGCGAGCGGCCGATCTCGTGCTGTATGACGCGCTGATCGACGCGCGCATTCTGAAGTACGCGCGCAAGGCCCAGAAGTTTTTTGTCGGCAAGCGCGCCGGCCGCCATGCGCTGACGCAGGACGCGATCACCAAGCTGCTGATTCGTGCGGCCCGGCGCGGAAAGACGGTCGTGCGGCTGAAGGGCGGAGATCCGTTCGTGTTCGGTCGCGGCGGTGAAGAAGCTCTCGGGCTGCAGCGCGCGGGTGTGCCGCACGACGTCGTGCCGGGCGTGACCAGCGCGATTGCCGCGCCGTCGGCAGCGGGCATTCCCATTACGCATCGCGGCTTGTCGTCGGCTTTTCTCGTCGTCTCGGGACACGACGAGGCGGCGTTCGCGTCGACGATTGGCGCGCTGCAGCCGAACGGGATCACGCTCGTCATCCTGATGGGCCTCGGCCGATCCGCCGCGCACGCGTGCGCGCTGATCGATCGCGGCTGGTCCCGCGGCACGCCAGCCGCGATCGTCGTCGATGCGACGAGGCCGCAACAGCAGACCTGGCGCGGCACGCTCGGCGAACTGGCCGCAGGCGTCGACATCGATTCGACCGGTGCGGGAACGATCGTGATTGGAGATGTGGTGGCGCTTGGTGCGGATGTAGCGCAGGCCTTCAGGCCTGCCTCGAGGACAACATGTCAGTTGTAGACGATCCGAAAACCTTCGGCCGCGCGCGACTCTCGTTTGCGTCGCACGCCGACATCGACGAGTTCGTCGAGACGCTCGAGAAGTACGAGCGCGGCGAAATCACGCCCGACCAGTGGCGGCAGTTCCGCCTGGTGCGCGGCACCTACGGTCAGCGGCAGGACTTCGACGCGCAGATGCTGCGCGTCAAGATTCCGCAGGGTGTGCTTGCGGCGGAACAGCTCGAGGCGCTCGCCGACGTCGCGGACCGCTATTCGCGCGGCTTCGGCCACATCACGACGCGGCAGAACGTCCAGTTCCACTTCGTGAAGCTGCATGACGTCGAGCCGGCGATGGAGCGGCTGGCCGAGGCCGGTTTGACGACGAGGGAAGCGTGCGGCAATTCGGTGCGCAACATCACCGGTTGCCCGTACGCGGGCGTCGCGCACGACGAGCGATTCGACGTGACGCCGTACGCGGAGGCGATGACGCGGTTCCTCCTGCGCCATCCGCTCAGTTCCACGCTGCCGCGCAAGTTCAAAATCGCGTTCGAGGGATGCGCCGGCGATCACATCCTGACGGCGATCAACGATCTCGGCTTCCGCGCGGTGCTCGGTCCCGGCGACGGACGCGGGTTTCGCGTCACGGCCGGCGGCGGGACGGCGATCATGGTGACGAACGCAGGGCTCCTGCACGAATTCCTTCCGGCGTCCGAGATTCTGCGGTGCGCAGAGGCCATCCTGCGCGTGTTCAAGAAATTCGGCGATTACGAGCACAAGCAGCGGAATCGCATGAAATTCATGATCAAGCAGCTTGGATGGGCGCGCTGGCGCGAAGAGTACGAGCGCGAGTTGACGGCGTGCCGGCTGCGCGGCGACGTGCCGATGCTGGATCTCGATTCGCCCGCGACCGAATCGAAACCGGATGGCATGAAGGCGCCGGCGCCGTCGATCGGTGCAGTGGCGAGTCGCGTGACGGAAGGACGCATTTCCGGTCCGGGGCTCACGCCACGCGTCGTCCCCGTGCTCGGCACGGGAGACGAGCGGTACACCCGGTGGCGATCGACGAACGTCCGTCCGCAAAAACAATTCGGATTCGCCATCGTCACCGCCACGGTGCCGCTCGGCGACGTGACGACGGAGCAGTGGCGCGTGCTGGCGGAGCTGTCGCGCGCCTATTCGGACGGCACCGTTCGCGTCACGATCGATCAGAACGTCGTCTTTCGGTGGGTGAACTCGTGTGACATTCGTCAGTTGTATCGACGCCTCGCGGCCGCGGGGCTCGACAAAGGCGATGCGACGACGGTCGCCGACGTGTTGAGTTGCCCTGGCGCGGAGTCGTGCCGTCTGGCCGTGACGCAGTCACGCGGGCTTGGCCGGCTGCTCGAGGAACATTTGCGCGCGCATCCGGATCTGATCGCGAAAGCCGACGGCGCGCGGATCAAGATCAGCGGCTGCCCGAACGGCTGCGGCCAGCATCATGTCGCCACGATCGGATTTCAGGGCAGCGTGCGCCGCATCGGCGGCCGCGCCGTACCGCAGTACTTCGTCCTGGTCGGCGGCGGCGCGACGGACACCGGGGCGACGTTCGGCCGTCTCGTCGCGAAGATTCCGGCGCGGCGCATTCCGGATGCCGTCGAGCGTCTGCTCGCGATCTACGACCGCGACCGTCGCGTGGGGGAGTCGGCGACGGCATTCTTCGCGCGCGTGGAGCTCGATCGCATCCGGGTCGAACTCGCGGATCTGGAACGGCTGTCATCGGAGGATGCGGTGCCCGATGACTTCGTCGACCTGGGCGAGTCGCAGGAATTCGCGCCGGTGGTGATGGACGGCGAGTGTTCAGCATGAATGCCTATATCTATATACGTTGATTTGACTCAGTCTGCCGCGGTTGCTATAGTCCTCGGCAACAACTGAATAGCCCCTTCTTTATCCAGAGTGGCTGAGGGACAGGCCCGAGGACGCCACGGCAACCACGCGGAACATCGCGGTTCAGGTGCCAATTCCTGCAGATGAGGGAGATCGTGAAGCCTCGGTGTCGCATCGCTCTAGTCGGTTTCGGTCACGTCGGTTCCGCCGTCGCGTACCGCCTCGCCACTCGTGATCGGATCCACGGTCTCGAACTCACGCACATCGTCGACCGTCGCGCGGCGCAGAAACGCCACGCGCACGGCGAATTGCCCGTTGCCTGGAGCGACGCGTTCGATGACGCGCTGCACAGCGACGTCGACGTCATCGTCGAAACGATCGGCGGTCTCGAGCCGGCCGCCGCCTGGATCGAATCGGCGCTGCGTGCCGGCAAGTCGGTCGTCACGGCCAACAAACAGGTGATCGCGCGTCACGGCCTCAGCCTGCAGCGGCTCGCGGCGCGGCAGGGACGTCAACTGCGGTTCGAAGCCGCGGTGGGCGGCGCGATGCCCATCGTCCGCGCGATCGGCGAGGGGCTGTCAGGCGATCGCATTACGAGCATCACCGCCATTCTCAACGGCACGACAAACGCCGTGCTGTCGACGATCGAGGCGACCGGGTGCACGCTGGACGCGGCGCTCGCGGATGCGCGGCTGAGAGGTTTCGCCGAAGCGGATCCCTCGGCAGACCTCGACGGTGACGACGCGGCGGCGAAGCTGGCGATCCTGTGCGGCCTCGCGTTCCACGTCGTCGTCGATCCTCGTGACATCGAGCGTCAGAGCTGCGCGGCAATTGGCGCGAGCGACTTCGAGCAGGCGGCGCGCGAGGGCCACACGATTCGTCAGATTGCGGCCGCGTCGTTCGACTATCGATCGCAGGTGCTGACCGCGGCCGTGACGCCGAAGGCCGTTCCTCGCGCGTCGATCTTCGGCAGGACGTCCGGTCCGGCAAACGCCGCGCTTATCGTGGGCGAGCATTCGGGCGAGACGGGTATCTTCGGCATCGGTGCCGGCGGCGACGCCACCGCGGTCGCCATCATCAGCGATCTCGTGGCCATCGCGCGCGACCGCGCGGCGGTGATTCCTGCTCCGCAATGGAGGACGTGTGATCGGATTGCAGTGTCATCTCTGTAAGGCGCAGTTCCCGCCGGACGCGACGTATGTCTGCGAGAAGTGTCTCGGTCCGCTCGAGCCGATCTACGACTACGGCGCGATTCACCTGACGCGCGACGAGATCGCGGCGAGGCCGAAGAACCTGTGGCGCTATCGCGAGCTGTTGCCAATCACGGGCGCGCCGCGAACGGGGTTCAATTCCGGGTTCACGCCGCTCGTGCGCTGCGATCGGCTGGCGGAGCGGCTCGGCGTCAGCGAACTGTATATCAAGGACGATTCGGTCAACCATCCGACGCTGTCGTACAAAGATCGCGTTGTCTCGGTGGCGGCGACGCGCGCGGTGGAACTCGGATTCAGCGTCCTTGCGTGTGCGTCCACAGGCAATCTCGCGAACAGCGTGTCGGCGCACGCGGCGCGGCTCGGCATCGATTGCTGCGTCTTCATCCCCGACAGTCTCGAAGCAGGCAAGATCCTCGGGTCCGCAATCTTCAATCCGACGATCCTCGCGATCGCCGGCAACTACGACGACGTGAATCGGCTCTGCACGCAAGTCGCCGATCGTTATCGATGGGGCTTCGTCAACATCAACTTACGGTCGTATTACGCGGAAGGGGCGAAGACGCTCGGCTTCGAGATCGTCGAGCAGCTCGGATGGAAGTATCCGCAGCATCTGGTGTCGCCGGTCGCCGGCGGGACGCTGCTGCCGCGCATCACGCGCGGCCTTCGCGAACTGCAGCGCATCGGTCTGGTGGATGGCGCGCTGCCGAAGATCCACGCGGCTCAAGCGGCGGGCTGCTCGCCGGTCATCAACGCGCTCGAGGCGGGCATCGACTATCCCGAGCCGGTGCGGCCGAGCACGATCGCGAAATCGATCGCGATCGGCAATCCGGCCGACGGGTATCAGGTGCTGCAAAGCATTCGGTCCACCGGTGGCAGCGGCGCGGCCGTACGCGACGATCAGATCGTCGACGCGATTCGGCTGCTGGCGGAAACGGAAGGCATCTTCACCGAGCCGGCGGGCGGGACGACGCTCGCGGCGACGATTGAATTGGTTCGCCGCGGCACGATCCCACGCGACGAATCGATCGTCGTATGTGTCACCGGGAACGGCTACAAGACAGCGGAAGTGGTGGCGAATGCGCTGACGCAGCCCGTGCGTCTCAGTCGGTCGTTCAAGGATTTCGAAGCGTGGTGGAGTCTTAACGGCGCGTCGAGCTCGATACGATCGGCAGTTTGAACTCCATGGCGCGGCCGTTGCGGAGGATCTTGACCGTGGCGGTCGTCCCGACCTTCGCGTCCGCGACCATGCGTGAGAACTGCGACGGATCGTCGATCGCCTGACCGTTGAAGCCGACGATGATGTCGCCAGGGCGCAGGCCCGCTTCGTACGCCTCTGACGCGCGCGTCATGCGCGACACGAGCGCACCCTTCGTGTTCGGCGCGCCGAGTTCGCCGGCCCACTCCGGCGTCAGCTTCTCGATGCTGATCGATCCGATCGACCCCCGCCGGACCTCGCCGTACTTCATCAGGTCGTCGACGACGTGCCGCGCGAGGTTGCTCGGCACCGCGAAGCCGATGCCCATGTAGCCGCCGCTCTGGCTGTAGATGCCGGTATTGATGCCGATCAACTCCCCGCGCGTGTTGATCAGCGCGCCGCCGGAGTTGCCAGGATTGATCGCCGCGTCCGTCTGGATGAAATCCTCGTAGTCGGCGAAGCCGAGATTCGAACGGCCGACGGCACTGATGATGCCGGCCGTGACCGTCTGGCTGAGAGAGAACGGACTGCCGACGGCCAGCACCCACTCGCCGATCTTCAGTTGCGTCGAATCACCCCACGGCACGACGGCAAGCCCAGTGAGATTCGCTTTGACGAGCGCGATGTCGGTCGCCGGATCCGCGCCGATGATGCGTCCGCGGATTTCGCGCTTGTCCGGCAGCGTGATCGTGATCTCGGTCCGCGTGACGCGTCCGCCGTTTTCGCCGATGACGTGGTTGTTCGTGACGATGTAGCCGTCGGGCGAAATGATGACGCCGGATCCGAGGCTCATCGACCGGCGATCGCGCGAGCCGAACGAGTCGTCATCGCCGAAGAAGTAGCGGAAGAACGGATCGCTCGAGAAGGGCGAGTTCGGCTGCCGGACGACTTGCAGCGACGAGATGTTGGCGACGCCTTTGACGGCTTGTGCCGCTACGCGCGTGAAGTCGGTGGTGCCGGCTGCCACAGGTGCCAGGGTGCCAGGTGCCGTGGTGCCAGGTGCGCGCTGCGCTTCTGCCGGTGCGACCGATGCGTTGGGTGCGGCAGCGGATTCGGTGGCTGTACGCATGCGGCCGGTGACGACGAGGCCGCCGACGAAGCCGGCGACGACGAGCACGAGCGAGAGCGCAACACGGCGGAACATCGGAATCAGCTGACGGTGATGCGACGCGCGGAGCGGTCGCCCGACTTCGGCAGCGTGACGGTCAGCACGCCGTCTTTGAGCTCGGCGACGATCGCCTCGACGTTGATCGCTTCGGGCAGCGTGAACGCGCGCGAGAAGCGGCCGTGTCCGCGTTCGACGCGGTGATATTGCTCGCACGCGATCTCGCGTCCTTCGTTCGCGCCGCCGCGCGCGCCGCGAATGACGATGCGCGTCTCTTCGGCGTGGATGTCGATTTGTTCGCGGCTCAAGCCGGGGAGTTCGGCGGTCAGGATGAAGGCGTCGGCGGTTTCGTACAGATCGACCGGCGGTGTCCAGCCGGGTGCATCAGTGCCGACGAGATGTCCCAGTTGTTCGTGCAGTGCGAGCAGATCGCGCAGCGGATCCCAGCGCGTAAACGCCACGATTTTCATCGTAGCATATGTGCTACGATCGCAAGGTTCTACAGGTAGACGATGGCCTATTCAGTACAAGCGACACGGCTGCGGAAAGGCATGTTGATCAAGGTCGGCGCCGACCTCTTCCGCATCCTCGATTTGCATCACCTCACGCCGGGCAACAAGCGGGCGCACATCCAGGTGCGCATGCGGAACATCCGGACCAGCACGCTCAACGACCACAAGTTCCGCGCGGAAGAAGACGTCGAACGTGCGGTTCTGGACGAGCGCGAGATGCAGTACCTCTACAACGACGGCGACATGTTCTACTTCATGGACACGTCGAACTACGAGCAGATCCACATTTCCGCCGAAGCGCTCGGCGACTCGAAGGACTACTTGATGGCGGACATGACGATCCGCGTCGAGCTGTACAACGACGAGCCGGTCGGCATCGAACTGCCGCCGACGGTGGATCTCACGGTGAAAGAGACGGTGCCCGGCATCAAGGGCGCGACCGCGAGCGCGCAGATCAAGCCGGCGACGCTCGAAACCGGACTCGTCGTCAACGTCCCCTCGTTCATCAACGAGGGCGACAAGATCCGCGTCAACACGGAAACCGGGGAATATCAGGGCCGGGTCTGATGGACGTTGTCCGCAGCAAGCCGCAGCATGGGTGGATTGAAGTCGTCACCGGCAGCATGTTCAGCGGCAAGAGCGAAGAATTGATTCGCCGGCTGCGCCGTGCGCAGATCGCCAAGCAGAAAGTCCAGATCTTCAAACCGCTCATCGACAACCGCTACAGCGACGATCACATCGTCTCGCACAGCGACATGCGGATTGCGTCGACGAACGTCCGGAACTCGGACGAGATGCTGGCGCAGGTGGCCGACGACACGGAAGTCGTCGGCATCGACGAAGGGCAGTTCTTCGACGCGAACCTGCCGGCCGCGTGCAACACGCTCGCGGACCGCGGCAAGCGCGTCATCGTCGCCGGGCTGGATCAGGATTATCTCGGCCGTCCGTTCGAGCCGATGCCGCAGCTCCTCGCGATCGCGGAATACATCACGAAGACGCTCGCGATTTGCGTCGTGTGCGGAGATCCCGCGAACCACACGCAGCGCCTCGTCGCGAGCAGCGACCGCGTCCTCGTCGGCGCGACCGGCATGTACGAAGCGCGCTGCCGCCACTGCTTCGATCCCCATCTCGCGTCCGTCGAAAAGACATAACCACAGAACTCACGGAACGCACGGAATCGCTGTTCCGTGGATTCCGTGGCTTCTGTGGTTAAACTCGAATCCCCGATTCGCTACAATCGGCTCGTGACGTCGCAACGTGTTCTGACTGTGGTCCTGCTGCTGCTCGGCGCCGGATTCTTTGTGGCGAACGCGAAGCTGGTCCTCGACTACACGCGCTACCTCAAGCGCAAGAACACCGCGATCCTGATTTGGCCGTCGCCGAAGCCGCCGTATTACCAGATGGCGCTCGCGATGGGCGTGGCGCTCGGCATTCTGGTCTTCGTCAAGATCTTCGTGCTGCGCGTCCAGGCGTTCGGCGAAACGATGATGTTCGCCTACTACGCCTATCTGCTGCCGCTGAGCCGCCGGATCGGCCGTGGGTTTTACGAGGACGGCATCTGGGCCGACACCGAGTTCATTCCCTATACGGACGTGGGCGGCGTCAGCTGGCGCGAAGGGGAACACTACGCGACGCTCATCGTCGTCTCGCGGCTGCGCAACCTTGCACGCCGTCTCATCGTCCCCGGCGACCAATACCGCGCGGCGAAACGGGTCGTCGAGACGAAGATTGGCGACCATCCAGCCCAGCATTCCGGCCTGCATCTGACCGACGACTGACCAGCCTCTAGCCTCCAGCCTCCAGCCCCCGATAATTACACGTATGGCGGCTAGAGCGACCTGGAAGGGCTTTCTGAAAATCAGCCTGGTGAACATCCCGATCAAGGTGTTCCCGGCGACCGAGTCGAGCGGATCGATCTCGTTCAACCAGCTGCACGGCGAGTGTCAGACGCGCATTCAGCAGAAACGCTGGTGCCCGCACTGCGAGCGCGAAGTGCCGAACAGCGAGATCGTCAAGGGTTACGAGTTCGAGAAGGGACGCTACGTCGTCCTGTCCGAGGACGACTTCGACAAGGTGCGGCCCGAGTCGACGCGCGTGATCGATCTCGTGCAGTTCGCCGACGAGAAATCAATCGATCCGATGTACGTCGACCGTGCGTACTATCTTGCGCCCGATGGCGGCGTCGCCGCCGACGCGTTCGCGGTCATGCGCGACGGGATGCAAGGCAAGGTGGGCGTCGGCAAGCTGGCGCTGTACGGCCGTGAGTATCTCGTTGCCGTCAAGCCGCACGGCCGCGGCATCGTGATGTACACGCTGCATCACGCCGCCGAAATCCGCAGCGTCGATGCCGTCGACGAACTCAGCTCGGTGCCGACGAACGTGAAGCCGGAGGAGATCAAGCTCGCGAAGCAGGTGATCTCGACGTTCGAAGGGCCGTTGAACCTGTCCGACTACAAGGACGAGTACCGCGAAGGACTGCAGAAGATCATCGACGCGAAGATCGCCGGCGAAGAAGTCGTCGCGACGACGGCCGCGGCGCCGCCGAAGGTCGTGAACTTGATGGAGGCGTTGAAGAAGAGCCTCGACGCCGTCAGCACGCAGAAGAAGAAGCCGGCGAAGGCTACGGTCGAGAAGCCTGTCGCGAAGAAGAAGCGAGCGTAGGACGCCGGCTGATCGCGGGCACGAGGACGTAGACTTCGCGCGTTTCCCGATACGATCCACGCAGCGCCCGCAAGGGTCCCGCGAGCGACACGGCATGCCGCGCCTCGCTGCGCGATTTGAGCGGCGCGATCACGACGAACGTCGGATCGGTGTTCGACTCGTACACCAGCCACGGCGCGCCGGCGCCCGCCGCCTTCCGCAGGGCATCCATGAACTTGCCTTCGTGCCCGGGCTTGATCCGATACGTCGCCAGCACCAACGCGTGGAGATTCCGGAAGTCGACGTCCGATCGCGTGTAGGCGATCTCGTCTCGACGCGTCGTCAGCACGCTGGTCTGCGCTTCGACCATGGCGGTCAGCCGCGTCGATAACCGAATCAACTCGGGATGCGCGGGCGACAAGGTGCGGAACGATTCGGACGCCTGCTCGAACCCGTCGGGCGTATTGAACACGTTGAGATACAGCACGTCGCGCGGGTCTTTCGCGGCCTGGAACGTCAACCAGTAGAGCGGCATCTTCGCGCGTTCGTACGCGCTGACGATGTTCGCTTCGAGCGCCTGATACGCCGCCGTCGTACCGCGTTTGAGCTTGTGGTGGACGATGTTGACGCTGACAGGCGGCGTCGCCGGCTTGACGGCCGCCGCGCGCGCCGCGCCGGTCGCGCTGTGCAGCGCGAACAGCACGCCGAAGAGCGGCAGGGTGATCACAACCTTGACGTCAGCAGGCCGATGAGACCGGGACCGGTGGCCGTCGGGTCGCCGAGCCAGTCAGGCGGCGTCAGCCACACGAACGCGAGAATCGCAATCACCCAGAGGTCGTACGACAGCGTCGCGCGTTCGTCGGTCCAGAAAAATGCGCGGTTGAAGAAGCCGGCGAAGCCGTCGCGCGTCGGCATCGGCAGGCGATTGAGCGCGAGGTACGTGTAGTAAATGCGGTTGGCCACCGCGAGAATCGACAAGGCGAGGACGACCCAGAGCACCGCAGCCATGCGATTGGTGGATGCGCCGATCATGAAGAGCACGATGCGCTCGGGTCGTTCCATGAAGCCGACTTTGCAGCGCTCGACGAGCGACTCGGCGCGGGCGCGCGCGTAGCTCGTCATGATTGAGAAAATCAGCGTCAGCGCGGCGATGAGCACGTAATCGCTGCGCCCGAGCTTCGAATACAGGAAGATCAACCCCGTCAGCAGCGCCAGATCCGAGAAGCGATCGAGCGTCGAATCCCAGAACGCGCCGAACTTCGACTGCAGCTGGAGTTCGTGTGCGACCTTGCCGTCGATGAAGTCGAAGATGTTCGCGACGAGCATGATGACGAACGCCGTCATGAACTTGCCGAGCGCCAGCGACCACGCGGCGGCGACGTTGATCACGACGCCGACGAACGTCAGGACATTCGGGTGGATGCGCAGCGCGACGCAGGTGTGGATGATCGCGCGCAGCGGAAACATGCAGACCTTACCGATGAGCCCGGTGAAGGTCACCCGGTCCCTGGGGCGTTCGGGCGGCATGCGTGTAACAGTGGCTCGGGCCGTGGGCATTTCAGCGCTTATAATGGAGGGTTCAGACACTTAGAGAAATCGCGACATAGTACTGTATGGCCATCCACGATCTCAAGGAGCAGATTGCCCGGCTGCCGGAGCAGCCCGGGGTCTATCTGTACTTCAACACGGATGGCGACACGATTTATGTGGGCAAGGCGCGCGCCCTTCGCGATCGCGTCCGCAACTACCTTGGCGCCTACGGCGCCGATCCGAAGACCGACGCCCTCCTCGACGAGATCGCCAGGCTCGAATTCATCGTCACCGACTCGGTCGTCGAGGCGTTGGCGCTCGAAAACAATCTGATCAAGCAGCGGACGCCCAAATACAACATCCTGCTGCGCGACGACAAGAATTACCCGTACCTGCAGTTGACGACGAACGAACCCTTCCCGCGGGTCCTCGTGGCGCGCCGCGTCGAGCGCGACGGCAGCTTCTACGCGGGGCCGTTCCTGCCGGCGCACTTTGCACGCAAAACGATGGCGCTGACGCACCGGCTCTTCGGGATCCGGTCGTGCAACGAGGTGATCACCGGCAAGCGCGGCCGTCCGTGCCTCGAGTACGACATCAAGCGCTGTATCGCGCCGTGCGTCGACACCATCTGCGCGCCGGATGACTACACGCGCGCCGTCGGCTTGACGCAGATGTTTCTGGAAGGGAAAAACGACGAGCTGGCGAAGACGCTGCGGACGCGCATGCTCGCCGCCGCCGAAGGAGAACGCTTCGAAGAGGCGGCGCAGTTGCGCGATGCGATGCGCACGGTGCAGGCGCTTCACGATCGGCAGCAGAAGATGGCGACGGTCGAACTGGGCCACCGCGACGTGTTTGGCGTGAAACGCGGTCCCGCCGGCGTCGTCGTCCAGGTCTTTCAGGTCCGCAGCGGCCGCGTCGTCGAACGCGTCGAATTGGGATCCGACGATGCGATTGTGGGGACGACGGATGGAGAGGTGCTGACGGCCGCGATCCAGCAGTTCTACGAGCTGCGCGGCGCGCCGCCCGAGATCCACGCGCCGACCGAACCGGAAGAACGCGAAGCGCTCGAAGCCTATCTGTCGGCACGCGCGCAGCGGAAGGTGAAGATCCTCGTGCCGCAGCGCGGCGACAAGCGTCATTTCGTCGACCTGGCGAACAGGAACGCGGGCATTGCGTATCAGACGCGGTTCAACCAGGCGCGCGCGGCGCAGTACGACGCGCTCGAGACGCTGCAGCACGTCCTGCAACTCCCGACGCTGCCGCGGCGGATCGAGTGCTTCGACATCTCGACGATCCAGGGCAGCGAAACGGTCGCGTCGATGGTCGTGTGCGAGGACGGTCGCATGCGGCGCAGCGACTATCGGAAGTACCGGATCCGTCGTGATTCATCCGTCGTGAGTCGTGATTCGGGGAACGACCCACGACCCACGAATCACGATTCACGGTTCCAAGACGACTTCGCCGCGATGCATCAGGTCGTGCTGCGTCGGTACCGGAAGCTGCTCGAACTCGGCGGTCCGTTTCCGGATCTCGTGCTGATCGACGGCGGCAAGGGACAACTCGCCGCGGCGTACGCCGCGCTCGAGGAACTCGGGCTGGCGAATCTCGTGGCGGTTGGGATCGCGAAGAAAGAAGAGCTGCTGTTCACGCGCGATCGCGAGGATGCGATCGCGTTGCCGGCGACCGATCCCGCGCTGCTCCTGATTCAGCGGATTCGCGACGAGGCGCATCGCTTCGCGGTCACGTTCCACCGGAAAGCGCGGAGCATGCGCGATCTTCGGTCCGAGTTGGATCACGTTCCGGGCATTGGGCCGAGACGGCGGAAAACGCTGTTGACCACGTTCGGCAGCCTCGCCGGCGTACGCCGCGCTACGCGCGAAGAGCTGGCAGCGGTTGTCGGCGCCAAAACGGCTGATGCGGTATTGGCGTTCTTCTTGAAGGGCAGCTAAACTGTCAGTTCCCGTGATGGACATCAACGTCGCGCAGATCTTTATCGCGTTCATCGTGTTGCTGTTTTCGCTCACAGTCCACGAGATGGCGCATGCGTGGACGGCCGATCGGCTCGGCGATTCGACGGCGCGCCTGCTGGGGCGCGTGTCGTTGAATCCGATCGTGCACGCCGATCTGGTCGGGACGGTGATCTTTCCGCTGCTCGCGATGGTCAGCGGCGTGCCGCTGATTGGATGGGCGAAGCCCGTGCCGGTCAATCCACGGCAATTGCGGAGCCCGCGCCGTGACTACATGCTTGTCGCCGCCGCGGGGCCGGCGAGCAATCTGCTGATGGCGATCGCCGCGGCGATCCTGATGCGCATCCTGCCGGTGTCGCCGGTCGTCCTCGGCGAGTCGAACGTGTCGGCGTTCATCGCAGCCCTGTTGAGCCGCGCGCTGCAGTTGAACGTCCTGCTCGCCGTGTTCAATATGATCCCGATTCCGCCGCTCGACGGTGGCAACGTGCTGAGCGGTCTGCTGCCGGGACGGATTGCCTATCGCTTCAACGCGATCGTGCGCCCGTACGGATTTCTGTTGTTGTATGCGCTGATGCTGACTCGCGGTTTCGAATATCTCGTGATCCCGCCGTCGCGCCTCTTGCTCTCTTGGCTGCAGTAATGAACCGTCCTCGCGTCGTCTCCGGCATGCGCCCGACGGGCGCGCTGCACATCGGTCACCTCGTTGGGGCGCTCAGTAACTGGGTTGCGATGCAGGAGCAGTACGACTGCTTCTACTTCATCGCCGACTGGCACGCGCTGACGAGCGAGTACGCCAACACGGCGCGCATCACGGCGAACACTTACGAGGTGGCGGCTGACTGGATCGGCGCGGGCCTCGACCCGGAGAAGAGCACGTTCTTCGTCCAGTCGCTCGTGCCCGAGCACGCCGAGTTGTATTTGCTGCTCTCGATGGTCGTGCCGGTGCCGTGGCTCGAACGGGTGCCGACGTATAAAGAGCAGCAGGAAAACCTCAAGGACAAGGATCTCTCATCGATCGGATTTCTCGGCTATCCGCTGCTGCAGACTGCCGACGTGGCGATGTACGACGGCCGCTTCGTGCCTGTCGGCGATGATCAGGTGGCGCACCTCGAGATGGGCCGCGAGGCGGTGCGGCGGTTCAATAATTTCTACGGCGACGTGCTGGTCGAGGCGCAGCCGATGCTGACGTCGGTGGCCCGGCTGCCCGGCCTCGACGGCGGCAAGAAGATGAGCAAGAGCATCGGCAACACGATTCTCTTGTCGGACTCGCCGGAGGACGTGCGGAAGAAGGTGATGTCGATGTACACGGACCCGAAACGTGTGCGCGCCGACATCCCAGGCACCGTCGAAGGGAATCCTGTGTTCATCTACCATGACGCGTTCAATCCGGACGTGCTCGAAGTCGACGATCTCAAAACGCGCTACCGCGCGGGCAAAGTGGGCGACGTCGAGGTGAAGCGCAAGCTGGCCGATGCGCTGAACAAGAAACTCGATCCGATCCGCGAGCGCCGGTCGGCGGTGCTCGCCGATCCGGATCGGCTGAAACACATCCTGTTCGACGGATCCGCGCGCGCGCGGGCGATCGCGCAGAACACGATGGCGCGCGTGCGTGAGGCCATGAAGATTACGTATCGATGACCGAATCGTCGCACCCGGATTTTGAATCGGCGCCGGACGCCTTTCCGGTCAAGCTCTCGATGTTCGAGGGCCCGCTCGATCTCTTGCTGTTTCTGATCAAGAAGAACGAGATCGACGTCCACGACATCCCGATCGCGTTGATCACGCAGCAGTACCTCGACGCCATCGACTTCATGCGCGAGCTGAACCTCGATGTCGCCGGCGACTTTCTGGTCATGGCGGCGACGCTGATTCACATCAAATCGAAGATGCTGCTTCCGCGGCCCGAAACAGCGGCCGGCGTGGAAGGCGAGGCCGAAGAAGATCCACGTGACGCGCTCGTGCGCCGGCTGCTCGAGCATCAGAAATTCAAAGCGGCGGCGGGCCTGCTGCACGAACGCGAGCAGTGGCGCGCGGCACAGTGGCAGCGACCCGACGAGCGGGTCGCGGCGATTGCCGGCGACGACTACGAACCCGAGCTCGAAGTCGACCTCTTCAGCCTGCTCAACGCCTTTCAATCGGTCGTCCAGCGCGCGAAGCTGCGGCCGAAGGTCCTGTTGCCGCCGGAGGAGATCCCGGTGGAGCTCCGCATCGATCAGTTGCTCGCCCGCCTGTCCGAAACGGAAGCGTGCGGCTTCGAAGATCTGTTCGCCGACGTCAACGATCGCAGCGGTCTGGTCGTGACGTTCCTCGCGTTGTTGGAGATGATCCGGTTGAAACTGGTGCGCGTCTTCCAGCAGGGGACGTGCGGTCCGATTCGCGTCTACAAACGCGCGCGTCCCGCGGACGCGCCGCACCCGATTGGAGATCCAGAGACTCACCATGGATGACGAACGGAAAGATGGGCAGGACGGCCTCGAGCCGCAGGAAAGCCAGGAAGGACAAGGGATCGAGGAAGGACCTCGTCTTGCCTCGGCCGAGCTCAGAGCCATCGTCGAGGCGCTGATCTTCGCATCGCCCGAACCGCTGACGCCCAAGCAGATCTTCAAGCTGCTCGACAACGAGCCAAAGGAAGACGTGCAGGCCGCGATCGACGAGCTGAAGAAAGACTACGAGCGCCCTGGCGGGTTGGCGCTGGTCGAAGTCGCAGGCGGCTATCAAATCGTCACGCGACCCGACCTTCACGAATGGGTCCGCCGCCTGTTCCACGAGCGGACGACGCAGAAGCTGACCGTGCAGGCGCTGGAATCGCTTGCCGTCATCGCGTATCGGCAGCCGATCACCGCAGCGGAGATCACCGACGTCCGCGGCGTCAACACGTCCGGCGTCCTCAACACGCTGCTCGAACGAGGGCTCATCAAGATCGTCGGTCGCAAACAGGTCGTCGGACGCCCGTTCCTCTACGCCACGACGCGCGAGTTCCTGATTCGCTTCGGCCTGAACGATCTCGCCGATCTGCCGAAGGTCGAGGACATGGCCGAAGCGCTCGGCCTGGAAGCGCCCATCCTCATCGAGCAACCGACGCGCGAAGAAGACCTGCCGCTCGCCGAACCGGATGAAGAGGTCGACGAAGACGGATCCTCGGAACCGCCGGAGTCCGTTCACTGAAATGGCACATTATCCGGTATTTCTCAGCCCCGCGGCGATGCCGTTGACGGTCACGACGAACGCGTGATGTAACCGCTCGTCGTCGGAGGTGCTGCGGCGCAGCCGCCGCAGTAGTTCGATCTGCACCAGGTTGATCGGATCGACGTACGGGTTGCGGACGTCGATCGAGCGGCGCAGGACCGGGTTGTTCTCGACGAGCGCGCGATGGCGCGTGACACGCAGGATGGCCGCGATCGCCGTCGCGAGCCTGTCGCGCATGCCGTGGCCGACGGGCTGCAGATCGGCGGAGACGAGTTCGCGGTCGTACAAGGCGGCGATGCGCGCGTCGGCTTTCGCCAAGACCATTTCCATCAAATCGATCGTCGAGCGGAAATAGGGCCACTCGTCGTACATCTCCGCCAGCAAGGCGTCGTCGCCGCGCGCGGAGGCCGTGCCGAGCGCCGCATCGACGCCGAGCCACGACGCGAGCAGCAGTCGCGTTTGCGTCCACGCGAATTGCCATGGGATCGCGCGCAGGCTCTCGACGCCGCCTCCGCCGGACGGACGCCGCGCAGGACGGCTGCCGATGTTGATCGTCCGCAATTCCGGCTCGGGCGTCGCTTGACGGAAATAGGCGACGAACCGCGGATCGTCACGGACCACTGCGCGATACGACGAGCGGCCCTCGTCGTACAGCCGATCCATGCACGCGCGCCATTCGGGTTTCGGTCCGACTGGAGGCGTGAGCGTCGCGTCGAGCGTCGCGGTCGTGTAAATCTCCAGCGTCCGCGCCGCGATGTCGCGCAGTCCGAACTTCGCCTGGATCATCTCGCCCTGTTCGGTGACACGGAGCGTGCCGTTGACGGATCCCGGCGGCTGTGACTGAATCGCGAGATACGTCGGTCCACCTCCGCGGCCGACGCTGCCGCCGCGGCCGTGGAACAACGTCAGGCGGATGTTGTGCTCGGCGCAGACGCGCACGATCGCCTCCTGCGCGCGGTACAACGCCCAGGCTGCGCTGAAGCGTCCCGCATCTTTCGCCGAATCCGAGTAGCCGACCATCACTTCCTGATGACCGCGGATCCGCTGCCGATACCACGGAATCGCAAACAGGCGGCGCAGCACGTCCGGCGCCGCGTCGAGATCGTCAGCGGTCTCGAAGAGCGGCACGATCCGCTGGGGATGCGCCGTCTTCGCGTGACGCTGCAGCGAATCGACCGCGAGGACGTCCTCGGCGCGTCTCGCCATCGTGATGACGTACGCACCGAGCGACTCGGGATGGATCTCGGCGGCCGCGCGAAACGTGTCGACGACGTCCCGCACGGTGTCGGGCGCCGATTCGATCCGCTCGCGCGGATGCTTCGCGAGCCAGTCGATCGCTTCCGCATGGCGCGCCGAATCCTGACGGATATCCAGCCGCGCGAGCACGAGGCCGAACGTCGCGACGCGACGTAGGATGTCCGTCAACCGGCCGCGCGCGATGAGCTCGTTGCCGGTGTCGATGAGCGACCGATAGCAGAGCAGCAGCGGCTCGCGCAGTTCGTCTTGCGACAGATAGGCAGGCCTGAAGGCCTGCGCTACAACATCATCTGGGCTGACGTAGCGCAGCCCTTCAGGGCTGCCGGCGATATC
>DASREL010000152.1:0-15880 GCA_035652075.1 Vicinamibacterales bacterium
GCTGCCGGATCAGGTCGCGGCGATGAAAGAGCTCGCGCGGCGCTATCCGTTCATCGACATCGATCGCGCCGGCATCTACGGTCACTCCGGCGGCGGCTACGCGACGGCGGACGCGATGTTCCGCTATCCGGATTTCTTCAAAGTCGGCATCTCCGAGGCCGGCAGCCACGACAACCGCAACTACGAGGACGACTGGGCGGAGAAGTGGCAGGGGCTGCTGCACAAGAACGCCGACGGGACGACGAACTACGACAACCAGGCGAACGAGCTCGTCGCGAAAAACCTGAAGGGGCACCTGCTGCTCGCGCACGGCACGACCGACAACAACGTCCCGCCCGAGAACACGCTGCTCGTCGTCAACGAACTGATCAAGGCCAACAAGGACTTCGATCTGCTGATGCTGCCGAACCGCGGGCATGGATTCGGCAACGAGCCCTACATGGTCCGGCGTCGGTGGGATTACTTCGTGCGGTACCTGCTTGGTGCCGAGCCGCCGAAGGAATACGAAATGCACGCGCCGCCGGAGCGGACGGGGACGCAGCAGCACTGACATTGCGGATTTCGGATTGCGGATTGCGGATTGATTGACGGATTGATTGGCGGATTGGCGACCGTTGTAGCGCAGGCCTTTAGGCCTGCCGTCAGGAGCACGTTATGAAAAGGACGCTCGCCGTCGTTGGTTGTCTCGCACTTGCGGCGATCGTGGTTCGGACACAGTCGCCGGCGAAGCCGAAGCCGTACAAAGTCGTGTTCGATCTGACGAGCGACGATCCGGCGGATCAGGGCGCGGTACTGCGGTGGCTGAAAGAGGTGGGATCCGTCAACCCTGAGACCGACATGGAAGTCGTGATGTACGGCCGCGGCCTCGCGCTCGTGCACGCCGGACGCACGAGTCAGCTCGAAGAAGTGAAGCAGGCAATCGCGCGGCCGCACGTGTCGTTCAAGGTGTGCGAGATCTCGCTCAAGAACCAAAAGGTCGACAAGAGCGAGCTGCTGCCGAACGTCGGGACGGTGCCGGACGGCATCGAAGAAATCGTCACGAAGCAGAAGTCGGGTTGGGGTTACATTAAAGCGGTCCATTGATGGTCCAGCCGCCAAAGCACTTCACGTCGGGCGACATCCTCCGCTGGCGGCGGGTGGGTGGTCTCACGCTCGCCGAGGTGGAGTTCGAACCGGGGCACCAGATCCACCGCGAGCAGAACGCGCACGCGCGGTTCGTGCTCGTGTTGAACGGCTCGCTGACCGACGCCGGTCCGGCTCAATCCGGACACTACACGGCCTCGTCGCTGCTGTTTTGTTGCGCGGACGAGCCGCGATCGTACGCCGTGGGTCAGCAGGGCGCGCGCGTCCTCGTCGTCGACATGGATTCGGCGTGGCTCGCGCGGGCGAAGCAGCATGCGCCGGTGCTGGCGCGATCGACGGTCTTCAAGCGCGGCTTGCTCCTGCATCTCGCCCACCGACTCTACGGCGAGTTCCGGCTGCGTGACGAGGTGTCGCGGATCGCGATCGAAAGCCTGACGCTCGGCGTCCTCGCCGAAGCGTCGCGGCGGGTGGCGAAAGCCGCGGACTGGACGACCGCGCCGCTGTGGCTGCAGGTCGCGCTGGCGCTTGTCGAGCAGCATTTCGCCGAACCGTTGCCGCTCGCCTCGGTCGCGAAGAAAGTCGGCGTGCATCCGGTCCACCTCGCGCGCACGTTCAGGCGCGTTTACCAGACGCCGTTCGCGTCGTATGTCCGTCAGCTCCGGATCGACTTCGCACGGCGACAGCTCGCCGGTCCGGCCGCGCTCAGCGACATCGCCTGCGCCGCTGGCTTCTACGATCAAAGTCACTTCTCGCGCAGCTTCAAGCAACACACCGGCTTCACTCCAGCCGAATATCGCGCGTCGCTCCGCTAAGAACGTCCCAAGCAGGCCTCTGCGTCCAAGACGCACCCCAGGCACCTTAGGCACCCTTAGGCACCCATGGCACTTTTCTCGACGAAACCGCTGAGCGAATTGCAGGCCGAAGCGGACCGGGGTGGCCTGCGGCGGACGCTCGGACCGCTCAACCTGACCGCGCTCGGCATCGGATCGATCATCGGCACGGGCATCTTCGTGTTGACCGGGACCGCGGCGTCGCAGAATGCCGGACCCGCGCTCGTCTTCTCGATGATCATCTCGGCCGTCGGCTGCGCGTTTTCGGGCCTGTGCTACGCGGAATTTGCGTCGATGGTGCCGGTCGCCGGCAGCGCCTACACGTACGCGTACGCAACGGCAGGGCAGCTGTTCGCGTGGATCATCGGCTGGGACTTGATTCTCGAGTACGCGCTCAGCGGGTCGACGGTCGCGGTCGGATGGTCGGGCTATTTCGTCAGCCTCGCGCGCGACGTGGGCATCCACATTCCGGCGGCGCTCACCGCGCCGCCGCTCAACCTGCCCGCCATGTTCGTCGTCGTGCTCGTCACGGGACTGCTGCTGATTGGGATCAAAGAATCGGCCGACACGAACACGGTTCTCGTGCTGATCAAGTCAATGGTGCTCGTCGTCTTCATCGCGGCGGGCGCCGCCTACGTCACGCGCGCGCACCTGACGCCGTTCGTGCCGCCGAACACCGGCGAGTTCGGGCATTTCGGATGGAGCGGCGTCCTGCGCGGCGCCGGCGTGATGTTCTTTGCGTACATCGGCTTCGACGCCGTGTCGACGGCGGCGCAGGAAGCGAAGAACCCCGCGCGCGACATGCCGATCGGCATCCTGTCGTCGCTGGCGATTTGCACGGTGTTGTACATCGCGGTCGCGATCGTCCTGCTCGGCATCGTGCCGTATCAGAAGCTCGACGTCGCCGATCCGCTGGCGGTCGGCATCGATGCCACCGGGATCAAGTGGCTCGCGCCGTTCGTGAAGATCGCGGCGCTCTTCGGGTTATTCAGCACGATCCTCGTGCAGTTGCTCGCGCAGACGCGCATCTTCTACTCGATGAGCCGTGACGGACTGCTGCCGCCGTTCTTCGCCGCGATCCATCCGCGGTTCCGGACGCCGCATCTCAGCACGATGATCACCGGCACCGTCATCGCCCTCGTCGCCGGGCTGACGCCCATCACCGTCCTCGGACAGTTGGTCAGCATCGGCACGCTGCTCGCGTTCGTCCTCGTCAGCATCGGCGTCATCGTCCTGCGGAAGACGGCGCCCGATGTCCCGCGTCCGTTCCGCACGCCCGGCGTTCCCTACGTGCCGATTGCGGGCGCGGTCATCTGTTTGGCGCAGATGGTCGGTCTCCCGATCGCGACGTGGGAGCGGCTGGTGATCTGGTTGGTGATTGGTCTGACGATCTACGCGACGTACGGGTATCCGAGGACGAACAACGTCCTGTCGTGACATCGTGACGCCGTGACGTTTATCGTGACGCCGTGCCGTGACGTTTGTAGCGCAGGCCTTCAGGCCTGCTTCGTGATCACGGCAGCCCTGAAGGGCTGCGCTACGACTAATGGACGAACACGCGGCCGGCTTTCATCACGAAGACGACCTGACGCACGGCGGTGATGTCGTCGAGCGGGTTGTGTGCGGTCGCGACGAGATCCGCTTCGTAGCCGGGCGCGATGGTGCCGATCTCGCGACCGAGACCGAGCGATTCCGCGGACATCGACGTCGCGCTGACGAGCGCATCCATCGGCGTTTCGTGCGCGTCGCGGACGCGGTAGACGAACTCTTCGGCATTGCGACCGTGTGCGCCGGCGACGGCATCGGTCCCGAACGTGATCTTCACCTTGTGCGCTCGCGCGCGCCGCAGGATGTCGATCGTCGGCGCGATTCCCTTCTCGAGCGTCTCGAGCGCTTGCGCAGAAAAATCGAATCCGCTGCGATTGTCCAAATAGTTGTGCAAGACCAGCAGGTTCGGATCGAAGTAGGTGCCGCGCTGGGCCATCAGCGTCAACGTCTCGTCGGAGAGAAAGGTCCCGTGCTCGATCGACGTGCATCCTGCGAGGACCGCCGCGCGCGCGCCGGCGTCGCCAATGGCGTGCACGACGCTGCGCAGACCGACGGCTTTGGCTTCGCTGCACGTCGCCTGGATTTGCGCGTCCGACATGCTCTGATTGCCGCCCGCGCCTAAACCTGTGGTCGCAAACAACTTAATGACGTCGGCGCCATCGGCTTTTGTCTTGCGTACGAGCGCGCGCAATGCCTCGGGGTCGCCGTTCCGGTCCTGAATCTGACGAAGGGAGGTCAACACGCGGGGCCCAGGCAGCAGGCCGTTGGCGATGCGGTCGCGGACCGGACCGTCGATGGCCGAGCCGACGCTCTGGACCGTCGTGAAGCCGCCCTGCAGCGTAACCCACGCGTCTTCAGCGGTATACAGCGCGGCCTGCTCCGGCGGCTCGCCGCCGCTCACTGACTTGTGGTTCTCGTTGAAGTGCCAGTTGAGATGGATATGCGTGTCAATCCACCCGGGCATGACAGTTTCATGGCTGAGGTCGTAATCGACCGGGGTCGCGGTAGGATCTAGAGACACGATCCGAGTCCCCTCGACGACGATTCGGGTGTTTCGCACCAGATTCCCCCGGCCATCGACGACGGTTCCAGCGCTGATGACCACGCGGCGAGGCTGCTGAGCGGCCACATGGCTCAGCATTGCGAGAGAAACGCCGATAAGAAGAGCGGTTCGTGTGACGTTCATCGGGATACGCGCGTCTAACTACTTGTTGTAAGGAGTTCTCATAATGGCAAAACGGACAGCTTCGGCAATTATCTGCCCGCGCTGTGGCGCTCCGGCGGCCAAGATCATCGGCCGTTCCGAAGCGCTGCCTGTCGTATACCTTCGCTGTGACGACTGCGGTCGCGCGTCGATCTCTCCCGAATAACCGCTACTTCCCGCAGTTCGAGCCCAACGGGCGGATGCTCTTCACCCGGAATTCCGGGAGCTGGACGTTCCCCGTTGGGGCCTGGCCCCCCGCAACGGCGTTGGCGGCCTGCGTCGGATCGATCGCTCCGGCCTGACCGGCGACGTTCGCGTTCGGCACCAATCCGCCTCTGATCCGCAGTTTCTTCGTTTCGATCACGCCGCCGCTCAGCTGCACTTTCTGACCGAGAAAATCGCGCACGTCCGTACCGCTGAGGCGGTACGTGCCGTTGGTCTCGTCCTCGACCGTGTAAGCGGTGTCGTCAGCCGAACGCGTCACGCAGCCGCTGATGCTGATCGGTTTCGGCGGCGGTGCAGATTTCTTGCTGGCGCTCTTGCTTTGCGCGAAGAGCGAGGCCGAGGCGACGAAGACGACGATGGCGGTGGGTGCGAAACGCATGATCGATTCTAACGCCCGACGAACCCGCTGAGCACTGCCGGCATCGCCCGTCCTGTTGCCGCCGAGGCAATCCTCGCCGCATCGTCCTGGGCGACGTCGGTGAGCGGACGTAAGTAATCGCCTTCGAGGACCGCGACCGGCTCGCCGTCTCGATACACGATGCGGTTGGCGCTCGTTGCGCGGACGCGCTCGGCGGTCGTCACGATGCCGCACAGGTTCAGCGGGTCGGCGCCGCTGACGGTGATCAGCTCGCCGATCTTCGCGGTGCGGCGAATTTCGCGCAGGCGTTCGACGGCGTCCGGCAGCGCGAACTGTTCGCCGGAGAGGCCGTGCACGAATCGGCCGCCGCGAATTTCGCCGCGCGCTTCAAGTCGTCGATACACGAGCACGAGATCGCGCCACCGGACGTCCGGCTCGCGCGTCAGCAGCCGGCGGCAGACGATGCCGTAGCGGCGGAGGAGCGCGTGGGCGAGCGATTCGGTGTCGACCTGTGTCTGTTGCAGCGCGAACCAGCGTCCCGACACGAGGGACCGCGATCGTCCGTGCGGTTTCGTCGGTGGACGGAGCAGCGCGCGCAGGCCGCCGAAGCCGTCCGACGATACGAGGCCGGCGGAGACGAGTTGTCCGAGCGCCGATTGCGTCTCTTCGTCCGTGAGCGCGCAGGCGGACGCCAGTTCGTGCGCGAACGACGCGCCGCGCGTGCGCAGGTGATCGAGGACAGCGACCGGAGCAGCCCTGAAGGGCTGCGCGACACCAACCGCATCAACGGTTGTAGCGCAGGCCTTCAGGCCTGCCCGGGACGTCAGCGCGATCGGCGTCGCGCCGCTGATGTCGGTCAGTTCGGCCGGGACCGATCGTCGCGCCCACGCGACGTCGCCGGTCAGACACAACGTGTCGAGCAGCGCCGATTCGTAGTTGTCCACCCGCGAGGGGAGCACGTGGCGCTCCCACGCGTCCGCGGCGATTTCGAATCCGTCCAACTGCTCGATCACGCTGCGGAGTCCGTCGGCGCCGCTCAGGCGGTGTGCGGGAGCGATGTGCTGCCACGCGAAGAGGAACCGCATGAAGTCCGCCGGGCTAACCGGTTCGATCTCCGCGCGGAGACGATTGAGCGTGTAGCGATGGATCCGCGACAGCAGCGTCCGATCGCACCACTGCGGTGCCGACTCCGGTGCCTGGCTACCTTCTGACACCAACATCGGATCGAACCGTCCGCGCATCGCGACGCCGTCCGCTTCGAGCGTCAGCAGTGCGGCGGTGATGTCCGCCTCGGCGACACCGATCGATTCTGCCAACGCGTGCGCGGTCGTCGGACCGACGACGGTCAATCGTCCGCGGATGATTTCGACGAGCGCTGCTTCCCGCGTCCAGACGCGCGCGGCGCGCGACGCGGGCGGGTCGATCGGCGGATCGAGCACGAGATCCGGATGGATCGCGCGCAGTTCGGGAATGCGCTCGGCGGCGATCGACGTCGCGCAGGCCTTTAGGCCTGCCTCGCCAGCAGCCCTAAAGGGCTGCGCTACAAATGTCGCCACAACCGTCGCGCGATTTGCGGTCGTGAGCACGCGAAGAAGATCCGCGGGCGCTTCGTCAGCGGTCAGGAATCCCGCCGTCAGCAGCGCATCGTGCAGTTCGTCGGCGTCACGCGGATCCGGACGCTGCTCGTCGCGGACGCGTGCGATGGCGCCGGGATCGAGCGCGCCGAGGTCGGCCGCGTTCGTCGGGTCGGTCGCGCGGCGCGTATACACCGCGTGCGTCCGTCGTTCTTCGAGCGGCGCGTCGTCCAGAAAGGCGTACGGCCGCGCGTTCAGGATCTCGCACGCGAGCGGCGACGGCTCCGGCGTGTCCCGCGCGATGCACCGGATCTCGCCGCGATGGATGCGGTCGAGAATCGAGGCGAGCGCGGGATAGTCCATCGCTTCCTCGAGACAATCGCGAACCGTCTGATTCACCAGCGGATGATCCGGAATCTGTCGATCGCCGGGAATGTTCTCGAGACACGCGGCCGCGTCCGGAAACGCCGCCGCCATCAGATCGTCCGCCATCATCCGCTGCAACTGCGGCGGCACTTTCTTGCCGCCGCGATTTCTCGGGACCGCCAACGCGATCGTCGTGTTCCACCGCCAGCGAGTCTGGAAGACGGGCGCGTCGAGGAACGCCTGGACGAGGACGTCACGCGCCGTCGCCGGATGCAGATAGCGGAAGACGTCCGACAACGGAAACGAGTGTTGCGGCCCCAGCGAGAGCAGCAGCGCGTCCTCGGTCGCCGCGGCCTGCAGCTCGAAGTTGAACTGACGGCAGAAGCGCTTGCGCAGCGCGAGCCCCCATGCTTTGTTGATGCGGCTGCCGAACGGCGCGTGCAGCACGAGCTGCATGCCGCCGGACTCGTCGAAGAACCGCTCGAGGACGAGCGCGTCTTGCGTCGGCAGGACGCCAAGCGTGCGCCACGCCTCGGCGAGATAGGCGATCGCCTGTTCGGCGGCGTCGCGCGAGATGCCAGCGTCGGCGATCAGCGCGTCCACGGCAGGCCCAAAGGACTGCGCTGCATCCGCATCGTTGGCTGTCGTAGCGCAGCCCTTCAGGGCTGCCTCGACATCCGCGCGCAAATCGCTGACCGCACGCGACAGTTCTTCGCTGCGCGCCGGCGCTTCGCCGAGCCAGAACGGGATCGTCGGCGGCGCGCCCTTCGCGTCGCCGACGCGGACGACGCCGGCGCCGACCTGCAGAATCCGCCACGACATGTTGCCGAGCTGAAAGATGTCGCCGGCGAGGCTCTCGATCGCGAAGTCTTCGTTGATCGTGCCGATGAACGTCTCGTCGGGATCGAGGACGACGCGGTAGTCGGCGACTTCGGGGATCGCGCCGCCCGAGGACAGCGCGAGCAACCGCGATCCTCGTCGCCCGCGGACGCGGTGATTCACTTCGTCCCGATGCACGAGCGCCGCCCGGCGTCCGCGTCTCGTCGCGAACCCTTCGGACGTCATGGCGACGACGGCGTCGAAGTCCGCGCGCGCGACCGATCGATAGGGCCACGCGCGGCGAACGAGATCGAACAGCTCGTCCTCGCTGCAGTCGCGAGACGCCGCCTCGGCGACGACCTGCTGCGCCAGCACGTCGAGCGGCGCATCGTACGCGACGATCGCATCGAGCTCGCCGCGACGAACCGAGCGCAGGAGCGCGATGCACTCGATCAGATCGTCACGCGTCTCGGGGAAGAGCCGTCCTTTCGGCGTGCCGCCGATCGTGTGACCCGAGCGGCCGACACGCTGCAGGAACGTCGCGATGCGATGCGGCGATCCGATCTGGCAGACGAGATCAACAGACCCGATGTCGATGCCGAGCTCGAGCGAGGCCGTCGCGACGAGCGCGCGCAGCTGACCCGCTTTCAGTCGCGACTCCGCATCGAGGCGTTTTTCTTTCGACAGACTGCCGTGATGCGCTGTCACCGCGTCGACGCCGATGCGGTCGCTCAAATGCTTCGCGACGCGCTCCGCCATCCGCCGCGTGTTGACGAAGACGAGCGTCGTCCGATGCGCGTCGATCAACTGCGCGAGGCGATCGTAGTACTCCGCCCACACCTCGTGCGACATCACCGCTTCGAGCGACGACCGCGGGATCTCGAGCCCGAGATCCAGTTCGCGGCGATGCCCCTCGTCGATGACAGCGACACCGTCGACTGACGTAGCGCAGCCCTTTAGGGCTGCCGTGTCAGCAGGCCTGAAGGCCTGCGCTACACCTGCGGCCGTGCCGACGAGGAAGCGGGCGACCTCTTCGATTGGCTTCTGCGTGGCCGACAAACCGATGCGGACGATCGGCGCGTCGGTGAGCGCCTGGAGCCGTTCGAGCGAGATCGCGAGGTGCGATCCGCGTCGCGTGCCGATGACGGCGTGGATCTCGTCGACGATCACCGTCCGCACGGTGCGCAGCATCTCGCGGCTGCGTTCGGCGGTCAGGAGCAGATACAGCGACTCCGGCGTCGTGACGAGGATGTGCGGCGGCGTGCGCAGCATCGCCTGACGCTCGGACGCGGTCGTGTCGCCGGTCCGCACCGCGGCGGTGATCCGCGGCGGGTCGATGCCCATCTCTTCGGCGATCCGCCTGATGCCGCGGCGCGGTTCCGCGAGATTCTTGTGGATGTCGGCGCTCAGCGCTTTCAGCGGCGAGACGTAGACGACGCGGACTTCGTCGGGCAGGGGAGACGCGAGCGACTCGTGGACCAGATCGTCCAGCGCGGTGAGAAACGCCGCCAGCGTCTTGCCGGATCCGGTCGGCGCCGCAATCAGCGTGTGGCGCCGCTGTCGGATGGCCTCCCATCCCAGTGCCTGCGCTCGTGTCGGCTCGCCGAATGTCTCAGTAAACCAGCGTGCGGTGATCGGATGAACGCCGATGAACATGGGGAAGTTATCAGCATACCAGCTGACGATCCAAAACCTTGGGTTGTGAGGGAAACATCTCTCCTGCACCCGTTTGTACCTTGATCGGCCACAGGGTCTCGCCTATTCTCCGCAGAACTTCGCTCGTCCGTTCGCCTCGTCCCGCCCATTCGAAGGAGGGTACTGTGCGATCTCATCGTTTGTTGGTCCTGTTCGTCGCCGCGTTCCTCGCGGTCGCGACATCCGCTCGCGCGCAAGACGCGTCGGTCATCGGCACTGTTACTGACGAAACGAAAGCAGTTTTACCGGGTGCGACCGTCACCGCGGTCAATCTCGAAACCGGCGCCCAGATGTCGGCGGTCACCGACGACCGCGGGCAGTACCGCCTGATGCAGGTCCCGCCGGGACGCTACAAGATCCAGGCGGAACTCCAGGGGTTCGGCACCGTCATGGTCCCGCAGGTGGAGTTGCTCGTCGGCCAGAACGCCACCGTGCCGTTCGCGTTGAAGGTCGCGTCGGTCAGCGAGACCGTCACCGTCAGCGCCGAATCGCCGCTGGTCGACACCGCCTCGTCGCAGGTGGCCGGCAACGTCGATCGACGGCAGATGGAAGAATTGCCGCTGCAGGGCCGCAACTGGATGGAGCTGTCGAAGCTGGTCAAAGGTGTCACGGCCAATGACATCGGCAACAGCGTCGGCACGGGCAACATGGACGACATGTGGCAGCTGAACCTCGACGGTCAGCAGATCACGCAGAAGGTCGCCGGATCGGGCTTCGGTCAGCCGCGCTTCAGCCGCGAGGCGATCGCCGAGTTCCAGATCGTCACGAACATGTTCGACATCACGCAGGGACGGTCGGCCGGCATGGAAATCCAGGCGATCTCCAAGTCGGGCACGAACATGACGTCGGGCAGCGGCTACGGCTTCTTCCGCAGCGACAGCTTCAACGCGCCGGACCCGGTGGCCAACAAAGTGCTGCCGTATTCGAACCAGCAGATTGGCGCGACGCTCGGCGGACCGATCGTCAAGGACAAGATCCACTACTTCGTGTCGTACGAGTACGAACGTGAGCCCGGCACCGCGTTCCAGACGCCGTCGCTCCTGCCGTCGCAGTCGACGTCAGTGCCGTACCAGAACGGACAGAAGAGTTTCCTCGCGCGCGTCGACGATCAGTTGACGTCTGTCGATCGGTTGAGCGTGCGCGGCTCCTACTGGACCTGGCAGAACCCGTTCGTCGTCGGCAACGGGACCACGCCGCCGTCGGAGTCGTCGAACCAGACGAAGAACGCGACGAACGTGCTCGGCACGTGGACGAAGGTGATGTCGGGCGGCAGCCGCCTGCTCGAGATCAAGGGCGGCTACAACGGCTTCCATTGGACGAACGCGCCGCAGGATTCGATGATCGGCACGCCGGAATACCGCATCCCCGGCATGACGATCGGCGCGCCGTACAACTACCCGCAGACGCTGAAGCAGGACAACTGGACCGGCCGCGTGGACTTCAGCCTCCACCGGGCGAACAACGACATGAAGATCGGCGCCGAGTACATCCATGTGCACGACGGCGGTCCGTGGTACATCCAGCGCGTCGGCTTCTTCAACTTCTCGCAGGCGCCGCCGGCGGCAATCTTGAACGCCGCATTCCCGGCCGGATCCGAACTCGATCCGTCGAAGTGGAACGTTGCGCTGCTCAATCCATACGTCACGAACTCGAACATCAACTTCACCCAGGGCGACTGGACGATCGATGCGCCGCGGCCGACCTACGCGTTGTGGTTCGGCGACAACTGGCGCGCGTCGAGCAACCTGACGTTGAACCTCGGCATCCGGTGGGACGCCGATCCGAACATGGCGTCGCCGCCCGGGATCGTCGAGAGCACGATCAACGTCAACAACCAGTTGACGACGGCGTACGGCGAGTACGGCGTGGGGACGAACAACTTCGGCTACAAGTCGGGCATTCGCGACTGGGCCGACGTCGCGCCGCGCGCGGGCTTTACCTACAACGTCGGCGGCAAGAACGATCTCGTCGTTCGCGGCGGCACGGGCATTTACTTCGCTTCGCCGGTGTCGAACGTCACGTTCAGCCCACAGCTGTACAGCCAGCTCGTGTCGGCGCAGTTCGTGTTCGATGGCCGTCCGGACTTCATCACGAATCCGACCAACGGCCTGACGACGGCGCAGCTCTTCTCGGGCGCCGTCAAGCTGCCGGCGCAGACGGTCCGCTCGATCGCGCCGGACTTCAAGTCGCCGTACAACTGGCAGAGCAGCATCGGCTTCCAGAAGCAGATCAACGCCATCACCGGGTTCGACGTCGACATCACGCACTGGACCGAGTATCGCGACACGCGCACGATCGACGGGAACCTGATCTACAACCCGGCGACCGGTTACAACTTGAACAACGGCGCGAACGCCGTGCGTCCGAATCCGGCGTACGGTCCCGTCTTCGTGTTCACCTCCGACGGCAAGCGCGATCAGACGCAGATGGCCTCGAGCCTGACGCGCCGGATGCACAACCACTTCCAGGCGGGCGTCACGTGGACGTACATGTTCGAGATGAAGGACAACGGGACCGTCGGCTACGGCACGGCGCCGGCGAACAACCCGTTCGACTACCTCAATGGCGAGTGGGCGACGTCGGTCGACTTCCAGCGGAACACGGTCCGCACGTGGGCGTTGGCGCAGTTGCCGCTCGGCATCAACGCGAGCGTGTCGTACTTCTACGGGTCGGGGAACCGGTTCAACGCGACGGTCGCGACCGCACCGTACGGCAAGACCGGCAACAACCGGTTGAACCTCGCCGGCAACGGCGGTCCGTCCACGACCATCGTGATTCCAACGGGCATTCTCGATCGCTGGGACGGTCCGGCGACGATCGCGTCGGGCGACACGATTCCGCGCAACGCGCTCGAAGGTCTGCCGCTGCACAAGGTCGACCTGCATCTGACGAAAGACATCAAGTTCGGTGGACATGAGAAGGCGCAGCTGATTGGCGAAGTCTTCAACCTGTTCAACCACGCGAACTACGGCGCGTACAACACGTCGTTGAGCCCGGCCGCCAACACGGCGACGACGTCGGCGACGTCCACGTTCGGTCTGCCGGCGACCGCCGCCGGCACGGCGTACGTGTCGCGTCAAGCGCAGCTTGGATTCCGGCTCACGTTCTAACTAGAGGCTAGAGGCTGGGGCTGGAGGCTGGGGGCTCGAAGAGCGCCCCCGCCTCCGGCCCAACCTTAGCCGCCAGCCTCTAGGCACCAGCCTCCAGCCTCTAGCCTCCAGCCTCTAGCCTCCAGACTCCAGCCTCGATAGAATCCGCCCACATCTTCCCGGGAGGGACTCATGCGTCGAGCGGGCTTATTCTTCCTCGCAGCGGTGGCGATCGTCTCCGTCAGCGCCGCACCGCCAACATCAAATTCAAAAATCGACGTAACGGTCCACGAAGGGACGTCGATGTCGGTCGCTATCTCGCCTGACGGCCGGACACTCGCCATCGACATGCAGGGCAGCATCTGGACGCTGCCGTCGAGTGGTGGGCCCGCGAAGCGCATCACGGATCTCTTCAACGATGCGCGGCAGCCGGTGTGGTCGCCTGACGGGAAGTGGATCACGTTCTTCGCGTATCGCGACGGCGGCTACGACATCTGGGCGATCGCGCCGGACGGATCCAATCAGCACAAGCTGACGTGGGGCGCGTTCGACGATCGTGAACCGATCTGGTCGCACGATGGGACGAAGGTCGCCTTCTCGTCCGATCGCGACAACCCGCTCGGCAGCGACTACAACATCTGGATGCTCGACGTCGCGAGCGGTCAGTTCAAGCAGCTGACGAAGGATCCCTCCGACGACTACATGCCCACGTGGTCGCCGGATGACAAAGAGATCGCGTTCGCGTCGACGCGTGAGGACGGCCGCAGCGTGTGGGCCGTGAACGTCGCGACCGGCACGGAGCGGAAAGTCGTGACCGGCACCGGACGCGTGGACGCGCCATCGTGGGGTCCGGGCGGCAAGATCGTCTATCACGTGACGACAGGCGCCGGACGCGGCGCGGCGCCGGGCCCCGAGTCGTCGCACTACGAGGTCGATGGCAAGTCGATCACCGGCGACGAGAACGTCTTCGCGTTCCGCGCATCGTGGGCGTCACCGAACGAAATCGTCTACGTGTCCGACGGCAAGATCCGCAGGCGTGATGTGACTGGCGCCGCCGCACAGACGATCGACTTCAGCGCGACGATGCAGGTGACGCGCGCGAACGGATCGTACCCACGACGCAAGCGCGATTTCACGTCGACCACACCGCGACAGGCCCTCGGCATCGTCCGGCCGATGATCTCGCCGGACGGAAAGCAGGTCGCGTTCGCGGCGCTCGGCGACATCTACGTCATGCCGGTCGGCGGCAAGCCGACGAACATGACGAACGACGCGGCCTTCGATACGGATCCGGCATGGTCCGCCGACGGCAAGCAACTCGTGTACTCGTCGGACAAGAACAGCGAGCACCTGCAGTTGTGGATCCGCGACATGACGAGCGGTCAGTCGCGGCAGGTGACGCATCTGACGACGCAGCCGCAGGGGGCGAGCTTTTCGCCTGACGGCAAGAAGATCGTCTTCTTCGACGTGAACGGCATGTGGCGCGTGGCGAACATGTCCGTGCTCGACGTCGCCACCGGACAGGTGACGAAGATCCACGACACGCTCGCGCAGCCGGGGACGCCGACCTGGTCGCCCGATGGCAAGCGCATCGCGCTCGCCGAAGTCGCACCGTTTACGCGCCGGTTCCGCGAAGGCACGAACCAGGTGCTGACGATTTCGGCGACAGGCGGCAACGACGACAAGTTCTTCGCGCCGATTCCGTTGCTGTCGATCGATTCGCGCGGTAACTGCGGTCCCGTGTGGTCACCAGACGGGACGAAGATGGCCGCGATCTACGAGGGCACGCTCGCGGTCTGGCCGGTGTCGGCGACCGGTGAACCGCTCGGACCGCCGCGTCACGTGACGAGCGAGAGCGCGCACGCGCCGAGCTGGCAAGGCGACTCGCGGCACATTCTGTATCAGGCGTACGACAAGCTGCGCGTCATCGATATCGAAACCGGAGAAACGAAAACGATCCCGGTCGATTTGAAGTGGACGCCCGCGGTGCCGACGACGAAGCTCGTCGTCCATGCGGGCAAGCTGCTCGACATGAAGTCCCCGACCGAGCGATCGAACATGGACGTCACGATCGACGGCAACAAGATCGTCGCGGTCGTGCCACACGCGGACGCGAACCATGTCGGGCGGCAGGTCGTCGACGGATCGAACCTCACCGTCATGCCGGGCCTGACCGAATTCCATTCGCACATCCAGCCGGACTTCGGGGAGTCCGAAGGGCGCGCGTTCCTCGCGTTCGGCATCACGACCGTCCGTAGTCCCGGCAACACGCCGTACGAGCCGGTCGAAGAACGCGAAGCGAACGAAGCGGGCGTCCGTCCGGGACCGCGCGTCTACGGCACCGGCAACCTGATGGAATGGCAGCGCGTGTACTACAAGATGGGCATCGCGCTCTCCGGGCCGGCGCATTTCGAGCTGGAACTGCAGCGCGCGAAAATCCTGCAGTACGACATGCTCAAGAGCTACGTGCGGTTGCCGGATCTGCAGCAAAAGCGAATGGTCGAATTCGCGCACAGCATCGGCGTTCCGGTGGCGACGCACGAAATCTACCCGGCGGCGTACGTCGGCGTCGACAACACGGACCACACGTCCGCGACGAGCCGCCGCGGCTACTCACCCAAGATGGCGACGCTCTCGCGCGCGTACGAGGACGTGATCCAGTTGTTCGGCAAGAGCGGACGCTATCTGACGCCGACGATGTTCGGCTCGGGACGCCTCGCGTTCGACAAGGATCCGAATCTGAAGAACGATCCGCGCTTCAAACTGTATCCGCAGTGGATCCAGGACGAAGTCGCGCGGGAGCCCAGCGGCGCCGCACCGGTCCCCGGCAACGGCAAGATGGTCATGGACGTCATGCACGCGGGCGGCACGATCGTCGCCGGCACCGACACGCCGAACGCGATCAATCTCCACGGCGAGTTGATGTCCTACATCCTCGCGGGGATGTCGACGTTCGACGCGCTCAAAGCGGCGACCGTCAATCCGGCCAAAGCGCTCAACTTCGACACCGGCACGATCGAACCGGGCAAGCTCGCCGACATCATCTTCCTCGACGGCGATCCGCTCGCGGACATCGCGAACACGCAGAA
>DASREL010000153.1:0-9266 GCA_035652075.1 Vicinamibacterales bacterium
ACTCGTCGCGATACGCGGGCCGTTGATCGGCGCGAACCCGACGACGTTGATGTGGGCCGATCGGACGGGCCGCACGAGTTCGGCCGAGCCGGCGGGCGCGCCCGACGGTGGCCGCCTGTGGACACGCATCGCGCCCGATCGCAGCCGCGCGCTCGTCTCGCTGCAGACGCCGCGACGCGCCGAAGGATGGATCGTCGACTGGGCACGCGATCTGTGGTCGTCGTGCGACGGGTGTGTCACAGACCTCGGCAGCGGCGCCTGGTCGCCGGATGGACGCCGCTTTGCCGTGGGCAGCAAGAACAGCATCAGGCTGCACACCGTCGATGGATCGTCGCCAGACGAGTTACTGGTGCGCGAAGACGGCCGCACGTTGGTGCCGCACGCATGGCTTGCCGACGGCCGCATCGTGTACCAGTCGTCGGACGACTTCACGGCCTTCGAAGTGAAGATGCTCGACGCCGGCAGTCACGCCGGCCGCACGATCTTGCCGCGGGGCGTCGGGACGGAAGCAGACGTGTCGGCGGACGGCCGATGGCTGGCGTACACGTCGCATCAGAACAACATGGACGTGGTGATGGTGCAGGCATTTCCAGGTCCAGGCGCGAAGGTGCAGGTCTCCTCGGGACTTGGCACCAACGCGTCATGGTCGAGAGACGGTCGCGAGTTGTATTACATCACCCGAGCGACACCAGACGGTCCGGCCGTCGTGTTCATGGCCGTCGACATCCAACCCGGGCCAACGTTCCAACCCGGGAAGCCGCACGAGCTGTTTCGGGTGACCGATCCGCAGCGCTGCGGGATTCTGCGGTGCTACGACGTCGTGCCCGACGGGTCGAAGTTCCTGCTGCGCGCGCGACCGGCATCCGGACACCAGACCGTGTCGCGATTCGATGTCATCCTGAACTGGACGGCCACGCTCCAACCGTCACGGTGAATGTCTATCGCCGATAGACGAATTCGTCTATAGTAGGTAGACAGGAGGCGGGATGACGCTTGACGAGCGGCTTGTCAGAACGGCGGAGGAGTCCGCGGCGCGTCTTGCGGCCGCCGAGCGCGATGCGCTCCTGGCCCGTGCCGACTACCACACGGCGGTGCGGCGGCTCCACCTCGGGGGCGGATCGCTGCGCGAAATCGCACAACGCCTCGGCATCAGCCATCAGCGCGTGCAGCAAATCGTGAGCGCCGCCGGCGGCAGCTGGTGGCAGCGGGTCTGGCGCACGCGCCTCGCGTCGCCCGACGCCGTGTGCACGTTCTGCGAGCGGCCGCCGAGCGAGGTGAAGAAACTGATCGCCGGACCGAAGGTGTACATCTGCGACGCGTGCGTCGCGCTTGCGGAAGCCGCGCTGGCGCACGGGTCCAAACGCGGAGCGATGGCGGTCACCCGGAAGCTCACGCGGCTGTGTTCGTTCTGCCGGCGCCGACACAGCGCCGAACGGCGACTCGTCGAAGGTCATGGCCGCGCGGTGTGCGAAGAATGCCTTCGCGTCTGTCGCGAGATCCTGGACGGTCGCGCCGCGTAAATTCGCGGAACAGCTCTTGCGGTGCGACGGTGTGGGAGTTCGAAATGCGCCAATTCTTACGGTATCTTGTCGCCTCCGCGGCAGCCAGCTGCCTAGTTGTAGCAACCGCGTCGACCGCGCAGGCGAAAACGCTTTCCACGAAGTTCGTTCGCACCGGCCGCGCCCACGTTGCGACACCTGTCGCCGGCCATCGCACCCATTTGCTCGCGTCGCCGACGGCGAAACGAATCGCCCCGTCAACCAAAACGCTCGTTTCCCCGCATCGGCGCAGTGCCGTACCGAAGCACGCGCCGCACCCCGCGCGCACGACGTACTTCGGCAAGACGGGAAAACGATAAGTCAGGCTGGCCGTTGCTCAGAACGACCAGCCAAGCTGGAGTTGGTACGCGCGCGGGGTCACGAAGTGCGTGCCGCTGAACGTCGACAAGAAGTTATAGAGCGCGTCCGTGTTCGTCAGGTTGATGACGCTGACACGTAGCTTCAACCTGTCGCGGTCCGTGTGCAGCACGTTGTCGATGCCGAATCCGAGATCGAATAAGTGTCTCGGCGCGACGCGCGACGGGTTGGTCAGCGGATCCCCGTCGCCGGCGGCAGGGACGACGAGGCGGCTCGACGTGATGGCGTTCGGGGCGCAATTCGCAAAGCCCGCCGTCGGAGTTGCGGCGACGCCCGCACACGACACGCCGGCCGCCGCCTGCTGCGCCGGGGTCAGCGTCAGCAGATCGAGCACGTCGCCGATCGCGCTGCTCACCAGCCCCGAGTCGTACCGCCAGCTGAGCGCCGCCCACACGCCACGATTCCGATCCAGCACGTATTCGAGATTCGTCGTCGCGTTGAACTTCTGATCGTGATCGATGCGGAACGAGCAGCCGTCGCCGTCGCACGGCGGCTCGAGCAGCACGCCGCCGGCGCCGGGCGGGAAGTAGATGGCGTTGGTGTGCGCCATGACGACGAACGCGCGGAAGCCGTGATGTTCGATCAGATCGACGCGGCCGGTGAAGCCGTCGATGTGCGAGTGATCCCACGCGACCGGAAAGAAGATCGGCGTGTTGAAGAGCACGTTGAAGTCGTACGCGTTGTCGGTTCGCTTGTTGAAATATCCCGCGTCGACGACGATCCAGCGTCCGATGCTTTGCTGGATGCCGAGCTCCACTTGATTGCGTTTCCCCGGCGCCGGCGGGGTCGCGGTGCCCGTCAACGCTTCCGCGCCGAGCCCGCTCGATAGCAGCAAGTTCTCGTTGTACGGCGTCTCCATCGTCCGCCCGTACGACGCGCGCAGCAGCGTGCCGGCGTCGGTCAGGTTGTAGGAGAAGCCGACGCGCGGTTGCAGCAGGGTCGCCGTCGTCAGGCCGTCGTAGTGATCGAGACGCAGTCCTGCCTTCACCGTCGCGTTGCCGAACTTCATTTCGTCCTGCGCGTAGACCGCCTGCTGCGTGATCGTCGCCGCCTGGTTGTACGCGAACGGCGCGCCGCCGAGGGCGAGGTTGAATTCCGGGAAGCCCGCAGCCGGATCCGTGAAGCCGAGCGTGAACTGTTCGTGCAGCCGCGTCGTGCTGACCGATCCGCCGACCTTGATGTTGTGATCCCCGGTCGTATACGCGAGATCGACCTTGCCGCCGACGTTTCGCAGCGTGCGGTCCTGGCTGACGGAACCAGGCTGGTCGGCAAAGGGATTCGCGCTCGGTGTGTACGTCAGATGATCCTGTCGCACGTACCCATTCGCGGTGAGGAGCACCTTCGAGCCGAGGACCTGCGAGTAGCCCGGCGCGATGTTGAACGTGGCGATGTCCTGATGCTGATCTTGTCCGATCGCCGCGGCGTCGAGGGAGTTCGGCACGTCGAAGGACGAGCGCGCCGCCTGGACGTTGACGTGGAGTGTGCCGGTGTCGTTCGTGTGCGCGTCGAGGCGATCGAACAGCGACCACTTGTTGCCCGTGTCGTGAATCGCCGTGAATTCGGGCGGATCGAGAAATCGATCCGTGCGCATGCCGCTGACGGAGACGAAGTCGCCGATCGCGTGCGACCCTGCGCCGACGTTCACATCCGCCGTGGGGCTCTTGAACGATCCGTAGCCGACGGAAACGTCGCCAGTCGGCGTCGTGTGGTCCAGACCGGATTTCGTGACGATGTGCACGACGAGGCTGCTCTTGTCGCCGTACTCGGCCGGTGCGACGCCGGTGATGACCTCCATCGATTCCACCGCGTCGGGTGAGATCTGATTTGAATACAGGCGGCTCTGCTGATCGGTGACCGGCTGGTTGTCGATCGAGAACTGCGTCTGCGCATGATCGCCGACGGGATGGAAAAATCCATTCGAATCGGCGACCACTCCTGGCGACGCCATCGTGATCACCTGATTGAGGCCCGCCTGCGTTTCGATCGGCATCTTCTGGATGCGCGTGGCGTCGATGTCGGTGTGCGCCGACGGATCGCGTTCAACGAGATCCACGGTGTGACCGACGACCGATACGGCTTCCGTCAGTCCGACTTCCAGACGCACGCTCGCGTCGATCGGGACCGCCGACCTTACGTCGATATCACGCGCGAGCGTCTTGAACCCCTGCACCTCGATCGAGAGGTGATAGCGATTCGGCGGCAGATTGGTGAAGACGAATTTCCCGGCCGCATCGGTCGTCGCCGTGCGCGCCAATCCTGATACGGGATTCGTCAGCTTGACGTCCACGGCCTGCATCGGGCCGCCGGTCGGATCCGAGACGACACCTTGCACCGTGCCGGCGCCACCGAGGCCCTGCGCCTTCGTTGATCTCGTCAGGCACACCCATACACACAACACACTCAGGCACGCGCCAACACGGCGCACCACATGCGACGACATACACACCTCCGGTCAGTTGCGGTTCAGAAAACGCGAAGAACTACAGCGAGACCGAAGGCGGGGCGCGAGAGGAGAGGTGGACGCCGACGCGCTGCGACGCGGCCGCATCGATCGGATTGCGATACAGGCCGATCTGGAGATCGATGACGGCGCGCTGCTGCTGTGCGGCGACCGCGGAGTGCAGCAGCCGCAGCGAGTGGCAGATGTAGCAGTGTTCGGGAGCCGGTGCGTTCGGGTTCGGATTGGCCGCGAACCGATGCGCCGCATGGTCGTGCGCGACGTAGACAACGTTGCAGTCCGCATCGTCGCCGCCGAGATGCCCCCAGTCGAGCGCGCCGCCGCACACAACGAACGCCAAGGCGACGGCGATCGTGCGGCTCAAGAAACGATTACGCGCGGACTGCGGCGACATGCGCTCTCGGAGCGTAGCGACCGGAACGTGTCTTGTCAAACGGACGAGGCTACTGTCTCGAGGGCGCGCGGCTTTCTATCGTCGGCGTTTGGGTTGTCGGCGGCTGCGTCCATCGGCGGCACTTCCATCGCCGTGCCGCTCTGATTGACGACGAGTTGAAGTTTACAGACCGGACAGCGATAGACGACGCCACGGCGAGGGTGATCGGAGGAACCGTGCGTGATCGCGGTGAGGCACGCCGGGCAGCGAGCGTCCATACGGACCTTTATGCTAGGCCAAACCGAGCGAACGGCCTACTCAGCCGCAGCATCCGTGGATCGGTTTTCGCTTCGCACAGGAACGGAGCCGAATATGCGATTCCCCATTCTCATCGTCAGCGCAGCTGTGCTCAGCGGATTCCAAACGCCACCGGCGGCCGATCGTCCGCCGATGCCGATTGCCGAGTTGCATGACGCCGCCGTGGCCGTCTGGCATCCCGCGCTCGCCGGCGATTGGGCGCTGGTGTCGAGCCGAATGGACACCGTCGAAACGGCCGCGTCGCACCTGCCGGCGCACGCCGGCAAGCCCGACCTGATTCGCCAACTGAACGGCCGGTTGACGTCCTTGCGTCGCGCGGTTCGCGGCCGTGAGGCGATCGCCGCCGCGACCGAGGCGAACTGGGTCGCGCGGATCGCCGACGAAATCGCGTCGACGTACGACACCCGGACGCCTGGCGACGTCGGGCTGCTCGAGTTCTTCTGCCGCGCGGCGGAGACCGACGCAGCCGCGTCCCGGCAGGCACGCTTCAGCCGGGACGTCGCCGACCTGGAAACGGTGTGGCGGCGCGTCGAACCGCTGCTGCTGCAGCGCAAAGGGACCGATCCGGCGCGCCGGTTTACCGATGCGGTTGTTCGTCTGGACGGCGCGAAGACAGCCGCGGAACGAAAAGCGGCCGCCGACGCGGCGCTCGTCGAAGAGGACCGCGTGCGCGACGCCTTCGTCAACGCCACATAGGGAAGAACCCGCACGGCCGGGAAGGAATCCCCGCAGCGCGACGGTGACGAGCGTCCCAAAGTCAGTACCCGCGTCATATTGGCAGCGGTACGACCATTGCCCTGCTACCGCTCATGCGTCGCATGACGAAACTCTCCGTGCTGGTCGTGGACGATGACGCCAGCACGATCGAGACGTTCGTGCGAATGCTGACGCTCGAAGGTTTCGACGCCTGCACCGCCACGAACGCCCGCGACGCGTTAGCGCAGGCGCTGGCACAGCCGCCCGACGCGATCATTCTCGATCTCCGCATGCCGCTCGTCGACGGTCTGCAACTGCTCACGACGCTTCGCGCGCACGACGCGACCCGCGCGACGCCGGTCGTTATTGTGACTGGCGACTATTTCATCGATGAGAGCGTCGTCGCGGCCGCGAACGCGCTCGGCGCGGCGGTGCGATTCAAGCCGCTGTGGCTCGAGGACCTGCTCGCGCTGACTTACGACCTGCTCGGGATGGCCGCGGCTGGCTAGACGTTCCGCTTACAAGCGGTGGATCTCCAGTGCCGTGTACTTGCGCTCGAGAGCAGACACGAGGCGTTCGAATCGTGCGTCCCCGCGCAGGCTCTGCAGGTGCGGATCGACTTTGAAGAACGGCCAGCATGGATTGCCGGTGTCGACGCTGCGTTGCAGCCACGCCATCGCCTTGTCCGTTTCACCGAGGGCCGCGTAGGCGCTCGCAATTTGATAATCGGTATGGTGCGCGTGGCCGAACGGGTGCGGCGACTCTTGGGCCTTGTGAATGCACTCGAGCGCAGCGGCTCGCTGATGACGGCGTGCGTGCAGCATCGCCTGCGCGCTCACGATCAAGGGTTCGTCCGGATACGACGTCAGCGCCGCCGCTAATCGCTGTTCGGCGGAATCGAGATTGCCCAGCAACAACGCCGGAAGCGGGTGATACCACATCGCGTAGCGCGTTCCGGGTTTCTCCCGAATCCACGCGTCGCCCGCCGCGTCCGCTCTGTCGAAGTCGCCGCTCCACAAATAGATGAACTCGAGATTGTTCGATCGCGTCTTCGGGTTCGAGCGCACGGCGCGCTGGTGCGCTGTGAGCGCCTCCTCGAATCGGCCGACGTGCGCGCAGATATTTGCCATCCGGTTGTGGGCGCGCTCGTTGTTGGGCTGCGCGGCGAGCACCAATTCCAGTTCCGCGATGGCTTCGGCATGCTGGAAGTTTTTCGCGGGACTCCACAGGATGAAGGCTCTCGCCGCGTGGGCTTCCGGTAGCGTCGGATCCAGCGCCAGCGCACGCCCGCAGTGATACTCCGCCTTCTCCAGCCACGCCCGTTCCGCGTCGAATTCCCAATGCAGGTGCATCGACACATAGGCATTCGTCGCGTGCGCGAGCGCAAATTCCGGATCGCGCTCAATGGCGCGGCTCAGATGTGCCGCCGCGCTTCGCAGCGTCGCTTCGCGATCGGAATAGCTCTCCCCGAGACCGGCGATGAACTCCTCGAACGCGCCCGAATCGTCGCTGTACCGATCGCGCGAGCGCGGCGCCGGCCGAAGCAGCCGGATCCGCAACGACTCGACGACGCGGCGTCCGATCTCGTCCTGCACTTCGAAGACGTTCTCGGTGATGAAATCGTACTGTTCGGAGAGCGTCGGTTTGTGGGTGTGACTATCGAACAACTGAATCGACACGCGCCAGTTCGCGCCGAGCTTCTGGACGTTGCCCTGGAGGACGTGACGCACGCCCAGATCGCGGCAGGTCTGGGCGGGGTCGGATCCGGCGGCGTAATTCAGAATCGCCGACGTCGGGAGGACCGCAACATCCTCGAGGCTGCCAAGAACCGTGATCAACGCATCGGCAAAACCCAACGCGAACGCCTTACGCTCTTCGGCATCGTTCAAGAACACGAACGGCAGCACGGCGATCGCCGTCAGCGCCTGCGCCGCGGCCGTTGCGGCGGAGGACGCGTGCGGGACGCTTCGCAACGCGAGCGCCTCGAGCACGGCTTCAGCAGATGGATAGCGGTCGGCCGGATTCTTCGAGAGCAGCTTTCGCGCGATCGCGAGTTCCGCGACGGCGTCGGACCCGGCATCCGCAGGCGCGGCGTCGTGCAGAATCGCGTGCAACGTATCTACCGGTGACGCCCGCGGCCACGGATGCCGGCCTGTCACCATTTCGTGCAGGATGATCCCGAAGGCGAACAAGTCGCTGCGATGATCGATCTCCGCGCCGAGGATCTGTTCGGGCGACATGTAGGCGACGGTGCCCACGATCTGGCCATGCCTGCTCGCCTGGTCTGAGGTGACGCCGTCGACTGCGGCAAACTCCGTGACGCGTTTGGCGAGACCGAAATCGAGCACTTTCACGTAACCATCGAACCGCACCATGATGTTGTGCGGTTTCAGATCCCGATGGACGATGCCTGCCCGATGCGCGGCGCAGAGCGCGTCCAGTACCTGCTTCGCGATCTCGATGCTGCGCTCGACGGTCACGCCATTGGTCAGCACGTCGTGTAACGTGTCGCCCTCCACCAGTTCCGTGACGAAGTAGTTGGGACCGACGTCGAACAGCGTGCAGATGTTCGGATGGTTCAAGGCCGAGATGGCGCGGCCTTCGCGTTCGAATCGCGCGCGCGCCTGCGGGTCGGTGTGGTAGGAGGCCGGCAGGACTTTGATCGCCACGTCGCGACCCAGGCGCGGATCGTGCGCACGATAGACCTCGCCCATGCCACCGGCACCGAGCAGCGCGATCACTTCATAGGGGCCCAGGTGGGCGCCCGCCGACACGGTGCCGTCGGCGTCGCGCATCAATTGCGCCGCCACGTCCAGCGCTGCGCCGTCGAGAAATCCCACGCGCGACACCGGCTGCGCCAGCAGCGATTCGACTTCGCGTCTCAGGTCAGCGTCGCCCGCACACGCCTCGTCGAGAAACGCCGCGCGCTCCGAGATGTCTCGCGTCAGCACCGCGTGATACAGCTGTTCGACGCGTCGCCATCGTTCAGGTGTGATGCGCAGCGCCGCCCCCCAACTCGCGTAGGAGCCACGCCTTCGCCAGCTTCCAGTCGCGCATGACGGTCTCGGGAGACACGCCGATCGCTTCGGCGGTTTCCTTCACGTCGAGGCCGCCGAAGAACCGCATTTCGACGACTTGACTCTTTCGAGGATCGATGGCGGCCAGAGCGACGAGCGCGTCATCGAGCGCGACCAACTCACGGCCGGGCGAGTTGGAGACCTCCAGCCCTTCGAGCGACACCATCGTCGGACTCGCGCCGCGTTTGGCCGCGCCCCTCGCGCGAGCGAAATCGACGAGGATGCGGCGCATCAGCCGAGCGGACATCGCGAAGAAATGTGCGCGGTTCTGCCATTTCATTCGCTTGACGTCGACCAGTTGCAGGTACAGCTCGTTGACGAGAGCGGTGGTCTGGAGCACGTGCCCGCGACGCTCGCCGGCCATGTGGCGGCGGGCGAGACGCCGAAGTTCCGCGTGCACGACCGGCACGAGCCGATCGAGGGCGGTC
>DASREL010000154.1:0-13565 GCA_035652075.1 Vicinamibacterales bacterium
CGCGGCCAGCGCGATCAGAATGTCCATCGTGCCCCCAACTGCAATTGACGCATGTCGCCGACCGCGGTCACCTGCTTGAACGTCGGTGACGGTGTCGGGTTGTTGCCGATCGTGTTGTTGACGTTGACGACGTTCGCGCGATTGAACAAGTTGAAGCCTTCGAGCATCAGCTCGATCCGGTGGGCGCCGAACGTCAGCACGCGCGACAGCCGCGCGTCGAACGTCGCGGTGCCGCACGTCTCGCTCAGATCGTCGAAACAGGGAAATCGGCCCGCGTTGCGGCCGACGCCCGCCGGACGATCGTTGATCGTCGTGTCGCCGTTGTTGTCCGCGCCGGTGACGATGTTGAACGGCGCCGCGGACGCATACGAGTACACCCACCCGACCTGGAATCCGCCGAGCCCGCGCTGGATCGTGCCGCTGACGACGAGCCGGTGCCGCTGATCGTTGTCCGACGGCCCCTTGTCCGCGAGAATGTCGTTCTGCGTCTGCGGTGTCTGAAAGAACGCGTTCCCCGCATCGTCTTCCGCCTTCGACAGCGTGTACGAGACACGCACGCGCCCCCAGGATCCACGACGCGTTTCGAGCGAAGCCGTGAGACCGTTGAACCACGAATCACCGAGCGAATCGTATTGGCTGATGTTGCCGAAGTTCGGATTCGGCCGGTTCGGCGGCACGTTGACGTTGTGCGAGATCAGGATGTTGTGGCCGCGCAGGTAGTCGTAGCCGACCTGCGCCGAGAAGATTCCACCGATCGAGCGCTCGACCTGCAGCCCGAACTGTTCGCTGCGCTGCGCCTGCACATCCGGATTCATGTTGTTGATCGCGACGAGGACACCGGCCGGAAACGCGGTCAGCGTGTTCGGCCACACCGGCGCGCCGGTCTGACCGAACGACAGCACCGCCGTCTTGTAGATCGTCCCGTCCCGCTGTAGCGCGTTCGACGTGGCGCGCAGCGGGATGCGATCGAAATAGACGCCGCCGCTCGCGCGATACACCGTTTTGCCGTCGCCAGGTGAGAACGCGAGGCCGGCGCGGGGCGAGACGTTGTTCGTGTCCGGATTGATCGGGTTCGGCAGCCACTGGACGTCGTAGCGCAACCCGGTCGTCAGCGTGAGGTCGGCGCGCGGCCGCCACTCGTCCTGCACGAACACGCCGAGGTTCGGGTTCGACTGCTCGAGCGACGTTTGTCCGAACGCCTGCTGGAACTGCGAATAGACGCCGCGCTGAAAATTCGCGAGCGAGCTGAACGTGTACGAACCGACCGTCGCACCAGGGAACACGATGTTGACGCGGTTGTAGAGCATGTCCGCGCCCGCTTTCATCAGATGCGATCCGCGCTGCAACGTGATCGTGTCGATCGCTTCTGCGACGTCGGCGTCGCGAGCGGTGGGCGACGAGGTCCAGTTGCCGAAGGCGGCGACGCCCGAGATGCTGACCGCCGGTCCGACAGCATCGTTCACCGCACTCGAGAGCCGGCTGCGCGTGTACTGCACGCGCGCTTCGTTCACCGTCCCCGACGAGAACGTCGTCAAATAGTTCATCGCAACGGTGTGATCGGTATCGTCGAGCGCCTGACCGCGGCTCACGTCGTTCAACCCGCCGATGTTGCGCGCGTTCGGGCTGTCGACGGTGTAGAGGTTGTAGCGCACCTGCAGATGCGACGAAGGCGTCGCTTGATGATCGATGCGTGCGAACGCGTTGTTCGTCGTGTAACCGGTCGTGTAGTTGCCGGTCGTGATCCGAGGACCGCGGTAGCCGACCGTATCCAGCGTGCCGTTGATCGTCGAGACTGCCGAATCGGCGATGGTCGTGATTGACGTCAGGTCTCGCTGCGTCCGCTCGACGTTGCCGAACCAGAAGGTGCGGTCCTTGACGAGTGGTCCGCCGTAGCTGAGGCCGTACTGATTCTGCTTGAGCGGATCCTTGCGCACCGCCAGCGGATTCCTGGCGTCGAATGCATCGTCTCGAAAGAACTCGTAGACGCGGCCTGTGTTCGTGTTCGTGCCCGATTGCGTGACGACGTTGATCGTGCCCGCCGATGCGCGGCCGAACTCGGCGCCGCCGCCGGACGTGACGACTTCGAACTCGCGCACCACGTCCTCCGCCAGCGAGATGCCCGCCAGGTCCGCCGCGTCATCGTTCGCCGACAGGCCGTCGACGACGAAGTTGTTGTTCAAGTTGCGCTGACCCGCAATCGACACGCCGGTCGAGGCGACCGCTGACGTTTCGGCGAAACGATCGGTGCTGCGCAGGTTCGTGCGCGATACGTTCGGCGCGAGCTGCGCGAGGTCGAGGAAGTTGCGGCCGTTCAGCGGCAGCGCGTCGACCTCGTGGGGCGTGATCGTCGACGCCACCTCGGTCCGCCGCGCTTCGACGAGCGGCGCCTCGGCCTGCACCTGCACCGCTTCCGACAGCGCGGGCTTGATGATCACTGGCACGTCGATCTGATCGCCGACGCTGAGCGACAGGTTGACGTTCGCGACCGTGAAGCCGGGCAGCATCACCGCCAGGTGATAGGTGCCGACCGGCAGGTAGAGCAACCGAAATCGTCCGCGTTCGTCGGTGACCGTCTCGGTCACCTTGTTCGTGTCGTGGTTGCGGATCGTCACCGTGGCGCCCGGCACCACCGCTTCGGTCGAATCGCGCACGACACCGGTGACGTTCGCGGACGTCACCGTCTGGGCGGCGAGGTACGCCGCCAACAACACAGCTCGCATGGAAAACACCTTTGTTGTAGCGCAGGCCTTAGGCCTGCCATGGATACATGACTGCAGCCCTGAAGGGCTGCGCTACAACTACAGGCGCGGAGGCGGAAGATCGGGAACGAACGCGCGCGAGAGGGGTGATTCGAGGGTCGTGGAGACGCGCGCCATGTGAAGCGACGCGTCAAGCGCGATGGCCTGCGGTGGAAGAATGCCGATCGCCGTCAGGATCAAGAGCGACGAGTCGTGATGCCCGCACGGGTTGTCCATCTTGCAGGTCTTCGCGTCGGCGGCGCTCTTGTGGTGCATCGGGCAGACCTGGCCCGGACCGAGACCGGGACAGCACGTCAGCGGGTCGATGCCGAATGCGTCGTACGACAACGCGAGCGGCGACGCGATGGCCAGAAACTGCCACGCGATCCCCACGCACGCGATCCATCGCAGAAAACGACGCATTAGTGTTGAATATATGTTACGCCCAACGTGAACAAGTCCATCTTCGTGATCTTCGCGGTCTTCGTGTCCTTCGTGGGTGATGTCTCCGTATGTCACGCCCAGGACTGGACCTGGTCCACGGACGCCAACGTCTTCGTCGGCTTCAACTACCAGCAGCGCCTTTTCGCCGACTTCTCGGCCGTCGAGTCACAAAACTGGTTCATGCTCGACGGTACGCACGAGGACAACGTCGGGACGCTGTCACTGCTGGCGATGGCGTCGCTCGAGCCGCTGACCGTCGGTCACTTCGACTACGCTGGCTCGAACAAGGTCGATCCCGGCGGTTCGCCCGAGCTCTTTCAGACCGGCGAGAGCTACAAGCAACTGCCGCTCGCGAACACACAGCATCCGCACGATTTGGTTATGACGCTCGGTGCGTCGTACCGGATCCAGCAGCCGAGTGTCGCGTACACGTTTGGGGCGTGGATCGTCGGGTCGCCGGCGCTCGGACCGACGGCGTTCATGCATCGCGATTCTGCCAGAGACAACCCGTCGGTGCCGCTCTCGCATCATTGGCTTGACGCGACGCATATTTCATACGGCGTCCTGACCGGCGGCGTCGAATCGCACGGCGTCACGATCGAGGCGTCCGCGTTCCGCGGCGAAGAGCCGGACGAAAACCGCTACAACATCGAGGCGCCGAAGCTCGATTCGTATTCGGCGCGCGTCAGCTGGCAGAGCGGTCCCTGGCAGGCGCAGTTCTCGGCGGGTCACCTGCACGTGCCGGAATGGTTCGAACCGTACGACGAGACGCGCGTCACCGCCTCGGTCGAATACAGCGGCGTCCTCGGATCGCGGCCGCTGTCGGCCACCTTTGCCTGGGGCGAGAACCGCGACGCCGTCGTCATCAACGGCGTCTCCGACAATTTCCTGCTCGAGTGGGATCTGAACGCCGCGTCGAAGACCTTCTTCTACGGACGCGCGGAAGTGTCGGAAAAAGAAATTCTCGGACTCGGATTTCATCCGCTCGGCTTCCTGCATCCGCACGTCTATTCGCACATTGACGCGCTCACGCTCGGGCTGGTGCGTGATGTCGTCGACGGATCGGTCGGCCGGGTCGGCGTCGGCGGCGACGTCACGCTGTATCACATGTCGCCAGACCTCTTGCCGTTCTGGGCCGGCTCGCATTCGTATCACGTGTTTCTGCGCTGGCGACCAAATGCCAGCGGCCATCACCATCACTGATCTGCTACACTGCGAATGATCGGGTCCTCGGTAGGTGAGGCTCCCGCGCAACACACAGGCCACTGCCCCTTCGGGTTTCGAGAGAGACCGCCCGGGGTAGAACAGGAACTCCCGGCACAAGGGTTTTCTTAACGTGGCTAGGCTGAAGAAGCCTTTACGGAGCGCGGTGCTGAAGCTTGGACGAGTGAGGATGTTCGGCCTGCCGCTCTCCTTCCGAGTTCCCCCTCGTGATGTATGTCGCTCGTTGCGCTTTCCGAGATGCTCGGCGCTCCGGTTCGCGACGCCAATGGCGCCGTGCGGGGACGCGTGCGCGAAATCGCCGTCGCGCCGCAGGACCATCCGACGCGGATCGCGTATCTCATCGTCAAGACCGCTGACGGCGAACGCGCGCTGACGCCCAACGACGTCAAGGCCGCCGGCGCGACCGTGCGTGCGACGACGGATCCGTCCACGTGGGACAAATACACGCCGTCGGACGGCGTGCTGCTGCTGAAGCGCGACCTCCTCGACCAGCAGATCATCGACGTCCACGGCCGCAAGGTCGTGCGCGTCAACGACGTCGAAATGGAATCGACGCCGGTCAACAACCACCTGCTGCTGAACGTCGTCGCCGTCGACGTCGGTGCGCGCGGCGCCATCCGTCGTCTCTCGAAGGGCCTGGTCCCGTCGTTCACGCTGCGCGCGCTCCTCGACAAGATCCCGCCGCGCGTCATCCCGTGGGAATACGTCGACCTGCTCGAGACCGATCCGGCTCGACGCGTGAAGCTGAAGATCGCGTACGAAGGCCTCGCGAAGATGCACCCGGCCGACATCGCCGACATCGTCGAGGACCTGCCGCCGGCCGAACGCGAAGCGGTGTTCGAGACGATCGACGAAGAAGTCGCCGCAGAAACGCTCGAAGAACTCGATCCGGACATCAAGAAGTCGGTCGTCGAATCGCTCGACAAGGATCGCATCGCCGACATCGTCGAGGAAATGGACCCCGACGCGGCGGCCGACCTGCTGAGCGATCTGCCCGAAGAACACTCCAACGAAATCCTGAAGGAGATGGAGCCGGAGGAGCGGCAGGAAGTTTCGCAGCTGCTGGAATTCGCCGAACACACCGCCGCGGGCCGCATGACGACGGAGTACATCGCCGTGCCGGAAACGGCGGCGGCAGACGATGCGATCGAAGCGTTGCGGCGGTTCGAAGGGAGCCGCGAGGCGCTGGCGACGATCTACCTCACGGGCGAGGCGGGCAAACTGGTCGGCGCGGTCCCGCTCGTCAAGATCGCCGTCTCCTCGCCGGCGGTGCAGCTGTCCGATCTGAGCGAACCGTACGTCGCCTGCGCCCCCGACACGCCGGAAGACGAAGTCGCGGCGCTCTTCGACAAATACAACCTGATCACCCTCGCCGTCGTCGACGAACACGGACGGCTGACCGGCATCATCACGGCAGACGACGTGATCACGATGCTGAGACACCGGTAAGCCGCCATGAAGTGGTTGAGAGATTGGCGGGTGCGTCTCGGCGTGTTCTTCGCCGTCGTCGGTCCAGGGTTCATCACCGCGAACGTGGACAACGACGCCGGCGGCATCTTCACGTACTCGCAGGCGGGCGCGCAGTTCGGCTACTCGCTGCTGTGGACGATGATTCCGATCACGGTCGCGTTGATCGTCGTGCAGGAGATGGCGTCGCGCATGGGCGCCGTCACCGGCAAAGGGCTCAGCGATCTGATCCGCGAAGAGTTCGGCCTGCGCCTGACGTTCATCGTCATGCTCACGCTCGTCGTCACGAATTTCGGAAACGTTGTCGCCGAGTTCGCCGGCATCGAGAGCAGCCTCGAACTGTTCGGATGGTCGAAGTACATCGTGTTGCCGACGGCCGCGTTCATCGTCTGGGTGATGGTGGTGCGCGGCACGTACTCGAGCATCGAGAAGATCTTTCTCGCCGCGTCAGGTTTTTACGTCGCCTACATCATCGCGGGCGTGCTGGCGCATCCGGACTGGAAGGCCGCGGCGTTCGCAACGGTCACGCGTCCGCAGGCGGCCGGCATTCGCAACTACGGCTACGTCTACATGGTCATCGGCCTGGTCGGGACGACGATCGCACCGTGGATGCAGTTCTACCTGCAGGCATCCGTCGTCGAGAAGGGCGTCACGGTCCGGCAGTACCGCGCGTCGCGCTGGGACGTGATCCTCGGCTGCGTGTTCACCGACCTCGTCGCGTGGTTCATCATCGTCGCGTGCGCCGCCACGCTGTACGCCGCCGGGCGGCACAACATCTCGGACGCCGCCGATGCGGCGCAAGCACTGCGTCCGCTGGCCGGCGAGTACGCGTACCTGCTCTTCGCTGCGGGACTGTTCAACGCGTCGTTGTTCGCCGCATCGATTCTTCCGATTTCGACGGCGTATGCGGTGTGCGAAGGATTGGGTTTCGAATCAGGCCTCGACAAACGCTTCGACGAGGCGCCGGCGTTCTACTGGCTGTACACGCTGCTCATCGTCCTCGGCGCCGGCGTGCTGCTGCTGCCGCGCGTGCCGCTCGTCTACATCTCCGTCCTCTCGCAGGTCGCCAACGGCGTCGTCCTGCCGTTCGTGCTGATCTTCATGCTCCTCCTGACCAACGATCGCGAGATCATGGGCGAACACGTCAACTCACGCGGCTTCAACATCGTCGCGTGGACGACCGTCGTCGTCATGATTGCGTTGACGGTCGCCATGGTGTTTTGGAGGTAGGGTGACTCGAGTGCCTGGGGTGCCCAAGGTGCCTAAGGTGCCTAAGGTGCCTAGGGTGCCTAGGGCGCCTAACGTGCCTGGGGTGCGTAGGTGCCTGGGGTGCGTAGGTGCCTGGGCTGCGTAGGTGCCTGGGGTGCTTCGGGTTGCCTAACGGGGCCGCGCGTGCCTAACGCTTTCAGTTGTAGCGCAGGCCTTTAGGCCTGCTGTGCGATCGCCTCTGGACTAGTCCCGATCCAGGATGTCAGGGATGCCGTTGCCGTCGAGGTCTTCCCAGCCGAACAGCGCCGGCGCGGTGATGAACGGTCCGAACAGTTCTCTGCCGACACCGCCGCAGGTCGGCGTCCAGTCTCGCTGCCAGCCCCACTGATACGCCATCAACTGATGGTACGCGGTGCGAGCGACCCCGTCCCAGTCGCGTTCGCTGAGTGGGCCTTTCGCGTGCATGAAGTTGCCGACGTAGATGAACCGGTCGATGATGTTCGACGTCCCACCCTCGCCGGCGGCGGGATTGAGATTAATCGTCACGAGGATATCGAAGTCGTCGACGCGTATGCTCTTCCGGTCGAGCGCGCGACTGATCGCCTGCTTGTTGTGCCCGTCGCCGATCTCGCGCGGTGACAAGATCACGTTTGTAGAGTCGAACGTGACGATCGGCGATGCGTAGCCGTGTGTGACGGCGAAGTCGAAATGATCGGTATTAATTTTCGCCTGCGCCGCTTCCCATAACCTCAAGCCATCGGCCGTCACAGTCTGGGGATGATCGACCAACACTGCGAGAACCCGGAAATGACCGGCTGGGAGCAGCACGTTCGACATGCGCGCCGATCGCGTGATCGACGTTCCGTCGTGCGACGCGTACAGCATCAGCAGGTTACCGCGGCGATCGGTTCGGCCCGAGTACGCCGTCGTCATCGCGTGGCCAGCTCCGGCGCAGTCGACCGCCCGCGTGTCGTCGAACACGGCCGGATGCGGAATCACCGCGCCAAACGCGCTCTGATACGCGCGTTTCAGCGCACGCTCGGTCGGCGACAGCTTTTGGTCGTCAACGCGATCGACGACGTCGCTGCGCTTCAGCGTGTCACGAGACGAGGTGACCGTGCGGCCGCTGTTGTCGTGCCACGTCGTGTTGACTTCGATCGACAGAGTGTCGCCGTCGACAATCAACGAGAGGTTCCGCGTCGCAATGCGATCCTCTGTCGAGCCAGATGAACGGCTGGAAATCGCGGCGCCAAACGCATCAGTCACCGCCGCGAGCAGAATCGGCTTCCACGGACAGTCGAGCGGTTCGCATTTGCCCCACGCTCGAATCGTCCATCCGGCGTCTGAATGAGTGATGACGGCGGCGGTGATGCCGTTGGTGGCATCGACGTTCGACCACATGCCGTCGAACGCCGCAAGCGGATCGATGGTTTGAACTCCGGACGAGAGTGACGAAAGGACGACCGCTAACGAAAGCACCGCAGCTCGCATCGCCAGCCTCCAGCCGCTGGTTTGTAGAACAGGCCTGCAGGCCTGCCATACCCCGATCACTGTCGAACGTGATCAAACACACCCCAGGCACCCCAGGCACCCCGGGCACCTCAGGCACCTTAGGCACCTTAGGCACCTTAGGCACCCTAGGCACCCTAAGTATTCAAGTCCACCCACACGCTCTTCACCTGCGTGTAGTGCTCGAGCGCGTGCATGCTCATCTCGCGGCCGAAGCCGCTCTGCTTGTAGCCGCCGAACGGCGCTGCGGTGTCGTAGATATTGTAGGTGTTGATCCAGACGGTGCCCGCCTGCAGTTTTCGCGCGACGTAGTGCGCTTTCTTGATGTCCTTCGTCCAGACGGCGGCGGCCAGGCCGTAGTTGGAGTCGTTCGCGCGGGCGATGGCCTCGTCGACGTCGGCGAATTCGATCGTCGCGAGCACCGGACCGAAGATCTCTTCGCGCGCGATCGTCATCTCGGGCGTGACGTTGTTGAAAATCGTCGGCTGCAGGAAATAGCCTTTGCCGGTGCCGATGTCCGCGCGCCCGCCGCCGGCGACAATCTCGGCGCCTTCCTTCTTACCGATCTCGATGTAGCGCAGGTTCGTCTCCAGCTGTTTCTTGGACGAAATGGCGCCCAGTCTGGTCTTCGGGTCGAGCGGATCGCCAGGCGCCATCTTCTTCGCGCGAGCGGCGACCTTGTCGATGAACTCGTTCTTGATCGACTTATCGACGAGCAGCCGCGATCCGGCGGCGCAGACTTCACCCTTGCCGTAGAAAATCCCCGTCGTCGCCCCGCGAATCGCGGCGTCGAGATCCGCGTCCGGAAAGACGATGTTGGGCGACTTTCCACCGAGCTCGAGGGTGATCCGCTTCAGCGTGTCAGCCGAGCCCTTCATGATCCCCTTGCCGGTCGATGTGTCGCCGGTAAACGCGATCTTGTCGATGCCGCGATGCTCGACGAGCATCTGGCCAACTTTCGATCCCGGACCGGTGATCACATTGAGCACGCCTGGCGGCAGTCCAACTTCCGCGGCGATCTCAGCGAGGGCGATCGCGGTCAGCGGCGTCTGGCTCGCGGGTTTGATGATGACGGTGTTGCCGCACGCGAGCGCCGGCGCGACTTTCCACGAGGTCAGCAGCAGCGGGAAATTCCACGGCACGATTGCGGCGACGACGCCCACCGGTTCGCGCAGCGTGTAGGTGAGGTAGTTGCCTTTGACCGGGACGGTCTCGCCGTGAATCTTGTCGGCCCACCCGGCGTAGTACTGAAAGCACTCCGCGGCGGCGGGGATTTCGATCTGGCGCGACTCGAAGATCGGTTTGCCGTTGTGTAGCGTCTCGAGCTTCGCGATCTCGTCGGCGCGCTCCATCAGCTTCTCGCCGATCTTCCAGACGAGGCGTCCCCGTTCGCGCGCCGACATCTTGCCCCACGGCCCATCGAGCGCCGCCCGCGCCGAGGCGACCGCGGCGTCGACGTCCGCCTGCTCCGCCGACGCGACTTCAGCGATCACCTCTTCGGTCGCGGGGTTGACGACGTCGATCGTCTTCCCGCCGCTCGCGTCACGCCATTCGTTGTTGATGAAGAGTTGTTTGCGCATAGAGACCACGAAGAAATACAACCACGAAGATCGCGAAGGGCACGAAGATCGCGAAGAGCACGAAGATCACGAACGTAAATAGGTTTCGTGAACTTCGTGATTCTTCGTGATCTTCGTGGTTAGGAAGCCGTCTCGCCCGGCTTCAGCTCTATCACTTCCGCACGACCGCCGAGCAGCTCGCGCAGCTTCGCCGGCGTACCTGTCAACAACGGGAACGTCCCGTAATGCATCGGCACCATCTGCTTCACCCCGAGGAACTCGACGGCTTTGGCTGCCTGCTCCGGCCCCATCGTGAAGTGATCGCCGATCGGCAGGAACGCAATTTGCGGTTTGTAGAGCTCGCCGATCAACCGCATGTCGCCGAAGAGCGCGGTGTCGCCGGCGAAGTAGATCGTCACGCCGTCCTCGAGTGTGACGACGTAGCCGGTCGCGACGCCGGCGTAGATGTTCTGGCCGTTCTCTTCGATCGAGCTGCTGTGGAAAGCCTGCACCATCGTGATCGACAGCCCCAGCGCCTTCATCGTCCCACCGGGATTCATGCCGGTGACGTTCTGCAGTCCCTTCTTCTGGAACCACACCGACAGCTCGAACGGCGCCACGACGTGCGCGCCGGTCGAGCGTCCGATCGACACGACGTCACCGGTGTGATCGCTGTGGCCATGGGTCACGAGCATGAGATCGACCTTGTCGATCTTCTTGGCGGACTCGGGCGACGAAGGATTCCCGGTCACCCACGGATCGAAGAGAACTCGCTTGCCGCCAGGTGTGTTGACGAGGAACGTCGCGTGACCAAGCCACGTGTACGAAAGACTCACGACTCTGTCCTCACGTATTCGAAGTTGATCGGGAGTTGATTGATGCCGCGGCGCGGCGGCGCGATGTAGTTGGCAAACTTGCCGGGTTCGTACACCGGCTCGGCCATGATGCTGAGCAGGTACTCGCTGTCGGCCGGTGACGGCAGCCATTCGAACTTCCGCTTCTCCCACTGCTCGTCGCTGAGCGGGACGCCGTTCGGATCGAAGTGGAAGCCCGAATACATGCCGATGTTGCGGTTGAACTTGCGGTCCGGCAGGCGCAACCGATCCGAGATGCCGTGATGTTCGAGGATCTTGTTCCAGCGTTCGACGCCCGCGGCGCAGTCGCCGACGTACCAGTCGCGCAGGACTTCGTTCATCGCGTTGCGCATCAGGACCTCCTTGGTCACCGGACGCCCTTCCTCGAAGAACTCCATCCGATACGACGCTTCTTTCAACACGTGATCGTCGTCGAACGTGTCTTCCTTCGCGCGACCTTTCAGTCCGTTCGCGAAGTACGACGCCGCGTTGCTCGACACCTCGCCGCCGTGGAGATCGAGGCTGAGGCTGAACCACTGATTCAGATGCTTCTGAATCGTCGGGATGTCGATGCCGCCGATCTTCCGCACATCCTCGGAGAAGCCGCTCTGCTTCATCAGTTGACAGGTACGCTCGAGGATCCGCGAGATGCCCGTCTCGCCGACGAACATGTGGTGCGCTTCTTCCGTCAGCATGAACTTCGTCGTCCGCGACAACGGATCCAGCGAGCTCTCGGACAGCGACATCAGCTGCGATTTGCCGTCGCGGTCGGTGAACATCGTGAACATGAAGAAGTCGAGCCAGTTGTCGATCGGCTCGTTGAATGCTTCGAGAATCCGCGGCTTGTCGCGGTTGCCGCTCTGGCGCTCGAGCAACTCCTCCGCTTCGTCACGGCCGTCGCGGCCGAAGTACGAATGGAGCAAATAGACCATCGCCCAGAGGTGACGGCCTTCCTCGACGTTCACCTGAAACAGATTGCGCAGGTCGTACAGACTCGGACACCGCTGACCGAGCCACCGCTGCTGCTCGACGCTCGCCGGTTCGGTGTCGCCTTGGGTCACGATCAACCGCCGCAACTGATTGCGAAATTCGCCGGGCACTTCGTGCCACACCGGTTGACCGAAGAAATCGCCGAAGCCGATGCGCCGATCGTGAATCGGATCGGCGAGAAAGATGCCCCACCGATATTCCGGCAGCTTCACGTATTCGAAATGCGCCCACCCTTTCGGATCGACGCTGATCGCCGTGCGGACGTAGACCTGGTGGTAATCCTGGAATCCCTGCGGACCCATGTCGCGCCACCACTGGATGTATTTCGGCTGCCAGTGCTCGAGCGCGCGCTGCAGGCGCTTGTTGCTCGACAGGTTGACGTTGTTCGGAATTTTCTCGGCAGAGATCATCTAGGTCCTCTTCCAATCGAACTCAGGTCTGCCCTGCTGTCCATAGGACTGCAACGCGCCTTTTTCGCCGACGGCGTTCGGCCGCTGGAAGATCCAGTTCTGCCACGCCGTCAGCCGGCCGAAGATCTTCGTCTCCATCGTCTCCGGACCGGCGAATCGCAGGTTCGCTTCCATCCCGGTCATCGCGTCTGGCGAAAATGCTGCGCGCGCTTCGATCGCCTGGCGGATCTCGTCGTCCCAATCGATCTCGTCCGGCGCGAACGTGACGAGCCCGGCTTCCTCGGCGTCGCCCGCGTTGTAGCGCGAGCCTTTGACGCGAGCGTCCGCTTCGAGCGCCGCGATCTTCTCCTCGTCCCCGAGGAACCGCGTCTGCAGCCGCGTGAGGCCGTTGCTCATCGGCAGCGGACCGAAATTCATCGGCGACAACGCGATCACATTCTCTTCCGCATCGTCGTGGAACATGTACGAACGGTCGGCGGCGAGGGCAAGCTCGAAGAGCGATCCGCCGAACGCCGAGCCTTCGTCGATGAGCGCAAAGAAAGTCCGCGCCGTCAGGTCCATGCGCTTCAGCGTGCGCTTCATCATCAGGACGATCTCGCGGACGAGCCAGTGCGACTGGTGCGCGACGAGCGTCTCGTCGATCGCGAGTACCGCGTCCATGTCGCCTTCCGTGCGGACGATGACGGTGCCGATCTCGAGTTCGTTGATGCGCAACCGCAGCAGCGCATCGTCCAACTCGCGGAACGCGCGCAGCGGCCAGAACTGATCGCCAGCCTTGACGATGTCCTCGATGGTCGACGGCTGCGGCCCCGTCGGCGCGTGGACGGTGAGCTCGGCGGTCCGCTTCGTCCGATTGACGGCAAGCGTCACCGCCGAATACGTGATCGTCGATTCGGTCACTGTCGGATTCAACGGATGCAGCGTAACGCCCGGCCCGCTCGCGGGACGATCGGACATCGCCGCGACTTCTTTGGCGCGCTTCGCCACCGCGTCCTTGAACTGGCTCGTCGGATAGACGCGATCGACGAGGCCCCACTCGACGGCGCGCTTCCCCTTGATCCCTTCGATGAGCGTCGAGAAGAAATCGGCGCGGTCGCGACGGACGTGCCGTTTGTCGACGACGCGCGTCAGGCCGCCGGTGCCGGGCAGCACGGCGAGGAG
>DASREL010000155.1:0-12536 GCA_035652075.1 Vicinamibacterales bacterium
ATCTGGTCTCCTCACCGTTTAGACGCGCGCTGATAGCTGACAGCCGAGAGCTGACAGCCATTAATGAAAATCATGTGAGTCGAAATCGATGTCGACGCCGCGCATGCCGTGGACCTGCTCGGCGCGGATCGACGTCACGCCATCCTGATTCTGCAGGACGCCGTCGACGATCAGGAACGGCTCTTCGACGATCGTCAGCCGGTCGCGCGCGAAGAGATCGGGCCGGACGATGATGTTGGCGATGCCGGTTTCGTCTTCGAGCGTGAGGAACACGAAGCCTTTCGCGGTCCCGGGACGCTGACGCGTGATCACCATCCCCGCGACGCGCACACGACGTCCCTGCCGCGCCTGCCGCAGATCGATCGCGCGCAGGATCCCGCGCATCGCGAGCTCGTCGCGCCTGAGCGCCATCGGGTGACGGCCGACGGAGAGCCCCATGCCGGCAAAGTCCGCAACCAAACGTTCCGACTCGCTCATCGGTTTCAGCGGACAGTGATCTGAAGCAACCACAGAATCCACAGAACTCACGGAATCTTCTTCCAAAAATATTTCTGTGGGTTCTGTGCGTTCCGTGGTTGTTTCCGCAAACAGTTCGCCCGATGGTCTGACGGCGCGTTCCACCTGCCACAACGCGGACCGGCGGTCGTATCCGAACGAATTGAGCGCGCCGATGTCGGCGAGCGTCACCACCTCGTCGCGGCGCAGGGCTGTGCGTGCGATGAGATCGTCGAGCGAGCGGAAACGGCGCTCGCCTGAACGGCTCGCGCTACGGGCGATCCAATCGTGCGAGCACGTGTTGCAAAACCATGTATCGCCGTCGCGTTCGAGCATCGACGGATCGTCGCAGCCACATTTCGGACAGATCGTTGGACGCTCGGCTAAAGCCTTCGCACGACATACAAGGCTCGCCCCACATATGGCTCTTCCGACCTGCTCACGCAATCCGTTCACGTAGCGCAGTCCGAGACGGATGGCGCCGTCGGATTCGACCGTGCAGTCCCAATCCGAGATCTGGACGTCGATGGGATGGAAACGGACGCCGCGCCGCTGCGCGTCCTTGACGAGCGTCGACGGGTGATAAAACCCCATCGGCTGGTTGTTGAGCAGCGCCGTGTAGAACGCCGACGGATAGTGAACCTTGAGGTACGCGCTCGCGTACGCGAGGAGCGCGAAGCTCGCGGCGTGCGACTCTGGAAATCCATACAGCGCAAACGACGTGATCGAACGGATGATTTCTTCCTGCGCCGCATCGGTGATGCCCTGTCTCGTCATCCCGTCGCGCAGCTGCACTTCGATCTGCTTCATCCGCCGCTCCGATCGTTTGAAGCCAAACGCGCGGCGCAGTTCTTCGGCTTGACCGCCGGTGAATCCGGCGGTCGCCATCGCCATCCGCAACAGCTGCTCCTGAAAGAGCGGCACGCCGAGCGTGCGCGCGAGGATCGGCTCGAGCGACGGATGCGGATACACGACCGGCTCGCGTCCCGCGCGGCGATTGAGATACGGATGCACCATCTGGCCGACGATCGGCCCCGGGCGAATGATCGCGACCTGCACGACGATGTCGTAGAAGCACGCCGGCTTGAGCCGCGGCAGCGTCGCCATCTGCGCGCGCGATTCGACCTGAAACACACCGACCGTATCCGCGTCGGTGAGCAGTTTGTAGACCTGCGGATCGTCCTGCGGCACGTGCGCGAGGTCGAGCGACGGCACGAGCCTCAACGCATCCTGAATCGTCGCCATCATCCCGAGACCGAGCAGATCCACTTTGACGATGCCCATGTCGGCGCAGTCGTCTTTGTCCCACTGGACGACGACGCGTCCCGGCATGCTGGCGTTTTCGAGCGGGACGACGGCGTCGAGTTGGCCTTGGCAGATCACCATGCCGCCCGAGTGCTGACCGAGATGCCGGGGCAGATCGAGCATCTGATTCCAGAGACGCGCGAACTGGCGCACGCGATCCATGTTGAGATCGAGGCCGACGGCTGCGAGCTGGCGCGGCAGCGTGTCGGACGGATCGGAAAACTCGAACTGATTCATGATCTTCGCGAGCCGGTCGACCTGCGTCGTGTCGAAGCCGAGCACCTTGCCCACTTCGCGTGCGGCGCTTCTGCCGCGATAGGTGATCACGTTGGCGGTCATCGCCGCGCCCAGGCGCCCGTATTTTTCGTAGACGTGCTGGATCACGCGTTCGCGCCGATCGCCGCTCGGCAGGTCGAGATCGATGTCGGGCCACTCGCCGCGCTCTTCCGACAGAAAGCGCTCGAAGAGCAAATCCATGCCGACCGGATCGACCGCCGTGATGCCGAGGCTGTAGCAGACGGCGCTGTTCGCCGCGCTGCCGCGCCCCTGCACGAGGATGTCGTGCTGACGGCAGAAATTGACGATGTCCCACACGATCAGGAAATAGCCGGCGAGCTCGAGCTTCTCGATGAGATCGAGCTCGCGCGCGATCTGCGCGCGCGCTTTGTCGTGGAACGGACGATACCGCTCGCGCGCGCCCACGTCGGTGATCTTGCGAAGAAACGAGATCTGCGTTTCGCCGGGCGGCACCGGGTAATCGGGAAATCGATACCCGAGATCCGCCATCGTGTACTGCAGGCGATCGCCGAGCTCGCGCGTCCGCGCCAGCGCATCGTCGTGATCGCGAAACAGCGCGAGCATCTCGTCGCGCGGCTTGAGGTACCGCTCGGCATTCGGCGCGAGCCGGCGTCCCGCGTCGGCCAGCGTCGTGTGATGGTGGATACACGTCAGGACGTCGAACAGCGGCCGCTCGGACGGCGTCGCGAAGCGGACGCCGTTGGTGACGATCGTCGGGACGCGAAAGGCGTCCGCGAGCGCCACGAGCGCCGCGTTGTCGCGTTCCTCGTCGCGCCGGAAGTGGCGCTGCAGATCGACGAACACGCTGTCGCGCCCGAAGATCCCGACAACACGATCGAGCAGGCCGCCGACACCGTGCCGGCGGCCGTCGAGCGCCGTGCGTCCGACGAGCGCGACCAGTCCGCGCGTGTGACCGTCGAGCTCCTCGAGCGCGAGCGCGCCTTCGCCTTTCGGCGCACGCATTTTCATGCGCGTGATGAGCTGACAGAGGTTCTTGTAGCCCTCTGAGTTCTCACAGAGAACGGGCAGGATGGGTGGGACAGGCTGGACAGGCAGGAGGGGCGAACGCTTCTCGGTTTCTTCCCATCCCGCCCGTCCCACCCCTCCTGCCCTTCCTGCCCTTCCTGCCTGCCCCGCCTCAGCGTCCAGCGTCAGCTCCGCCCCGATAATCGCGCGGAGCCCGGCGCTCTTCGCCGCTTTGTGAAAACGCGGCGCGCCGTACACGCCATCGCGATCGAGGAGCGCGACCGCCTCGTATCCGAGATCGGCCGCGCGATCGACGATCGCTTCGGGCAGCGACGCGCCCTGCAGAAAGCTGAACGCGGAGGCCGCGTGCAGTTCGATGTACGACATGGCAGGTAGGGCAGGTAGGGCAGGTGGGGCAGGTGGGGCGGGTGGGGCGGGTGGGGCGGGTGGGGCGGGTAGGGCAGGTAGGGCAGGTGGGGCGGGTAGGACTGGTGGGTAGAGGACACAGAGACCTCCATGTCTCTCCTGCCTGCCTTACCTGCCTTACCTGCCTTACCTGCCTTACCTGCCCTACCCGCCCGACCTGCCCATCCTGCCCTTCCCGCCCCTCCTGCCTACATCGTCACTGTTCATCAGCCGAAGGTCCGTACAACCCTGGGATCGGCACGTTGTTGATGCGAAGGTAGACGAGCAGCTGCGCGCGGTGGTGGACGATGTGATTGAGGCAGAAGCTGCGGACGCAGTTGTAGCGCGGCATCGTGAAGAACACCTGCTGGCCGTTGCGCAGCGTCCACGGGACGAAGTACGCCGAATCCGGTTTATTGAGCGACGCGCGCGCGGCGCCGACGTTCGTGTCGAACCACGCGAGCAGCTCGTCGCGATCCTTCGCCGCTTTGTTCATCTCCTCCATCGACACCGTCGAGAGATCGAATTCCGGCTTGTTCATCGTGTCGACGGTCCACGTGATCATGTTGACGATGTGGCTCGCGAGGTTGCCCATCGAGAACGACTTGTCGTGCGGTTTCCACGCAAACTTGTCGTTCGGGACGCGCTCGAGCACCTTGCGCGTGGACGCCATTTCCTGATCGAATTCGGGCTGCAGCAGTTCGGCAATCGTCATACACGTCTCCTAGTCAACAATGGCGTCGATGAACCACGCCTCGGTGTCGCGATCCTGGAAAATCCGATACACGGCGCCGTCGCTCAGCGCCACATCCCACTCTTCGCGGTTCCAATAGGGCAGGTGGGGCGGGTAGGGCTGGTAGGGCGGGTAGGTAGAGGGCGCAGAGACCTCCGTGCCTGCCCGACCTGGCCCACCTGCCCTACCTGCCTCACCTGCCCTACCTGCCTCACCTGCCCTATCCGCCTCACCTGCCCTACCCGCCCCGCCTTCCCACCAGTTTCCAGACGATCGCCACGGACCGGCGCAGCGGACGATCGATCCGCCGGCAAACCCGCGCCGATCGGTCGTCAACTTGATCGGCCGCCCGCGATCAATCGTGACGCGCGCGGGAACGGGTTGGCGGCAGCGACGAAGCGCGGAGACTAGAGGCTGGAGGCTAGAGGCTAGTGGGACTCGAGGCTGGCGAGCCTCCAGCCTCGAGCCTCTCGCCTCTCCGCGATGCTCCGTCGCAAACGGCTTCATCGAAAACGCGCCGGGGCGATAGGTATCGACGGCGACGGGTGCGCCCACGCGGTCCTGGCCCATCACCGCGCCGAGACGCGCGAGCAGCGTGGACAGTTGTTCCGGCGTCGGCAGCGCGCGCGAGAACAGCGTGTGCTGCAGCACGCGGCCGGGTGTCGGATCGATGACGATCGTCACGCGGTCGACGGCGGCGGACGGCGGATGCGATTCGAGATCCAGCAGCGCGAGCGTCCGCAGCGTGCGCACGTCGCGCATCGGCGACGGCAGTTCGAGCCGCCGTGCGTACATGTCTTTCGTCACCAGCCGCAGGATGACGTGCAGCACGGCGGCGCCGCGATCGCGCCGCTCGAGGCGCATCGACAGCGGTTCGAGCAGCCGCGTCAGCACGAACGACAACGGCTCGAGATCCTCGACCGGCCATTCGAGCTCGAAGGTCCCTTCGAAACGCTCCTCGTCGAGCGTCGGAATCAGCGGTCGGACGTCCTGCCCGCGCGCGATCGCCTGCCACGCGAGCGCGGCGCGACCCAGCCGCGACGACACATCGGATGGCGGCAGCGCCGCAAACTCGCCCAGCGTGCGGATCCCCCATCTTCGGCACGCAGAGACCGCAAACGCCGCCGGCGAGCTCTGCGTGAGATCCGGGATCTGTTCGAGAATCCCGATCGCCAGCGGGGCGAGCATGTCGGCTTCATCACCGGGCATCACCACCGTGACACCGGGTCGGGCATGCGCAAGGACGACCGCCGCCGTCCGCGTGCCGGCAATCGCGACATGCACGCGCGCGCCGCGCGACGCCGCGTCACGCCGCATGTCGTCGGCAATCGCGCGCGGCGATCCGAACAACCGCTCGAGCCCGTTGACGTCCACCGACACGAGGTCCGCCGCGTGGCGCTCGTACCGCGGCGAGTAGTCGCGTGCGATGACGTCCAACGCCACGCTCTCGTCAGGCGCAGGTGGTCTGTAAAGGCACGCGAACATGGCGTGATTCGTGATTCGTGAGTCGTGATTCGATGACGTTCGCGTCGATGTTCAATCCGTCAAACAACCGATCGCTGAATCGAAATCCGCAATCCTCAATCCGCAATCCGCACTTCACCGTCAGCCCTGCGGAGCTCCTCGCCATCGGCTCCGAGCCCACGAGTAGACAGATCGTCTGGCGCCCTTCGACCATCCGCTGCAGCCGCAGCCAGGTCGTAAACGGCAGCCGCTTGATCGCGATCGACGGCGCTTCGGCCACATCGAACACGACGAGCCCGAAGTTGCCCGCCTGCAGCACGAGGGTGAACGCCCGCAGCGCCTGCTCGAGCGCCCGCTGATTCATGTCGCGGCACATGCCCGGATTGGTGACCACGTGTCCGCGGATCCACAACAAGCGATCGAGATCGACGCCGGCCGCCGCCGCCGACTCGACATCGAACATGTCGAGCGCATCGACGAGGGCGACGAGTTCGCCGCGTGCGGTCGCCGCCGCGAGCATCTGCAGCATGACGCTCGTCCGGCCCGACGATCGTGCCCCGACGAGCTCGGACACCTGCCCCCGAGGAAACCCGCCGCCGAGTCGTGCGTCTAAAGCGCCAATGGCAGTCGGCGCCGCATCATGCGCCACCGCCGGCAGCGACGTCGTCAGCGTCCGGTCGAGTTGTCGCGTTCGAAGCAGGGACTCGAGGTCAGCGCGTGAGGTTTTCGCGGCAAGCGGCATACATTCGCCTTTTCTTCGCCAAGCATAGCGAATGTCGCCGCGCGGATCAATAAGGTAAGATGACGCCTCAGCATCAGCAGGCCTAAAGGCCTGCGCTACATTTACTTACACATCCTCTTGGCCGAATCCGCACCCGCACAAGCCGCCACCGCCACGGCTGCCGACGCCGCCGCCACCGCATCGCCGTCGCTCGGCCAGCGGACGATGCGACGCATGTGGGCGGCGTTCACGTATCGCGATTTTCGCGTGCAGTGGACGGGCGCCTGCACGTCGAGCATCGGCACGTGGATGCAGATCGTCGCGCAGAACTGGCTCGTGCTGTCGCTGACGAACTCGTCGTTCTTCCTCGGCCTCGACGCGTTTCTGCAGCAGCTGCCGATCATCCTGTTCACGCTCGTCGGCGGCGTGTTCGCCGATCGCTACGATCGCCGCCGGACGCTGATCGTCTCGCAAGTCGTGCAGATGAGCACGTCAGGCACGCTCGCGATCCTGATGTACTTCCACGTCGTCGAGATCTGGCACATCCTCGCGCTGTCGTTCGTCACCGGCTGCGCGCAGTCGTTCGGCGGACCGGCGTACCAGTCGCTGATTCCATCGCTCGTCGACAAAAAAGATTTACCGAACGCCGTCGCGCTGAATTCGATCCAGTTCAACGTCGCGCGCGTGCTCGGGCCGCTGCTCTTCGGCGTGACGCTGTCGGCGTTCCGCCACTACGGCTACAACGAGCCGCAGGCGATGAACGCCTGCTTCGCCCTCAACTCGCTGTCGTTCCTCGTCGTCATCAACACGCTGATGATGCTGCGGGTGAAACACATCCCGCCGACCGGCAACACGCGGATGAGCGACGAGCTCAAGGTCGGCCTCCGGTACGTCAAACGCAACAGCACGCTCGTCGCGATGATCGTGCTCGCCGCGGCCACGACGTTCCTCGGCTTCGCGCTCCTGACGTTCCTGCCGATCTTCGCGCAGAAGATTTTCCACGAGGGCGCCGACACCTACAGCCACCTGATGGCGTTCTCGGGCGCCGGGTCGATCGTCGGCGCGCTGATCGTCGCGTGGCTCGGCAAGTTCCGGCGGATGGGATTGACGGCGCTGCTCGTCCAGGCGCTCTACGGCGTGCTGATCATCGCGTTCTCGCTGTCGCGCGTCATCTGGCTGAGCGACATCCTGCTGTTCTTCACCGGCGCGACGCTGATGATCGTCTTCTCCACCGTGACGTCGCTGATCCAGTTGATCGCGCCGAACGAAATGCGCGGGCGCGTCATGAGCATCTACATGCTCGCGTTCCGCGGCGGGATGCCGCTGGGCAGCCTCGTCAGCGGCTGGCTCGCGACCTACATCGGCGCGCCGATGGTCATCGGCGTCAACGGCTTCCTCCTGATCCTCGTCGCGGCGTATTTCCTGGCGCGTAACCATGGAGTTCGAGACGTATGAGAATGCAAAATCCTGAAGGCAAATTGCTAACTGCGGGCAAATTGCTCATTGCGTTCGTCGCCCTCTCGTCCGCCGCACTGCTCGCGCAAGCGCGTCCCCAACCCGGAACCAAACTCCCGCTGAACCAACTCGACGCGCAGATGTTTCACGTCAGCGCGGGCAAGCGGTTGAAACCGAAGGCGTGGCCGAACGGCGCGAAGGTCGCCGTGGGTCTGAGCTTCGACGTCGACAACGCGACGGCGGACCTCGCGACCGGCAACTTGATCAGCGAGAGCATCTCGCGCGGCGAATACGGCGCGGTCGACGGCCTGCCGCGGATCCTGCGGCTGCTCGACAAGCACCAGGTCCCCGCGTCGTTCTTCATCCCCGCGGTGAGCCATCTGCTGCATCCGGACATGATTCCGTCGATCATGAAGAGCGGACGCCACGAAATCGGCGTCCATGGATGGATCCACGAGCATCTGCCGTCGGTCAACGACGGCGCGGCGGAACAGGACATGCTGAACCGCGCGATCGACACGCTGACGAAAGCGATCGGCAAGCGGCCGGTCGGCTACCGCGCGCCGTCATGGCAGTTCAGCCAGTGGACGATGGGTCAGGTGAAGGCGGCCGGATTTCTCTACGACAGCAGCCTGATGGCGAGCGACGATGCGTACGAGATCCTGCTCGACAAACAACCGACCGGCGTCGTCGAGCTCCCGATCGAGCGCATCGTCGACGACTTCCCGTACTTCGGCGGCGCGACGAATGGCGGGATGCCGAGCCCCGACGATGTCGAGAAGGTGTTTCAGTCGGAGTTCGACGTCGCGTACGACGAAGGCGGGCTCTTCATCCTGACGATGCACCCGCACATCACCGGCCACCGCTCGCGTGTCGCAGGGCTCGAGAAGTTGATCCTGCACATGAAGGCGAAGGGGAACGTCTGGTTCGCCACGCACGAGCAGATCGCGCGATACGTCAAGAGCAATACAACAACGTAGAGGCTAGAGGCTGGAGGCTGGCCGGTTATAGCGCCGCCCTTCAGGGCTGCCGGCTTTTCGCGCGCGCGGCGGCCGTGACGACTTTCCGGAACGCACGGAACATCGCGTTCCACTCGGCTTCGCTCATCTCCGACCGTAGGTGATCCTGGGCCTTGCGCCACCGTGGCCGCGCGGCGGCCAGCCGCTTCTTGCCCGCCGCGGTGAGCGTCAGCTCGCGGTCGCGACGGCTCTTCCCAATCGCCGATCGCACCCACCCTTGACGCTCGAGCCATTTCACGTTGCGCGACACCGTGGTCTTGTCGAGCGCGTACCGCTCGCCGAGCGCGGACTGATTGCACGGACCGATCGCGTCGATCGTCATCAACAAGGCGAATTGCGGCGCCTCGAGCCCGGCGTCCTTCAGCGCGTCGTCGTACAACTGAGTCAGCGTGCGCGCCACATGCCTCGCGGTCGCGCACGCGCACACAAACGCCGCCTCGTTCATTGCGGTCCCAACAACACTCGGAGCGGCGTCAGCGGGGTCAGCGCGATGTATTCGAACGTCGCGATGCCCGCCTTCTCGAACGGCAAATCCGCGGTGATCTTCTTCGCCTCGTCGACGCTGGTGGCATTGAGGATGAACACGACGCCACGGTTGTCGGCGCGGCCGTACCACTGCTGGATCTTGCCGTCCAGGTGCAGTTTGACCGTCGCTTTGACTTCGTCGGGCAGGGTCTTCATCACGTCGGCGCGAGCGACGTCGCTCTTGACGGTCAGCAGCGCGAGGACGTTCGTGGTGGGCGCCGGCGCCGCCGGCGTCTGCGCCGCGGCCCCTGATCCCGCGAGCACGAGCACGGTGAGACAGATCATATGTCGCATATACAACCATTGTATATACGATCGTCCACGATGCAAGCGTGTTTATTCCTTGTCGCCCAGGCGCGCGGCGGCGAGGGTATTGCGCATGCCGTAGTTCGCCTCGTGGCACGCGTACTCGTAGATCTTGTCGGACGTTCGCGTCATCGGATACGCGATCGTCCACGGACGCGTCCAGGTCGTCGGATCGTCGAGCGTGACGCGATATTCGAGCGTGTTCTGATCGATCAGCGTGAAGCGTTCGATCAGGTGCAGGTTCACGCTCGCGCCGCGGAAGTTCGACTTGTCGCTGAAGTTCGTCGAGTCGACGACGAGCGTATCCCCTTCCCAGTGGCCGCGCGGATCGCCGCCCCAATTGCGGACGGCTGCTGGGGGATGCGGACTGCCATCCATCGGCACGACGCGCGCGTTGTGAATCATCTCCGTGAAGAGGACGACGCTGTTCGGCGTCTGCACGATCTGCAGGTTGTTGTTGTACGCGCCCGGCAGCAGGGACTGCGGCACGCCCCACGTGATGCAGCGCTCCTGCAGCGGCCGGTTCTCGGGATCATCGGCAGGGCCGTGACGGCGAGCGGCTTCGCGCCGCGCGGCGGCGCGCTTGCGACCGTCCTCGGTCAGCGGCGGAATCCGGCCGTCCGGCGGATCGACGACGAGCGACGTCTGGTGCGTCTTGACGACCTTCTTGCCGTAGTCGAGCCACCAGACGGGATGCACCGACTGATCTTCCGCGCTGCGCGCATCGTCGGGCGGACGGCCGTCCACTTCGGCGCGCTCGAGCGCGAGCTGCTCGTACGCGCGTACTTCCTCGTCGGTCAGCGTGGCCTTGCCGGCAAATCGAGCCGGACGTTCGAGCGGCGTGGCGCTGCGAAAATCCCAGACGCCCTGCAGGTCGGGGCGGCCATCAGACGTGCGGACGGTGCCTGAAGGCAGCCAGGCACCGACGAAGAATGCCGCCAGGAGCGCAGCCAGAGGTTTCATTCTTACCCTCGGCCGGGACGATACAGCAACACCTCCGCGCGCTCAAGAGTAATCAGGCCGTCGCCGACCATCTGCTCGAGGTCCGGCATGAACGCCTCGATCTTCTCGGGCGCGTCGACGATCTCGATGACGATCGGCAGGTCCTGCGACAGCTCGAGCAGCTTCGCGGTGTGAATCCGGCTGTGCGCGCCGAAGCCCATGAAGCCTTTGATCACCGTCGCGCCCGCCAGGCCGCGCTTCCGCGCTTCGAGGACGATCGCTTCGTACAGCGGTTTGCCGTGCCAGTGATCTGCCTCGCCGATAAAGATCCGCAGCAGCTTGCCTTCAGTTGGTAATGACATAGCCAACCCACAACCCCGCAAGACCGGCGACAACCTGTCCGACGACATTGATCGCCGCACCGGCAAATTGACCGTCACGGATCAAACTGAAGCTCTCGAACGCGTACGACGAAAACGTGGTGAAGCCGCCGAGGACGCCGACGAGCAAAAACACGCGGAGTTCCGGCGTCAACTGCACGCGTTCTTCCGCCGCGCCCGCGATGGCGCCGAAGACGAAGCAGCCGACGACGTTGACGGCGAACGTGCCGACGGGAAAGAGCGATCCTGTCGCACGCAACACCGCGGACGAAAAGAGATAGCGCGCGACCGATCCGAGCGCGCCGCCAATCGCAATGAGCAGAAGATTCACGTAGAATTGAAACGCTTCAGATTATGCCAGTTCTCGAACTCGTCACCAGCTCGGGCCTCGGCTCGCTGCTCGGGATGCGGCACGCGCTCGAACCGGATCACCTCGCCGCGGTATCGACGCTGGTGACCGACGAACGCAACAGCTACAAGGCCGCCCTGCTCGGCATGTGCTGGGGACTCGGTCACACGGCGTCGTTGATTGCCGTCGGTGCGCTGCTGGTCGTCCTGCGCGCGGAGATGCCGCCCTACGCCGCCGATGTATTCGAATTCTTCGTGGCACTGATGCTTGTCGGGCTCGGCCTCCGCGCGATTTACCTTTCCGCGCGACACGGATCGAGCGGTCCGGTGCACGCGCATCAGCACGGTCATCACGTGCACGTCCACGGCGCCGCGCAGCCGCACATCCACATCGGCGCATGGACGCTCGCTCGCCGACCGCTGCTCGTCGGCGCGGTCCATGGCCTCGCGGGCAGCGGCGCGCTGACGGCGCTCGTGCTGACGACGCTGCCGACGACGGCGGCGCGACTCACCTACATGCTGCTGTTCGGATTGGGATCGTCGGTCGGGATGGCGGCGCTGTCGGGGCTGCTTGGCTGGCCGCTCGCGCGCGCAAGCCAGCATCGGCTGCTCGCGCGCGGCGTCCCCTTCGTCGTCGGCTGCGTGTCGACGGCGCTCGGACTCTTCTGGGGATATCCGCTCGTGGGACGTCTATTTCACTGAAACCGTCCAACTGACCGGGATCGTTTCGGGCGGATAGCAAATCTGCTCGGTGCACGCTTGGAGGTGCACTTCCCCGTTGACGGTGATCGTCGACCCCGCCTTGGCCGTCTTCGCGATCGTCGCGTCGGTGGTCAGCTTGAACGGCTTCTCGAACACCGGCACTTTCTGATCGGCGAACGTCATCATCTCGGACTTCGGATAGACGACCTTGCCGGCTTTGATATCGGGCTGCGCGGTGACCTTCAGCTCGATCGGAATGAAATCCTTCGTGCCCGGCGCGTACACGTGGACGCCGGCTTTCGGCGTCACGTCGATCGCGAGCGACACTTTTGATCCGGCCGCGCCGGAGATCGCCGCCGGAGCCGGCTCGATGGTCGCGTGTGACGAGCCGCCTTTGAATTGAAGCGCGGGAGCCGCTTGAACCAGCGTGAGAGCGAGAACAAAAAAGCGCATGAAGGTGATTGTAGTGGGGG
>DASREL010000156.1:0-8387 GCA_035652075.1 Vicinamibacterales bacterium
TGCGGCGCATGGGTCGCTGCCGAACCGAACAGTGCTTTCGCTCACCTGTCGCGCGCTATTGCGTTCATGGCGACTAATTCAGGGAATCCAGCAGAGGATCTCGACCGGGCAATCCAACTGAATCCCCGATATGCCGAGGCATACGCAACTCGCGCCTATTATCGACGCTACTGGATGTTGTTCGATGGAGCGGCGAACGACTTAGAGCAAGCTTTCCGCTTTGGGATCAGCGACAAGAAAATCGAACAAAGCGCGCGCAACGAGCTAACCATTGTTCAGGGAGGGCAGAAGTGCTTTCACGGCTCGCCCACTGAGGGAGTTTTGTTTTGCGGCGCCATAGTCGCAGGGATAAAGGCCGCGAAGAATCTCGGCAAGGAGCCGCCGTACAGCGTGCATATGATGAGACCCCTTTTGGGTCGTCTTGGAATAGCTGAATTTGAGACGGGCGCTTACGATTTGGCTCTCGAAGCATTTCAGAACCTCGACGAGGCGCGCGAGCTTTATGGCGAACAGTATGGCGGGCTGTGGGACTGCAAGTGGTCATACTACTGGGGACAGACGTATCGTCAGAAGGGAGACGTTCAGCGGGCATTCGACAAGTTTTATCATTGCGATAATGGTAGCGAAACAGATCCCAGTATTCGTTCGAAGGTCGACGATGCGCTCGGCTTGATCTGGTTGGAGAGAATGCAGCTCAGGACAGCCATCGACTACTTTGAACATGCGATACGAGACGCACCAGCAGACTCGTCGTCTATCGGCGATGTTGCAACGTATTTGGTGCACCGCGGAATCGGGTACTTTCTTCAGGGCGATCTCAACAAAGCGATGACCGAGGTGAAGGCGGCGCTGACGAAAAACCCAAGGGAAGCGCAGGCTCTATACGTTTTGGGCGTCATTGAGCAAAGAAATGGTGACGCGTCTGGGAGCGCAATCGACATGTTTGCGGCCACGCGCGTACAGCCTGATATTGCGACCGTTATGGAGAAAATGGGAATCAAGCCATGAATGAACTTGAAACATTGGCTGCGAGACTGAGAAGGCTCGAGCGTCAGAATACGATTTTGAAGTGCCTCGTTCTCGCTCTACTAGCTGGCGTGCCGACATTCACCGTGCTCGCCGCGCAGCAGAACACGAGTTCACCAGACACGATTCGCGCAAATCGTTTCGAAATTGTCCGAAACGGGAGAGTCCAGGCAGTGATGACCTCCGACGACAACGGCGGTATCGTCGAGGTCTGGCGCGCATCTGGCGAAGTGGCCGGTTACATTAGGAGTACGAAGGATGGCGGAAGCCTCGATATTTCTGACAAGACCGGCAAGACAGTGGGCTTCTTTGACGCGACCGCTTCCCAGGGCGGCGTTCTCGCCGTCAGCGCGGTCGACAACCAGGACGTTGTGATACTCAGATCGAACGCTGGCGGCGACGGTGTTGTCGAACTCAGACAGAGCTATCTGAATAAGCAACTTGGCAACAGTCGTGACGCCGAAGTGGAGCTGCAGGCTGGCCTACAAGGCCGCTTGTATTTGCGGCATCAAGGCACGCCGGGTGTCGTTCTCGAGGGTGATTTTCACTCTCGGGGCGGCAGCATCGCGTTGATGAGGGACGGGGCGGTTGCATTCGCGCAGCCACCACGATGATCGGCGAACCCAAGTTCGCCAAGCGAGGTGAACTGGTGTCCGTCTTTTGTCCGTGAACTGTTGCCGACCTGCTACAGACCAACCCAGTCCGACAGTCGAAATCCCCGCACGAATGTTGGTCCGAGTTGGGGAGAGCAGGTCGCTCTCCCCGGCTGAATAGCCCTGTTAACCGGACGGCGCCGTCTGACGCGCCTCGCTGACCACTCACACGTATTAACACTCTCGATCGACTACCGATTAGACACCGTCGATCATCGATGAGGCGCGCGACACCATCGATGAGGCACGCAACACTGTCGAAAGGACAGCGTGCACGTGCGATGTGCCAAGCCGCACATGTCCGCGCCTGCGCGCGATTCGTGTCCGTGAAATAGCAAGAAGTGCGGGTGAGGCAACTCGACGCGTCGGTGAGGCGACTTCACTGGTCGCAGCACACGGTGAACGCGTGGTGCGCGCAGCGCGATCGCGTGCGTTGACGACGCGCGAACGCGCATGGTGCGACAGAAACTGTCGGTGAGGCGCGCGGAATTGTCAGTTGGCCGCAGCGAACGATTGATCGTGCAGATCGCGGGAAGTTGGCATGCAACACCGGAACGGATTTCGTCGTCGATCTTCTATGCGAGCAACATGGTGTTGCCGCGGAGGCGAGGAGATATGAACACGATCGAGATCCGGCTGTACGAGATGTTGCTGCGAGTGAGAGAGTTCGGCGCCGCACACGCCGACCGCTTTTCACCCACGACGCTGGGAGGCAAGATGTTCGCGGCTCTCGCCACCATCGTCGACAATCTGCACACGCACATCGCCATGCAGGCTTCGGGTCGGGGCGCCGAACGCGAGAAGTTCACGGAGCGAGCGGCGGCCCGCGGCGCGCTGCAGAAAACGCTCCTGTTGATCAAGCGCACCGCGCGCGCGATCGCGCAGGAGATCCCCGGCTACGACAGCAAGTTCCGGGTGCCGCGCAAGCGCAACGACGAGCGGCTGATCGCCGCCGCCCGCGGCTTCGCGCAGGACGTCGAGCCGATGGCCGATCGCTTCATCGCGCACGGCCATCCCGCCACCTTCGTCGCGGATCTGTCGGCGCAGATCGACGCGTTCGCACGCACGATCGTTGATGGATCGGTTGCACGCGGCACACATGTCGCCGCCGCGGCCGGTATCCGCAAGGGTCTCGACGAGGGAGTCGCCGTCGTTCAACGGCTGGATGCGATCGTGCCGCTCGCGATCGGCGACGATGTCGAGCTGTTGGCGATGTGGAACGGCGCACGGCGCGTCACGCGTCCGTCTCCGCCGGTTGAACCGTCGACGCCGGTGCCGCCGGCGAAAGCGGTCGCGTAGTCGGGCAGCCTACGACCAGACGTCCACGCCGGCCCGCTTCGCCGCGGTGCGGAGCGGGCCATCCGAGCAACCGAGGACGAGCCTGCGACGCTGTGCTAACTCGAGGTACGCGGCGTCGTAGACGGAAAGTTGGTATGTGGTGGCGAGTTCCGACAGTCGCGAGGACGCGATCGCGGCCATCTCGTGGTCAACATGCACGCGCAATCCGCGAAGCCACCCGAGGCCAGCCAGCCGTTCGTCGTCAGCGAGCTTCCGCCGGCGAACGAGGACGATGAGCGCGTTCGCGACTTCCAACGGCCACAGCGCAGGTACCTCGACGGCGGCGCCATCCGCAATCGCGTCCAGCATCGCGTCCGTGTGTCGCGTCGCCTGCGCTGGGTGGACCCACGCAATCGCGACCGACGCATCGGCGACAAATCGATCCGTCACCGGCGTCCGTGCTCGATGGCCGCGCGTACCTCGCGGTCGGTGAGCTTGGCTTTCGACCGTCGTCGAATCTGTTGCTGAAGATCGCGGAGGCCCTGCACGCTGCGAGCGACGTCGTCGTGCCGGGCGCCGCCTTCCGGTATGAGCCGAGCCACCGCCTTGGAGTGGCGAGTGATGACCACCTCTTCACCCCTCGCAACACGCTCGAGCAATTCGCCGAACCGCGTCTTCGCCTCGAAGGCGGTGACGGTCGCCATGCAGCCCTCCAAGAATTAACCAGTCATTGACTAGTGTAACATGGGGGCGCGATCGGGAGCGCCGGGGGACAAGGCCGTCGCCTTACAGCGATTGCGTCTGGCGCGGCTCGCGTTTCAGAAGGTCATTCGCCGACGTGATGTTCGTGATGCGCATGTTGGCGCCGTCGTATTCGAGCTTGCGGCCCGCCTTGAGCGACACGATGCCGAGCAGCATCACTTCGGTCAGCTTGGCCGCGTATTCGATCGGCGACGACTCCTTGGTCTTGCCCTTCGCGGCGTCGACCCAATTCATCTCGTGATTCTCGTTCGGGATCCGCGGCAGTTTGTGCGCCGGCGTTCCGAACGAATCGTGCAGCGACTTCGGGAGCAGCCGCGGCTTCGCGCCGTAGGTTTCGTGCAGCAGCTTGCCCTTCGTGCCGACGAGCAGCGCGCCGCCGCCCTTGTTGAATTCTTCGTCGCCCATCTCGACCGGCTTCGGCGGCAGGAGACCGCCGTCGTACCACGTCATCCGGACCGGCGGCTTGCTTCCGCGCGCGGGGAACTCGTACACCGTCATCGTCGCGTGGGGGAAGCTGACGTTGTTGAACGGCGTCGACACGGTCTCGATCGTCGTCGGGTAGCCGAGATCGAGCGCCCACATCGAGTGATCGATCAGGTGCGCGCCCATGTCGCCGAGCGCGCCGCATCCCCAATCGCACCAGCCGCGCCAGTTGAACGGGTGATAGATCGGGTGATAGTCGACCTGCGGCGCGACGCCGAGAAACAGATCCCACCGCAGCGACGAGGGCGCGCGGTAATCGCCGGCGAGCGCGTTCGCAATCCGCGCGGTGACGCCGGGGCCGTTCCACTTCAACTCGTCGATCGGTGTCGCGCTGCGCTCCGGACGCGGCACGCCTTGCGGCCAGTACCCGAGCGGACGGTTCGTCCAGATGTGGACTTCGCGGACGTCGCCGATCGCGCCGGCCCACACGTATTCGATCGCCGTCCGCGCCTCGTCCCACGAGTGACCCTGATTGCCCATCTGCGTCGCGACGCGCGTCGACTTCGCCTTCTTCGCGAGCGCGCGCGCTTCAGCGACCGACCAGCACAACGGCTTCTGCACGTACACGTGCTTGCCAAGATCCATCGCGGCGAGCGCGATCGTCGCGTGCATGTGATCGGGCGTCGCGATGACGACGCCGTCGATGTCCCTCTGCTTGTCGAGCATCTCGCGGTAATCCTGATACCGCTTCGCGCCGGGCGCCTTCGCCTTCAACCGCTGCAGCGCCTCGATCTGCATCGTTGTCTTGCTGCGCTCGATCGCGGTCATCGGACGCGTCTGGATCGGCTGTTCTTCGCCGCGCGCGGATGCGGGCGGACGGAATTCGACGATGCCGTCCTTCAGGCGCTTCTGCTGCGACGCGATGTCGCGGTCGAGCGACGCGAAGCCGCGGTCCGCGTAGTCCCAGTCGACGTCGCACATGGCGACGAGGTTCTCGGTCGAGAGGTTGACGAGATCGCTGCGTCCCTGTCCGCCGACGCCGACGGCGGCGACGTTGAACGTATCGCTCGGCGCGGTCATGCCGCGGCCGAGGACACGGCGTGGAACGATCGCCAGGCCGGCACCGCCGATCGCCGCGTCCTTCAACAGTTTGCGTCGCGAAATCGTCATACCATCTCCTACTCGTTACGCAAGGCCACCATCGGATCGACGCGCGCGGCCGTCCGTGCCGGCACGTAGCCGGCGATCGCCGAAATCGCCATCAACACGGCGGCGGCGCCGATCATCGTCAGCGGATCGGTCGGCGCAAGGTTGTACAGCAAGCTCGCGACGAAGCGGCCGGCGGCCAGCGCCGCAGCGACGCCGATCGCGACGCCGATCGCGATCAGGATCAGCGATTCGCGCATCACCATGCCGACCACGTGTTCGCGCTTCGCGCCGAGCGCCATCCGGATGCCGATCTCGTTCGTCCGACGCGCGACATTGTAGGACATCAGTCCGAACAGGCCGACCGACGCGATGACGATGGCGAGGCTGCCGAAGAGCGCGTACGCCTGCGCGAAGACTTTTTCCTGCGCAAACCGTTGTTCGATCTGTTCGGTTTGCGTCGAGATCTTGAGGATCGGGATATTCGGATCGACGCGGCGCATCGCCTCGCGGACCGACTGGACCGTCCGCGTCGGGTCGTCCACGGTGCGCAGCTCGAACGTCATCGACGCCACGCGCTGTTGCGCGATCGGCACGTACATCGTCGCCGGCGGCGCGTCGCGGAGGCTGTTGTATCGCGCGTCCTTCACGATGCCGACGATCTCGTAATCGCCCGTCAGTTCGTATTGCTGCCCGAAATGGTGGCCGATTGGATTGTCGGTCGGAAAGTATTTTCGCGCCGCCGTCTCGTTGATCAACGCGACCTTTGGTGCGTTCATCACATCGCGGTTCGTGAACGCGCGACCCGACAACACGCGAATTCCCAGCGCGTCGAAGAAATTCGGCGCGACGACCAGGCGATTGATGCTGTTGCGATCGTTCGGCCGTGCATGGCCCTGGATGAAGATGCTGGTCCGGTTGACGCCGCCCGAGAGCAGCGCCGGCTGCGACGCGGTGGCGGCACGCACGCCGGCGACGCGCGGCAGCTCCTCGAGCAGCTGGGTGAAGAGATTTTGGATACGCGGCTGCTCGTACTTGTTCAGCGACGGGTTGACAGGGATGAGCAGCAGGTTGTCTGCCGCGAAGCCCACGTCCACATGACGCAGGTTCCTGACCGTCCGCAGGAACAGGCCTGCGCCGACGAGCAGCACGAGCGAGATCGCGACCTGCGCCACGACCAGCGCCCTGCTGAGGCGCGATCGACCGCCGGTCGCGCCGCGCGCGCCGTCCTTGAGCGTCGTGGCGACCTCGATGCTGGACGACCGCAGCGCCGGCGCGATGCCGAAGAGAATGCCGGTCGCGAGCGTGAGCGACGCGACGAACGCGAGGATCCGCCAGTCCATCGCCGCGCTCGTACCAAGGTTGCCCGGCAACAACTGACGTCCCCAGTACGCGACGACGATGCCGCCGGCGGCGCCGGCGGTTGCGAGCAGCAGGCTCTCGGTCAGCAGTTGCCGAATCAAGCGCACGCGCGTCGCGCCGATCGACAGACGCACGGACAGCTCGCGCTGCCGGATGGTGGCGCGCGACAGCAACAGGTTGGCGACGTTGGCGCACACGATCAGCAGGACGAGCGCGACGACGATCGCGAGCAGCCCGATCGACCGCCGCGTGTCGGCGGACGCGTCGTAGATGCCGCGCGCGCCCGATTGCACGCGCAGCTGCGGCACTTTGGTCCGATTCTGATTGCGCGCGGCGTTCCGCTCGCGGTCCGACAGTCCGCCGAGGAACGTCGTCCACCCCTCGCGCGCCGTCGCGTCGAAGACGCCGGCGAAGTTCGCCTGCACTTGCTCCGGCGTCACGCCCGGTTTGACGCGTCCCATCACCTGCAGCCACCACGACGTCTGCAGTTGCAGCCGCGGAGCGCTCGCCTGGCCGCCGTCACGCCCGGGCGTCGGTGCGCCGCCCAACTGCGGATCGAGCGACAACGGGATCGTGATGTCGCGCGGCTCCGTCACGACTTCCTGGACGCCGATGAAGTCTCGCGGGGTGACGCCGACAATCGTGAGCCGCACGTTGCCGACCTGCACCACCGAGCCGATCGCCGTGCGGTCGCCGCCGAAACGCCGCATCCAGTAGCCGTGACTGATGACGGCGACGGGAGCGGCATCGGGTGTGTCGTCGGCGGGTGTGAAGAGGCGGCCGGCGGCCGCGTGCACGCCGAGGACGTCGAAGTAATTGCCCGACGCGATGAAGCCGGTGGCGACTTCCGCCTGACCGTTGATGATGACGCTCGCCGAACCGGCGGGCGCGCACGCGAATAAATCGGTCAGCGTGCGATTCGCCGCGCGGAACTGCTGATACGTCGGATACGGAAACGTTTCGTTCGTGTCGCGGTCGTGGCCGTCGATCGGGTCGACGTAGCCGTAGCTGCTGAAATCCGTTCCCATCTCGTTCTCGCCGACGGTGCGGAATCGAACGAGCGATTCAGGATGATCGACGGCCGGCAGCGTCCGCAGCATCAGGCTGTTGACGGCGGTGAAGATCGCCGTGTTCGCGCCAATCCCGAGCGCGAGCGAGACGACGACCACGAGCGTCCAGCCTTTGCTGCGAACCAGCAGTCGAATCGCGTACCGCAGATCGTTGAGCATCGGTTACGACCGGATCTTGATGTTGCGAAATGCGAGCGATCCCGCGTGATCGCCCTGCATCGCGATGTGCCCGCGTTTCGCACGGCCGTAATTCGGCCACGCGTTGAATTTGCTCGCCTTGACGCGCGCTTCCCAGTCGCTGCTCCCGAGCTCGTACTCGAGCAGCTTGAATCCGTTCAACCAGTGCTCGATGTGATTGCCGTGCGCGACGATGCGCGTCGCGTTCCAGTCGCCCACCGGCTTCAGATGTCCTTCGGGCGAGGGATAGACGGCGTACGCGGCGCCCGCGCACGTCAACCGCGTCTTGTTGTCGGCGCCCTTGATGTCGTCGAGCAGCTGATACTCGGGCGCGCTCCAGTAAATGTGTTCGTACTCCTCGGTGCCGCGATAAAAGATTCCCGAATTGCCCGCCTCGCCAATTTTCCACTCCAACTCGAGCACGAAATCGCCAAACTCGTCGCGCGACACGATGTCGCCGACTGACCCCTGTTTCGAGAGCGCCTTGTCT
>DASREL010000157.1:0-29689 GCA_035652075.1 Vicinamibacterales bacterium
GAGCGTCTGATTCGGCGCGACGTCGACGCGGCGATCCTGGCCGTTCACGTTCAACGTGATCAGACGTTCGACGGCGCCGGCCGCGGGCTGTCCGTGCACGGTGGTCGTGCGGAACAGATACGCGGACGATGACGCTGCTGCGCCGGCAGCGATGACACCTTTGATGAATGTGCGACGGGACGAGTTCGGGAGGTGTTCGGACATATCTGCTCCTCACCGGTGAAATGCGAAATGCAAAATGCTAATTGGCATTGAGCATTTTGCATTCAGCATTTAAGGGACTAAGGATATCCGATTGCTTCCTCGACGGTGAACTTCCAATCGACAGGACCGGCCTCGACCACCATGTAAAAAACATGGGGGTCCTGCTGCACGTAATCGACCCCTTTTCCTGGCCCTTCGTGGTCGACAACCGGCTGCAGCAGGCGCCCGCTGATGGCGCTATGGGCATTGAGCTTGAAGGTTCCCGACGCTTCCCACGTCACGCGCAGCGTGCCGGTGTCGCTGGTAAACGACTCGGTCTGACGGTTCCCATGCCCGGACCACGAGCCGAGCGAGTGCCAGACGACCTTGCGTTCCGTTGGTTGGGGAGGTTCTTTCGGTTGGGACTTACACGCAGGCAACCACAGAACGCACAGAACCCACAGAATTCTCGCTGTTCCGTGCGTTCTGTGAATTCTGTGGGTGCCTCTCTTCACTGCGAGCGACGCGACTCGTTCGGCAGCTTGAACGCGATCAGTTCGCCGCTGTAGTTGCCGCCGCTGACGGCGACGACGATGTACTGCTGACCGTTGTGCAGATACGTCATCGGCGATCCGGTTTGCGGCGCGGGGATGTAGACGGCGCCGACTTCGTTGCCGGTCGCCTTGTCGTACGCGCGGAACATCGCCCCACGCTGACCGCTCGGCGTCGTCGAGACGCCGCCGTCGCCGGCAATCGTCAGCGTCTTCGTCACGAGGACGCCGATGCGTCCCGGACGTCCGGTCCGCGGAATCGTCACGCCCTTCAACGCCGGATTGTTCTTCACATCGTCGGCCGTCTCGCCGTGCGCGATCTGCCAGACCATGTCGCCTTTGTTGAGATCGATCGCGGTGATTCGGCCGTACGGCGGCTTGACGATCGAGAGTCCGCGAACGGTGAGACCGCCGCCGCCTTCGCCGCGTCCGCCACCTTCGCCGCCACCCGCGGCGGCTGGTGCGCCTCCGCGTCCTCCACCTGCCCCACCAGCCCTACCCGCCCCACCTGCCCGCGCAGCGTCGCTTGGATTCGGCGCCGGCCGCGCGATGCCCTGCACGTAGCCGAAATCGGATCGTGCGGGATCTGCCGGTACGAGTCCAATCGGCGACACCAGCGTTTGCGAAAAGATGTAGAGGATGTTCGTTTCGGGATCGAGCGCGCCGCCGGGCCAGTTCGCGCCGCCGACGCTCGATGGCACCATCAACAGCGCGAGCGGACCTTCGACTTTGCTGACGACCGGCGGCGTGAAGAGCGGTCCGAGTTTGTAGCGCTGCACCATCTTCAGCGCTTCGTCGTGCAGCTCCGGCGTGAAGTCGATCAGATCTTTTTCCTGGAATCCCTGCAGGTCGTACGCCGGCGGCTTGGTGACGAAGGGCTGCGTCGGCGAATACCACTCGCCGGGCACATCGCCTTTCGGCACAGGGCGTTCTTCGATCGGCCACACCGGCTGACCGTTCGTTCGGTCGAAGACGTAGAGCCAGTTCTGTTTCGTCGGCTGCGCGATCGCTTTGATCTTCTTGCCGTTGACGGTGATGTCCGCGAGGATCGGCGCGCACGGGATGTCGTTGTCCCAGATGCCGTGGTGCACGAACTGGTAATGCCATTTGCGCTTGCCCGTTTTCAGATCGAGCGCGACGAGCGATTCGCCGAAGAGCCCGGCTCCCGGACGGTTGCCGCCGTAGTAATCGCCCGTCGGCAATTCAACCGGCAGGTACACCGTGTTGAGTTCCGGATCGATCGTCATCTGCGCCCACACGCCGGCGTTGCCCGTGTAGGACCACGAGTCCTTCTCCCACGTGTCGTTGCCGAATTCGCCCGCCTGCGGAATCGTGTGGAAGATCCAGAGGCGCTTGCCGGTCTTCGCGTCGTAGCCGCGGATGAAACCCTTCTCGTGAATCTTGCTCTTCGGCGCGCCGCCGGCGAGGTGCGCGGCGCCGACGACGATGACGTCGTTGGCGATGATCGGCGTCGCGTGCAAGCCGATTTCGCCGTTGACGAGATCGATCTGCTGATCGTCTTCCGTTTTCAGATCGACGATGCCGTTGGTGCCGAACGTGCGGACCGGCACGCCGGTCTTCGCATCGAGCGCGACCATCCGATAGCCAGGCGTCACGTAGACGATCCGCGATTCCTTGCCGTCGCTCCAGTAGGAGAGACCGCGGCCTGACAGCTGACGCGGAGCGGCCGCGCCGCGCGGACCCTCGTTCTCGCTGTGCATCCAGATCAACTCGCCGGTCGCGGCGTCGAGCGCGACGACCGCGCGTCGGGTGCCGGCGGTGGAGTAGAGAATGCCGTCCACCTCGAGCGGCGTCGACTGGAAGTTGTATTCGGGGCGCGGGCCGAGGAAGTCGGTCTTGAACCGCCACGCCACCTCGAGGTTCTTGAAGTTGTCCTTGTTGATCTGATCGAGCGGCGAGTAGCGCGTGCTCGCGAGATCGCCGCCGTACGTCGTCCACTCGCCGAGTTTCGGCTTGACCTGCGCGTGGAGCGCGGCGGTCAAGGCGACGCCAAGGCCGATCGCAGTCGTCAGTGTCTTTCCCGACCGAATCATGCGCATATAGATAAGATCCTCAGAAGTTTGGGCGCCATCATATCGCGATTCGCGCCGGCGCCGACCGGCTTCCTGCACCTCGGCCACGTCGTCAACGCGCTGTACGTCTGGGAACATGCGGATCGCGTGCTGTTGCGGATCGAGGATCACGATCGCCAGCGCAGTCGACGCGAGTACGAGACCGCCATTCTCGAGGATCTGCGATGGCTTGGATTCGAGTGGGACGGTCCCGTCGTCCGGCAGAGCGAGCGGGGTGACATCTATATATGTGCGCTCGAGCGGCTCCGCGCGCAGCAACTCGTCTATGCCTGCACGTGTTCGCGCGACGAGATTGCCGCACGCACCGTCACGCGTATGGCGGGTCCTTTGGGACCCGCCGATCCGCCGGGTCCAGAAGGACCCGGCCTACGAGAAGACCACGCCCTACGGTACGACGGCAACTGCCGCGACCGCGGGATCGCTGACACGCCAGGCATCAGCCTGCGCGTGCGCCTCGAGCCGTCGATCGAACGATTCGTCGATCTCCGCCATGGACCGCAAGCGCAGCGGCCATCCGATCAATGCGGCGACCTCGTCGTCCGCGACCGCGAAGGGAACTGGACGTACCAATTCGCTGTCACCGTCGATGATTTCGAGCAGGGGATCACGCACGTGATCCGCGGCGACGATCTGCTCGACTCGGCGGGCCGGCAGATTCAGCTCGCGCGCCTGCTCGGCCGCGACACGCCGCCGACATTCCTGCATCATCCGTTGATCATGAAGTCGCCGACTCAAAAATTGAGCAAGTCGGACGGCGCCACGGGCGTCCGCGATTTGCGCGCGCAGGGCTGGCGCGCGAAAGACGTCCTCGACAAAGCGCGATCGCTTATCATCGCGCCATGACGAAACGCCTCCTCGTAGCTCTTCTCGTGTGCAGTGCGATGGCATTAGCCGAGCGTCCAGCGTACGCGCAACACGCCGAATGCTCGCATCTCGTGATGCTGAAGTTTCCTGACGTGAAGATCTCCGCCGCTACGGCTGTTCCGGCAGCGACGACGGGTCCGATTCGCGCGGCGCACTGCAAGGTGGACGGCGTCATCGGCACCGAGATCAAATTCCAGCTGCTGTTGCCCGACGAGTGGAATCACAAGTTCTTCATGGGCGGCGGCGGGGGATTCGTCGGCACCGTGCAGAACAGCGCCGCGCCGACGGTCAACGAAGGCTACGCGACGGTCGGCACCGACACCGGCCACAGCGGCGGACCTGTCGACGGCAAGTGGGCGCTCAACAACATCGAGCGCCGCGTCAACTTCGGATATCTCGCCGTGCATCGCACCGCCGATGTCGCGAAGGCGATCATCGCGAGCTACTACGGCAGTTCATCGACGAAGAACTACTTTCTCGGCTGCTCGCGCGGCGGCGGTCAGGCGATGATGGAAGCGGTTCGCTATCCCGACGACTTCGACGGAGTGGTCGCCGGAGCGCCCGCGATGGACTGGACCGGGATCGGCGCCGAGTTCATCAAGGACGCGCAGGCGGCGTTTCCGGCCGGTGGCGCCCCGCTCTTCACACCCGAGATCATGAAGTCCGTTGGCATGCAGATCCTCGCCGCGTGCGACGCGATCGACGGCGTCAAAGATGGCGTGATGGAGGATCCGCGCAAGTGCAAGGTCGATATCAACGCGCTGACTGGCCTGAGCGACGCGCAGAAGACCGCGCTGAAAAAGATCTACGGTGAAGTGCGCACGAAAGAAGGCGTGCTGTATCCAGGGCAGCCGTTCGGCGGCGAGGATCAGCAGGCGGGATGGCCGACGTGGGTCAGCGGCGGAGGGCCGTTGCCCGGCAGCTTGCGCTACGGATTCGGCACCGAGCTGTTCAAGTACTTCGTGTTCAACGATCCGAACTGGGACTACACGAAGTACGAGTTCACGAACTTCAAGAAAGACACCGAGCTGACCGCCAGCTATCTCAACTCGAACAACCCCGATCTCGACGCGTTCAAATCAAAAGGCCACAAGGTGATCATGTGGCATGGGTGGGCGGACGCGGGACTGTCACCGTTTGGCACCGTGCAGTATTACGAGCAGGTCGAGTCGCGCGATCCGAAAGCGCAGGACTACTTCCGGCTGTTCATGCTGCCCGGCGTGCTGCACTGCGGCGGCGGCGCGGGGCCGGACACCGTCGACTGGACCCACGCAATTGCAGACTGGGTTGAAAAAGGGACGGCGCCGGATCGATTGACGGCCAAGAAGATGTCGTCAGGCGCCGCGACGATGAGCCGCCCGGTGTGTCCGTATCCGCAACACGCGGTTTATTCCGGGACCGGCGACCCCAACGACGAGAAGAACTTCGCGTGCAAAACGCAGTGAAGCGTCAACGGTGAGCTGACCGTGTTCCATCGACTTCGGCAGCTCGTCAACTACATCGCGCACCAGCTGACGTGAATCTCATCGTCACCGGCGCAAGCCGCGGCATCGGAGCGGAGACGGCGAAGTTGGCCGCATCGCGCGGCTGGACGGTGTGCGTCAACTATCGCAGCAACCGGATTGCTGCCGACGCGGTGGTCTCCGCGATCGCGCGTGCAGGCGGGCGAGCGATCGCGGTCCAGGCCGACGTCGCGATCGAGGATGATGTCGTTCGACTCTTCGAGACGGCTGATCGCGAGCTCGGATCTGTTGAAGGCCTCGTCAACAACGCCGGCATTCTCGAGACGCAGTCGCGTGTCGAACACGTCGATGCCGCTCGGATCGCGCGCGTCTTCGCCACGAATGTCACCGGCGCATTCGTCTGCGCGCGTGAAGCGGTGAAGCGGATGTCGACGATGCGCGGCGGACACGGCGGCGCGATCGTCAACGTCTCGTCGCGCGCCGCGATCCTGGGTTCGCCAGGCGAATACGTCGATTACGCGGCGTCAAAGGCCGCGGTCGACACGTTGACGGTTGGACTTGCAAAGGAAGTGGCGGCCGAAGGGATTCGCGTCAACGGCGTCAGGGCCGGCATCATCTACACCGACATCCACGCCAGCGGCGGCGAGCCGGGACGGCCCGATCGCCTCGGCCCGACGCTGCCGATGCGTCGCAGCGGCACCGCCATCGAAGTCGCGCGCGCGATCGTGTGGCTGCTCTCGGACGAGGCGTCCTACACGACCGGCAGTTTCATCGACGTCAGCGGCGGTCGCTGAGCGCCGTTCGAATCAGCGATCGTGTGTTGTCGAATCTGATCAGCCGCAAGGCTTCCTCGAACGTCGCCCAGCGAATCTGGCGGTCCTCGTGTGCCGATACCTCGCGCTCGAATCGCATCAGGTAGTACGCGCAGCTGACGTGTTCGCCGCGTGGGGAATCGAACTCGAGGAGATCGACGTAGCGCTCGACGTGGCCTTCCACGCCGGCTTCCTCGATCACTTCGCGTCGCGCCGTTTGTTCGGGTGTTTCACCCGGATCGATGTGACCTTTCGGCAGAACCCAATCGTGCGGCGCCGGCTTCGCGCGCACGAGCAGTACGCGCGCCGGGTTGTCGCCGCGGACCACGATGCCGCCGGCGTGCGTGAACGTCACCGCTCTACTGTAGCGGATTGCGGTTCGGATCGAAGAGATCGCTGCGGCGGACCCGCTCGCCTTTGAGAATCACGAGCGAGACGCGTTCGGTCGCCGCGATGTCACGCGTCGGATCGCCGTCGACAACGAGGAGGTTCGCGTCGTAGCCCTCCGCGACGCGGCCGATCCGCGTCTCTTGGCGGAGGAGTCGTGCGGCGTTGTAGGTCGCCGCTTGCAGCGCGACGGATGGCGGCACGCCGGCCTCCACCCACAACTGCATTTCGCGATGCACCGTCGGTCCGTGGAAGACGAGCAGGTTGCCAGCATCGCTGCCGGTGACGAGCGGAACACCGGCGCGCCACGCACGGACGAGATTCTCCGCCGCCAGTTTGCGCGCGCCTTCGATGGCGGCCGCGCGCGCGTCGTTCGTTGCCTTGCCCTCCTTCAGAAACGCCGCCGTGTCGGACAGGAGCTTCTGCGGGACCGCTTGCTGCACGAGCGAACGGCGCAGCAGATCCTGGCGTCCCGCCGCGACGTCGCGCTGCGCCTCGAGGACCGTCAGCGTCGGGTCGTACGCGACGCCGTCCTTCGCCATCTGCGCCAGCACCGCATCCGGAATCTGATCCGAAAACGATCCGTGTTCCACGCCGCTGCCGTGCGCGGCGACGACGTCGGCGACGTCTCGCGCGCTGCCGGTGTGGACGACCGCGGGCAGCCGCTGCTGGTTCGCCTCGTCGATGACGGCGCGGAAGATCGCCGTGTCCATCCGTTCGAACAACATCCCGGTGCGGCCGCTCTCGAGCACCGCCTTGATGCCGTCGACGCCGGCGCGTTTCAGATCGCGTACTTGTTGACGCGCTTCGTCCGGCGACTTCGGCGCGCGCACGAACTCGGCCACCGCCTGCGCTTTGGCCGGTCCATCGAGCCATGTGAAGTACTCGGTGCCGTGGCCGCCTTCCGTCGTGAAGAGCGGACCGCAGATGACGAACTCGGATCCGAGGAACTCGCCGTTGCGAATGCGCGTTCGCAGCGTGAGCGACGTGCCCAATTGATCGCCGACGCTCTTGACCGTCGTCACACCGCTGTACAAATACTGTGCGAGCGCTCGCTCGAGGTAGTGATCGGTCATCGAGATTGTGAAGTCGCTGAGGACGCCTGCGGGAGCCCCGAGGTGCACGTGCACGTCGATCAGCCCGGGCAGCACCGTCTTGCCTGACGCTTCGATGACGTCAGCCTTGAGGGCGGCGCCGTCCGGTGCGGGACCGTCGAAGATCTTCTCGATCTTGCCGTGACGAACGAGCAGCGATCCCGACTCGATGATCCGTCCGTCGCCGACGAAAATCTTCGCGTTGCGGATCAAAAACGAGTCGTCGCGCTGCAACTGACGCCACTGGACGCGGTTGCGCACGACTTGCTCGTTGGACTGCACTTGATACACGCCGAGCGCGATGAACGGCGCGAGCACGCCGGCGACCCACAGCTTCGCCGCCGGCTTCAGCTTCTCGTCCTTCTCCCAGCGAAAGAGCCGGCTCGCGACGAACACGCCGATGACAAGCGTCAACAGCAGCGCCGCTACCGCCTTCCACACCGTCACCAACGACTGCTGTTCGGTGACGATGCTCTGGACGCCGCTGACGAGATACGTGGATGGGAAGAATGTGCCGGCGGTCTGCAGCCAGCGCGGGAGCGCCGATATCGGGAACGTTGCGCCGCCGAGGAACATCATCGGCATGTAGAGGATCTGCACCAGCAGGTTGCTTTCGGCCGTCGTATTGGCGACCGCCGCGATGATCAGGCCGATCGCGCGGAACGCCACGGCGCCGATTGCGAAGAACGTCACGATCGACAGCGGTCGCGCTGGCATCGGCAGACCGTAGAACTGGTGCGCGATGACATAGACGATCGCGATCGTCGGCAGAAACAGCAGGAGGCCGGTCGTGATCGACGCCGCCAGGATCGGCACGGGTGTAATCGGCGCCACCTTGAACCGGCGCAAAATATTCTGCTCGCGCTCCTGCACGGCTCGAATCGCGGCGCCGAAGAAGCCGTTGCCGAGGACCGCAATCACCAGCACGTTCGTGACGACGACGGTGATGGCGGCACCGCCGCGTTCGGCGTGCATCAGCGTGGCGAACAGGAAGAAGAAGATGAGCGGAAACAGGTAATTGAAGAACAACACCTGCTTGTCGCGAAACGCCAGACGCAATTCGTTCTTCGTGAGCGCGAGATAGGCGTTCATTCGCGGAGGCTCTTTCCGGTCAGCTCGATGAACACGTCTTCGAGCGATGGCCGCGTCATCTGCACGTCGGTGAGCTCGATCCCGAGTTGATCGATCCACCGCACCAGATCGACGACGGTGCGCGCCGCCTTCTTCGTCGACACGACGATCGTCCGGCGATCGTCGCTTACCTGCGTCGACTCGACATCACTCCACTGCGGCACATCGCCCGGCGGCAGCGGCTGCGCGCAGACGATCTCGATTCGCGCGTGGCCCAGCGTCCGCGACCGGATTTCGTCCGGCGTCCCCATCGCGACGATCCGTCCCTCGTCCACGATCGCGACGCGGTCGCAGAGCTTGTCGGCTTCCTCGATGTAGTGCGTCGTGATCAGGATCGTCCGCTGCTCGCGCCGCAGTTCCTGGACGAGGTCGTGGATTTCGAGCCGTGCCTGCGGATCGAGCCCGGCGGACGGCTCGTCGAGGAACAGCATCTGCGGGTCGTTAATCAGCGCGAGCGCCAGCGCGAGCCGCTGCTTCTGTCCGCCCGACAGCGTGTCGTAGGCGCGGTCTCGTTTCTCCCACAACGACAACCGTTTCAGCAGCGCGTCGCCGTCGGCGGCTTTCGCGTAGAAGCTGGCGAACAGTTGCAGCGTCTCGCGCAGCGTGATGCGCGGCGGCAGGTTGGTCGCCTGCAGGCAGACGCCGATGCGGTCCTTGAGCCGTCGGCTCTCGGTGCCCGGATCGATGCCGAGGACCGAGACGTCGCCGCTCGTTCGCGGCCGCAGCCCTTCGAGGATCTCGACGGTCGTCGTCTTGCCGGCGCCGTTTGGGCCGAGCAGGCCGAAGACTTCGCCCGGAAAGATCTCGAAGTCGATCCCTTTGACGGCCTCGAAGGATCCGTAGTTCTTCGTCAGGCCGTTGACGCGGACAGTGGCGGTGGTCACGGTGCAGTTACTTTACGCGCGCCGTTTCAACATTGTTCACCGTTGTCGGCGAACGGTCTTTCAATCCCGGCGAATGGCGTCGAGCGCGTCCGGGGGCGTGGCCGGATTGCGGGCGAGCGCGGATGGCAACCCAACGTTCTCGTGCGAACGCGCGGCCAGTTCGCGCAACACGGTGACCGGCGTACGCGGATTGCTCGCGAGCGACAGAAAGAACAGCGGCGGGTATGAGGAATGACGGTAAATCCACTCGAGGGTGTCCGGCCGTGTGCGCCGGTTTCGCGCGACGGCCTGGATCACGCCGAGATCGCCCCCCTTGGCAAGCGCGTCGAGCAGCTCTTCGCGCACGTAAGGCGTCTCAACGGCCGGGACGAGAAACGTCGGATCCGCGCGATGTGCCTCGATTTCCGATGCGAGCGCCGCGTCCTCGTCGCCGGCGTGCGCGCGCAGCAGTTCGGCAATCGTCAACCGGTTCGCGTCGAGCGCGCGCGCGTACGCCTGTTGTTGCGCATCGCGTGTGTTGTTCTTCGCGATCGTATCGACGCCGCCTTTCCACATCAGCGTCACGATCCCGAGGCTGGCGGCGAGCGCGATCCACGCGGCAATACGCGGACCGGTGCGGCGATCGGCGACCCAACGCCCGAACGCGGCGGCGCACAGGCCGCTGACACCGCCGATTCCCGGCAGGAACACGATGCCGATGCCGGCAGTCGACGCGCGCGACTGCATGATCGCCCACCAGCCGAGCGCGATCGTCGCAACGGCGGCCGCGACGCTGATTCCGAGCGCCGACCAGCGGCGCTCGGACGCCAGCCAGATCCAGGCGCCGAGGCAGAGGAGCGGACCGCCGAACAGAACGGTCAGCGGCCACATCGCGTCAGGCGTCGCGGTGCACGGTATCCGGAGAAAAAGCGGGAATGCACACGGCGATGTATTCGGCGCCGTCCGGTTCCGGCGTGCTGTAGCGGATCCACTCGCCGGGCGACGTGACGATCGCTTGCCCGGCGCGGACGTCGATCACGCCGCCCTCGTGGTGCACGCGCACCATGCCGCGCAGGACGATGGTGATTTCTTCGAACTCGGGTCGCTGTCCCGGCTCTTCCCATCCAGTCGGCGACGTCATGCGTGCGACGCTGACGCGGTTGTCGTGCGAGTTGACTCGGCCGATGAATTCTTCGATCCGCTTTGGCTTCGTGCCGGCGGCGGCGATCACAGTCGGTGCGGCGATGAGCTTTGGCATAGAGAAGTGAGTGTGGGAAGTGAGTATAGTTGAACGTGCGATGAAGAAGATCCGCGACAACGTGCTCGAGGCCATCGGCCACACGCCGATGGTTCGCATCAACCGCATCACCAAAGGGGTCGTCAAGGGCACGGTGCTCGCGAAAGTCGAGACGTACAACCCCGGCAACTCGATCAAGGACCGGATGGCGGTCCGGATGATCGAAGATGCCGAGCGCGCGGGCCTGCTGAAGCCCGGCGGCACGATCGTCGAGGGCACTTCGGGCAATACCGGCATGGGCCTCGCCATCGCCGCCGTCGTCAAGGGCTATAAGTGCGTGTTCACGACGACCGACAAGCAGTCGAAGGAAAAGGTCGATGCGCTGAAGGCGTTTGGCGCGGAAGTGATCGTGTGCCCGACCAACGTCGAGCCGGAAGATCCGCGGTCGTACTATTCGGTGTCGTCGCGTTTGGAAAAAGAAGTCCCCAACGCGTGGAAGGCGAATCAGTACGACAACCTGTCGAATTCGGCGGCGCACTACGAGCAGACGGCGCCGGAGATTTGGGATCAGACCGATGGGCAGATCACGCATCTCGTGGTCGGTGTCGGGACCGGCGGCACGATCTCGGGCATCGGCAAGTTTCTGAAAGAGAAGAACCCGAAGATCAAGGTGTGGGGCATCGACACCTACGGGTCGGTGTTCAAGAAGTACAAGGAGACCGGTGTCTTCGACAAGCACGAGATCTATCCGTACATCACCGAAGGGATCGGCGAAGACTTCCTGCCGCGCAACGTCGACTTCGACGTCATCGATCACTTCGAGAAGGTGACCGACAAGGACGCCGCGATCATGACGCGGCGGATCGCGCGCGAAGAAGGCATCTGGGTCGGCAACTCCGCCGGGTCCGCGCTGGCCGGCTTGCTGCAGTTGAAGGATCACTTCGTCGACAGCGACGTCATCGTCGTGGTGTTCCACGATCACGGGTCGCGCTACGTCGGCAAGATGTTCAACGACGACTGGATGCGCGCGCGCGGGTTCATCGGCAAGGAAGGGTTGACGGCGCGCGACCTGGTCGCGACGCGGATGGCCGGTGAGCTGTGCTCGATCGAAGCGAGCGAGCCGGTGGAGAACGCGGTCCGGATGATGGCGGAGCACGACTTCTCGCAGATTTCGGTCACGAAAGACAACCGGCTCGTCGGGTCGCTCAACGAGACGCAGCTCTACGCGCAGTTGATCAAGCGTCAGGATGTGAAGACGCAGCCGGTCGAGTCGATCATGATGCCGGCGTTTCCGTTTGCCGACGTGTCCACGCCAGTCGACGCGCTGTCGTCGATGATCACGCCGGAGAGCCCCGCCGTCCTGGTCAGGGATTTCAAGACCGACAAGACGTTCATCATCACCCGGTCGGATCTCATCAGAGTGCTGTAAGTCTGACTAAGAAGTCTGACTAAGAAGTCTGACTTGGAAGTCTGACTTGCAGGTCTGACTGGTTAGTCTGACTGGTTAGTCTGACTGGTTAGTCAGACTTGTTAGCCGGACACACTCCAGTGCGGGCAGAAACTGCCCGCGCAACCAGCGTTGCATCGACGGAACGTTCGTGTTTTTGAGATTTCTAGATTGGCAGGTCCTAGAACGCAAATTGCACTGACCGAGCCGCTATGGCTCGCATCTATGTTCCCGGCCTCAGTGTTCACGTCATTCGGCGCGGCATCAATCGGCGCGACATCTTCTGTGACGCCGATGACCGGATCACGTTCCTCGAGACGCTACGCGAGGCTGCGGATAACGGACGCGCCGCCATTCACGCGTACGTGTTGATGTCCAATCATTACCATGTGCTTGCAACGCCGACTGACGAACAGTCACTGCCGACGATGATGAAGGCACTCGGCGAAGAGTACGTCCGGTATTTCAACCGCAAGTACGGCCGTATCGGCACCTTGTGGACCGGCCGTTACCGTGGATTGACCATCATCACCGAGCGCTATTGGCTCAACTGTCTTCGGTACATCGAGCAGAATCCGGTACGAGCTCACATCGTCAAGGCTCCCGAGGACCATCCCTGGTCAAGCTATTCAACACATGGCCTCGGGACCCGGTGCGAGTGGTTGACGGAACATCAGGTGTATCAAGGGCTCGGCCCGAACCAGCGCGATCGGCAGGCGGTATATCGGTCGATCTGCAACGTGCCGCTTTCGGAGGAAGAGTTGCGAACGGTGCGTCGTCCACCGGTCCCCGTCATCGTCGCGTTGCCGGCAGCGCCAGCCTCGGAACTGGCGGTCCAAGTCTGACGGCGAGTCTGACTTGGCGGTCTGACCAGGAAGTCTGACCAGGAAGTCTGACCAGGAAGTCTGACTGTTTAGTCAGACTCCAAGCTTGCGGAGCGCGTCAGGGGGACACCCAGTCCAATCGGACACGAACCGGTTGCCCTGATACTGAAGATCCTCGATTCCCATCTTGCTCGTCCAGAAGCCGGTCGCCGTCAGATCGCGGAAGCTGTTGAAGAACGCGATCGCGTGCGTCATCGCCGGATCCTGGTTCGACGTGTAACCAATCTCGTCCAGGACCGCGCGGCGCTGGGCGTCACTGCAGTCGACAAATCGTTTGTCGTACCGCGCCTCGCACATCGCATCGATGAGCGCGAGGCCGCCGCGCATCGCCGTCTGGCGCCGGGGCTGATCGACCATCATGAAATCCATGAACGCCGGGACTCCGGCGTCGGTCGCGCTCCCGGACCGCTCGTCGCGCGGGATGATCAGGTCGACGAGCACGGTCACGGTCGCGTATTCGTGCGCGGTGAAAAACGCCGGCTTGAATGGCGCCGCGCTCTGCCGCGCGCGCGCGGCCGCCTGTTCCGCTTCGACCGGCGTCCACGTCAGGGCGACAGCCGGCCCCGCGAGCAACAACGCGAGCGCCTCGCGCCTCGACATCGGCAATGCGCACTCATCAATCCGCAATCCGCGATCCGCAATCCGCAATGTCATACAGTCCCCTGATTGCGCATGCGCGCGATCGTTTCCGACGTCCGCATCGAGAGCGCGAGGATCGTCCACGTCACGTTCTTGTCTGCGTTCGACACGAACGGTCCGCCGTCCGCGATGAAGAGGTTCTTGACATCATGGGCCTGGCAGTTGGCGTTCACGACCGATGACTTCGGATCGTTGCCCATCCTCGTCGTCCCCACCTCGTGAATGATGCGGCCGCCGGTTTCGAGGCCGTACATGCTCTCACGCGATGGCATGGGCGACAGCGGCGTGCCGCCCATGTCGTGGATGATCGATCGAAATGTGTCCTGCATGTGCTTCGCCTGCAGGACTTCGTAATCGCTGAACTTGAAGTGAAAGCGCAGGACCGGAATGCCGTAGCGGTCGACGACGGCCGGATCGATCTCGCAGAACGAATGCTCGTTCGGAATCATCTCACCGCGGCCGGCGAAGCCGACGGTGGATCCGTAAAACGCACGGTAATCCTCTTTCAACTGCCGGCCGTATCCGCCGTAGCCGTTGAAGCGCTGGATGCCGCCCATGATTCCAAATCCAGGCGCGCCGCGGCGTCCGCCGCTCAACTCGATGTGATAGCCGCGCGGAAAATCGAGCTTCTTGTTGTCCAGCCACCACGGCATGTAGAGATGCGCGCCGCCGGTGCCGTCCTCGTTGTGCGGCACGCCGTGCATCATCGCGGGGATGTGGCCGCTGACGCTGAGGCCGGTCGAATCGGTCAGATACTTGCCGACGGTGCCGCTCGAATTGGCGAGGCCGTCAGGGAAGCGTCCCGACTGCGAATTCAATAACAGCCGCGCCGACTCGCACGCGCTCGCCGCGAGGACCACAATTCTCGCGCGCACCGCGTACTCGCGCGCATCGGCCGTGTTCACGTACGACACGCCCGTGGCCAGGCCGCTCGAGTCGGTCGTCACCTCGCGCGCCATCGCGTTGCTGATGATGCGCAGCTTGCCCGTCGCAAGCGCCGGCGGCAGCAAGACCGATGGGGACGAAAAGTTCGCGTGCGTCGCGCAGCCGCGTCCGCACTGGCCGCAGTAGTGACATGCCGGACGTCCGTTCAGCGGCCGCGTCAGGATCGAGAGCCGCGATGGGATGCAGGTGACGCCGAGACGATCCGCAGACTTCTTGATCAGCAGCTCGAAACAGCGTGGCTTCGGCGGCGGCAGGAACACGCCGTCGGGCTCGTTCGGCAGGTTCTCCATCGATCCGAAGATCCCGACGAGCCGATCGAGCTTGTCGTAATACGGCTTCAGCTCGTCGTAGGTGATCGGCCAGTCGTCGCCGAGTCCGTCGATGCTGCGGCGCCTGAAGTCGTCTGGCCCGAACCGCAGCGAGATGCGTCCCCAATGGTTCGTGCGTCCGCCGAGCATGCGCGCGCGAAACCAGTCGAACGACTGTCCGGCCGCGACCGTGTACGGTTCCCCCTCGATGTCCCAGCCGCCGATGCATCCGTCGAACTCGCCGAACGGCTTGGACGGCGTCGCGGCACCACGTCGTGGCGACTCATACGCCCACGCGGACATCTTCGAATCCTTCTCGACGTCCCACATCCCGCCGGCTTCGAGCATGACGACGTCGGCGCCGGCCTCGCAGAGAACTTTGGCCGCCATACCGCCGCCGGCGCCAGAGCCGACGACGCACACGTCGTAGACGTGCGATGGCCTGATGATTTGCATGCTCATACGTCACACAACTGAACGGCTTCGCGCAATGACGTCAGCGGATCCCGCGTCGGTACGAATTCGTGCGCGACGTACCCCATGAAACCGGTGTCGGCGATCGCGCGACACACGGCCGGCCAGTTGATCTCCTGATTCGCATCCAACTCGTGGCGTCCGGGGACGCCGCCGGTGTGATAGTGACCGATGTGCTCGTGCTGCGCTGTGATCGTCGCGATCAGATCGCCTTCCATGATCTGCATGTGATAGATGTCGTACAGCAGCTTCACGCGCGGAGACGCGACCGCCTTGACGACCGACACACCAAACGCCGTGCGATCGCCCTGGTAGTCGGGATGATTCACGCGGCTGTTCAACAGCTCGACACAGATCGTGACGCCATGATCCTCGGCGATCCTCTTCACGCGATTGAGTCCCGTGACGCAGTTCGCGATCGCGACATCATCCGCCATGCCGCGGCGATTGCCGAAAAACGTGATCACGTTGGGCACGCCGAGCGCCGCGGCGCGCGGAATCATCCGTGCGAAGTTCCTGGCGATCTCGTCGTGGTTCGCGGTGACGTTCAATCCGTCCTTGATCGAACCGCCGCCCGCATAGCCCATCGAGCAGGTGAGGCCGAACTCCTTCATCACCGGCCAGTCGGCTTCCTCGAGCAGATCGATTGCCGTCAATCCAATGTCCGCGACGCCACGACAGAAATCGCGAAGCGGGATCTTCTGATACGGCCAGCGCGAGACCGACTGTTTGAGCCGTCCCTTCTTGACGACGCCGGCGAGCGCGAACGCGAACGGCAGGGCGACGAATTGACGTCGGCGCATGACGCCAACAGCCTACGCCAACACGCGCGTTTTGGAGTAAGGTTTCGCGCATGCGCTGGGTTGTCGTCCTGTGGATTGCCGTGATGGCGGCGCAAGCGCCGCAGACGCCGCACGAAACGCCGGCCGCGGACGCGGCGACGGTCGAGCGCGGCCACCAACTGCTGACGCGCGAGTGCGGCTTCTGTCACGGCGCGAACGCGCGTGGTGGATCCAGCGGGCCCGACCTCACGCGCTCGACGGTCGTGCTCGAGGACGACCGCGGCGCGCAACTCGAAACGTTCCTGCGTGTCGGCCGTCCCGAACGCGGGATGCCGAAATTCGATCAGCTGACATCGGATCAGATTCGCGATCTCGCAATCTTCCTCCACGATTCGGTCCGCGCATCCGTGAATCGCGGCGAGTACAAGATCCTCGACATCCTCGTCGGCGATCGAGCCGCGGGCGAGACATTCTTCAACGGCGCCGGACGATGCGCCACGTGTCATTCGACGACCGGCGACCTGCGCGCGATCGGCGCGAAATACGAACCCGCAGCGCTGCAAGGACGCATTGTCATGCCGCGGAGTCGCGCGACCGCGGTGAAGGCGACGGTGACGGTCGGCAGCGAGTCGTTCACCGGCACGCTCGTCCGACTGACTGACTTCGACGTGGTCGTGTCCGATCCCGTCAGCGGCGACACACGGTCGTGGCTCCGCAATGGCGACTCGCCGAAGGTCGTCGTCAAGGATCCGATCCAGGCGCACGTCGACATGTTGATGAAATGGACCGACGACGATCTGCACAACGTCACCGCGTTTCTCGCAGGTGTGAAGTGAAAAGCCTCCTTCGCATGGCCATCGTCGTCCTCGGGTGCGCCGTCGGCCTTGTGGCGCAAACGCCGACTGACTCGTGGCCGACCTATCACGGCGATTTCTCGGGACGTCGGTTCAGCGCGATCAAACAGATCAACACGACGAATGTGAAGACGCTCACGCTCGCGTGGGTGTACCGCGTGAACCTGTCGCGAGCGGGCGCGATCGTCGGCGGCGAAGGTCCCGACGTGCCGCCGGCCAGCGCGCCGTCGACGACGACGATCAAGTCGACGCCGTTGATGCGCAACGGCATCCTCTATTTTTCCGCGCCGGATCACGTGTGGGCCGTCGACGCTCGCACGGGTCGCGAGGTGTGGCATTACGCCTGGAAGACGCGCGGCGGCGATCACATCGGCAATCGCGGCGTCGGCATCTACAGCAACTGGCTGTACGTATTGACGCCGGACAACTACTTCATCTCGCTCGATCTTGCGACCGGCAAGGAACGCTGGCATCACGAGATTGCCAGCATGAAGCGCGAATATTTTTCGACGGCGGCGCCGATCGTGATCGGCCGTCACGTGATCGTCGGCGTCGGCGGTGACGCGCTCGACATTCCCGGTTTTCTCGAATCGCGCGACCCGGAAAGCGGCAACGTCGTGTGGCGGTGGAACACGACGCCGCGTCCAGGTCAGCCAGGTGCGGAGACGTGGCCCGACGAGTACGCGATGTCGAGCGGCGGCGGCATGCCGTGGCTGCCGGGCACCTACGATCCGGATCTGAATCTGTATTACTTCGGCACCGGCAATCCGAATCCAGTGCTCACCGGTCAGAGCCGCGAAGGCGACAACCTGTGGACCTGCTCGATCGTCGCGTTGAATCCCGATACGGGAAAAATGGTGTGGGCGTATCAGGTGACGCCGCACGACACGCACGACTGGGACGCGGCGCAAACGCCGGTGCTGATCGACGGCACGATCAACGGCCGTCCGCGGAAGCTCGTTGCGCAGGCGAGCCGCAACGGCTACTTCATCGTCCTCGATCGCGCGACGGGCGAGCACATCCTGACGTCGAAGATGATCGAGTCCGCGAACTGGGTGCTGTCGATCAACGCGAAAGGGCAGCCGATTCGAAATCCGCAGAAGGATGCGATCGTGCCCGGGACGCTGGTGTCACCCAACACGAGCGGCGCGACGAACTGGCCGCCGCCGAGTTTCAGTCCCGACACGGGGTTGTTCTACGTCGGGACGACGCAGACGTTCTCGCTGCTGTATCTGACCGACACGGATAAACATCCGCAAGGCTGGGCCGCGGCGGAACGCAACATGGGCAATGTCGGGAGCGCGCTGAAGGCGATCGACTATCAAACCGGCAAGGTTCGATGGAGCCGGCCGCTCGCGATGACCGCGAACGGCAGCACCGGCGGTGCGATGGGACTCCTGTCCACAGCCGGCGGTCTCGTCTTCGGCAACGACGGCGGCGGCAACTTTGTCGCCTACGACGCCGCGACCGGAAGTCCGCTGTGGCACGCCGGCCTGGGCGTCAACACCACCAACGGTCCCGAGACGTTTCTTCTCGACGGCAAACAGTTCGTCATCGTCGGGGCCGGCGACACCCTCTACGCGTTCTCGCTTTAAGGAGTCTGACCAAATAGTCAGACTTCCAAGTCAGACTTCCAAGTCAGACTTCCAAGTCAGACTTCCAAGTCAGACTTCCAAGTCAGACTTCCAAGTCAGACTTCCAAGTCAGACTTCCGAGTCAGACTTCCGAGTCAGACTTGTTAGTCAGACTTCCAAGTCAGACTTGTTGGTCAGACTGACCGGGGCGGGGCGCTGCTGGACCGGACCGTCAGGGTGTGGGGCAAGGTGACGGATTCTGGCGTCGCGGAGCCGTCGCCGTGCAGAATTTGCAGCAGCAACCGGACGGTGCCTTCCCCAATCGCCCGCATCGGCTGGGCGACGGTCGTCAGCGGCGGATCGGTATAGCGCGCGAACCGGATGTCGTCGAACCCGATGACCGACAGATCGTCGGGCACGCGGACGTGACGCCGTTTCGCCGTCTCGAGCACGCCCATCGCCATCTCGTCGTTGAAACAAAAAATGGCGGTCGGCGGATCGCGGCGGCCGAGCAGCCGTTCGGCCGCGACGGATCCCGACTCGATCGAAAAATCGCCGTGCATGACGATGAAGTCGCGTTCGGCCTTGGCGCGTTTCGCGCGTGACGTCGCGCCGTTCAGGCGGTCGCGGCTGAGCGGGCTGACCAGCGGACCGGTGACGATGCCGATGCGTCGGTGTCCGAGCCGGTACAGATGGTCCATCGCCTCGGACGCCGCTTTGGCGTTGTCGATGTGAACGCTCGGAATGCCGAGCCGCGGGCTGAACTCGCAGCCGTTGACCACCGGCGCGCACCGCGGCGAGACGGCGCGCACGAGTTCCGCCGCCGTTTTCGGCAACCGATGGCCGAGGAAGATCAGGCCATCGGCTTCTTTCCGCTTCAACATCAGCGCGTAATTGTCCTCGCGCTTGTCATCGTGTTGGGTATCGCCGACGAGCACCGAATACCCCTCGCGCTGCGCCGCCTCTTCAATCCCCTGCAGAATCAGCGAGAAAAACGGATTGGAAATATCGGGCACCGTGACGAGCAGTTTGCCGGTCCGCAGCGTCCGCAGGTTCTGCGCCGAGGAGTTCGGCTCGTAGCCCAGATGTTCCACGGCTTGAAGGACTTTTCGCCGCGTGGCGGGCGCGACGACGTCCGGCTGGCTGAGGACGCGCGAGACGGTCGCCGTCGACACGCCTGCGCGCTTGGCCACTTCGTAGATGTTTGCCACGCCTCCGGAATGATACCGCTTGCGCGCGCGGGGATGTGCTGCTAGGATTTGCCACCGTTTTGTAACCGATTACATATCCAATGAAATCGGTTACGCACTGCAGTCACGACAGCGTAGGAGAGACGACATGTCCGTTGCCCGATGGATTGTTGCGGCGCTCTTCCTTCTCCCCTCGACCGCGGTCGCCCAGGTGACGACCGCGGACATCGTCGGCCGCGTGACCGACGCCACCGGCGGCGTCCTGCCGGGCGCCACCGTCACCATCGAAAACGTCGCGACGCACGATACCCGCACCGCGCCGTCGAACGAAACCGGCGACTACCTGTTCAACCTCCTGCCCATCGGCACCTACGTGGTCAAAGTCGAACTGCAGGGATTCTCGTCGCAGACGACGCGCGTCAATGTGTCGGCGGGGGATCGCGTGCGCGTCGATGCAAAGCTGCAGGTCGGCACCGTCGCGGAGAACGTGACCGTGTCTGCCGAGTCGCCGCTGCTGCAAACCGACACGGCAACGATCAGTGCGCTCGTCAGCACGAAGGCGGTGCAGGATCTGCCGGTCAGCGGACGCAACGTGCAGCAGTTGGTGCAGCTCGTACCCGGCGCGTTCGAAGGGCTGGCGAACTCGCTCGCGAGCGGCACGCGTCCAGACGACCGTCGTCAAACGTCGGCGATCTCGATCAACGGCTCGCTCGACAACCAGAACAATCAGCTGATCGACGGCATCGACAACAACGAGCGCGCGATCGGCACGGTCGGCGTCAAACCGTCCATTGATGCGATTGCCGAAGTCAAAGTGCAGACGAGCATGTACACCGCCGAAGTGGGCCGGACGGCCGGCGGCGTCGTGAACATCATCACGAAGTCCGGCTCGAACGATTTCCACGGCTCCGGCTTCGAATTCGTCCGCAACGATCGGTTCGATGCGCGCAATTTCTTCGCGACCAACGTCGACAAGCCGGTGCTGAAGCAGAACCAGTACGGCGGAAGCCTCGGCGGTCCGGTCGCGAAAAACAAGACGTTCTTCTTTGCCGACTACGAAGGCTTCAACGTGACGCAAGGCGTGACGACGGTCGTCACGGTGCCGACCGCCAGGATGCGCAGCGGCGATTTCTCGGAATTGTCAGCCGTGATCTACGACCCGACGAAAACGCCGCGCACCGCGTTTGCGGGCAACCTCATCCCCTCGTCGCGTCTCGATCCGATCGCGTTGAAGTATCTCGCGATGTACCCGCTGCCGACCGGCACGGGTCTCGCCAACAACTACACCGGCGTCCGCGACCGGACGCAGGACGCGAAGACCGCCGACATCCGCGCCGACCAGATCTTCAATCAGGACAACCGCCTGTTCGTGCGCTACTCGTATAACGGCGTCGACACCTTCACGCCGCCGGTCTTTCCGGCGGTGAACGGCGTGGAACCGGGCGGCGGCGGCTCGTTCCCCGGGCAGAACAACACGACGGCGCACAACTTCGGCGCCGACTACTCGAAAGTGTTCGACCCGTCGCTCATCGGCGAATTCCGCGCCGGCTATCTCGCGGTCAACATCGCCTCGTACGGGTTGAATTACGGGAACAACGTCAGCCAGTCGCTGGGGATTCCCAACGTCAACGCCGACGCGCTGACCTCGGGCCTGATGCCGATCACGCTGACCGGGTACGCCGGCGCGGGTGACGCGACATTCCTGCCGCTGATTCAGGTCGACCACACATGGCAGGCGAGCGGATCGCTGACGAAGATCAAAGGCGCGCACTCGCTGAAGGCCGGCGCGGGCCTCATCGACCGCAACTTCACCGTGTATCAGAGCAATCAGCCGCTCGGGACGATGACGTTCAACACGACGCTGACCGACAACGGTGCGGGCTCCGGCGGCAACAGCATCGCCTCGTTCCTGCTCGGGTATCCGCAGCAGGTGTCGCGCATCGTGTCGCTGTTCTATCCGCACTACAACACGAAGGAGCCGTTCGTCTTCGTCCAGGACGACTGGCGCGCGACGTCGAACCTCACCGTCAACGTCGGCGTGCGCTACGACATCTTCACACCGTACACGGAACAAGACGATCACCTCGTCAACGTGGATCTCGCCTCGTCGACGATCCTGGTTGCGAATCAGAACGGTGTCTCTCGCACGGCGAACATCGCGACCGACTACTCGAACATTGCGCCGCGCATCGGCGTATCGTGGACGCTGCCGGCTCAATTCGTGCTTCGAGGCGGATACGGCCTCGCGTACTTCCCTGGCAACTACATGTCGCAGTCGTTCCTGAAGAGCGCGCCGTTCACCAGCACGTACGGACCGGTGATCAGCAACGCGGCGTCGGGCGGCGTGCCGAACCTGCTCCTCAGCCAGGGCGTGCCGGCGCCGATTGCAACGTCCATCACTCCGCCGACAGGCACGTTCCAGGCCGAAGAGCTGAACTTCAAGAACACGCGCACGCAGCAATACAACGTGTTCCTCGAAAAAGAATTCGCCGGCAACGTGTTTGGCGCCGGCTATCTCGGGATGTATCAGTCGCATCTGACGCAGTACATCGGCAACGTGGACCTTGCGCCCGCTGCAGCCGGCGCGATTCAAGCGCGGCGCGCGTACTTCGCGACGCTGCCAGGCGTCAGCTCGATTCCGTTGATTGCGAGCGATTATCTCGGCACCGACAACGCGCTGCAGATGACGTTCCAGCGGCGCCAGAGCCGCGGGCTGACGTTGTCGTCGAACTACACGCTGGCGCACGCGGTCGTGACGAACGCGGCGCCGTGGGACTGGACGGTGACCGAACGCTACGACTCGGGCTTCGACATCCGTCATCGGTTCGTGTTTTCGGCGAACTACGAGCTGCCGTTCATGGCCTCGTCGAGCGGCGTGGTGCACGGTCTGCTGGCCGGCTGGCAGCTGAACTCGATCTGGTCGTATCACAGCGGCACGCCGTTTACGGTGACGAACGGGTCGGCGCGCAGCAATACGGGCGGCACCGACCGGCCGAATCAGGTGGGCGACCCCGAGCTCGACAACCCGACGCTCGCGCAGTGGTTCAACACCGCCGCCTTCGTCGCGCAGCCGGTCAACACGATTGGCAACACCGGATCGAACACGCTGCACGGACCGTCGTTCAAGCGCTTCGACCTGTCAGTGTTCAAGAACCTCTCGCTCACCAACCAGACGCGCATCCAACTCCGCGCGGAGGTCTTCAACGTCTTCAACACGCCGAGCTTCGCGAACCCGGCATCCGCGCTGGGCAACGCCGGGTTTGGCTCGATCACGAGCACCGGCAACAACATCCCGCGACAGATGCAGTTCGCGGCGAAGCTGCTGTTTTAAGGTAAGGTGTCACGCATGGGATGCGACAAAAAGCGCAGCACGCGCGGAGCACGCAGAATCCTGTTTCTCTCTGCGGTTTCAGCCGTGTCTGCGCTGATCGTCGTGGACGCACAGCCGCCGACACCGCAAGGTCGTGGCGGCGGAAGAGGGCAGATCACGTCGCCGCGCAATGCGTATCCCGATCGGCCGCCGGCGGATCCGGCAGCGGTCGAACGGGGACGCGCGCTCTACTCGGTGAATTGCGCGTTCTGCCACGGCCAGGACACACGCGGCGGCGACAGCGGCCCGAGCCTCCTCCGTTCGGGCATCGTCCTCGACGATCAGCACGGCGAGCTGATGGCGCCCGTGATTCAGAACGGGCGCACCGATCGCGGGATGCCGAAGTTCGCGATGTCGACCGAACAGATCGCGGATATCGCCGCGTTCGTGCACACCTTCCGCGCGGCAGGCTACGACGAATCGCGCAACAAGCCGCCAAGCATCCTCGTCGGCGATGCGAAGGCGGGGGAGCAGTTCTTCAACGGCAAATGCGCGTCGTGCCACTCGCCGACCAGTGACCTCAAGGGCATCGCGACGAAGATCAGCGACGAGAAAATCCTGCAGCAAACGTGGTTGATGCCGGGAAGCGGCGGCGGCCGCGGCGGCGGTCCGGTCCGTCCACCCGCACCGACGGCGGTCGTGACGCTGCCGACCGGTGAACGCGTCGAAGGGACGATCGAACGGCTCGACGATTTCACGATCGCCCTCGTCACCGCGGACGGCAGTCATCGATCGTTTCGGACGGATGGGACGAACATCAAGGTCGATGTGAAAGATCCGCTGCAGCAGCATAGAGAGTTACTGCGAAGCTATACGGATAAGGACATCCACAACGTCACGGCATTCCTGGTGACTCTCAAATGAGATTCAAAGCCTTTTTCGTGGTTTTCGTGCTTTCGTGTGTTTCGTGGCTATCGGCGGCTTCGAGTGGGCTGGATCCCGCGTCGCTGCTGAAGCCGCTGTCCGACGACTGGCCCTCCTACTCCGGCGACTACACCGGCCGTCGCTACAGCGCGCTGAAGCAGATCGATCAATCCAACGTCAAGCACCTCTCGCTCGCGTGGGTGTCGAAGCTCGCGGGCGGCGCGGGCGCGCCGAATCCGAACGCGCTGCCGCCGCCGTTCGGTCCGCCACCGACATCAGTCGGCGGCGAAGGCAAAGGCGACGTCGTCGTCGCCGGTCAGACGACGATCAAGGGATCGATCCTGGAAGTGAACGACATTCTGTATGTCACCGCCCCCGACAACGTGTGGGCGCTCGACGCGCACGACGGTCACGAGCTGTGGCACTACTTCTGGAAGACGAAGGGCGGCACCCATATCGGCAATCGCGGCGCGGCGATGTGGGGCAACTACTTGTTCTTCGTCACGCCGGACGATTACTTCGTGTCGATCGACGCGCGAACGGGAAAAGAGCGGTGGCACAAGGAAGCGGCGAGCTTCCAGCAGCAGTACTTCCTCACCTCCGCGCCGATGACGATCGGCAACCACATCATCGTCGGCACCGGCAACGATCTCGATTCGCCCGGTTATCTCACCTCGTACGATCCGGAAACGGGCGCGCAGCAGTGGCGCTTCTACACGACGCCGCAGAACGCCGGTGATCCTGGCCTCGACACGTGGAAGAACCTCGACGCGGCGCGTCATGGCGGCGGACATCCGTGGCTGCCCGGCGTGTACGATCCGGAACAGCATCTCTATATTTTCGGCACCGGCAACCCGACGCCGGCGTACACGTCGCAAGTCCGCGGCGAAGGCGACAATCTCTTCACGTGCGCGATCGTCGCCGTCAACGTCGACACCGGCAAGATGCAGTGGTACTACCAGACGTCGCCGCACGACACGCACGACTGGGATTCGGCGCAGACGCCGATTCTGATCGACAGCGACTTCCGCGGCAGTGGTCCACGGCGGATGGTGTTGACGGCGAGCCGCAACGGCTATTACTTCACGCTCGACCGCGTCAGCGGCGAGCGCCTCGTCACGAGCAAGTTCTCGGACACGGTGAACTGGGCGAAGCCAGATCTGAATCCGCGCGGACAGCCGGTTCGCGATCCGTCGAAAGATCACGACATCGCCGGCGCGCTCGTGTCGTCAGCCAACGGCGGCGCGACGAACTGGCCGCCGCCGGCGTTCAGCCCGGACACGGGGCTCTTCTACGTCCCGCTCTCCGAGAGTTTCGCGATGTATTACCTGACCGAAACCGACGAGCGCGGCGCGATGGGGCTGGGCGGCAAAGAAGAGATCGGCGTCGGATCGCTCGGCAACTACATCATCGCGATCGATCCGAAGACCGGAAAGACGGTGTGGCGCCACAAGTTCCGCAGCGTCGGGAACACGCGCGGCGCGTCTGGATTGTTGACGACGGCCGGGAAGCTGCTGTTTGGCGGCGATGTATCCGGCAACTTCGTCGCGTTCGATCCGGCGAACGGCAATCCGCTCTGGCACACGCAGCTCGGACAAGTCACGAATGCGCCCGAGACGTTTCTCGTCGACGGACGCCAGTATGTTCTCGTTGCAGCAGGAGACACGCTGTATGCGTTCACGATCAATAACTAGACGCGAGTTCGGTCAGCTGGCGATGGTCGGGTTGGCGGGCCTGAAGACGCGCCCCACATTCGCGCAGGTCGTCAGCGGCGTGCATCTGGGTGTGCAGACGTACAGCTTCCGCAGCATTCCGCGCAAGCCGGGCATGGACGCGATCGATGACGTGATCGACGCGATGAAACAGTGCGAGCTGACGGAATGCGAGCTGTTCGCACCGCAAGTCGAGCCGCAGTTCAACGCAGGCGCGCGCGGACGCCGCGGCGATCCGCCGTCGCCCGAGGCGATCAAAGCGCGCGAGGACGCGCGGAAGTGGCGCCTCGAAACGCCGCTCGATCATTTCGCGCAGATCGGCCAGAAGTTCAAGAAGGCGGGCATCACGATCTACGCGTACAACTACAGCCCGGGCCGTGACTACACGGACGCCGAGATCGATCGCGGCTTCGAGATGACGAAGGCCCTGGGCGCCGAGATCATCACCGCGTCGACGCAGGTCGATACCGCGAAGCGCATCGCGCCGTTTGCCGAGAAGCACAAGATGGTCGTCGCGATGCACGGTCACTCGAACACGAGCGACCCGAACGAGTTCGCCACGCCCGAGAGCTTTGCCGCGGCGATGAAGATGTCGAAGTACTTCAAGGTCAACCTCGACATCGGTCACTTCACGGCGGCGAACTACGATGCGGTCGCGTATCTGCGCGAACATCACGCCGACATCACGAACCTGCACTTGAAGGATCGCAAGAAGAACCAGGGCGACAACCTGCCGTGGGGCGAGGGCGAGACGCCGATCAAAGAGGTGCTCCAGCTCTTGAAGAAAGAGCGGTGGCCGATCCGCGCCTATATCGAGTATGAATATCGAGGGCAGGGCAGCTCGATCGACGAAGTGAAGAAGTGTCTGGCGTACGCACGGGCAGCACTCGCGTGATGCCATCTGCCATTTGCCGTCTGCCCTGACACATATGAAACGTATAGGGATGGGCCTCGTCGGCCCTGGGTTCGTCGGGGTTCATCACATCGATGCGGTTCGGCGCCTCGGCTTCGTCGACGTCGTCGCGATCGCGGCGAGCAGTGAGGGATCGGCGCGCGCGAAGGCGGAGCAGCTCGGCATCCCGAAGGCGTACGGCAGTTTCGAACGGCTGATCGCCGATCCCGACGTTCACGTCGTCCACAACACCACGCCGAACTACCTGCACGCGGACGTCATCCGCGCGGCGCTCGCGCATCGAAAGCACATCATCTCGGACAAGCCGCTCGCAACCACGTCGGCGGACGCACGCGCGCTGTGGCGCGAAGCCGAGAAAGCCGGCGTCGTCCACGCCGTCACGTTCAACTATCGCGGCAATCCGCTGGTTCAGCAGGCGCGCGATTCGATCGCCAGCGGGAAGCTCGGTCCCGTGCATTTCGTCCACGGCGCGTACCTGCAGGACTGGCTGATCGAAGCGACCGATTTTTCGTGGCGGCTCGAGCCCGAGAAGGGCGGCGAGAGCTCCGCGGTCGGCGACATCGGGTCGCACTGGTGCGATCTCGTGCAGCACGTGACCGGTCAGCGGATCGTCGAAGTGCTCGCCGATCTGACGACGGTGATCGCGACCCGGTTTCGATCGGCGAAATCACCCGAAGCGTTCGAGGTCCAGAAGGGGCCGGTCGGCACGCGGGAAGCGTTCACCGTGCAGTCGGAGGATCTCGCGACGATCCTGCTGCGCTTCGATGGCGGCGCGAAAGGATCGGTCAACGTTGGCCAGGTGTGCGCCGGTCACAAAAACGATCTGTGGTTCGAAGTGAACGGCGCGCGCGGATCGCTGCGGTGGCGGCAGGAGCAGCAGAACGAGCTGTGGCTGGGGCAGCGGCACGCCGCGAACGCGGTGCTCGCCAAAGATCCCGCGCTGCTGTCGCCGGCGGCGCAGCCGTACGCGCATCTGCCGGGCGGCCATCAAGAGGCGTGGGCCGACGCGTTCTGCAACGTGATGCGCGACATTTACACTTTCGTTGCATCGGGCAAGCGTCCCGCCGATCCGCATCCACCGGCGTTCGCGACATTCGAAGACGGCTATCATGCGGCGTGCATCGTTGATGCGGTCGTCGAGAGCCATCGCCGCGGCGGCGTATGGACCGCGGTGCACGAAAAGGTTGTCGCGTAATGAAACTCGGTTTGTTCACGCCCGTCTTCGGTCAGCTGAATCAACAGGAGATGCTCGCGAAGGTGCGGGCGCTCGGGAAAATCCAGGCGCTCGAGCTCGGAACCGGCGGCTGGCCCGGGCAGGATCACCTCGACGTCGATGCGCTGTTGGAGAAGGACGGCTGCGCGCACTCGTTCAAGCAGCAGATCGCCGACGCAGGGCTCACGATCAGCGCGCTGTCGTGCCACGGCAACCCGCTCCATCCCGACACAAAAACGGCGCGCGAGTACGACGAGCTGTTCAGGAAGACGGTGTGCCTCGCGAAGCGCCTCGACGTCCCGGTCGTCGTGACGTTTTCCGGATGCCCCGGCGATTCCGACGAAGCGAAGCATCCGAACTGGGTGACGACGCCGTGGCCGCCGGAATTTCTCGACGTGCTCGAGTGGCAGTGGGAGAAGAAGGCGATTCCGTATTGGACCGACGCGGGCCGTTTCGCCGCGGACCACGGCGTGAAGGTCGCCCTCGAAGCGCACCCCGGCTTCGTCGTCTACAACGTCGAGACGATGTTGAAGCTGCGGAGCGCGGTGGGGAAGAACGTCGGCATCAATTTCGATCCGAGTCACTTCTTCTGGCAGGGCGTCGACGTGCCGGCGGCGATTCGCGCGCTCGGCGATTCGATCTTCCACGTGCACGCGAAGGACGTCGCGCTCGATCCGCACAACGTCGCTGTCAACGGCGTCATCGACACGAAAACGTACCGCCGGATGCCGGAGCGCTCGTGGCTGTTCCGCAGCGTCGGCTGGGGGCACGACGAGCTCGAATGGAAGCGCATCGTCAGCGCGCTGCGCCTCGCCGGCTACGACTACGTCATGAGCATCGAACACGAAGACGCGCTCGCGTCGGTCGACGAAGGGCTGAAGGCGGCGATCGACGTGCTGTCCCGAGTGATTCTGACCGAACCGCCGGTGAAGGCATGGTGGACGTAAGCGTGAAAACAGTGGTGCAGGGTGCATGGTGCAGGGTGCAGGGTGCGCTTGGTGCGCTTGGTGCGGCGTGCGTCGGTGCACCGCGCACTATGCACCCTGAGCACCTTGCAGGGTGCACCTTGCACCTCTGCACCACAGCGTGATGATGCCTCCATCCACTCGGATCAAGCTCTCGATCCTCATGTTCCTCCAGTACTTCGTCTGGGGCGCGTGGTACGTGACGATGGGGACGTGGCTCGGCGCGATGCACTTCTCCGGCGAGCAGATCGGGCTGGCGGCGGGGACGACGGCGCTGGCGGCGATGATTTCACCGTTCTTCGTCGGGATGATTGCCGATCGGTTTCTCGCGACGGAAAAGATCCTCGCGGCGCTGCACGTGATCGGCGGCGTCGTGTTGTTCTGGGCGTCGCTGCAGACGCGATTTGGTCCGTTTTACGGCGTGCTGCTGGTCTACACGCTCTGCTACATGCCGACGCTCGCGCTGAGCAACTCGATCTCATTTCACCAGATGAAAGATCCAGGACGCGAGTTCCCGCCGATTCGCGTCCTCGGGACTATCGGCTGGATCGTTGCGGGACTCATCATCGGCGGGATGGGCATCGAAGCGACGAAAGTGCCCATGCAAATTGCCGCCGGCGGATCCGTCCTGCTCGGCCTGTTCTGCTTCGCGCTGCCGCACACGCCGCCGCAGAAGAAAGCGCGGCCGACGCTTGGCGACGTCCTCGGCCTCGACGCGTTGAAGCTGATGCGCGAGCGATCGTTCGCGATCTTCGTGATCGGATCGTTCCTCGTCTGCATCCCGCTGCAGTTCTACTACGCGTTCGCGAACCTGTTTCTCAACGAGCTGAACGTCAGCAACGCGGCCGGCAAGATGACGCTCGGACAGATGTCCGAG
>DASREL010000158.1:0-4908 GCA_035652075.1 Vicinamibacterales bacterium
GCAATCGCAGGCGTCGCTGTCGTCGACAGCAACCGGTGGCGTGTGGTCGGTCGGCGTCGGGTTGAGCGCGCTCGTGTACCTGACGAAGTCCGATTTGCTGCGGACGTATGTGAGCCCGCGAATCGGCTTCAGCCGCGCGAACGCGACGACCGTCGACGTCGTCACCTTTGTCGGCCAGCCGCCGACGACGAGCGCGAGTTCGGCAAAGACCAATACATACTCGGCGTCGGGATCGGTCGGTGCGCAGTACGATCTAGGCCGTCGCTTCGCGGTGTTCGGGGAGATTGGCTTCGCGTTCAGCGACAACGAGACCGGCACCACGCTCGACAACGGGCGATTCGACGCGTCGGGCAAGACGATCAGCCTGCGATCCGGCGCAGGCGTGATTCTATTTTTTTGATTTCGGTTTCCGGCTGCTCTTCGTCGGGCCGAGCGCGACGGCTCGCTGCCACGCCAGCGTCAGCGCTTCGCCGAGCGCTTCCTCTCTCACCGCCGACAGGGTGACGACGGTGGCGCCTTTCAATCCCCATGCGCCGTTCGCGGGCGCGAACGCGGACGGGTACTCGCGGACGAAATCCTGCTGCTGCTCCGGCGCAAGCATGATCGCGCCGGTCTTGTAGCCGGCATGCAGCGTCGCAAAGATCCGCCCGCCGACGCGAAAATCCGGATGGCCCATGTGCTCGCGTTCTTCCGCGCCATCCAGCTTCAAGACGATCCGGCGAAACCCGATCGCGTTCATTTCTTCGCCGGTCCGTAGAGCACGCGACCTGGCCGCGCGGGCGTCATCTTGCTGCCGTCGAACACCGGTTGACCATTGACGATGACGAGCGACACGCCTTCGGCGTACGAGTGAGGATTCTCGAACGTCGCCGTGTCGCGGACCGTGTTCGGATCGAAGACGGCGATGTCGGCCTTCATGCCCTGCTTCAGCGTCCCGCGATCCTTCAAACCAAGCCGCTTCGCCGGAAACGCGGTCATCTTGTAAATCGCGTCCTCGAGCGTGATCACTTTCAGGTCTCGGACGTAGCGGCCGAGCACGCGCACGTTCGTGCCGTAGCTGCGCGGGTGCGGATGCGCCTGACCGAACACCGGCACTTCGCCATCCGACGCGATCATCGTCTGCGGGTGCTTCATGATTCGCTGCAGGTCGTCCTCGCTGATCGCGTGGAAGATGCCGGAGCAGCCACCCTGTTCGATGATCCAGAGCGCGGTGTCGGCGGCGTTCTCGATCGTCGGCTGCAGGCCGCGACCTTTGGTGATCTCGTCGAGGCGTTTGCCGTCGAGTGATTTGTCCCACGTGCAGCGGGCGATCTGGATGTTGTGCGGATCGCCGCCGCCGCGCTCCTCTTTGATCAGGCGGATCGTCTCCGCGCGGATCTCGGAGCGCGTCGACGCGGTGTTCATGCGCTTCATCAGGCTGTCGCGTCCGCCCTCCTGCGCCCACGCGGGCAGCAGCGCCGCGCCGATGCCAGTGGACGAGGCAGTGTACGGATACTGATCGATTGTCGCGTCGACGCCACGCGCGCGCGCTTCGTCGATCAGTCGCAGTGTATCGACGCTCTTGCCCCAGTTGCCCTTGCCGATGATCTTGTGATGCGTCACCTGCGTCGGCAGATGACCTTTCTCGCCGATCTCGATCGTTTCGCGGACGCTTTGCAGCACCTGCGACGCCTCGTCGCGCATGTGCGAGATGTGGATGCCGCCCATCGCGCCGGCAATCTTCGCGAGCTCGATCACTTCTGCCGTCGGCGTGAACGTGCCTGGCACGTAGAAGAGTCCGGTGCTGAGGCCGAACGCGCCGTCCTCCATCCCCTGCCGCACGAGCGCGCGCATCTTGTCGAGTTCCGCCGGCGTCGCCTTGCGGTCGACCGATCCGATCACCGTCTCGCGCACCGACCCCTGACCGATCATCGACGCGAAGTTCGGCGAGATGCCTTTCGCCTTGACGCGATCGAGGAACTCACCGAGCGGCAGCGGCGACGATCCATCCGGACCCTCGACGAGCGTCGTCACGCCCTGCCGCACGTAGTTGTCCGCCGTCGGCACCTCGAAGATGCCGCGGCGCGCATGCGTGTGGATGTCGATGAAGCCAGGCGCCACGACCTGACCGTGGACGTCAACGATGCGCGTGGCTGGCGCGTCGATGCGAGCGGCGACTTGCGCGATCGTGTCGCCGGCGATCGCGACGTCGCCGGTCGTGGACGGGCCGCCGGTCCCGTCGACGATCCGCGCGTTCTTGACAATGAGGTCGTAGGTTTGCGGCGGCTGCGCCGCAACGACAACGGCGACGAGCGCAGCGGAGAGAAACAGTTTCATGACGCGCCGCAGTATACCGCTACGGTCCGATGACGATGATGACTTCGCCTGGTCCATGGACGCCGAGCGTCAGCGTCAGTTCGATGTCAGCGGTCCGACTCGGACCGGTGATGAAGGTGCAGTTCGCAGCCGACGCGATGTCGTCCGCCCGCTCCACGAAGAACTCGCCCATCGTCGCGCGCAGCTGATCGCGCCGCACGATCGCGAGATGAACCGGTGGCAGGAGCGACGCCGCACGCGGCTTTCCCGGTCTGGTCAGCATCGCGAGCGATCCGGTTTCCGCGATCGCCGCATCGCATCCCGTCACGCCGATCTCCGCCGCCGCTTGCACTTCACGCGGACTCGCACCGGTCGCGGCATTCGCGATCGTGATGTCATGTGGCAGCGTGTCCCACGCGAAGACGGAGCGTCCAGCGACGATCTCGGTCACGCGTCCGCTCACCGCGTCCGCGGTCGCTTCGACGTAGGACTTCACACCGAGCGCATCGAGTTCGCGGATGAATCGCTCTTCGTTCGTGGAGCCGTCGGTCGTCGTTGCATCGACGTTCGTAGCGCAGGCCTTTAGGCCTGCATCTCCGGAAGCCCTAAAGGGCTGCGCTACAAGGGCAGCCGATGGAAACGTGCCTGTTCGTTGCGCTTGACGCACACGCGCGAGGATGACGGACCGTGAATCGCTCATCTGGCCCGCCACATGTCCTGGAACGTTTTCGGCGCCGGCGCGCGGAGATCCCGGCTCCGCGTCCAGCCGCCGGCAAACCCCGGCAACTTCGGGATCCACGCCGGTGCCTGGCTACGTTCAGGCACGGCCGTCGCCAGACGCCTCATCGCGAATCGACCGAGACGCGTCGCCGCGCGATACAACATCGGACGCGATGCGACGAACGCAAACGCGCGCATCGCAGGCTTGAGCGACTTCGGATGCGGATCGTTGGCGCCCTGCGCGCGCAGCGCGAGCAGCATGCGCGGGATGTCGAGGCGCACCGGACAGACTTCGCGACACGCGCCGCATAGCGAGCTCGCGTGCGGCAACTCGCCCCACTCGGCGAGCCCACGCAGACCAGGCGTCACGATCGCGCCCACCGGACCGGGATACGTATCGCCGTACGCGTGACCGCCGATGTTGCGATACACCGGACAGACGTTGAGGCACGCGCCGCACCGCAGGCAGCCGAGAATTTCCGCGGACTCACCCGCCAGCATGCGGCTGCGGCCGTTGTCGAGCAGGACGACGTGCAGTTCTTCGGGACCGTCTGCGTCGCCGCGTCCCTTCGGCGCGCGCACCATCGTCGTGTAAACCGTCAGCTTCTGCCCCGTTCCCGAACGCGCGAGGACTTTCAGGCACACGTCGAGATCCGCCATCGACGCGACGAGCTTCTCGATCCCCATCAGCGCGACATGCACCCGCGGCATCGTCGTCACCATGCGGCCGTTGCCTTCGTTGGTGACGAGGCAAATCGTTCCGGTTTCCGCGACGCCGAAGTTCGCGCCGCTGATGCCCATGTCGGCGCGCAGGAATTCGTCGCGCAGTTTGACGCGCGCGATCTTCGCGAGCTGCTGCGTGTCGCTGGTGTACGGGACATCGAGCCGCTCGTGCATCACGCGGCCGACGTCCTCGCGCGTCAGGTGGACGATGGGCGCGATGATGTGGGACGGACGATCGTTCGCGAGCTGGACGATGTATTCGCCGAGATCGGTTTCAATCGGCGTGACGCCGGCACGCTCGAGCGCGTCGTTGAGGTGCGTCTCCTCCGACACCATCGACTTGCTCTTGACCGCGCGCTTGGTGCCGGTCCGCACGGCGATGTCCGCGATGATTTGATTCGCTTGCTGCGGCGTCTCGGCCCAGTGGACCTGCGCGCCGTTCGCGATCAGCTTCGATTCGAACTGCTCGAGCAGCTCCGACAAGTGCGCGATCGCGTGCATCTTCGCCGCGCGCGCGGCATCACGGACCGCATCGGGATTGTCGAGCGACTCGAACGCGGTCAGCCGGCGAGATCCCAGCGCGCTCGTCGCGCGCGCCAGCGCCGACTGCAACTCCCCGTCGGCGATCGCGTCCGCCGCTCGTTCGCGAAGCGGAATGACGCGGCCGGTCATCGCACCTTCAGCATGCTCGGCAGCGAGTAATTGCCTTCGTGGCACGCGTACTCGTAGATGTGCTGCGACGACCGCGTCATCGTCTCCTCGCCTCTCCACGGTTTCGTGAAGGCCGATGGGTCGTCGATGTCGAACTGATACAGCAGCGTGTTCGCGTCCATCAGGCTGAAACGCTCGGTGAGATGAAGATTGTGGTCCCACCCGAAGTTGCCACCCGCGTCACCGTAGTACCCGCTGCCGTCGAGAAAATTCGTCGTGTCGACGACGAGCGTGTTGCCGTCCCATCGACCGATCGAGTCGCCAAGGCGCTTGCCGATCGCAGCGGGCGCATGCGATCGACCGTCCATGTAGACGATTCGCGCGTCGTGGATCATCTCGGCGTAGATCACGACCGCGTCCTTCGCGATCGCGATCTGATAGTTGCTGTTGTAGGAGTACGGCAGCATCGGCGGTCCCGCGGTCGCGAACGCCACACACTGATCCTGCAGCCCCATATCC
>DASREL010000159.1:0-67161 GCA_035652075.1 Vicinamibacterales bacterium
ATGCGCACGTACGCGCCGAAGCAGCGCATCGATCAGGCGACCGAATACGCCACGAGCGTGCACGGCAAACAGCTCGCAACCGGCGACACGAAGGTGGCGACGTGCGTGAGCTGTCACGGGGCGCACGGCATCCGTCTCGTCACCGATGCGAAATCACCGGTGTTCCCCACCAACGTTGCGACCACCTGTGCGGCGTGCCATGCCGACGACAAGCGGATGGCGGGATACAAGCTCGCGGACGGATCGCCGCTGCCGACGCATCAGCTCGCTGACTATCAGAAGAGCGTGCATTACACCGCGCTGACCAAGGGCAACGACCTGTCGGCGCCGACGTGCAACGACTGCCACGGCAACCACGGCGCCGCGCCGCCCGGCATCGGATCGATGGCCAACGTGTGTGGCACCTGTCACGTGGCGTTCGCGCAGAAGTTCGAGACGAGCACGCACAAACAGATCTTCGACAAGGGATGCGTCGAGTGTCACAGCAACCATGCCGTGCTCAAACCGGTCGACGCGATGCTCGGCGCGACCGGCACCGGCATCTGCCAGCCATGCCACTCGACGACCGACAAGAACGACAAGGGTGCGGCGGCGGCCGAAGCGATGCGCGGCAAGATCGAGCAGCTGAAGAGCGCGGTCGAGCAATCGAATGCGCTCATCGCGCGCGTGAAGAACGCCGGCATCGAGGTCAGCGACCAGGAACTGGCGCTGCACGAAGCCGCCAGCAAGGTGACGCTCGCACGGAACGAGATGCATACGTTCAACCCCGAACTGACGACGTTCTCGCCGGTCATCGACCAGGGGTTGAAGATCGTTGCGACGGCGAATCAGGCCGGCGAGCGCGGCGTGTCTGAATTGCAGTATCGTCGGCGTGGGTTGGCGGTGTCGCTCGGCGCGATCCTGCTGGTCGTCGTCGGGCTCTATCTCAAGGTGCGGCAAATCGACAAGACACACCGGGCAGACGTCGAACACGTATGAATGACATCGTCGACAGGCTGGATATCCACGGGCGCGAGGTCTTGACAACCGAGCGCCCTTCGTCTTTCGAGGCGGCGGTCGAACGCTTCACGCAGACGCTCGCGACCATTCCTGACTCACCTGCCGCCGAACTCAGCGACGAGGGGTTCGCGCACGTCAACGCGCTCGCCGAACAGGTCATCTCGCAAATCGAGCGACGCCTGGAAGCAGACGACATCGGGGCCGACGTTCGCGAGCGGATGGCGGAGTCGATCTACGACATCCGCCGCGCGCTCGAAGAAGCGTTTCGCTGGCGGAAGCATTATCTGCGACAGTAGTGGCGTGGCGCTGCCCGCGATTCAGCTCGAGAGTCTCTCCAAACGGTTCGGCACCGTGGTCGCCCTCGAGGACGTCTCGTTCGACGTCCAGCCGGGCGAAATTTTCGGCTTCCTGGGGCTGAACGGCGCCGGCAAGACCACGACGATCCGCATCCTGCTCGATCTCGTGCGCGCGTCGCGCGGCCGGGCGCTGGTGTTCGGCGCCGACTGTCGACGCGATGGCGTCGAGGTCCGCGCGAAGATCGGGTATCTGCCAGGCGAAGTCGGCTTCTACGGCGACATGACCGGCAACGACACGCTCGACGTCCTCGCGCGTCTCAATCACCACCGTATCGACGCCCAGTGGCGCGACTGGCTGCTCGAACGATTGCGCCTCGGTCGCGCGGACCTGCACCGGCGTATCCGCGAGTACAGCACCGGCATGAAGCGAAAGCTCGGCATCGTGCAGGCGTTTCAGTCCGAGGCTCCGCTGCTGATTCTCGACGAACCGACCGACGGCCTCGATCCGTTGATGCAGGACGTCGTGTACGAGCTGATCGGTGAAGTGCGTCGCCGCGGACGCACCGTCTTCATGTCGTCCCACATCCTGCCCGAAGTCGAGCGCGTCTGCGATCGCATCGCGCTGCTTCGTCGCGGAACGCTGGCATTGGTCTCGACCGTTGAGGATGTCCGGCGACTCGCCGCTCGTGCGGTCCGCATCGACTTCGACGCCGATGTCGACGCCCCGCCCTCATGGCCGCCGGGCGTCGACGTCATCGAAATCGCCCCACGGGTGTGGCGCGTGCGCGTCGTCGGTCCGCTCGGGCCGTTGCTGGCGCGGCTGCCGCCATCGGTACATGACGTCGACATCCACGAACCGCATCTCGAAGACGTCCTTCGTCGCTACTACGACGACCGCGAGCCATCATGAGGGCCACCGGTGGACTCATCGCGCACTCGCTCAGGCGTTTCGCGCCGATGATCCTCGGCGTCGGCGTCCTGCTCGGGGCGTTCGAGTTTCTGCTGACGCAGGTCGCGGCGTTTCTGTTGCGCCACAGTTACTTCAGCCAATTGGCGACGCTGATGCCCGACTTCATGCGCGCGCTGATGGGTCCCGCGCAGCTCGCCTTCATGTCGTTCGGCGGCATCGTGGCGTTTGGCTATTTCCATCCGATGGTGATCGTCGCGGTGGTGACCGTCACCGTCTCGATTGCCACCGAAACCGCGGCCGAGGTCGAAATGCGATTCGTGGACCTGACGCTCGCGCGCGAACTGCGGCGCCGCGACGTCATCCTGCGGACGCTGACCGTGTTCGTCGTCGCCATGACGACAGTGCTTGGCCTGATGCTGGTCGGCACGGCGACAGGATTGGCGTGCTGCGTGCCGGCAGACACCCCGCACATCTCGTGGCGCGTGCTCCTCTCGCTCGCGCTGAGCCTGGCGACGCTGATGGTCTGCTGGTGCGGTGTCGCGCTCGCCGCTGCAACCATGGTGCGTCGGCGAGCGGTGGCGTCAGGTGCGGTCGGCATCGCCGCGCTGGCGGCGTACCTGCTCGACTACCTCGGGCGGGTCTGGGATCCGGCGCGCACAATCAGCCGCGTCTCGCCGTTTCACTATTTCGATCCGGCGCCGCTCATCACGGGTACACCACTCGACACCTGGGACGCAGCGGTGCTGGTCACCATCGGCGCGGTCGGCGCGATCGTCGGCGCCGTCGTCTTCGCGCGCCGCGACATCTAGGCGGCCGTCGATCGCCGCGTGAGGCGGTGGATCCATCGATGCGCGCGATGGATGCCGCGCGGGTCCGCGAACATCAGGATGCACTCTCCCGCGACGGTTATCAGCTTCAACTGATCGCAGACCGCAACGACTTCTGCCGATTCCGCCCCCTGCTGCAGCCACACGCGCGTAATGCCGGCCTCCGCCGCGTCGCGAACGACGTCGATCGCCACGTGCGGCGGGACGACGATCAGGGCGCCGTCCACGCGTTCGGGCAGCTTCGCGAATGAGGGATAACAGCGAACGCCGTCGATCTCGGTCGCGATCGGATGCACGGGGTACACGCGATACCCTTTTGCGCGCAACTCGCGGCACGCGATGTTGCCGAATTTTCGGCCTTTGCGCGACATGCCGACGAGCGCGATCGTCGGCAGCGCGATGAATCGTTCGATGCGTTCTGTCAGCGTCATATTCCGAGCATCATGACGGCGACGCCGACGGTCGCGACGACCACGCCGGCGAGCGCGTCACCCCAGCGATCGGCCCACGCGCCGGTGACGTTCGACACAGCGGCGCGCGTCGGCAGCACCAGCAGCACCATGGTCGCAATCGTCGCGATCTCGTACGCCGCCACGACGAGCAACGCGCTCATCCAGCCGAGCGGCGCCGCCGCGAACAGCAACGGAATGACCGCGACGCACGGATCGGCTGAGAAGAGCAGGAACAAGGTCCATGCGGTCGAGGCCCGGTGATGATCGTGATGATGATGATGGTGGTCGCGATCGCCGTGCCGATGCGAATGGCGGGCGACCGTGCGGCGCAGGCCCCACATCGCATACGCGACGCCGAAACCGATGAGCAGCAAGCCCGAGATGCTTTCCATCCGCTGACCGAACGTCTGCAGCAGTTCGAGTCCGAACACCAGCGCCAGGAGTCCAAGCGCGACCGACGCTGTCACGTGACCAAGACCGCATGCCGCCGTGATCGCGGCGGTGCGCCGTGTCGACCACCCTTCGGCCTTCGACAGCGCGGCGAACGGCAGCCAGTGATCCGGCGCGAGCGTATGGATCGATCCGATGCTCACCGCAGCCGCGATCAATGCGAGGGTCAGCTTCATACGGTGATACCCATGCCGGTGGCGCAGGGCGCCGTGCGCGGACGTCCCACGCTGCGCAGCCACTGAATCCACTGCGGAATGCCCTCGCCTGTCCTGGCCGATACGCGAAGCATCGCTGGCCGCGTCATCACGGCCATCAGGTTCTCCTCGATCGTGGCCATCTTGACGTCGGGCAGCGCTGGGAGCAGATCGATCTTGGTGATCAGCACGAGGTCGGCCTTGCGGAACATGGTCGGATACTTCAGCGGCTTGTCTTCGCCCTCAGTGATCGAGAGCGCGACGACATTCGCGTCCTGCCCGAGATCGTAGACCGCTGGACAGACCAGATTGCCGACGTTCTCGATGAACAGAAAATCGAGCGCACGCCACGGCAGGTGATGCAGACCATGGTGGACCATCTCCGCGTCGAGATGGCACGCCGTGCCTGTAGTGATCGATTCGGCGATAATGCCGGCCGCGCGAATGCGCGTGGCGTCGTTATCGGTCGCGAGATCCGCAGCCAGAACGCCCAGCCGACTCTGTTGACCCAGGGCCCGCGCCGTCGCTTCGAGCACCGCGGTCTTCCCCGCGCCGGGTGATCCCATCAGGTTGACGGCAACCAGACCATGATCGTGGAAGTGCTCGCGGTTGTGATGCGCCGCGCGCTCGTTGCTCGCCAGGATCCGCTCGTGCAAATCCAGCGGAATCACCTTCGTGTCGCCACACCCGCATGCGTCGCACATCACGCTACCTCCAGCTCGACCTGGTCGAGCAACAACTCGTCACTCTCGGGAACGCGCTCGATTTGCAGCTGCGCGTGCTCGCACGGCGTGCGCACGCGGTACACGTCGTATGCGCTCTCGAACAGCGTCGGATCGACGCCGGCAAATTCCCCGATGCTCACGCGAATGCGCCGGACGCTGCTGGCGTGGTGCTCGCGTCGGACCTGCTCGATCTGCTCGAACATCGCCTGCACGATGCTGTACTCATGCATAGTGCGCATCCCGTTTCTCGAAAAACGCTCTGATACCTTCGGCGACCTCGTCTCCGTCCGCGGCGCGCGCGAGCTCCTGCAGTTCGCGATCGAGATGGTCGTCGAGGCGGTCCATCCCCGCCGATTGATTCAGCAGCTCTTTGGCAACGGCGAACGCGTGCGACGGTCCCGCGGCGATGCGCTCGGCGGCGGACTGCACGGCCGCGTCGAACGTCTCGACGCTGTGCACCGACGTGACGAGGCCGTACTCGAGGGCGCGCTCGGCGGTCAGCCGCGGATTCAGCAGCATCAGCTCCATGGCGCGGCGGAAACCGATCAGGCGCGGCAGAAAGAACGTCGTGCTCTCGGCGCCGGTCAGCGCCGTCTTCCCATACGCCCATTCAAACGACGCCCGCGACGACGCGATGACGAGATCGCACGACATCGCGATGCCGAACCCGCCGGCCGCAGCGATGCCGTCGACGGCTGCGACAAACGGTTTCGGCGCGCGACGGATTTCTGAAATCGTGGAATGGATGTACTCGAGGATCTGCTTGAAGCACTCACCGTAGCCGGTGGCGCCGCGTTTCGTCAGATACGCGAGCGACGCATCGCCGCCGTCGCGGATGAACTTGAGATCGGCGCCGCTGCAGAACATGTTCGGCAGGCCGCGCAGGACCACGACACGCGTCTCGGGATCGCGTGCGAGCTGCAGGCCGGCGCGGCGAAAGTCCTGCGCCGTTTCCACGTCGAGCGAGTTGAATCGCGCCGGACGATCGATCGTGATCGTACCGATGCGGCCCGCCCGGTCGACGCGGATGTGGGTCATGCGAACTCCAGCTCGGGCGCAAGCAGAGCGCCCTGCTGATCGAGCAGCCACGGCGCGTGTTCGTCAAGCGGAGCCGCCGCGCGGGCATCGAGATCGATCTCGCCGCTCGCGATGAGCCGCAACGCGGCGTTGATCAACGGCCCAGACACGGTGCGCATCATCCACTGCTGATGCGCGTAGACATACGCCTTGAACACGTCGGGCGCGTCGAGCGTCCGGATCGATTCGATGAGCGGCGACACCGGGAACGGCCACGAGCGCACAAGCGGCGGCCCGGCGTCCGGGAACTCGTCGACGAGGTGGACGGTCGCCCGCGTGTCGGGACATCCCGCCGCGATCGAATCGCGTACGGCCCGAATGCCGGGAAATCGCGGCGCGCCGGTCGCGGTTCGCTCGGTGAGATCGCTGAAGTGCAAATTGATGATCCGGGACCGATACCCCGCCAGCAGCGGCTCGGTGACGAGATACAAGTAGCCGTCCAACAAAATCACGTCCGGCATGAACGGCTCGAGGATCCGAACCGTCTCGGCGTCGTACGCCTGCCGCGATCCGCCGAACGACCGCATCGGGTGCGCGCGCGTCGGAATCCCTCGCCGTTCCACGCGCACTTCCTCGTCGAACGTCTCCTCGCTGGAAACGACGCAGACCACTTCGTACGCCAGGCCGCGATCGGCGGCGCGGTTGAGCAGATACAACAGGCCCGGCGCGCGATGCGAGCAGAGCACGGCAACACGTTTCAACATATGCGCGGCAGCAGTTCGCCCTCCGGCTCCGCCACGAGCCGACGGCCAATTCCAGTGTCCAGAATCACCATGCCGGGACGATCGTCGGTGCACATGCCGATGATCGCCGCGTCGCGACCGAGTGGATGCACCCGCAACGCGGCAAGAACGCGCGCCGCGGCCGCTTCGCTGACGCCGATGAGCGCCTTCCCTTCGTTGGCGACGTGCAACGGATCGATGCCAACGAGTTCCGACACGCCTCGCACGCTGTCGCGCACCGGCAGCATCGCCTCGTCCACGAGGACGCCGACGCCGCTCTTCGACGCCATTTCGTGAAGCGCGCCGGCGACGCCGCCACGCGTCGGATCTTTCATCGCGGTGATCTCGCCGGGCGCCGCGTCGAGCGCGGCCGCGACCAGACCGTTGATCGGCGCCACGTCGGACACGAGGTCCGCGTCGAGCTCGAGCCCGTGCCGGCGTGCCATGACCGCCATACCGTGGTCGCCAACCGTGCCGGTGACGATGATGCGGTCGCCCGCGTGCAGCCCACAGTCACGCACGAGGTGCGCGGTCAGGCCGACGCCCGACGTGTTGATGACGACGCCGTCCACCTCGCCCCGGCCCATCACCTTCGTGTCGCCGGCAATCACGTGCGCCGATGCTTCGTCGCACGCCGTCCGCATCGACGCGAGGATGCGCTCGAGGTCGGCGCGCGCGAACCCTTCTTCGAGCACGATGCCGCAGGTAAGGCCGAGGACTTCGGTCGCCCCCATCATCGCGAGATCGTTCACCGTGCCGCAGATCGACAGCCGTCCGATATCGCCGCCGGGGAAGAACGGCGGCTGAATGACGTGTGAATCGGTCGTCAGCACCAGCCACCGGTCCCCGATCCGCACCGCGCCGCCGTCATCCATTGCCGCGACGCCGACGATGCCCGGCCGGAGCGGCGGATCGGTTTCGAAGGCGTGAAGAAACGCGTCCTGGATCAGACGACGCATCGCACGGCCGCCGGCGCCATGCTTCAGGAGGATGTGCTCGTCGGCGGTCAGACTGGACATGACACACCTCGAAGATTCGGAATGCCGCCGTACTCGTGCCAGATGCGGCACGTGCCTTCGCTGCTGACCATGCACGCACCGACCGGCGCATCGGGCACGCACGCGCCGCCAAAGAGCGCGCAGTCCGACGGCGAGGCGATACCGGCCATGATGTTTCCGCAGATGCATTGACGCACCAGCGTCGACGGCGCGTGATGCCAGAGCGACGCGACGTCGATCGCGAAACGCTTGCGCGCGTCGACCGGCGCCCATTCGTCGCGCAGGCGCAGGTTGCCGTTTGGCACGTGCGCGATGCCGCGCCACCGTCCGCCGATGGGACGAAACACCCGCCAGAGTTTCTCTTGTGCGTTCTGGTTGCCGCCCGGCGTCACGCAGCGCGGAAACATGTTGACGACCGTCGCTTCACGGTCGCGCACGAGTTCCACCAGTCGCACGAGTGCGGCAAGGATATCGAGCGGTTCGAATCCGGCGACGACGACGGGCTGTCGGTGTCGCGCGGTAAACGCCTCGAAGATCTTCCAGCCGGTGATCGTCGCCGCGTGACCCGCGGCCAGGAAGCCTTCGACGCGCGTGTCGGGCATTTCCGACACGATTTCCATCACCGGCGGGATGTACTTGTGCGCGGACAGCACCGAGAAATTCGGCGGGACACCGGCAAGGATCACCGCCGCTGTCGCGACTGCTGTCGTCTCGAAGCCGGTCGCGAAGAAGACCACTTCGTCCGTCGTGCGCGTCGCGAGTTCGACGGCCTGGGCGACGCTGTAGACGGTGTCGATCCTTCCGCCATTGGCCTGCGCGTCGGCCAGCGAGCCCGCGGTTCCGGGCACGCGCACCATGTCGCCGTACGTCGCGATGCGAACACCTTGCTTCGCGAGCGCGATCGCCTCATCGATTTCTGGCAAGTCGGTGATACAGACCGGACACCCCGGCCCCATGATGACGTTCAGCTTCTCGGGGAACGCGGCGCGCAAGCCGAACTTCGCGATCGCCTGTTCGTGGCTGCCGCACACGTGCATCACCGAGACCTCGCGTCCGATCTCGTCCGTCACGCGCGCGAGAGCGGCCGCCAGCGATTTCGCGCGTGCGGGATCGCGGAACTCAAGAGGCATCGATCTCACCTCGCACGTCCGCGGCCATCAAGTCGTCGCTGCGTTCGCGAAGCAACTGTTCGTACATCTCGAGGGTGAGCGCGACGTCTTCCGGCGGGATGCGCCGGATGGCGAACCCGACGTGGTTCAACACGTAGTCGCCCACCGCCACCGGCTCGTCGACGAGATCGAGCCGCACGCGCCGTTTGACGCCCCAGAAGTCGACCACGGCGCTCAGTTCATCCAACTCCACGACTTGTCCCGGCACGCCTAAGCACATAAGGCACTCGCAATCACGGCTTGACCCAATGAAATACCGCCGTCGCCGGGCGGCACCTGCCTCTGCAGCCACACGCGGTGCTCCGGCGCGAGCGCCGCGCACAGGCTTTCCGCGAGCCGCGCATTTTGAAAGCAGCCGCCGGACGCCACGATGGGCAGCGCGCCGACCGACGGGACAATGCGCCGCACGGCGGCGGCCGTCGCCTCGGTCAGCGTGTTGTGAAATGCGGCGGCGATGGAGGCGACCGGTTCGCCGCGCGCCAGATCGACCACGGCGTCCTGGAACGCGAGCCGCACATCGATCTCTGGACACGCCGTCGTCGTGTCGATCGTGAATCGGTAGCTGCGCGACACACGCGGATCGGCGACCTGCGTCCATTCGAGCGCGATCTGCCCTTCGAAGGCCGACCGCGGACGCCGCAGGAACAGCGCGCCGAAGCCGTCGAAGTAGCGGCCCACACCGCGCGCGAGCGGTGCCGGAAACCGGCCGGCCAGCAGTTTGCCGACAAACGTCCGGTCGCGATCGTCGACGTCAAAGAGCGCAAGCACATCGCCCGGCACGTTGCCGTCGAACGCGTCGACGGCGAGCGCGAGCGCAATCCGCCACGGCTCGCGAATCGCGCGATCGCCGCCGACGAGCGCAATCGGCCGGAACGTCGCAACGCGCCGGAAGCTTGCCGGGGTGGCGACCATGATCTCCCCTCCCCACAACGTCCCGTCGGTGCCGAAGCCGGTCCCGTCGTAGGCGATGCCGATGGCCGGCTCGTCGATCCCGTGCTCGGTCATCGCGGACACGACGTGCGCGTGATGATGCTGCACGGCGATCTTCGTCGACTGCGGCTGCCGCTTCGCGTAGCGAGAGGACAAATAGTCGGGGTGCATGTCGTACGCGATCACCTCTGGCTGCAGTGCGAGGAATCGCTGCATGCGCGCAATCGATTGGACGTACGAGTCGTACGTCTCGAGGTTTTCGAGATCGCCGATGTGCGGACCGACCCACGCGTCGTGGCCCTGCGCGAGGCAGAACGTGTTCTTCAACAAACCGCCGCAGGCCAGGACGGGACGGGCGATCGGACGCGGCGTCCGGATTGCGCGCGGCACGTAGCCCCGCGAGCGCCGCAACACGGCGCCTTCACCACCGATGACGGTCACGACCGAATCGTCGCAGCGCGTCTCGATCCGCCGGTCGTGCATCAGAAAACAATCCGCGATCCGCACGAGCCGATGGATCGCTTCGTCGTCCATGAACGCGATCGGTTCGTCCGAGAGATTCGCCGACGTCATCACCAGCGGGCGTCCCGCGTCGGCCAGCAGCAGATGGTGCAGCGGCGAGTACGGCAGGAACAGACCGAGCATCCGGTTGTGAGGCGCCAGGCCAGATGGCAACGAGCACTCAGCAGACCTCTCCACCAGCACGATCGGCCGCTCGGCAGAGGTCAGGAGCGCGCGCTCAACGTCGCTCAGAACGGCCAGCGTTTCCGCTTCGGCGAGATCGCGAACCATGACCGCGAGCGGCTTCTCGTCGCGGTGCTTCCGCTCGCGCAGCCGCCGAACCGCAAACTCGGACGTCGCGTCGCACGCGAGATGAAATCCGCCGATCCCCTTGACGGCCACGATCAACCCATGGCTGATCGCGCGCGCCGCAGCCGCGATCGGATCGTCAGGCGTCAGACGGGTGCCGTCCGGCCCGTGGAACGCCAGTCGCGGGCCGCAGACGGGACACGCATTCGGCTGCGCGTGGAACCGCCGATCCGCGGCGTCCTCGTACTCACGCCGGCAGGCCGGACACATCTCGAACGGCGCCATCGTCGTTGCCGGCCGGTCGTACGGGATGTCGGTCGCGATTGTGAATCGCGGTCCGCAATTCGTGCAGTTGGTGAAGGGGTACCGGAACCGGCGGTTGGCCGGGTCGAAGATCTCCGCTGTGCACTCCGGACACGTCGCGAGGTCGGGCGGGATGGAGACGACATGGTCGCACGTGCGCTCGCTGGCGACGATCTCGAAGTCGGCTGCCGCTTCGGCGGCAATCGCGGACTGGTCGAACGCGAGAATTCGCGCAGCGGCCGGGGGATTTTTGAGCGCGTCGACGAAGCGTGCCAGCGCGTCTTGTTCGCCGAAGGCCTCAATCGTGACGCCGGCCGAATCGTTGCGCACACGGCCAGTCACGCCCGCGGAATGGGCCATTCGGTAGACCCACGGACGGAAGCCGACACCCTGCACGGTGCCCTGAATCCGAATGCGCCGTCCCTCCATCTGCGCAACGCCCATTGATGTGTGCCGACCTCAGAGGCAAGACGACTGCCACCCTGCGTGACGGATTTCCGGCAGCCGTTTCGGCGATTCGCGATCACACGCCTGTTTCCGGACGGCACGGATCTGGATAGGAGGATCCGCATCTCGCAAAAGGAGTGTGTATGAGCGGAAGACGTCTTTTACCCTGGGCGGTGTGTGGTGGAATGGCGCTCGCGATGGCGTCAGCAACAGTGAGTGCGCAGAAGATCGAACGCAAACCGGCGCAACCGATCGCCTCGGTGCAGGGCGTCGACACGTTCAACGCGTACTGCGCGGTCTGTCACGGCAAGGACGCGAAGGGCAACGGTCCTGCGGCAAAGGCGCTCGCGAAAGTGCCGGCGGACCTGACGACGATCGCGAAACGCCACGGCTCGTTCTCGCAGAACGATGTGGAGACGCAGATCCTCGGGCAGTTGGTCTCACACGGCACGCGCGAGATGCCGATCTGGGGCCCGGTGTTCAGCGCTCTGAACGGCGCGGATCAATCGGTCGCGAAATTGCGGCTCGCGAACCTTGTCGGCTACCTGAAATCGATTCAGCAGTAAGCTCGCTTCGTGAACAGGCGAGAGTTCCTCGCAGTTGCAGCGGCGGTCATGGGGCGGCCCTTTGAGGGCCGCCCTGCCGACATCACCCTTCGCATAGCCGAAACGACGATCGATCTCAGTGCGACGCGATCCGTGCGCACACGCGCGTACAACGGACAGGTTCCAGGACCGTTGCTGCGCGCGCGCAGCGGCCAACGGCTCGCCGTCGATGTGTTCAACGACACGAACGCGCGCGATCTGGTCCACTGGCACGGTTTTCACATTCCGCCGGAGGTCGACGGCGCGTACGACGAAGGCACGCCGGCGGTGCCTCCCCACGGGCATCAGCGTTACGAGTTCGTCGCCAATCCTGGCGGCACGCGGTGGTACCACAGCCACGACATGCCGATGCGGGATCTGAAGAAGGGCACCTACTCCGGTCAGTTCGGAATGTTCATCGTCGATGCCGACGACGATCCAGGGGCGTACGACGTCGAAGTCCCGATTCTGCTGCACGAATGGGACCCGCACTTCACCTCGAACGGACCGATGGACGTCGTGTTCAAGACGTACTCGATCAATGGCAAGATGCTCGGGTACGGCGACCCGATCCGCGTCCGATCGGGACAGCGCGCGCTGTTCCGCATCGTCAACGCGAGCGCGACGCTTACCCACCGCCTCGCGCTGCCCGGACATGTGTTCCGCGTCATCGCGCTCGACGGCAACCGCGTGCCGACACCATCAGCGGTCCGCGCGATCGACATCGCGCCGGGCGAACGTGTCGACGGCCTCGTCGAGATGAACAACCCCGGTGTCTGGATCCTCGGTGGAACAGACACCGAACAACGCACGAACGGTCTCGGCATCGTCGTCGAGTACGCGAACCAGTCTGGACCGGCGCGCTGGTCTCCGCCTGGACCGTTCCCGTGGGACTACACGGTGTTCGGAAATTCAACGCCGGCGGCAGCGCCCGACGAGCGCCTTACGCTCGTGTTCAAGGCCAAGAACGATGGGCATCATTGGATGATCAACGGCAAGTCGTATCCGGATGCCGATCCGATCCTGGTCAGCGAGGGCAAACGCTACCGGTGGACGCTGGACAATCAGAGCGCCAACGATCACCCGGTCCACTTGCACCGGCACACGTTCGAACTCGTCAGCGTCGCCGGCAAACGGACGTCAGGCGTGATGAAAGATGTCGTCATCGTGCCGGCGTGGCGGCAAGTGGAAATGGATGTCGTGGCCGATCAGCCGGGCGTGTCCCTGTTTCACTGCCACCAGCAGTTCCACATGGACATGGGGTTCATGACGTTGATGAAATATGCCTAGGGTGCTTGGCGTGCCTGGGGTGCCTAGGGTGCTTCGAGCAGTTGTAGCGCAGGCCTTTAGGCCTGCCCGAGGGCTCTGGCGATCGCTTCCATCGCGACAGGAATTTTCTCGCGGACCGTGTCGGAGAGGTCGGTCGTGAGCTCGACGCTCTCGGGGACGACGCCGATGAGCGTGACTTCTTTCGGTCCGCGGCCGGCGAGTTCCAACGTCCACAGCGCTTCTTTGACGCCCGGATCATGCGGGCTCGTGCGGACCGACGGCGCGTGGCGCAGCAGATCACGTTTGTCGTACAGCCGCATCGTCCCCGGCGCGGCGTCGGCCTTCACGGTATCTACGATGATCAACCGCTCGGCGTCGTAGAACCACGGCATCAGATCGAGTCCAGGCGTGCCGACGTCGACGACTTCGACGTTCTCCGGCACATCGTAGGTTTTTTCGAATTGCCGGACGACGGCGGGACCGAAGCCGTCGTCGCCCATCAACACGTTGCCGAGCCCAAGCACGTAGATCATCGCGGTCCCCAGACAGCTTTGCGCCGGGTCCACAGGACCCGGCCAACATCAGAGCGCGCGGACACGGGACAGCTCCTTGCCTTCGACGTCGAGCGTGTGAATTGCGCAGGCGATGCACGGATCGAACGAGTGGACGGTGCGCAGGACTTCGAGCGGCTTGTCCGTGTCCGCGATCGGGTTGCCGACGAGCGATGCTTCGTACGGGCCCGGTTGATCTTTCGCGTCGCGCGGACCCGCATTCCACGTCGACGGCACGACCGCCTGGTAGTTCTTGATCTTGCCGTTCTCGATGACGACCCAGTGCGACAGCGTGCCGCGCGGCGCTTCGTGGAAGCCGAACCCCTGGATCTCGCCCTTCGGGAACACCGGCTGGTTGAAGATCCGCGTGTCGCCCTTGCCGATGTTCTCGGCGAGCAGGTTCCAGTGCTTGTCGGCGAGATCCGAGATGACGCCGCAGCGGATCATGCGTGCGGCGTGGCGGCCGAGCGTCCCATGGAGGATGGCCGGAGTCAACGTCGCGCCGGCGATCTTCCCCGCGGTCTCGAGGGTCTTCTTCGCCCACTTGACCGTCAGCTCGTGTCCGCCCGCGAAGCCGACGAGCACCTGCGCGAGCGGTCCGACCTGCATCGGATGACCGTCGAAGCGCGGCGACTTGATCCAGGAATAGTCCTTGTTCGGATCGTACGAGGTGTACTTCGGCACGGTGTCTTCTTCGTACGGATGCCGCTGCCAGTCGCCGTCGTACCACGAGTGCGCGATCGATTCGCTGACGTTCTTCTGGAAATACGGATCGCCGAACGACGTGATCTTGGTCACCTTCGCCAGATCGCCGTTGAAGATCGTGCCGCCGGGCAGATCGAACTGGGTGCCTTTCGTATCCGTCGGCAGATCCGGCACGGCGAGGTAATTCGTCACGCCGGCGCCGTACTTCAGCCAATCAGCGTAGAGCGCGCCGACGGCGCAGAGATCAACGAAGTACACCTGCTCGATGAACTGCTTCGCGGAGTCGAGCAGTTCCTTGACCTCGTACAACTTCGCCATGTTCAGCGTCGCGTCGTTGTCGAGGTTGATCGCATTCGCGACGCCGCCGACGGCGAGGTTCTGGATGTTCGGCGTCTTGCCGCCGAGGATCGAGACGACCTTGTTGACGCGGCGCTGATAGTCGAGCGCCTGCAGATAGTGCGTCACCGCGAGCAGGTTCACCTCGGGCGGCAGTTTCATCGCCGGGTGACCCCAATAGCCGTTCGTGAAGATTCCCAGCTGCCCTTTCGCGACAAAGCCCGCCAGCCTGTCCTTCACTGCCTGGAACTCTTTGATGCTGTTGCCAGGCCAGTCCGACAGGCTGGTGGCCAACGCTGCCGTCTTGACGACATCGGCCTTCAGCGCAGACACGACGTCGACCCAGTCGAGCGCCGAGAGCTGGTAGAAGTGGACGATGTGATCGTGCATCGCGTGCGCGGCGACAATCAGGTTGCGGATGTATTGCGCGTTCGGCGGAATCTCGAGGTTGAGCGCGTTCTCGACCGCGCGCACCGACGTGATCGCGTGCACCGTCGTGCAGACGCCGCAGAAGCGCTGCGTGAAGAGCCACGCCTCGCGCGGATCGCGACCGATCAGAATGCGCTCGATGCCGCGGAACATCTGTCCCGACGACCACGCCTTCTTGACGACGCCGCCGTCGACTTCGACGTCGATGCGCAGGTGGCCTTCGATTCGGGTGATCGGATCAACCGTGATGTGGGTGCTCATCGCTGTCGCGCTCCAGAGAGAATCGGAAACATTTTGACGATCGCCACGTAGGCAAAGATCTCGAACGCGACGAGCCCGATGGTGATGGCCATCTCGGACACGCTGGGGAAATACGACCAGTTGGCGCCGGGTGTGAACGCGACCAGATAGGTATCGAACCGGTAGACCGCGCCCGCAAACATCAGGACGAGCGCCGCGCGGAACAACTGACCGAGATCGCGACGGCTCGCGCGGGACGCCAGCATCGCGGCGGGCGCCAGCGCCAGCGCGAACTCGACGAGGACCATGAACGATCGCGTGTCGGCCTGCACCAGCAGCCCGAGGCGGCCGCGCACCGCCAGGTCACCGAGCCGCACCGCAACGTAGACCACTTGCAGCGGCACCATGACTCCCGCGAGCGTCGCCAGCATCGCCGTTTCCGGCTCGCGCCTGAACACGGATGCCGACAGCGCGCTCTCGAAGACGACGACGGCGAAGCCCATCGAGACGCACGAGATGAGGAACAGCAGCGGCAACAGCGGCGTATTCCACAGCGGGTGCAGCCGCACGCCGGCGAGCAGCATCAGCGTCCCGAGCGACGACTGGTGCATCGTCGGCAGCAACACACCGAGCGCGATGACGGGCACCGACAGCTTTTCAACGATGGGGAGCGCGGTTCGCGAGAAGCCGCGGAGGAAGGACGGGCCGTCCTGCTGCCACTTCTCGAAGAACGCCGGCGACAGTTCGATCCACAGGACGACGACGTAGGACATGATGCAGAGGGCGACTTCGAGCAGCGCGGAATTGAAATTCCAGCGCCAGAAGTACACCGGCACCTTCCAGATCGACCACCATCGGCCGATGTCGATGAAGACACCGAAGCCGGCCAGCGAGTAGCCGAGCGCACTCGTCAACAGCGCGGGCCGCACCAGCGCGTGATAGCGCCCATTGTTGAAGATGTAGACGAGCAGCGCGATCGAGTATCCGCCGCAGGCCAGCGCCGTCCCGGTGACGACATCGAACGCGATCCAGAGGCCGAGCGGATAGCCGTCGTTGAGCGCGGTCGCCGAGCCGAGGCCCGCCACGAGCCGCCACGCGATCAGCAGGGCGCCGAGTCCGAACACCCCGAGCAGCGCGCGGGTGCCTGGAGTGGAAATAGATCCGCCGACGGGTTCAGCGCGCAGCATCGTCGCTCTCCTGCTGCTGAGACTTGCGGTTGCGCCACATCACGACGCCGAGCACGCCGTAGAGCGCGACGGGCGCCGCGAAGTTCTTGTAGACCGTGTGTTGAATCGATCGCGCGAGTTGCGGAGCCGGCTCATCGCCGAGCGTCGGCAGTCCAAGCTTCTCGAACGGAATGTGCGACAGGTAGAGATTCTGCGTGCCACCGCCGTCGGTTTCACCGTAGACCTTCGGCACGTAGCGCTGGGGGCTCTCTGCAATCCGTCGCTTCGCTTCCTTCAACAGCTCGGAGCGCTTCCCGAAGATGACCGCTTTGCGCGGGCACACCGTAGTGCACGCCGGCTCCTTCCCGCTCGCCAGTCTTTCCTTGCACAGTTCGCACTTGACGATCTTCGGCTGCGCGCTCGACCACTCGAACTTCGGCACGCCGAACGGGCACGCCACCTCGCAGTAGCGGCAGCCGATGCAATAGTCGGCGTCGTAGCTGACGATGCCGAACTCGCGTTTCTTCAATGCACCGAGCATGCAGGCGTTCGTGCACGCCGGGTCGATGCAGTGCATGCACTGCGCCTTGAAGAACGACTGCTCGTTGCCATCGCGATACAACTTGATGACGGTCTTCGCGTGCGCATTCAGATCCAGCGGCTTGTGATACAGCGCCGCCGGCGAGTACGACGTGTCCGCCGCGAGGCCGTTCGCGTCGTTGCACGCGACCATGCACGTCTTGCAGCCGATGCACATCGTGGCGTCGTAGAGGAGGCCGACGGCGTCGGGAGGCGCGACAGGCAGGACCGCGGCCTTCGCCGGCCGGGCGCCCGCGGCGACCGCGCCGCCGAGCGCGAGGCCTTTCAACGCTGCGCGTCGAGAGATGCCCACGCTACACCTCCGGCTTCGGCGCGACGTCGTCCGTCGTGCTCAGTTTTTTCGACGCGACGTATCCCGCGCCGGCGAGCGCGCCGATCACCGCGCCGGCGACGCCGGTCGCGATCGGGCTGACGCCGCCTTGCGCTGCATGAATGGGCGCATACGTGTCGGGTGGCATCGGGCGTTTGATTTCGACCGTCTGATGGATCGGCATCGTGAAGCCGACGCCTTTTTCCGTGCAGCCGAAACATGGATGGCCGATGCCGATCGGCCACGCGCCGTCAACCTCGCCGAAGTGCTCCACAGAGCAGTTCGCGTAGGTCACCGGTCCTTTGCAGCCGAGTTTGTAGAGACAGTAGCCGTTGCGGTGGCCTTCGTCGCCGAACATGTCGGCAAAGCGCCCCGCATCGAAATGCGCGCGACGCGGACAGTGTTCGTGGACCGTCGACCCATACGCGAATTTCGGACGGTTCTCGCTGTCGAGCGCCGGCAGCGTGCCGTAGGTCGCGTACTGCAACACCGTGCCGAGGAAGTTGTACGGATTCGCCGGGCATCCGGGAATGTTGACGACCGGCTTCGCTTTGAAGACCTCGTGGACGCCGGACGCGCCGGTCGGATTCGGCTCGGTCGCCGCGACACCGCCCCACGATGCGCACGAACCGATCGCGATCACTGCACCGGCTTTGCCGGCGACGTCGTTGACGATCTCGAGCGCCGTGCGACCGCCGATCATGCAGTAAATCCCGTTCTCCTTGGTGGGAATCGCGCCCTCGACGACGCAGACGTACTTGCCTTCGTTCGCTTTCATCGCCGCTTTCAGCGCCGCTTCAGCCTGGTGACCGGCGGCCGCGAACAACGTTTCGTGATAATCGAGCGAAATCAGATCGAGGATGAGGTCGTCGACGGCAGGGTGCGACGTGCGCAGCAGCGACTCGGTGCATCCCGTGCATTCCTGAAACTGCAACCAGAGGACGGAGGGTTTCTTCCCGCGCTCGGCGGCGAGCAGGAACTGCTCCGCGGCGGCAGGGCCAAGGCCGATGGCGGCTGCGGCGATCGTGCAGAGACGAACGAAGTCGCGGCGTGACTGCATGTGCACCTCTCGCTCCCCCCGGATGAAGAACCGTTTGAACAAACGTTCAGCAACCGGAATGCCACGCGAGAGATACGATTTGTTTAAGGTTTTCGGCCGTCGCGTGTGGGCGCGCGCCGGGTTGACGGCGTCAGTGCCGGATTACCGGTAGTTGCGGATGATCGCTGACAAACGCGCATCGACCGTGTCGAGTCGCGTCTTCGCCGCCGCGTGTTGTTCGTCGACCGTCGTCGGGTCGCCGCCGTGCATGGCGGCAAGACTCGCCGCGATCAGCCCGCGCGCGTCGCCGAGGACGCCCGCGACGCTGTCGCGCGTCGCATCGTCGAGGTACTGGAACGAACGCTCCAAGGCGTCAGCCCGCGTCTGCAACACGTGCGTCGTCTCGATCCGGGTTCGCATGGCGGCCGGGTAGGCAGCGCGAGCGCTGTGCGGCCCGTGGCAGGCGGCGCACATCCGCTCCGCATCCGCCGGCGTCGGCCGAACGGTGACGCCGGCTCCATGACAGGTCATGCACGTCGGCACGCGACTGTCGCCGGCGTCGAGCAGCACTTGATGAATCGTGTTGCGGTACGCGTTCGCGATCGTCGAGTGACACATCGCGCACGTGCGCGAGAGATTCGCTGGATTGATCGTGCTGAATGGGCTGACCGCATCCCGCACGCCGCGATGCGCGACCGACGGATGCATCGCGGTCGCATCGCCTCCGTGACACGTCTGACATCCGACCGTCGCGTGCGCGGAGGTGCTCCACGGCTCGCCGCGATGCGCGTCCGGCATCGGCGCGGCGCCGCGCACGTGACAGGCGACGCATGAGCCCGACGCCTGCTGTGCACGCGCGGGCCACGTCAACGCCACGAGCATGACGACGATGAAACAGGATGTGCGAAGCACGCTTCCACCTTCGCAATCGCCGCGCCGGAGACCGGTGTCACGGTCGGCTCATTGAACTATCGCATCCGCAATGGGTTACCTCGGCCCCGTGCACCGCTGTGCAGCGAACGGACTGCGTCGGATCGGCGCACGCCCAAACGAGTCTGTAATTCTCGTCAGCACTCCTGGTCCACGCCGACGCCTAAAACCGCTTCTGCGCGCGAGTGATGATGCACGCCGGGATGCAGCGCGACCTTCAGCACGCCGTCGCGCTGATGGCTGAAGAGATCGAACGCCCGTTCGATATCGTCGAGCGCGAAATGGTGCGTCACCAGCGACGACAGGTCGACGCGGCGATGCTCGATCATCGCCATCAGCCGCCGCATCCGCTCTTTTCCGCCCGGGCACAGCGTTGTGACGATCTTCTGATCGCCGAGTCCGGCATAGAGCGCCTGATAGGGCGCGACGACCTTGCCCGAATACACGCCGAGGCTCGACAGCGTGCCTCCGGGCCGAATGGCGCGCAGCGCGTTCTCGAACGTCTCCTGCCTGCCGAGCGCCTCGATCGCGACATCGACGCCGCGACCGTCAGTCAGACGTTTGATCTCGGCGACGGGATCGCCGTCCGTCGCGCTGAGCGTGACCGTCGCGCCGAATCGGCGCGCGACCTCGAGCCGGTCTCGAGACGGGTCGATCGCGACGATGAGCGACGCGCCTTTCAGCTTTGCGCCGAGCGTCGCGCACAATCCGATCGGCCCCTGCGCGAACACGGCGACGCTGTCTCCCACTTTGACGTTGCCGCTCTCGGCGCCCGACAGGCCGGTTGAGAAGATGTCCGGGCACAGCATCACGTCCTCGTCTGCGAGGCCGCGCGGAATCGGCGCGAGGTTCGCCTTCGCATCCGGCACGAGCAGATACTCCGCCCAGGCGCCATTGATGGTGTTGCCGAACTTCCACCCGCCCAATGCACCGCCGCACTGCGAGTGCGATCCGTTCAGACAGTAGAAGCACTGTCCGCACGGCGTGATCGCGCCCACGATCACGCGCTGCCCGACGGTGTAGAGATCGTCGAGCCCGGCTCCGAGCTCGTCGATCACACCAACGGGTTCGTGACCGAGGATCAGCCCGGGTTTGACCGGGTATTCGCCGCGCACGATGTGCACGTCGGTGCCACAGATGGTGGTGGTGGTGACGCGAATGACCGCCTCGCCCGCTTTCGGACGCGGACGGAGAACTTCCTCAACAGCAATGCGGTCCGTGCCCTTGAACACGACCGCTTTCATCGTTTTCATACAAGAACTCCGCGGGGGCCGGTGCGAGGTGCGACGTGCGGGGTGCGAGGTGCACCTGGTGCCGGATGCACACGCGTAGGGTGCATGAACCGCGCCTGGATAAATGACGGCTTTTCGGGACCGCGATACGGGCGATCGCACTCGCAAGCGCCCGTTACGGATGCGATGGCGTTTCAATCCACATCTCGAGCTCGCCGCGCGCCGGAATGTCCGCGAGCACGGAAGTGAACCTCGCCATCGATCGATCCATGTAAATGCACGACAGGAGACATCGTCCGCGCGACGCTCACCGCTATAATCCCTGCCACTTGTCCCTCACTCCCGGTTTCGGGTGGTTCTGATATGCATTCTGGCAAGCGGTTCATTCGCTCAGGAGTCTGGCGCGCAGTCGCGCTGACATCGGTGACGACGCTTGTCGTCGCCACCGGAACAACTCTGTCCCAGACGCCGAGACGCGTCGCCCTGGTAGGCGGCCAACTGCTGACCGGGTTCGAGGTCCCTCCGATCCACCACGCCGCGATCGTGACTGAGGGCAACACAATCGTCGCGGCCGGGCCGAGTTCCGAGGTGACGATTCCTGGCGACGCCCAGGTCGTGGACACGAGCGGTCGGACGATGATGCCCGGTCTGATCGAGACGCACGCGCATCTCGTAACGCTCGGTCACGGCGACTACACGGCGTGGTTCCCGTGGATCGCCGCGCACGGCGGCGACAAGAAGATGACGCAGGTGATGGAGACCGCGGCGAAAGAGCTGCTGTGGGCGGGCGTCACGACCGCCGTCGATCTCGGAGCTCCCCTTTCGCCCAGCCTCTCGATCCGCGATCGCATCAACAAAGGCGAAATCGTCGGTCCGCACATGCTGATGAGCGGTCCCTGGATCTCGCGCGACCAGCGCGGCCCGATGCAGGACGGCTTCGGGGGCGTGAACATCACGACACCCGCCGAAGCAGCGGCGCAGGTTGAGCGGCTGGCGGCGGCGGGTGTCGATACCATCAAAGCGCACGCCGGCCTGACGCTCGATGACTACAAGGCCATCGTGAAGGCGGCGCATGCGCACGGGTTGAAGGTCCAGGCGCACGTGTACGCCGAGCGCGACACCCGCAACGCGCTCGAGGGCGGCATCGACATTCTCACGCACGTGGGATCCGCCGGCACGGCGCCGCCCTACAGCGCCGAGCTGATTCGCGATATCGTCAACGCGGGCCGGCCCGTCGTGGTGACTGCTGCGCATCGCAGCTGGATCTATCCCGACACCGCAGCGTTTCCGGAGCGGTTACAGAACCCGATCCTGAAGCAGCTTTACCCGCCCGACGTTTACGAAGAGGTGCAGCACTCGCTGAAGAACTGGTGGGCGCTCGCCTACTTCGCGCGAACCGATCGCGAGATGTCGTATCGCGAACGTGGCGTCAAGCAGTTCATCGAATCGGGCGCCGTGATGGGCATGGGCACTGACAGCGGAACGCCGATGAACTTCCACAGTGAAGCGCTGTGGCGGGAAATCAAGGTGCACGTCGACATGGGCATGACGCCGTCGCGCGCCATTGGAGCGGCGACGCGCGTCAACGCTCAGATCATCGGCAGGGGTCGGGAAACCGGCACCATCGAGCCGGGTAAACACGCCGACATCATTGTCGTCGACGGCAATCCGTTATTCGACATCGTTGCGCTGTCGCGCGTCGAAATGGTTATGAAGGACGGCGTGATCTATGGTCACCGTTGACGCTCCTGTCGTACGAACGCGGCCGAATCAGCGATCGATCGACCGTGCGTTTTATGTCGGGATGGCCGTCGCGGCGGTCGTAACGGTGTTCGTCGGCTTTGCGCAGACGTACTTTCTGCGCCCGCACTTCGTGTCGCAGCCACTGCCGCTGTACCTCCATGTTCACGGCCTCGTCTTTACGGCATGGATCGCCGTGTTCGTTGCACAGACGGCGTTGGTTGCGGCGCGCCGCGTGGACATACACCGTCGTCTCGGCTGGGCAGGCGTCGCCGTCGGCGCGCTGATGGTCATCATGGCGGTCACGGCTGGGATTCTGTCGGGACGGCGCGACGTTGCGGCGGGCCACGAGGATGCCGCCTTGAGTTTTCTGACGACCCCGTTCTTCGACATCGGCGTGTTCCTCGTCCTGACGACGGCCGCGGTCCGCTATCGCCGCGAGCCCGAAATGCACAAGCGGCTCATGCTCCTGGCCACGATCAACATTCTCGACGCGCCGATTTCTCGCTGGCCGCTGGCCATCATGAGCACGTTGCCGTGGCTGTACGTCCTCGTGACCGACGTGTTCGTGGTGATCGCCATCGTCTACGACCTCGCATGGCGGCGGCGCGTCCATCCTGCGTACGTGTGGGGGGGAATGTTGATGCTGGTGGGCCAGTTTTCACGTGACGTGATCGGGCAGACCGCTGCGTGGCACTGGTTCGCGCGGTTGCTCATCGGCTGAGCCGCATCCTCCTATTGAACGCAGACGCAGACGATCGCGGCAACAGAATGCAAATTGCCAAACGGGATTTAGCAATTTGCATTTTGCATTCAGCACTTCCAGTTCTTTGTCAGTTCCGCTCGGTCCCGCGCTGCAGCGGAAGGTGGTTCACGCCGCAGCCGTCGATGCCGTCGTCGCCGGTCCACTTCGGCGTGCCGTCGGCGTTACGCGCGACGAGGAGGCTCTCGCCTTTCTGGACCGACTTTGCCCAGATCGAGACGTTGCCGTCGACCGTCACCTTCGAGCCGATGATCGTGACTTTGTCGTCGGCAAAGAACCAGAAGTTCTGCATCCCGACGTACATCGCCGGCGCGAGGTGCACGCTGACGATCTTGCCGTCGTCCTGCTTCAAGTCGAAGTGGACGCCGACGCTGCCGTCCGCAGCCGGGAAGCTGACGACGGTCTTGATCGAGCCGGCGAACGTTTTCTCGGTTGCGCGGTCGTACTTGGTGCCGGTTTGCGCGCCGAGAAACACCGATGACACGACGATGAGGACGCCGCTAATGAACTGGCGAGTCATGACGAACCTCCTGAAGGCGGACGACTTTTGAATCGAGATCGGGACGATAGGTGCAGAACGGTTCTTCGGCGAGAAACGAGCCGGTCGCCGCATACGCGCGCGCACGGCAGCCGCCGCAGATGGAGATGTACCGGCAGTCGCCGCACTTTCCTTCGTACGCTTCGGGATTGCGGAGCTGCCGGAACATGTCCGAGTTGTTCCAGATGTCGGCGAACCGCTGCACGTTCGTGTCGCCGGCGCTGACCGGGAGATAGCCGCACGGGTAGACGCGGCCTTCGTTCGACACGAAGCAGACGCTCGTCCCCGCGAGGCAGCCGCGCGTCATCGCCGACAGCGCCTGGTGGCCACCAGGGTGTCCCATCATTTGCGGCGCGGCCTTCGCCTTGGTTCCCGGAGCGATGAACGTGCCGCTGAAGTCGCCTTGGGCGCGTTCGTTTTCGAGGCGCTGCGCGCGGATGCGGTAATAGTGCGGCGCGCACGTCGCCTTGAGATCCAGCGGGCAATCCTTCGACTGGGCGTCGAACCATCGGAGCACGCGCTCGTACTCGTCGGCCGGCAGCATTTCGGTCGGCGCGATCTCGAGCCCGCAGCCGACCGGCACGAGCATGAACAGATGCAGCGCGTCGGCCTCGTGCTTCAGCGCGAGGTCGAGCAGTTGATCGATCTCGTGCACGTTGTGCTTGGCGATCGTCGAGTTGATCTGTATCGACACACCCTCGGCGCGCAGATTCCGAATCCCGCGCAGCGCCAGCGCGTGCGAGCCCGGCAGTCCCCGAAAGCGATTGTGCGTCGCTTCGGTCGCCGCATCGATGCTGATCGCGACCCGCGAGAACCCCGCGTCCGCGATCTTCGCCGCGACCTTCTCGGTGACGAGTGTGCCGTTGGTCGCGAGCGCCATCCGGAAGCCGCTCTCGACACCGTACTGTCCGATGTCAAAGAGATCGGGACGGAACAGCGGCTCGCCGCCCGACAGCACCATCACCGGTTTCGCGACTTCGGCGATCGCGTCGATCAGATCGAGCGCGCGATTCGTGTTCAGCTCGGTCGGACCGACTTTGCGCTGGGGCACGGCGCGGCAGTGCTTGCACGTGAGGTTGCACGCTTTCGTCGTTTCCCAGAACACCAGGCGCAGTGATGGCGTGATCATGACCCGCGTCTCCTCTAGATGGGTCGCACGAGAATGGCGGCGGCCACTCCGCGTTCGACGGCGAGTTCCGTCTGATCGCAGAGAAAGACGACGCCGGGAAATGTCTGCAGCACGGTGACGCTGGCGCCGGGCGTCACGCCCAGCGCCAGCAGGCGATCCGTTCGCCCCCCCGCGTGCGAACGGATCTCGACGATCGTGCCGACGGCGCCCTCGGCCATCGATGCCAACGCGCGGACGCCGTTAGAACTGAACACCAAACGTACGGAGCACATAGTTCAACCCCGCCCCCGTGAGAATTGCGACTGGCGTGATGACGCCGATGATCGCCAGGCCAGTCTTCAGTCCGCGCTCGCGGACCATCATCAGGAAGTTCGCGACGCACGGGACGAACAGCGTCATCACGGTCAACGCGACGACCGCCTGCACGCCGGTCAACTGTCCGCTGTGCGCGAGCTGGAAGAGGCCCGCGGCGCCGTAATCGCGGCGCAGGAAGCCCATCACGAGAATCTGGGCGGTTGATGCCGGCAACCCGAGAAGCCCAGTCACGATGGGACGTCCTGCCGCCGCGATCCAGACCAGGGCGCCGATCCGATCGAGGACGAACAACAGCGCGGTGCCGACGAGAAAGAGCGGCACCGCTTCGCCGAGATACCACCAGACCCGCAGGCGCGTCTTGGTGAGGAGGTTGCCAAGACGCGGCCAGCGGATTGGTGGTAGTTCGAGAATGAATTCAGACCGTTCGCCTTTGAGAACGCGGGCCGCCAGCCATCCGACCAGGATCATCTGGCCGAGGACGACGGCGAAGAGCGTCGCGAGCGCGGCGAACGAGATGCCGCCGAGGATGCCCATGATCGTCGCGAGCTGCGCCGAGCACGGAATGCCGAGCGCGAGCAGCAGGATCGCAATCAACCGCTCCTTCGGCGTGCCCAGAATCCTCGTCGTCATGGTCGCCATCGTGTCGCAGCCGAGCCCGAGCACCATCGGGAGCACCGCTTTGCCGTTGAGGCCCATGATGCGGAAGATCCGATCGCAGAAGATCGCGAGGCGTGGGATGTACCCGCTGTCTTCGAGGAAGCCGAACATCAGGAAAAACGTGGCGACTACCGGCAGCACGATCGCGATCGAGTAGGTCATCCCCATCGTGATGAGTCCGTACTCGCCGACCAGGAATTCACGGATGAGTGGAACCGGTATGAAACGGTCGACGAGCCAGACCGATGCGGGGTTGATCGCCTTGCCGAACAGGCCGTCTTCGAGCAGCTTGACCAGCGTCTGCGCGCCGAAGACGCCGACGAACAGGTAGAGCGCGTAGAGCACCACGAGCAGAATCGGCAGCCCCGTCAACGGCCGACGCGTCGCGCGCGCCATGGCTTCCTGGACATAAGCCAGGGAAAGCGCACTGACACGGCGAACGCGGTCGGTCAGTTGATGGGCCCAAACCACTCGATCGTTGGTCGTCGCGTGGACCGGCACATGAGGCCGGGCCGCTCGACCGAGCGCATCGCGCAGTTCGGAAAATCCGCGGCCTTCGACCGCGACCATTTCGATAACGGGAATCCCAAGTTCCTCGGCGAGTGCCTGCGCGTCGATCGAGATGCCGCGCGCGAAGGCTTCGTCCACCATGTTCAACGCCAGGATCATCGGCTTGCCGAAGACGGCGATCTGGCTCGTCAGCATCAGCGCGCGGCGGATATTGCGAGCGTCGGCGACCTGGACGACGAGGTCCGCGTCGCCGTTGCTGATGACGTCGCGCGTGATGCGCTCGTCTTCGCTGATCGTCCCGTCGAGCGCGTTCACGCCCGGCGTATCGATCACGTCGCAGACCTCCGCGCCGACGAGGGCGCGTCCTTTCGTGATCGCGACGGTCGTCCCCGGGTAGTTCGAAACGGTGACGTAGCGTCCCGTCAGGCGGCCGAAGACGACGCTCTTCCCCACATTCGGTTGGCCGACGAGCGCGACGCGCAGCGGGTGCGAGCGCAGTGTCAGCACCTTGGGTTGCGCGGCCGCTTGTTCGCGAACGACGTGACAGGACATGTGTGCCCGCTACTAAGGCAACCGGTGTGCCGAGGTGGAATCCGGTGATTTGCTAGGAAAAGCGACGAATCGCACGCGCGAGGTTCGTTTTGACCGGGGGAAATTCCCGCAGGCGTCGGGAAAAACCAAAAGCGACCGCAGAATTCGCAGAATCCGCAGAAGAACGCCAGCAACCACAGAATTCACGGAACACACAGAAGCGGTTCGCGGGGCCTGCGGTGAATCGTGAGGTGGACGTGCGAAGCGCCGTGTGCTCCGACGTCTGGTGTTCCGTGTCTTCCGTGCGTTCCGTGGTAGCGTCAAAACAAACGAGCGCCCGGTCGACGGTGCGGAGGGAGGACCGTCAGCCGGGCGCCTGTGGGCTCCGTAGCGCGGAGCCCCACTTCAGACTTCGTCGTACTTCGTACTTCTTACTTCGTACTTCCTACCTACCAGAGATACGTCAACCGTCCCCAGAACGTGTTCGCCGAGTACGGACGGAAGTAGTACCCGAGATACATCGCCGTTGGGGACGCCGTGTTCGGCAGCGCCAGCGCGCTCTGCGGCCCGAGCGCGAAGTCGTTGACGTCGTACTTGTCGAACCAATACACGAGCCCTGCCGCGAGGTGCTTGGTGAGGAAGTACTTCACGTCCGCCGTCCCGCGCTGCAGTTTGTTCGTCACCGCCGGCAGTTGCACCGGCGCGGCGAGGACCGTGTTCGCGGCCAGTCCGTAGACGTAGGTCGATTGGGCGTCGCTCAGGTCGTAGCCAATCTTCACTTCCGTCCGCGGAATCAGCTTGATCAGATCGAGCGAGGCGTTCCACGTGTTGACTTTGTCGGCGCTATCGTCCGTCCAGTCGCGACGCGGATCGTTGAACTGCTGCGTCGGATCCGCGAGGTTCGCCAGCGTATTCGCCGTCAGCGGATTCGCGGTGCGTGACGCCTGCAGCGCCGTGTACTTCTCGTAGCCGTAGCTGACGCCCATCGATACCGCTTCCACAGGGACGAAGTCGAAGCCGATCGAGTAGACGTGGTTGTCGTTGTTGCGCAGCCCGAAGTAGGCGCCAGGATAATCTTCCTTGCCGACGCCAGCCGACGCGTTGACCGAGAACATCTGCACCGGCGTCAGTTGGACGATGCCGCGGAAGCTGTCCTTGTTGCGGTCCGCGATATCGAATTGACGGAGGCCCGGCTGCTCGCCGATCGACAGCATCTCGAGCGCGTCCGGCGCGGTGCCGGTCCGTTTGCTGTGCTCGTACACACCGCGCAGCGTGATCCAGCCGACGTTGGTCAGATCGACCGAGAAGCGGCCGGTATCTTCGATCGACTCCTCGACGAACCGCGTCGCCTCTGCGGTCGACGGGTTCGTGTGGTCGATCGACTCCCGCGTGTAGCCGCCGCGGAAGCTGACGTAGCGGAACGGCGTGAACGCCATGTCGCCGTCGAACGTGTGACGCGTGAACCCGATGCGCTCCGCCGCTGCGTTGAACGTTGCGACCGACGTGTCGTAGTTCACGTACTGGCCGACGTAAAACTCGGGCGACCGGTTGTCGTACTCGTAGCCGCGGTACCGCGCGCTGAACCACAGGTTCGACGTCGGCGCCGACGTGAAGTTGTAGTTCATCGAGGTCACGCGCGCCGTGAGGTCCGAATTCGGCCGATCGAGGGCAATCGTCGGCAGCGTCGAGTTGCTGCCGAACGGGATCAGCGGCGTGTTGTTCGTCACATTCGCCATCGAAACGAACGCCGTCGCGCGGCTCCGTCCCGGCAGCTTGATCGACGCCATCGCACTGCCCGTATTCATGTCGGTGTTCGGCGCGAGCGCCATCCGGCCGAACGCCGGGCCGGCGGTCAGGTTATCGCTGACGCGCCACGGGTTGTCCCACTGCAACGTCGAGATGTTGTTGCGGAAGAACGATCCGTCGTACGCCACCTTCGCCATCCCGCGATCGTTCGACCACTGCAGCGACGCGCCGAGATCCGTCGTCCGGTTGTCGAGCGGCAGCGGAACTTCGAGGTCGTTGCTGAAGCCGTACGTCGCGCCGTAGGGCTGCGTGCCCGTGCGGATGGTGTTCTTGACGCTGATGCCGAGGTCCACCTTCTGGGTCGCCGCGTAGTTCAACCTGAAGTCGGCAATACTGCGCTGCGACTGGAGGTCGAAGATCGACGCGTTCGACATCGCGTTGCCCAACGTGATCGTCTTGTTCTGGACGGCGCTCTGGATGCTGTCACTGATCGAGAGCACGCCGCCGTTGGCCGTGTAGAGCGACTGCGTCGTGTTGCTGTAGAAGAGCGGCGTCTGGTTGAACTCGAACGTCGCCTTCACGTTGCCGTAGTTGTTGAACGACGCGAAGTAGCTCTGGTCTCTGTAGCCGAGATGATCCGCGTTCATCTTGAACTGATACGCGTTCGTCTCTTTCGTGAACCGGAACAGGTCGAGCGTGCCGCCGTCGCGGAGATCGCGAAAGCGCTGGAAACGCGCCTGGTCCGAGTTGGCCCCGAAGCTCGTGCCCCGCAGACCGATGTCGACTTGATTCACCCCGACGAATTCCGTACCCGCCGTCGGGGCCGTGGCGTTCGCCACGTCCTGCGCCTGGGCTCCTGCAGTGACGAGCAGAAGCGCGGCGACCATCATGCTTCGTGTGGTGCGCATCTGATGCCTCCTGCCGCGTTACCGAAGGAACCGCATACCCGACGGGCTGTTCGACCCGTGGATCTGTGAGTGACAGTTGACGCACGAGCGGCCGACCATGCGGTTGCTCGCCGCGGTCAACTGCGCGCCGTCATAGATCGTTGGAGGATGCCGGCTGCTGATATGGCACCGCTGGCAGAGCATCGGTGCTTTCGCCACGAGCATCCGGTCGTTGTTCGACCCGTGCGGATCGTGGCAGCTCGCACAGTTTTCCTTGCCCGCCGCGTGTTCCCACAGATACGGCCCGCGTTTTTCCGCGTGGCAGCTCGCGCACGCCTCGTTGATGGTGTTCCCCACCTTCAACATGCGGACGTTCGTCGAGCCGTGCGGCGTGTGGCAGGAGGTGCATTCCATCTTGCCTTCGCGCACCGGCATGTGGCCGGCCTTCTTGACCTTCATCGCTTCCTGCTTGTGGCAGGACTCGCAGGTCTCGGTCGCCGACACCGTCTTCAGCTGCGCCTTCGCCGATTTCGGGTTGTGGACGCTGTGGCACGTCACGCAGGACACGTTCCGCGCGTCGTGCATGCTGCCCTGGAATTCGACGTGCGACGCGTTCTTCGCGTGGCACGAGAGGCAGGCATCGTTCGCGTCGCGCGCGGACAGCGCGTTGAAGCGCTTGATGTCGGCCTTGTTGCCCGATTCGACGTGCTTCTGGCCTGCGCCGTGGCAGGTTTCGCACGCTTGACCATTTTTCGCCGCGGGCGTCTTCGAGTTCTGCGCCTTCCCGTGCAGTGTCTCGTGCAGACCCTTGGCTTGACTGTCGTGACAGGTGCTACAGGTTTCGTCCCCGACGAACCCGGTAGTCTGCACGGCGGGTGCGGCCTTCGGCGCATCGGTCGTCGACCGGGAATTGGCGGCTGCCACTCCGATCACGGCGAAGCACAAAAGGACTAGCGCGGTCGCCAGCTGGCGTGCCGGAAAACCGTCACCTCGTTTCGGCATGTTCGTTTGCTCCCGTATGAGTGCCGTGAACCCGGCGGAATCGTCGGGTTCGCTCAGCAAAGAGCAAACCCGAAGCCAATTACTGGATTGAGTGGCAGGTCTCGCAGTCCTGCGAGATCTTCTTGCCGTCTTTCGACTTGTGATTGTCGTCGTGGCAGCGGAAACACCCCGGGAAGTCCATGTGCCCGATGTTGTTAGCGTAGGTGCCGAACGTGACGTTCATTTCGGGGAACACCGTGCGCTTGTAGACGCCGACGGTGGCGCGAACCGCACGCTCGACATCCTGGCGTGCGTTCATGTACTCCGCGTTGTAGCCGGTGCGATAAAACTCGCGCATCGCGCGGGAAATCCCCTGGTCGGCGGCTTCCTGGGTCGGATAGGTCGCCTTCAGCGCCTTGACCGCTTCGCGACGCACGAACGGCAGCGCCTTCGGGATGTCACCGCGCGCCATCAGCTCGTTGATCGCGCGTTCGGGCGTCGCCGCCATCGGATGGCTCGGACGATTGTGGCAGTCCATGCAGTCCATGCGGCGCCGCTCGCCCTTGGCGAGGTCTTCCGGTTTGGTCCCGTCGGCAACGAACTCGGTGACGTTTCCGTTGCGGTCCTTGATGCGCACCCACGGGATCGTCTGCCGCTTGTCGTCGGTCGCGATGTACTCCACTTCGTTGGCGACGTTCATGTGCCAGTGGATTCCCTGCGCGAGGCCGAGCCGTTCGCTGCCGCCGCCGACGTGCACCTGCAGCGTCGTCACCGACTCGGTGTTCTTTTCGTCCTCGGCGTATTCGTACACCTTGCGAATCTTGTCGCCGTGGAACTTCTCGGGCCAGTGGCACTGTTCGCACGTGTCGCGCGCCGGCCGCAAGTTCGGCACCGGCGACGGAATCGGCATCGAGTATGTGTGGAAGGTGACGGCGAGGATCTGCCGCGTCCCCGAGATCTTCGACTTGGCGAACCACGACGCGCCCGATCCGATGTGGCACTGCACACAGGTCACGCGCGAGTGCGGGCCGTCCTGATGCGCCGTGTACTCGGGCTTCATGACCGTATGGCAGACCTGCCCGCAGAACTGCACCGAGTCCATGTACTCGATGCCGCGGTACGCGGCGAGCGACACGATAACGATGTTGGCCATCGTCATCGCGGCAAAAATCAGAAACCCGCGGCGCTGCACCGGATCGTTGAGGTCGAACCGCGGCCAGTGCGCCGCCGATCGGCCGCTCGCCTGCCGGCGGCGATCGAGCCAGGCGCCCACCGGGATGAGCGCGAGCCCGAACAGAAAAATGCCGGGGAGAACGAGAAAAAAGAGAATGCCGACGTACGGGTTCGTGTGCAGCCCGAAGAGATCGGCGAGAAACACCGTGAGAAACAGAACGGCGCCGAGCGTGGCGAGCGCGACGCCGGTCAGAGAAATAGCGTTTCGAACGACCTTGAACGGCATGACTGCAGCCCTCCGCTGCACCTGCTACCTGCAACTTCTAACTGCTACCTGCAACTGCTAACTGCTACCTGCAACTGCTAACTGCAACTGCCAACTGCCAACTGCAACTGCCAACTGCAACGGCTACCTGACCGTCGCGTAGACGATCAGCGCGAACAACGCGAGCCCGAGGCTCAGTCCGATCGTGCCGATCACATATCCGCGGCGCACGAGCGCTGGCGACGGCGCCGGCGCGCCGAGCTCGTCGAGCGACCGTGCCGCGCACAGGCGATCGAATTCGGCGCCCCGCTCGTGCTCGAGTTCATGCGCGCTGACGGTTCCGGTAAAAATCACCAGGTCCATGGGGAATTTCCCCGGACGCAGGTGGCCGTTGAAGAAGTGCACCGCGAAAATGAACCCGATTGCGAGCGATGCTTCTGCACCGTGCACGAAGAGTGCCACGTTGAACATCCAGCCGGGTAACACGCGGGACGCAAGCACCGGGAACCACAGGATCAGACCGGCGGCGCCCATGATCGCCGTGCCCCACAACACGGCCCAGTAGTCGAACTTCTCCCAGTACGCGAAGTGCTCGATCTTCGGTCGCGGTCCGAGGCCGACGAACCACTTCAGCATGCCGAAGAAATCGACGACGTCTTTCGGCTGCGGCACCATCGACGTCGGTCCCCACAACACGCCTTTTTCGCCGCGCACGAACGCGCGAACGAGCACGTCGCCGACGTGGACGACGACCGCGAGCAGCAGCGTCGCCCCGAGGAATCGATGCACGTAGCCGGCGCCCTTGAAGCCGAAGAACAACGACGCGAGCACGCGCGCCCACGGCGCATCGCTGAACAGCAGCGGCATCCCGGTGGCCGAGAGCCCGAGAAACGTCACCATGATGACGATGTGCAGGAGACGCGTCTTGAGATCGAAGCGGCGCACGTGCGTCAACGGCTGTCGCGCGAGCCGTTCAGGCGAGCGGGGCACGACCGTTGGATCTTCCAGAACCGCAGGCGTCATGACTCTTTCCTTCCGCGCCAGAACCACAGCGCGCTGTGCAAACCAAAGAACCCGAAGCAACCGGGGATCAGCACCCAGTAGAAGCGGTTCGCCCACCACAGCACGGCGCTGCGCGTGTAGTCGCTCGGATTCGGATGCGGGTCGTACTTCACGAACTGCTCGTTGGCGCCCTGGTGACAGCGGCCGCACGTCTCGACGAGGTGCGCCTTCGAGACCTTCGACGCGCTGTTGGCCGCCGGCAGGATCTCATGCGCGCCGTGACAGTCGGAGCACTGCGCGACCGCGGTGAATCCGATCTCGGTCACCTTGCCGTGGAACGTCCGGCGGAACGAATCGACGACCTGCGCGTGACAGGTGCCGCACTCCGCGGTCACCGCCAGTTTCGATGTATTTGTGTCGACGCGCTGGATCGCGTGCGCGGTGTGGCAGTCGGCGCATGACGGCGCCCGGCTGTCGCCGACCTTCAGTTTCGCCGCGTGGATGCCGCGATCGAACTGCTCTTTGATCCCGGCGTGGCAGCTGCCGCACGTCTCGGGAATCCTCGTGCGGAAGACACGGCTCTGCGCATCGACGTGCGGACGGATGTCATGTTTGCCGTGACAGTCTGCGCACGCCGGCGCGCCGATCAGGCCCGCTTTCTCTTTCGCCCACGCATGCATGCTGTCGTGGTACTTCGTGGCGATGTCGTCGTGACAGCTCGCGCATTTCACTTTCGCGAGTTTCTCGGCGTGCGGGAAGTCGACCTGCTTCGCGAGGTCGGCGTGGCAGTCGACGCACGCCATCGGGCCGTGGGTCGAGGCTTCGAACTGTTTCGCATCCACATGCTCGCCATGGCAGGCGAGGCAGTCGTCGTTGGCTGGAGGCTTGGGCGAGGACGATTGACCGGCGGCTGCCGGCCCGGCGACGAGCCAGGCAGCCGCGATGAGACTACCGATCCGAATCCGCATTGGGCACCTTCCGGCGCCCGTGGATTACTTCTTCAGGCTGCTCAAGTACGCCACGAGCGCATCCACGTCGTCTTTCGGCAACGTGTACTGCTTCATTTCCGGTTTGCGCGCGGCCTTGGTCTTCGCCGTCATGCCCTTGGCGTCGGTGATCCACGCGCGGATTTCGTCGGCCTTCAACTTGTTGCCGACGTCGTCCAACGGACCTTTCGCGTTGCCCTTGCCGGCGACGGAGTGGCACAGCGAACATTTCTGATCCGCGAACACCTTTTCGCCTTTGGCTTTGTCTTGCGCCGCGGCCGTGGCCGCAACGCCCACGCACAACACTGCTGCGAGAACGATCGAACGCATAACCCTTCCCTCCGGTATCAGTTATCGACCTGGGACTCCATGCCCTTCACTGTCGCCCGCGAACTGATACTCGGTCAGCAGCGGGATGTCCTGGGCGCGATCGAGCACCTTGAACGTCGCCTTGTCGCACACCTCGCGCTGAATCGGCGTGCAGTGGAACGCGATCACTTGTTCCTTCGGCCCCGTTTTCGGATCGAAGCGGTAGATCGACGTGCACGCTTCGCCTTTCGCCATCTTCGCGTCGTCGTGCACGAACAGATACGGCCCCATCAAATATTGATCCGCAAGCTGCACCGGCGACGTGAAGTTGACGATCGCCCAGCGACGCGCCGGACCGACGTGGTCTCCACGCGACGCGAACGTGCTGGCCCCGAACGTGCCGGCGAGCACGAACGCTGCGACGAGTATGCGCGATTTCATGAATCCCTCCGGTTATGAGTGCCGACAATCCGGCAGAAACGCTACCTATCGGAGCATCAACGCAAGCAATATGCCCGGTCGCGCTTTTGCATTTCTGTTCGGCATCATGACCCTCCCCGCGCTCGAACGAATCGTGTACGGACCGGTGTCCAGTCGTCGCCTGGGACGTTCGCTTGGCATCAACCTCCTCCCGGCCGGGATGAAGGTGTGCAACATGAACTGCGCGTACTGCCAGTACGGATGGACGCGCGGTGCGACGCGCTATCGAGGGCAGGGTCAGGGGTGGCCGTCGGTCGACGACGTCGATGCGGCGCTGTCGTACCGGCTGCAGTTGGCCGCCGACAACGGCGAGCTGGTCGATCGCATCACGGTGGCCGGCCACGGCGAGCCGACGTTGCATCCCGACTTCGAAGAGGTCACCGCACGCATTCGGGCGCTCCGCGATCGCATCGCGCCGAACGTGCCGGTCGCCATCCTGTCGAATTCGACGACGGCGGCATGGCCGGACGTGCGCAAGGGACTGCTGCTCTACGACGAGCGGTACATGAAGCTGGATGCCGGCGACCCGATCACCTACGCGCGCGTCAACGGCCTCGCCGCGTCGCTTCTGCACGTCATCGATGCGCTCGCGACGCTGCCGTCGATCGTCGTGCAATCGATTTTCGTCGCCGATGACACGGGCGAGATCGACAACTCGACCGATGGGGCGGTGGCGGAATGGCTCGAGGCGATCGCGCGCGTGCGCGCGGCCGCCGTGCACATCTACACGCTGGCGCGGCCGCCGGCGCTCGGATCGCTGCGGAAGGTTCCGAAGCAGCGGTTGCGCGAAATCGCCGAGCGCGTCCGCACGCTCCGCATCCCTGTCCACGTGTATTAGTGAGCGCTCGGACGGTGATACGTACCATTCGGATCGCGCGTCAGAAACCCTTCGTGCTGCAGCGCGTCGAGCATGTTGGCGGCGCGCTCGGTGCGAATGCCCACGAGCCGCGCCGTCTGGCGAATCGTGATCGCGAGGCCGGGCATCTCGAGAAACTCGCTTCGCAGACGCAACGCATCCAGATCCGTAGGTTCAGCTGTCGTAATCATGGCAATCCTGCGCAGGGACTGCACGACGTGTACCGATGATGCGGAATCCGTTTCGCCGCGATCTCGTCCTGCTCCACCCGCCGGCGATCTACGATTTCCGTACGCGCGAAACGTTCCTCGGTCCGGTTGCCGATGCCGTCCCATCGACGACGATGTTCGAGATGTACCCGATGGGGCTGACGAGCATCGCCGAGTTCCTCGAGCGCAATCACTACAACGTCGAGATCGTCAACCTCGCGTACCGCATGCTGCACGACGATCGTTTCGACGTGCCGGCGCACCTCGCGCGGCTGTCCGCCCCGGTGTTCGGCATCGATCTGCATTGGCTGCCGCACGCACAGGGCGGCCTCGCGATCGCAGAGCTCGTGAAGGCGGCGCATCCGGACAGCGCAGTGCTGATGGGCGGACTGTCGGCGAGCTATTACGCCGACGAATTGATCCGGTATCCGTTCGTGGATTTCGTCATCCGCGGCGATTCGACCGAGGAACCGGTCCGGCGCCTGTTGCGGGCGCTCCGCGAGCACGAGCCGCTGGCCGACGTGCCGAACCTCACCTGGAAACGCGCCGACGGCACGATCGTCGCCAACGCGCTATCGCACGTTCCGACGGATCTCGATCACGTGAGCGTGCCGGCTTATCGATACCTGCTGCGATCGATGTTCAAGTATCGCAGCCTGTGGAACCTCGTGCCGTGCCTCGAATGGCTGCGGTACCCGATCACGATGCTGCTCACCGCACGCGGTTGCACGCAGGATTGCGCGATTTGCGGCGGCTCAATGAGCGCCTACCGGCGCATCTGCGGGCGGGGCGCGCCGGCCTATCGGTCGGCCGATGTGCTTGCGGAAGATGTTCGAACCATCGCCAGCTTTTCGCGCGCGCCGATCTTCGTGGTCCACGACATCCGGATGGGCGGCATGCCGCGCGCGCGTCAGTTCTTGTCGCGGCTGCGCGACGTGAACGCCGACAACGAAATTGTTTTCGAGTTGTACTTCCCCGGGAACGATTCCTTCTTCCGCGAGATCGAAACGAGCACGGCGAGCTGGAGCGTCGAGATCACGCTCGAATCACCCGACGAGGCGCTGCGAAAGGTCAACGGCAAGTGGCCGTGGTCCAACGCCGCCGTGGAGCGCACGATCGAAAGCGCCCTCGCCCACCGATGCGAAACCCTCGACCTGTTCTTCATCATCGGCCTGCCGCATCAGACGTATCAGGACGCGCTGGCGATCGGCGATTACTGTGAGTACCTGCTCGACCGCTTCGGCAGCAGCGGGCGCTTGCGTCCGTTCGTCGCGCCGCTTGGCCCGTTTCTCGATCCCGGCAGCCGTGGATTCGAAGATCGACACCTCGGATACGAACGCTTCTGCCTGACGCTCGACGATCACCGCCGTGCACTGCTCAACCGCGACTGGCACGACATCCTGTCCTACCAGACCGACGGCATGACCCGTGACGACATCGTCCGCGCCAGCTACGCGGTCGCGTCGCACCTGAACGAGTTGAAGCATCGGCATCAGCTGATTTCGGACGCGACGTACACCGGCATCCGCGATCGCCTCGAGTTGGCGCACACGCAGCCGGCGCGAGCGCAAACGATGATTGACGAAGACGAGATGAAGTGGCCGGTCCACCAGCGCTTCCGCATCGGCACCGCGCTGCTGACGCACCTGGCGACCGGGCTGTTCGAGGAAGTCGGCCACACCCTCGCGCGCGTGCGCGGCCGGTACGACGACGCGGCCTGAGCTTCGTTACTTTCTGAGCGTCAGGACCGGACACGGCGCGCTGCGGACGACGTGATTGGTGGTCGATCCGAAGAGCGCGACGTCGATCGGATTCCGACCGCGGACGCCGATGACGATCAAGTCGCTATGCTCCTCCGCGGCGACCTCGAGAATGCGCTCGTACGGCTTCCCCGTCTCGATCCGCACCTTCGGCTTGCAGTAGATCCGCATGTCGTCGGTGATGAGCGCCTGCAGTCTGCGGCGCACGTCCTCTTCCGCGTCGCGGCCAAACTCAATCACGTTCAACAAAGTCAGGTCGGCGTCGGCTTCCTCGGCCATCGAGAACGCATAGCCGAGTGCATCGACAGACGTCTCCGAGAAGTCGATCGGGCACAGTAGCCGCTCGTACGGAACCCTCAAATCGATCGAGCTCGTTTTCGGTGGGACCGTCAACACAGGACACGCGGCCCTGCGCAGCACCTTCTCGGCCACCGATCCGAGGACCAGATGCTGGAAGCCGCTGTGACCGTGCGTCCCCATCACGACGAGATCGAACTCGCCCGGGTGCGCGTGGCCGATGATCGAGCGCGCGGGATCGCCGTCTTCGATGAGGATGTCGGTGCAGAGGCCGTGGCGCTCGGCGTCGCCGAGCCATCGACGCAGTCGCGCTTCGATCGCCACATGCGCCGTCACTTCGTCCATGGCGGCGAAATCGGTGAAGAGCGTGGGCGGCGGCAGCACCATCTCCGGTTGGATGACGTACAGCGCGGTGATGTGCGAGTGGTACCACCGCGCGATCGGCACTGCGTGCTCGAGCGCGTGTCGCGACGCGTCGGAGAAATCAACCGGACAGAGTACGCGGGGGATATCGACCATGGTTGGTCTCACGGATGGCGGCTTCTCGGCAGACGCCGCACGTTTCACCGTGCTCCTGCAATTCCGCTGCGAGACCTACCAGATGCGGTTGCACTCTTTGCCGTGATGATCCTATCGTTCGCGAATCCATACCGTCCTTCTCTCCTCGGTCTTCGGTCCCTTCAGTCAAGACGATGAATTCGGCAGCCGCGCCATCAACCCGCTGGAGCTGTATCACAACCAGGTGACGCGCGCGCAAGGTCCGTTTTCGCTGCGGATGCATCATCGCTCGTGGGGCTTGATGCTGATTCAGGCCAACATCGCGACGCCGTCGACGGTGCTCGACTTTCCGACGCGCGACCGCTTCGTGCGCGAGCTGCAGTCGCGTCACTACAGCATCGTCGGCATCTCCGGCATCGTGATGAACCTCGGCAAGGTCCGCGAGATGTGCCGCCTCGTCCGAGAGCATTCGCCGCGTTCGACCATCGTCGTCGGCGGACATGTCGCCGCGCTGCCGGGAATCGAACGCGAGATCGACGCCGATCACATCGTCACCGGCGAAGGCGTGCGGTGGATGCGCGAGTTCCTCGGTGAAGCGGCGGATACGCCGATCGAACACCCGCTCATTCGGTCGTCGTTCGGGTTCAGGCTGATGGGCCTCAAGGCGCCGTCCGGCGGCGGCGATCCGGCCGCGACGATCATCCCGTCGGTTGGCTGCCCGATGGGCTGCAACTTCTGCGCGACATCGGCGTTCTTCGGCGGCAAGGGGCGCTTCATCAACTTCTTCGAAACCGGCGAGGAGCTGTTTCGCGTGATGTGCGACGCCGAACGGCGGTTGCGCGTGCAGACGTTCTTCGTCATGGACGAGAACTTCCTGCTCTACAAGAAGCGCGCGCTCGAACTCCTCGCGTTGATGCAGCAGCACAACAAGTCGTGGTCGATGTTCGTGTTCTCGTCCGCAAACGCATTGCGCAAATACACGACGCGTCAACTCGTGGAGCTCGGCGTGTCGTGGGTGTGGATGGGCCTCGAGTCGAAACAGGCGACCTACATGAAGCTGCGCAACAGCGACACGCAGGCGCTGACGCGCGAACTGCAGTCGCACGGCATCCACGTCCAGGGCTCGACGATCATCGGACTGGAGCATCACACACCCGACAACCTCGAGAGCGAAATCGAGCACGCGGTCGCCCACGACGCGGACTGCCATCAGTTCATGCTGTACACGCCGGTGCCCGGCACGCCGTTGTACGCCGAGGCGCTCAGCGCAGGACTGCTGCGAAACGACGTCGACATTGCCGACATCCACGGACAGGACAAATTCAATTTTCATCACCCGCACATCTCGCAGGACGCCTCGAACACGTGGCTCGAACGCGCGTTCGCGCGCGACTACGCCGTCAACGGTCCGAGCTTGTATCGCATCATGCGGACGACGTTCGCCGGGTGGAAACGGTACGGAGAGGACGCCGATGCACGCGTGCGCGCACGATTCGCACGCGACGCGGCGAAGTTCCGCGGCGGCTACGGCGCGGCGTTGTGGGCGATGGAGCGGTATCTGACCGACTCGCAGCCGGAGGTTGCCGCGCGCATGCGCGATCTGCGGCGCGCGATCGAACGTGAGTTTGCGGGTCTCACTCCGCTGATCGATGGTGCCGCCGGCCGCGTCCTGCTCTACGCGGCCAGACGCGAAGCAGCGAAGTATCCCGCGGGACGCCGCCTCGAGCCCGCGACGTTCGTCGACCACCGCGGATTGTTTCCGCGCAGGCCAGGTCCTTTTGGACCCGGTGTCATCGGCCGCTAGCAGGCGTCTTGCACGCGAAGGTGTGGATGACGGCGCCACGCCGGGTTTCCGGCACCGGCGTCTCCCGCCGCCGCGAATCCTGGAGGCCTCCCATGATCGTCAGCCAACTCATGACCACGGATGTGGCGACGTGTACGCCCAAGTCGGACCTCGAACATGCGATTTTCGTGATGCTCGAGCGCGACTGCGGCTTCGTTCCGGTCGTCAGCGAGGTCGGCCGGCTCGTCGGCGCGATTACGGATCGTGATGTGTGCATTGCCATCGCGGCGCATCGACGCACGCCCGCGCACATTCACATCGAAGAAGCGATGACGCACCCGGCGATCGCCTGCCGCCCCGAAGACACGCTCATCACGGCGCTCGGCACGATGAGCCGGCACCGCGTCCACCGCCTGCCTGTCGTCGACCGCGACGGCTACGTGCAAGGCGTCATCTCGATGAACGACATCCTCCGCGCGCCGCACCACGACCACGCGCCGACGAGCGAGGACATCGTCGACACACTGCGCGCGATCGGACGCCACCGGGACATGGAGCCGGTGGTCGTGTAGGAGGCTTTATGTCGGTGACTGTGTCGGTACAGGAATTCTTGCGGCGATCCAACGTCGCGTACAGCGTGTTTCCACATCCAGCGGCGTACACGGCGGCGGAAGAAGCGTCGGTGACGCATACGTCCGGATGGCGATGGGCCAAGTCGGTCGTATGCTTCGCCGACGGCGATCCGGTCCAGGCGGTCGTCCCCGCGCATTACGTCGTCAACCTCGATCGGCTCGCGATGATCGCGAGGGCGCACTCGGTGCGGCTCGCGCACGAGCACGAGCTGCAGTGGCTCTATCCCGACTGCGAGGCGGGCGCGATGCCGCCGCTCGGCCCGCTCTACCACCAGCGGATCTATCTCGATTCGTCGCTCGCGCTCGAGCCGACGATCGCGTTCAACGGCGGGACGCACAAGGACGCGATTCGCATGCGGATGGACGACTTCATCGCGATCGCGCACCCGATCTGCGGCCGATTCGGCGAGCCAGGCGTGTAACCCGAGGACACGATATGAATGCCGCTGTCTTTTTTGCAACGCGCGGAGGACACACCTGCCGCGTCGCCGAGCACATCGCCGACGACCTTCGCGACCGGGGCGTCGCCGTCGACGTCTTCGACGTGCGCGACCTGCCGCTCGCGATCGACTGGGACAAATACGGCGCGGTCTGTGTCGCCGCGTCGGTGCACGCCGGCCGGCACGAACGCGAGATGGTCCGGTTCGTCATCGAGCACCGGACGCAGCTCGAGTTTCACCAGGCGGCGTTTCTGTCCGTGAGCCTGAGCGAGGTCACCGTCGAAGATCCGCTGGCGCCGGCCGATCGCAGGACCCAGGCACGGCTCGACGTGCAGCGGATGATCGACGACTTCATCGCGGCGACCGGGTGGCGCCCCGCGACGGTGATGCCGGTGGCCGGCGCACTGCTCTACCGCCGCTACAACTTCATCATCCGTTTCATCATGAAGCGGATCGCGCGCAAGGCGGGTGGACCGACCGACACGTCGCGCAACTACGAGTTCACCGACTGGCCGGCGATCGATCGCTTCGTGGACGAAACGCTGCGGCCCGCGTGCGCGCACACCTGATCGCGCTCCTGTCGGTCGCCGCGCTCGTCGTGCACGCCGCGTTGCGCGTGACGAGCGCGACGCCGCTCGCCCGCGACGCGCCGCTCGTCGCGGCGCTCATCATCGGCGGCGGCGCCATCGTGTGGGACCTGGCGCGTCAAGCGTGGCGGCGCGAGTTCGGCGCCGACCATCTCGCCGGCATTTCCATCGTCACCTCCGTCGTTCTCCACGAATACCTGGCGGGCACGCTCGTCGTCCTGATGCTGTCGGGCGGGCAGACGCTCGAGCGGTTCGCGGTCGGTCGCGCCTCGTCGGTGCTGCGCGCCCTGGCTCGCCGCATGCCGACGATCGTCCATCGGCGCAGCGGCGATGACGTCGAGGACGTGCGGGTGGACGAGGTGCGCGTCGACGACCGCATTGCCGTCTTTCCGCACGACGTGTGTCCGGTGGACGGCGTCGTCGTCGACGGCCGCGGGGTCATGGATGAGTCGTACCTGACCGGCGAACCGTTCCAGATGGCGAAGGCGCCGGGATCCGAGGTGTTCTCCGGCGCGATCAACGGCGAGCACGCGTTGACGATTCGCGCGACGCGCGTCGCCGCCGACTCGCGGTACGCCCGGATCATGAACGTCCTTCGCGACTCGGAACAGCGGAAGCCGGAATTGCGGCGCCTGGGCGACCGGCTCGGCGCGTGGTACACGCCCATCGCGCTCGTCATCGCGATCGCGGCCTGGATCGCGACCGGCAACGCGATGCGTTTCCTTGCGGTCCTCGTCGTCGCGACGCCGTGTCCCCTGCTGATTGGCATCCCCGTCGCGATCATCGGTTCGATCTCCCTCGCCGCCCGCCACGGGATCGTGATTCGCGACCCCGCGGCGCTCGAGCAGATCGACACGTGCCGCACGATCGTGCTCGACAAGACCGGCACCCTCACCTACGGCACGCCGACGCTCGAGCATCGCGCGGTGGACGGCCTGGCGGACGCGCGCGTGCTGCAACTCGCGGCGAGCCTGGAACGCTATTCGAAACACCCGCTCGCGGCCCCGTTGCTGCACGCCGCGGCGCGGGAGCAGATTGCGCTCATCGACGCGACGGCCGTACGGGAGCAACCGGGCCGCGGCCTCGACGGATTCGTGGACGGCCGCCACGTCCAGATCGTCGGACGCCGCCATGCCGAGTCGAGCGAGGCGATCGCGCGGCGCCTGCCCGCTGCGCGCGGCGGCCTGGAATGCGTCGTTCTGGTGGACGAGCAATACGCCGCCACCTACACGTTTCGCGACAGCGCACGCGAAGACAGCCGCACGTTCGTCGATCACCTCGGACCGCGGCATCAACTCACGCGCATCCTGCTCGTGTCCGGCGATCGGCCGAGCGAGGTGCAGGCGCTGGCCGATCGCGTCGGCATCCGCGAAGTGCACGCCGGACAAACGCCCGAGCAGAAAGTCGCGATCACCGAACGCGAGGCCGCCCGCGCGCCGACGCTGTTCGTCGGCGACGGCATCAACGACGCGCCGGCGCTCGTCGCCGCCACCGTTGGCGTCGCGTTCGGCCATCACAGCGATATCACGACCGAAGCCGCCGGCGCCGTGATCATGGACGCGTCGCTCAAGCGCGTCGACGAGTTGTTCCACATCGCGCGGCGGATGCGCCGCATTGCGCTCGAAAGCGCGGTGGGCGGCATGGCCCTGAGCGTCGTCGGGATGGGCCTCGCCGCGATCGGGCTGTTGTCGCCGGTTGAAGGCGCGATCGTGCAGGAACTGATCGACCTGGGCGCGGTGCTGAATGCCCTTCGCGCGGCCGTCCCGGGTGGGAATTTGAGCGACTACTGAGCGGGGAATTACCCACCGCACATCTCGTTCACCCCAAATTCAATAACTTACAGCCACAGCTCAGCGGTACACCGCTTGCTTGATCTCGGCGCGACATGACTGACTGGCTGACGTTGATTCGCGCGGAATACTCGGAAATCCCGGGTCTCCACCTCACGAAGCGGCAGGCGCAGCGGCTGTGGAGTCTCGACGATCACGCCTGCGATACGCTGCTTGCCACCCTCGAAGCGCAGAAGTTCCTGCGTCGCACGCCGAACGGTGGCTACGTCCGCGCCGACGCCTGATTGACTTCTTAGACTTCGTCGTCATAAGGTCGAGGTTCGTAAACGAACTTCGATGACGAAGTCCGCAGGAAAACAGGCCGCCGAAGATCGCGATCTCTATTCCGGTCTCATTCGGCTCCACGTGCTGCATCACGCCGTCGAAGGACCGATCTTCGGCCTCGGCATGATCCACGAGCTCGCGCGGCACGGCTACCACATCAGCTTCGGCACGCTCTACCCCATCCTCCACGGTCTCGAACGCAAGGGATACCTGCGCGCCAGCGAGCAGCGGAACGGCAAGTCGCGCCGCAAGGTGTATCGCGCGACGGCGCTCGGCCGGCGCACGCTCGAAACGGCGAAGGCGCGCGTCCGCGAGCTGTTTGGCGAGCTGATCGAGGGCGAATGAGCCGACGCGTTTGCGGAACCGCCATCGCCTGCGCATACGTCCTGTCGCCGCTCGTCGGCATGGCGCAGGCACCGATCACGGTACGCGACGTCGTCCAGCGCGCGCTCCAGAGTTACGCTGCGGTCGACGTCTCGCAGGAGCAGGTCGGGGCGGCGGCAGCCGCCATTCGACTCGCGCGGACATCGTACCTGCCGCGCCTCGACACCATCGGTCAAATCAATCAGGCGACGCGGAACAACGTGTTCGGATTGCTGCTGCCCCAGGGCGTGTTGCCGTCGATCTCCGGCCCGGTGCTTGGGACCAACACGACGGAGACCGTGTGGGGCGCCGCGATCGGCGTCCTCGTCAGCTGGGAGCCGTTTGACTTCGGTTTGCGGTCGGCCAACGTCGCCGCCGCAGCCGCCTCTCGCACGCGGGCCGAAGCGGCGCTCAAGCGGACCCAATTCGATGTGGCCGCGCAGACGCTCGACGCCGTGCTGACGCTCGCCGCCGCGCGCGCCACGGTCACCGCCGCGCAGGCGGGCGTCGATCGCGGCGAGGTGCTCGTGCAACGCGTGGAGGCGCTCGTCAACGCCGAACTTCGCCCTGGCGCCGAGGCGTCACGCGCGCGTGCCGAAGCCGCCGCCGCACGGACGCAGCTCATTCAGGCGCAGCAGGCCGTCGCGATCGCTCAGGCGACGATGACGCAGTTCGTCGGCGGCAACGCGCCCGACGTGACCGTGCGCATACCGACGGCGCTGCCGACGGCCCAGCCGGCGCCGCTCGTCACGGCCAACGTGCCCGTCGCGCGCGAGCAGCAGTCGGTGGTCGAGCAGACGGCCGCGGAGCTGCGTGCGCTCGGACGGACGTACTTTCCACGGGTCGCGCTGCAAGGCGCCGCCTACGCCCGCGGCGCCGACGGCGAAACGGTACAGAACTACGCCGCCGGACTGACGGTCACCTTTCCGCTCTTCGATGCGGCGAGCATCCACGCGAGGCAAGCTGAGCGCGCCGCGACGCTCCGCGCCGAAGAAGCGCGCGCGCGCCAGATCGCGACCGACTTGCGCGCACGCTGGAGCGCCGCGGTTGCGGCGCTCGACGGCGCGCGGCGGATTGCGGCGAACACGCCGATCGAACTCGATGCGGCGCGTGCCGCCGTCGATCAGGCGCGGGCGCGATATCAGGCCGGCCTCGGACCGCTCGTCGACCTGGCCGACGCGCAGCGGCTGCTGACCTCGGCGGAAATCGACACCGCGCTCGCGCAGCTCAATGTGTGGCGTCGATTGCTGGCGGTCGCCGCCGCGTCTGGCGATCTCGAACCGTTCATCGCGACGTTCGATTCGAGTTCGTAATGCGCTTAGTGCTTGCCGCGCTCAGCCGGCCGATCACGATCGTCGTCGCCCTCGTCGCGATCGCGCTGACGTCGATCCTCGCCATCCAGCGGATGCCCGAGGACATTTTTCCTGACGTCGGCGACCCGGCGATCTACGTCGCGCAGCCGTACGGCGGCATGGATCCGGCGCAGATGGAAGGGTTCCTCACGTATTACTACGAGTACCACTTCCTCTACATCACCGGAATCGAGCACGTCGAGAGCAAAAGCATCCAGGGCGCCGCGCTGATGAAGCTGGTGTTCTTTCCCGGCACCGACATGGCGCAAGCGATGAGCGAAACGGTCGGCTACGTGAATCGCGCGCGCGCCTTCATGCCGCCCGGCACGGTTCCGCCGTTCATCACCCGTTTCGGCGCCGGCAGCGTCGCCGTGGGACAACTCGTGTTCAGCAGCGCAAACCGGACGCAGGGCGAGATGCAGGACATCGCGCTCAACCGCGTGCGGCCGCTCTTTGCGACGCTGCCCGGCGTGTCTGCGCCGCCGCCGTTCGGCGGCAATCAGCGGACGATTGTCGTCACGCTGGATCCCGACAAGCTGCAGCAGTATCGCGTGTCGCCGGAAGACGCGATCGCGGCCGTGAACAAGGCGACGCTCGTGATGCCGTCTGGCAACGTGTCGACCGGCACGATCAACCGCATCGCGCGCACGAACGCGACGCTTGGTGGAACCCTGACGGATCTACTCGGCACGCCGATCCATCCGGGATCCGGTCCGTCGGTGTATCTCCGCGACATCGGCACGATCGAAAACGGCACAGACCTGGTCACCGCCTACGCACACGTGAACGGCAAGCGGACGGTGTACATCCCCGTCACGAAACGCGCCGACGCATCGACGGTCGACGTCATCAATCGCGTCCGCGCCGCAATTCCCGACTTCAAGAAGGTCGTGCCGGAAGATGTCGACGTGCGGTTGGAGTTCGACCAGTCGCCGTACGTGCGGAATTCGATTCGCAGCCTCGTGCTCGAAGGGCTCCTGGGCGCGGCGTTGACGGGCCTGATGGTGCTCCTCTTTCTGCGCGACTGGCGCAGCGCGCTGATCGTCGTCGCGAACATTCCGTTCGCGCTGCTCGCCGCCGTCGTGCTGCTCTGGCTGACCGGGCAGACGATCAACATCATGACGCTCGGCGGCCTCGCGCTTGCCGTCGGTGTCCTCGTGGATGAGGCGACGGTTGAAATCGAGAACATCCACACGCAGATGCGGCCTGGCGTGTCGCGCGCGAAAGCCGTCGTCGAGGCCTGCAGCCGCACCGCGATCTCGCGGCTCCTCTCGATGCTCTGCATCCTGGCGGTGTTCGTGCCGTCGTTCTTCATGGTGGGCGTCGGCCGACAGCTCTTCGTGCCGCTGTCGCTCGCGGTCGGCTTTGCGATGATCGCCTCGTACCTGCTCTCGAGCACGCTCGTGCCGGTGTTCTCGACATGGCTGATGCGCGAGGCTCACCGTGGCGAAGAAATCGAAGGGTGGTTCGGCCGTATCCGCGCCGCCTACACGGGGCTCCTCGATCGCCTCGCGGCTGTGCGCGTTTTCGTCGTTGGCGTGTACGCGGTCCTCGCGGTCGGTCTGGTCGTCGTGCTCCTTCCGCGCGCCGGCACCGAGATCTTTCCGCAAACGGATGCCGGGCTGATGCGTCTGCGACTGCGCGCGCCCACCGGCACGCGCGTCGAAGAAACCGAACGACTCTCACTGCGGGCGCTCGACACGATCGCGCGCGTCGTCGGTCCATCGAACGTCACGACGACCAGCGATTTCATCGGTGTGCAACCGGCCAGCTATCCGGTCAATCTGATTCACCTCTTCACCAGCGGGTCGCACGAAGCGATTCTGCAGCTCTCGCTCCGGTCCGGTGTACGTGGCGACGAGGCATTGCGCGAGCGGCTACGCGAGGCGCTCCACCAGGAGATGCCCGACGTTCGGGTGTCGTTCGAAGCTGGAGATATCGTCAGTCAGGTGATGAGTTTCGGCTCGGCGACACCGGTCGAAGTCGGCGTGTTTGGTCCGAGCCTCGACGAGAACGCGAAATTCGCCGCCAAGATTCAGCAGCAGTTGCTGACACTCTCATTTCTGCGCGACGTCGCCTTCGCGCAGCCGCTCGACTACCCGACGCTGGACATCGACGTCGACCGCACGCGAGCCGGGCAATTCGGCCTGACGATGGCCGACGTCACGCGGTCGGTGGTGCCGGCGACCTCCTCGTCGCGATTCACCGAGCCGAACTTCTGGCGCGACCCGGTGTCGGGAAATGCGTTTCAGATCCAGGTCGAGATTCCGCAGAACCGCATGCAGGACGTCGACGAAGTGGGCGCGCTACCGATCGCACCGAACGGCGACACGGCGACGCATCTCGTCGACGTGGCAACGGTGAGACGTGGCCGCATGCCCGGGCTCATCGAGCGATACAACGGCCAGCATGTCGTCAGCGTCACCGCCAACCTGCACGACATCGCGCTCGGCGACGCCGCGGCAAAGATCCAGCAGGCGATCGCTGCGGCCGGCGAGGCGCCGCGCGGCGTGAGCGTGAGGATGCGCGGTCAAGTGCCGGCGCTCGAGCAGACGCTCAGCGGTTTGCGGATCGGTTTGCTCTTGGCCGTGGTCGCGATCTTTCTGCTGCTGGCGGCACACTTCCAGTCGCTGCGACTCGCGTGCATCGTGATCCTGACAATCCCTGCGGTGCTCGCCGGCGCGCTCATCATGCTGCGGCTGACGGCCACCACGCTGAACGTCCAGTCGTTCATGGGCGCCATCATGGCGATCGGGATCGCCGTCGCGAACTCCATTCTGCTCGTCACCTTCGCCGAGCGGTTTCGCCACGACGGGCAATCGGCCAGCGAAGCGGCTCGAGCCGGCGCGGTCACGCGTCTGCGCGCGATCCTGATGACTGCCACCGCGATGATCGTCGGCATGCTGCCGATGGCGATCGGCATCAGCGATGCCGGGTCGCAGGCCGCGCCGCTCGGCCGCGCCGTGATCGGCGGTCTGCTCGCCGCGACCGTGACGACGCTGGTTGTGTTGCCGGCGATGTACTCGCTGTTCCAGCGCAGCGCGTCGCTGATGTCCCCGTCGCTCAATCCGCTGGACCCGGAAAGCCGTTTCTATGACGCGTAACGTTCTCATTCCGCTGCTCTGCCTCATCGCCATCATCTCGACGAGCGCGCAATCGATCGAGCTCGTGCCGGTCGCGTCGCGCATGCTGACGCGAACCGTCGATCTCCCAGGCGAGATCCAGGCGTTTCAACAGGTGTCGATCGTCGCGCGCGTCGCCGGATACGTCGAGCGCGTGCTCGTCGATCGCGGCAGCCGGGTCACGCACGGCCAACTGCTGATCGAGTTAAGCGCGCCGGAACTCGTCGCCGCCGTCGCGCAGGCCGAGTCGAAGGCACAGGCGGCCGAAGCGGACCGCGTCCAGGCACAGGCGTCACTCGAAGCGGTCACGAGCACCTACGAGCGCACGAAGCAAGCGGCGCAGACGCCTGGCGCCGTTGCCGGGAACGAGCTCGTGCTGGCAGAAAAACAGGTTGACGCCGCCAAGGCGCTCCTGACGGCGCGCGAACAGTCCAGCCGCGCCGCGGCGGCGGAATTGCGCGCGCAACGCGACCTGCAGACGTACCTTCGGATCACGGCGGCGTTCGACGGCATGATCACCGACCGTCTCGTCCATCCTGGCGCGCTCGTCGGACCATCGGCGACGCCGCTGCTCGTCTTGCAACAACTCTCGCGCCTGCGCATCGTCGTCGCCGTCCCGGAACAGGACAGCGGCAGCGTGGCAGCCGGGACGAACGTGACGTTCATCGTGCCGGCGTTCCCGAATCGGTCCTACACCGGCAAAGTGGCGCGAATCGCCCACGCGCTCGATGCGAAAACGCGAACGATGGCCGTCGAGCTCGACGTCACGAACGGCGATGGGACGCTCGCTCCAGGCATGTATCCGTCCGTGAAGTGGCCGGCCGCACGATCGCAAGCGTCGCTCGTCGTCCCACGCACGAGCGTCGTGACGACGGCCGAGCGCACGTTTGTGATCCGCGCGCGTAGCGGCCGCGCCGAATGGGTTGATGTCCGAAAAGGCGTCGCCGATGGCGACTCGGTCGAGGTAACCGGCGACGTACGCGCCGGCGATCAAATCGTGCGCCGCGCGACCGACGAGATCAGGCCGGGAACGTCACTCGGAGCGAAGTAGCTCCGCGGGCGCAACGCGCGACGCGCGCACGGCGGGCAACCACCCGGCGGCAAGACCACCCAACAGCAGGACGCCAGCGGTGATCGCAAACGACACCGGGTCGTGCGGCTCGACGTCGACGAGCAAGGCCGACGCGAGTTTCGCGACCCACCAACCGCCTACCGCACCAATCGCGAGGCCGATTCCGAGCAGCGTGCCTACACCGGCGAGCACGAGCCGAGTGACCTGCTCTGGTGTGCTGCCCAACGCCATCCGCACCGCAAACTCGCGCCGCCGTCGCGTCGTCGCGTACGAGGTGATGCCGTACAGACCCAGCACCGCGAGGATCAACGCGAGGATGCCAAACCCCATCGACAGCAACGCCACGAGCCTCTCCTGCGTGATCGATGCTTCCAACTGATCGGTGAGCGCCTGAAACGAAAACGACACATCGGGGCTGACCGCCTGCAACGCCGCCGCGATGCTGCGAGTTGCGGCGAGCGGCGCGGCCGTTCGCGTTCGCACGGCGATCGTCACCGTCGTCAGCGCGCGCACGAAGAAAGGCTCGTCGCGCTGATTGAACAAGAGGTACATCGACGGACCGATCGGCTGCTGCAGCTTCGTGTACGCCACGTCGGGGACGACGCCGATGATCTGTGCGCGCACGGCGCCGCCGGTGATCCGCGCATCGAACCTGAGCGTCTGGCCGATCGGGCTTGCCCCGTTGAGGAATCGCTGCGCGAACATCTGATTGACGACGGCGACTTTCGTCGTGCCGTATCGATCTCCGTCGTTGAAGCCGCGCCCGGACACGATCGGCACACCGAACGTCGAAAACCAATCCGACGACACGAGGTTGCCGAATGTGACGCGCTGCTGCGCCGACAGCCCCGCCGATGCGCCGGATACGTCCACCGGAACTCGGAAGATCGTCGTCCCGCCAGGCACGACGAACGAGAGCGCGGCGGACTGGGCGTCCGGCACGGCGGCGGCGGCGCGGCGCAACTCTTCGAACAGTGCGATGCGCTCGCGAAGACCAGTGCTCAGGGCCGTTCCGTCCACGCGGACCAGCAGCACGCGGTCCGGCGCGAACGCGCGCTCTCGCGTGAGCACGGTCGAGAACGTTCGGAGAAACAGGCTCGCGGCAATCAGGATCACGGTCGAGAACGCCACCTGGACGATGACGCCGATGGCGGCGCCGCGGCCGCTGCCCGCGACCGTCCGCGTCTGTGCGTGCAGGGCGTCCATCGGATCGCTGCACGCCGCCCGAATCGCCGGCGTGACGCCGAACACGACGGCCGTCGCGCCCGCCACCGCAATCACGAACGCGAGGACGCGTCCGTCGAGTCCGACGTTGAGAAACACCGGTCCGGTTTGCGTCCACAACTGACGCACGAGCAGTTGGCTCGTCCATCGCGCGATCGCGACGCCAATCGCGGCGCCCACTGCAACGACCAGCAGGCTCTCGGCGAGCAACTGCGCAAACATCCGCGACGGCGACGCGCCAAGCGCCACGCGGACGCCGAACTCGTGACGCCGGGCGTTGGTTCGCGCCATCAACATGTTTGCGATGTTCGTCGTGCCGATGAACTGCACGAGCAGCACGAGCAGCAGCACCGTCATCAACGGCTGCTCGAACCGCTGCTTCAGAAACGAATTACCCGAGGCCGCCGACACGAGATGGAATCCGTTCCGAAGGTACTGATCGCGAAAGGCAGACAGTCGCGGCATCGAGGCGTTGCGGATTTGCGGCGCCACCGCCGCCAGCGCGGCCGACGCCGCCTCGACCGTCTGACCATCCTTCAACCGGCCGACGACAGTCAGCCACTGCCAGTCGTTGTCGTCGATGCGCCGCATCCCGCCGGCCTGCGGCTCGGCATGGATCGCGATCATCACGTCGAACCGCCGCCCCGGCTCGGGGCCGGCGAATTCCGGCGCAGTGATGCCGACGATCGTGAACGGCTGCGCGTTGAGGACGACGCTCTTTCCGATCGCGTCCGGTGCACCGCCGTACTCGGCCGTCCAGAAACGATGACTGATGACGGCGACGGGACCATCGACTGCCCCGCCGTCGCGATCGTCGCGTTCGGTGATTCCGCGACCCGCAGCCATGGGGATGCCGAGCGTGTCGAAGAACGATCCGCTGACGACGAGCCCGTCGACGTAGCGCGTGTCGCCCCGACGCGCAAGATTGAACTGCGTCGACGACCACGACGCGCTCTGCGCGAAGACGTCACGCTGGCCGGCGATCGCGCGCCACGCGGCGAAATTCCACGAGTCCTCGCCTATGGCCGTCCCCGTCGTCACCATGACGAGCCGGCGCGGATCTCTCACCGGCAGCTCGCGCAGCAGCAGTCCGTTGACCAGCGAGAAGATGGCAGTCGTCGCACCGATGCCCAGCGCGAGCGACAAGATCGTCACGACACTGACTACAGGCGCCGATCGCCAGGAGGCAATCGCCTGTCGAATGATGGGAGGCAGAAGACCTTTTATACATCGTCCGCGCGTCAGCTCTGCGGGAACATGCGAAGCGGCCAAGAAGTTGGCCACCGCGGACAGTACACTGAAGGAATGAATACGCGCGAAGTCCGATTCGCGTACGCCGTAGCGATCGCGACGGACGTGCTTCAACTGGCGCTCGGTCCGTTCGGCATCGCGTTCGCCGACGAAATCCTCGACGTCGTCGCCGCGATTGCGACGTCACGACTCCTCGGATTTCATCCGTTGTTGCTGCCGACGTTCGTCGTGGAGTTGGTTCCTGTCGTCGACATGCTGCCGACGTGGACGGCGTGCGTCGCGATCGTCGTCGCGTTGCGCAAACGGCAGCAACGCATCACGGAGCCGCCGTCAGATCACGACGTCATCGACGTGTGATCTTCCGCCAGAGATCCTGCAGCACCTGCAGTCCGGCGCCGGCAGCCAGGCAGACCGCGCCGATCCCGAATGCATTTTGATCCGCGACGCCGTCGCGCCAGAACTCGTAAAAGCCGAACGCCAGCGATCCGGCGCCGATTGCGTAAAGGATGACCGCGCGCACCCACTCATTATCACTGATGCCGCAGCGCCGTCAGCGGATTCGTGCGTGATGCGCGCCACGCGGGCGCGATCGTGGCGAGCACAACGCCGCCCAGGACGATCGCGACCGCTCGTGTGAACGAGATCGCGTCGGTCGCGCTGACGCCGAAGAGCACGCTCGCGAGCAGCCGGCTGATCGCGAGAGCGCCCGCGACGCCCACGCCGACGCCGATCGCGCCGAGGCGGACCCCACGTCCGAGGAACTCGCGGATCACGGCGACGGTCGTCGCGCCGAGCGCCATGCGGATGCCGATCTCGCGGGTCCGCTGCTTGACGGTGTAGGCGACGAGCCCGTAGATGCCCATGCCCGCCAGCGCCATGCCCGATGCGCCGAACACGAACAGGAACGCGGACATGAATTCGAGGATCACGGTCGCGCCCGGCAGCGTGTCGCGAAGCGCGCGAGCGTGAATGATCGGCAGGTCGGAATCGAGCGTGGCGATGTGCGCCTGTTCCTGTTCGACCATGGCATTGGTAGGCCCGGATCCGCGAGCATGAAGCGTCATACTCCAGCGATAGGCCTGGAACAACGGCTGGTAGACGTACGGCCGTGGCGGCTCGTTGATCTGCGAGTACTTGATGTCTGCCGCGACGCCGACAATCGTCCGCCAGCCGCCTGTGCCGACGCGAATGCGCTTGCCGATTGCGTTGTCCGCACCCGCGTAGAACTTCTGCGCGAAGGTCGTGTTCACCACCGCGACTGGCGCCGCCGTCTCGTCGTCGCGATCCTCGAACCCGCGTCCCGCTTTCAGCGGAATACGCAGCGTGCTGAAGTAGTCGGGCCCGACGGTCGCCGATTCGAAGCCGAGATCCTCGTTCTTGCGAGGCGTGTAGCCGTCGACCTCGACGCGCTGCTCGCGTACCCCCGTCAGATTCAGCGGCATCGTGGACGCCAACGTCGCCGACTCGACGCCAGGATCGGCTTTCACCGCATCGAGCAGTTGACGGTAGAAGACACGGCCGCGCGCCGGCGTGTAGCCGTTCGCGCGCAGGTCGATGTCGATCGCCGTCACGTGATTCGGATCGAAGCCGGGATACGCATGACGTGCGGCGTCCAGGCTTCGCGTCACCAGGCCGGCGCCCACGAGCAGCAGCAACGACACCGCCACCTGCGCGATGACGAGCCCCGAGCGCAGCCGTCCTCGAGCCGCGCCGCGCGGCGACGAATCCTCGTTGATCGCGGTGACCAGGTCGATGCGCGAGCTGCGGAGCGCGGGCACGAAGCCGAACACGAGCGCACTCGCCGTCGCCACGGCCGCGGCAAAGGCAATCACCAGGCGATCGATCTGGATGTTGAAGAACAACCGCTGTGGCGCCGCCATCGTCTGCGCGTACGACGTCAGGAACGGTATCGCGCGCGCAGCGAGGAGCATGCCGAGGATCGCGCCGGGAATCGCGAGCACGAGATTTTCCAGCAGTAGGAGCCGGACGACGCGGGACCGGGACGCGCCGAGCGCGAGCCGGACCGCCAGTTCGCCACGCCGCGACATGCCGCGAACCAGGACGAGCCCGGCGATGTTCGCGCAGGCGATCGTCAGCACGAACAGGCCCATCACGGCGAGGACGACTAGCGCCGGCAGCAAGAATGTCTGACCGCCATACGGCGATTCCCAAATCCGGAGCAGCGTGAGCTGTTGCTTCGTTTCACTGATGCCGGCTTCCTGCATCAGCGTCGCGGAGAGTGTTTTCAGCTGCGCACTTGCCGTCGGCGCCGTGACGCCGGGCCGCAGGAACCCGAACACGTCCAGGATGCCGGCGCCGCGGTCGGCGAGGACATCGGTCGACGCGCCGCTCTGCAGGCTGCCCACGTTGGCGCCCATTTGCGCCGCCATCATCACCGGAATGAACGCCTCGTCGTCGTAGCCGACGATCATTCCGTGGAACGACGGATCGGCGACGCCCACGATCGTCAGCTTGAAGTTGTTGATCTCGATCGTCTTGCCGACGATGTTTGGGTCGGCGCCGAAATCGCGGCGCCAGAAACCGTCGTTGAGGACGGCGTAGGGATGTCCGCCTGGCGCGACTTCATCCGACGGCAGAATCGTCCGCCCGAGTTCCGCCCGAACGCCGAGGACCTGGAAGTAGTTGCCGCTGACCAGCTCCGCGTAAATCGGTTTCGCGTTCTTTCCGCGTCCGAAATTCGCCGCCAGCAGTCCGGACGCGGCGAGGCCCGAGAACGACTGGTCGTGGTCGCGGACGAATTGATAGTCGCGATACGACAGACCGGCCTTCCGGCCCTTGTCGGTCTCGTTGACGATGATGGAGAGCTGCGAGGAATCGCCGATGCCCGACAGCGGGTTGAGCGCCATGCTCTTCAGCAGCGTGAAGACCGCGGCGTTGACGCCAATGCCAAGCGTGAGCACGGCGATGACCGTCAGCGAGAAGACAGGGCTCTTGGCAAGCACGCGCGCCGAGTAGCGGATGTCGCTGACGAAGTCGAACACCGATTCGAGCCAGTTCGGCACCCAGACGCGGCGTGCCGCTTCGCCGGTCAGCGCGACGTTGCCGAACTCCTTCAACGAGTCGAGCTCGGCGTCTTTCGGGCTTGCGCCGTCGGCGACGCGCTCGGCGGCGGCGATCTTCAGGTGCGCGCGAATCTCGTCGTCGAAGTCAGCTTTGTCGAACACGCGGCCTCCCAGGCTATAGCGTTTCTATAGCCACATAGACGTAGACGGTCTATGGCCTGTTCCACGACATCACGCGTCCGATCGCGGCAACCAGTTCGGTCCATCGGGATTCCTCGCGCAGCAGCTGCTTCTTCCCTTCCGGCGTCAGGCGATAGTACTTGGCGCGCTGGTTCGCTTCGGTCGTGCCCCACTTCGACGTGACCCATCCCTTTTTGGCGAGACGCTGGAGCGCGGGATAGAGCGATCCCGCTTCGACCTGCAGGACGTCGGACGACTGGGCGCGAATCGTCTGCCCGATGGCGTACCCGTGCTGCGGCCCCCATTGCAGCGTCTGGAGAATCAACATGTCGAGCGTGCCGTGGAGTAAATCGGTGCGGGCGTCAGGCCGCGAGGAGTGCAGTGTCATGGTTACAGATAGTCTATAGCCACAGCCATAGACAGTCTATACGCTGACGTGACGCCGGTTCGTCGTATGATCTCGCGCTCACATGTCCACGGCACCAGCAGAACCGGTCTACGTCACGTCCGGGCTCCTCCGCCTCACGCGTCCGCAACTCATTGGCACGATGCTCGGCCTGCTGCTCGCCGCCTCCCTTGCGGCAATCGATCAGACGATCGTCGGCACGGCGGAACCGCGGATCATCGCGTCGCTGCAAGGATTCGATCGATATCCCTGGGTCGCGACGATTTACCTGCTCGCGTCGACCGTGTCGGTCCCCATCTTCGCGAGCCTGTCGGACCGCTCCGGACGCAAGCCGTACTTCATGCTCGGCGCGCTGCTGTTCGTCGTCGCGTCGGCGTTGTGCGGCGCGGCCGGGCAGATGACCTTCCTGCCGCTCGACGGCATGGGACAGTTGATCGTGTTCCGCGGCCTGCAGGGTGTCGGCGGCGGCATGGTGACCGGCATTCTTTTCACGATCGTCGGCGACATTTTCTCGCCGATCGAACGCGGCAAGTATCAGGGGCTGTTCGCCGCCATCTGGGGCATCGCCTCGATCTTCGGCCCGACGCTCGGCGGCTGGCTCACCGACTCGTGGTCGTGGCGCGCCTGCTTCTACGTCAACCTGCCGGTCGGGATCATCGCGTTGGCGGCGATTTACTTCGAGTTTCCCAACATGCGGCCGCGCCGCGAGGCGCGCCAGCTCGATTGGGCCGGCTTCGCGACGCTGATCGGGTGCGTCGTCCCGCTGTTGCTCGCGCTGACGTGGGCGACGCGATACGGCTGGACGTCGCCGCGCGTCACGTCGCTCTTCGTCACGTCGGCGGTGATGCTCGTCGCGCTGATCTTCGCCGAGCGCCACGCGAAGGAACCGATCATCCCGCTCGTGCTGTTCCAGCATCCGATCATGGCGGTCTGTTCGGTCGCGTCGTTCGTGCTCGGCGTCGGCATGTTCGGCACGATCATCTACTTGCCGCTGTTCATGCAAGGCGTCCTCGGCGTATCCGCCACCCAGTCGGGCAACCTGCTGACGCCGCTCCTGATGGGCGTCGTGATTGCCGCCGCGTTCGGCGGACAGACGATCTCGCGCACCGGCGAGTACAAAACGATCGGCATCGCCGGATCGATCCTGATCGCGATCGGCATGATCATGTTCGCGCGTATGGACCTGACCACCGCGCGTTTCTACGTCGCGACCGCGATGGTGATCGCCGGGCTCGGGATGGGGCTGCTGCAGCCGGTCTACACGCTCGCCGTGCAGAACGTCGCCCCCGCGGAGCGGATGGGCGCGGCGACTTCGTCGACGATCTTCTTCCGCTCGATTGGCAGCACCGTCGGCGTCGCCGCATTCGGGTCGATGATGCTGACGCGCTATCACCACGAGTTCACCGACGGCCTCGCGACGACGCTGCCGGCGGCGGCGAAACCGGCTATCCCGTACTTCGAGAACCCGCTGCTGCTGATGCAGGTGCGGCCGCAGCTCGAACAGGCGTTCAGCCGGGCGCCGGGCGGTACATTACTACTGCAGCGTCTGATGCTGGGCGTGAAGACGTCGCTGCTCCACGGGCTTCAAGAGATCTTCTTCTGGAGCGCGATCATCATGAGCGCCGCCGTGCTGCTGCACGTCGTCCTCAAGCGCGAACCGCTGCGGGCGCGGGCTCCGATCGGAGAATCACCGACGGTCGCCGCCGCGCACTGAGCCGCCACATCCAGTAGAACATCGCGACGAAGATCAGCAGCACTGGCAGCGCGCGCATCGGTCCGGACAGGAACGGTTCGGGGAGAATCTTCGCGACGCGCGCGCGGATCGAAAAAAACGATCCCGCGGCGATGAACAGCGCGAAGCACATGCGCCACAGGTGCCGCTTCAGCCGCGCCGATCCAGCGAGCGAACCCGACCGAAGCACGCGCACGTCGCCGATGCCGCCGATGGCGAAGATCGACCCGAGGAACACGATCATCGGACCGGGGACGCCGTTCAGCGAAAAATGCGGGCGATTCCACGCCTGAATCGTCGCGTAGACCTCCAGCGCCGCGAGCGAAAACGCCACCGTCGCGGCTGCCGCGTCGACGCGCCGCGAAAGAGCGGACCGGGCGCGAACCGTCGTCAGCGCCGTGACGACGAAGTACGCGCAGGTGAAGCCACCAAGGAAGTTGGGGTCCGTCACGCCGCCTTTGATGAACGCAAGAATCGACGCGCTGATGCCCATCGCCAGCATCGCGTAAACAAACAGGATTCCGCTCGTCCGGTGAAGCGTTCCGCCCTTCGCGACGATCAGCGCGATCGCGCCGAGGACGATGGCGATGCCACCCGCGACGATGTGGACCGGCAGGAGAACGGCGTGCATGAAGCCATAGACGTAGACCGGCTACGGCTTTGTTCCACGCTCAGTTGGATCGCAGAATCACGAGCGGATTGAACCGCATCACGCGCGACGCCGGTATCGCCGCCGCCAGCAGCGCCGTCGTGACCAGGACGGCGACCGCTCCGCCCATCACGACGGGATCGATCCCGGCCGTTTCGGGCAGCAGCGACGCAATCGCCTTGCTCACGGCGACCGACAGCAGCAGACCCGCAGCCGCCCCGATGCCGACGACCCGAAGCTGATCGCCGATCGCGTGACGCCACAGCGAGAGTCGATCGCACCCCAGCGCCAGACGGACGCCGAACTCCGGCATCCGCTCCGCAATCGCGCGCGCCGTGACGCCGGCAATCCCAATCGCCCCGAGCATCAACCCGACGATCGCCAACAGCATCATGAGCGTCGTCCGGAACCGCTGCGGCGCCAACGACTCGCCGAGAAACGTCTCGACCGACTGAATGCGATCGAGCGCCAGGAGCGGATCGACGCTCGCCACCGCTGCGCGCAGCGCGGGGGCGGCGCTTTCCGGCGCTCCCGTCGTTCGCAGCACGAGCGCCATCGGGAAGGCGACGTTCGCCGTCTGCGACCACGCGGCGTACAACGTCGGTTCGGGCGCCTGCAGCAGATCGACGTCCGCCACATCGTCGACCACGCCGATCACCGTCGCCCACTGCGGTCCGCGCTTGATCCGGCGGCCGATCGGATCGACATCGGAGAAATATCGATCCGCAAACGATTTGCTGATGACCGCCACGAGCGGCGTCGACAACGAATCCTGCGTGCCGAACACGCGCCCCTTCAGGACGCGGATGCGCATCGTCGAGAAGTAGTTGTTGCTGACGCGACGAAATTGCCCCGTGTAGTCGGAGCCGTCCGGCGACGGCCGGTTCTCGATACCGAAGAGCGTCAAGTACGAGAATCCCGGCGTAAACCGGTTCATCGTCGCCCCAGCGGAGACGACGCCCGGGATCGCAGCGGCACGGTCGAAGATGCGCTGCATCGCCGCGACGCGTTCCGGACCGTTCGCGTAGCGGGAGGCCGGCAGCTGCAGCTGCGCGGTCAGGACATGCGTCGGATCGTAACCAGGCGCGAGTCGCGACGAGTTGACGAGCGCACGCACGAGCAAGCCGCCCGAAATCAGCAGCGCCACGCACAACGCCGTCTGACCGATGAGCAGCGCCGTCCGCCAGGCGTGACGGTGCTTCGAACCGCTGAACCGCGCGCTCGACGCGGCGGCAAGCGGCGCAAACTCGGACGCGTTGACCGCCGGGATCACGCCAGCGGCGACCGACGACGCGATCGCGCACGCGAACGCGTACGCCGCGACGCGCCAGTCCATCGTCACCTGCCCGAGCACCTTCGTCGTCGCCGGCGCGATCGCCAGCAGCGACGGCAGCAGCCACGCGCCGAGGTTCAGCGCGAACGCCGCGCCGAGCACGTTGATGATCAGGATTTCGAGAAGGACGAGCCGCGCAACGTCCCACCGGCTCGCGCCGATCGCACGGCGCAGCGCGAGTTCGCCGCCGCGCGCCGTCACGTGGGCGAGCGTCAGGCTGGCGATGTTCGTCGACGCAATCAACAGCAGCACGAGCACGGCCGCAAACAGCACGAGCAGCGGCTCTCGAAATGCGCCGTACTGCCAGTGCCGGAACGTGTCGAGCCCGCCGGTCCATCCCTGATGCGTCGTCGGGATCTCGCGTGCGAGGTCGGCGACGATCGCGCGCGTTTCGGCGTCCGCCTGTTCGAACGTGACGCCGTCCGCGAGCTGCGCGACCGTGACGAGATACGTTCGCGCTTCGGTAACCGGCGCCGAGTTGATGATGCCGAGCGGCGTCCAGATCTCGGCGTCCAGGAAGGTTGGCGGGAACGACTGCGGCATCACGCCGACCACGACGTACGGATCGCCGTCGAGTTGGACCGTCTGTCCGACGATGTTGCGGTCGGCGCCGAAGCGGCGTTGCCACGCGCCGTAGCTCAGGACGACGAGACGATCTTTGTTCTTCTCCTCAGCATCGGTAAACAGACGACCGAGCATCGGCGCATCCGACGACAGGCGCAGCAGCTCCGCGTTGATCGGAATCGTGCTGACGACGACCGGCTCGGCTGACGTGCCGAGGACGCGTTCGACGGTCGTGAACGCGCCGATGTGCGTCAGCGTCCGGCTGCGCTCGCGGAAGCGCACGAGATCGATCGCGTGGAGCGGATTGCGATGTGATGGATCGAGCTGCCCCGGCGGCTGGAGATAAATCTGCACCGTGCGATCGCCGCTCTTGAGCGGGATCGGACGGAAGAGCGTCGCGTTGATCGCGGCAAACAGCGCGGCGTTCGCACCGATGACGAGCGCGATTGTGGCAACGGCGGCAATGGCGTAGGCAGGACGCCGGAGAAGACTGCGGATCGCCTGGCGGATGTCGAACATACCCGAGCATACGAACGGTATGCTCGGGTCGGCTATCGAAAACTTGCTTTAGGGCTGCTTCGACATCTTAGGCGAGGGCTTTGCTGTAGGTCGCGAGCATGCGGCTCCACGCCTTTTCCGCGCCCGGTTCGTTGTACACGCCGGAATCGGGCGGGCACCAGCCGTGGGCGCAACCTGAGTAGACCTCGATCTCCGCCGGCTGCCCCGACTTCGCGAACGTCTCTTTCAGCACGTCCTTGTCGGTCGGCGCGCGCTTGTCGTCGTTGTCGGCGATGCAGATCAGCATCTGCGCCTTCGTCTTCGACGCCTGCAGGTGCGGGCTGTTCGGCTGCTGCGTCACGAGTCCGCCGCCGTGGAACGAGCACACCGCCCCGACGCGATCCGGCGCCGCGGCGGCTGTGCGGAACGCCATCGGTCCGCCCATGCAGTAGCCCTGCGTCCCGACCTTCTTGTTCTTCGCCACCGACGACTGCTGATCGAGCCACGCGACGAACGCTTTCGCGTCGGTCATGTGCGTCTGCTCGTTCAGCGCCTGCGCGAGCGGCATCAGCGACTGGATCGGCGTCGCCGCGCCCTGATCCGCGGTCGGCGCCTTCTTCGTGCGGTAGAACGGGTTGACGACGAGCACCGAGTAGCCGTTTTCGGCGAGGCGCTTCGCCATCGTCTTCATCGCGGGACGCAGGCCGAAGATATCGGGCCACAGCAGGACGCCCGGCGCGGTGCCGCTCGACGGGTGGACGAAGTACGCGTCGCACATGCCGTCAGGCGTCGTGATTGTCACGTCGCCGTCGCTCACCGAGACGGCGTTGACGACCTTCGGCAGCATCATCGCGACGCCGGCGCCGAGCAGCACGCCGAACTGGCGGCGCGTCACCTGGCCGCGGAACTCGAACGCCTTTTTGTCCTCATCAAAATGATCCTGATCGCACATACACCCTCCGTGTGGAGGGTCACTGTACAACAGCCGGCGCGCGCGGCGCACCTGCGATGGGACTGGCGGGAGGCGCCGCATCTCTGCGGCGCCCCGTAAGGTGGGCCTGCTAAAAGGATCCGAACGTGCCGGTGTGACCGAGTGGTATCTGTTCTTCGGCCGATGGCGGCCGGCGTGAAGCCGGTGCGGGTCGGCGAAGCGGGACAACCGAGGCCGATGGTGCTGACGGCGCCGCCGCGGGCGTGCGCGCTTCGGTGCCGCTGGCGCCGGCGAGCGCTTCGATCTGTCGCACGACGGCCATCGTCGTTTCCGATTGCGCGTTCAGCTCTTCGCTCGCGGCAGCGCTCTCTTCGGCAGTCGCGGCAGTCGTCTGCGTCACCTTCTCCATCTGCGTGATCGACTGCACGACCTGGTCGATGCCCTGCGCCTGTTGACGGCTCGCCACGCTCACCTCGTCGACGAGAGCTTTCACCTTCGTCACGCTCTGCGTAATCTCGCTGATCGACGAGGCGACCTGCTCCACCTTGACGGTGCCGTTCTTCGCCTTCGCGATCGATTCCTCGATGAGCACGGCCGTATCCTTGGCCGCCTGCGCCGACCGCTGGGCGAGATTGCGAACCTCGTCGGCCACGACCGCGAAACCCATGCCCGCTTCCCCCGCGCGGGCCGCTTCGACCGCGGCATTCAACGCCAGGATGTTCGTTTGAAACGCAATCTCGTCGATCGTTTTGATGATCTTCGACACCTTCTCGCTCGACGCCTCGATCGCCGACATCGACTCGACCATCTGTCCAAAGGACACGTTGGCTCCGTTCACGCGGGCGTCGACGTCGGTCATCAGGTGGGCAGCTTGCTGTGCGTTCTCGGCGTTTTTCCGCGTCATCGCCGACATCTCTTCCATCGACGCCGATGTCTCCTCGAGCGACGCGGCCTGCTCCGTCGCCCCTTGCGACAGGTCCTGCGCCGACGTGGACACCTGCTGTGACGCGGACAGAATGTGCGAAGCGCCTTCCCGCAGCTCGACAGAGGTCTTGCGCAGCGCGTGGCTGATCTTCGAGCGCGTGCGGAGCATGTAGCCGCCAAACGCCGCGATCACCAGCGTCAGCATCGTGAAGCGCCAGACGACGCTCTTCCACGCCACGTCTTCGTTGGCCAACAAGCGCGCCTCGGTGGCCTTGGTCGAGGCGTCGGCAAATGCGCGAATCGCGGTCTGGACCTCGCCGTATGCCGGGTTGACCGCCGTCATGATCTTCTCATTCGCCGCGCCGACATCGCCTTTGAGGAACGCGTCAATGGCCTGCTGTCTGGCGGCGACCGCCGCATCGAACTTCGCCTGAATCGTTGCGGCGGAGGCGCCTGCCGACGCCAACTGCGCCCTGATCCCTTTGTCGCTGTCGGCGAAGCCGTTGATCGCCTTCTCGATCTCGTCGGGATCCTTCAGCCGAACCGCGGCCTGCAGCGCCGTCTGCGACGACGCCATGCGGTCCAGCAGGGAAAAACCGCGCGCACCCTCGGCGATGCCGGCATCAGCCGCCGCGCGAGAATCTTGATACGCGGTCCGCAGCATCAGGAACAGCATCGTGCAGACCGCAAACACGATCGTGCACGCCGTGATCATGAACACCAGAAGCTGACGCGGCACACTGTTCGTTTTCATCGCCCGTTCCCCATCGAAAGGCGCGTTACCGAGTTACATCTTCGCAACGGACAGTCCGACGACGAGCGACCCGATCGCTTTGCCGCCGTCCATCACAGGAACCGCTACCTGGATTTGCTGCATGCCAGTGGACTCGTCGACTTCAACGTTTCCCTGCCACACCTTGCCGGTCATCGGGACGTCGTGCTTCGGCTTGCCTTTGTGGCACCAGTTGGTCGTCTTGGCGAGGAATGCGACCTTGTCGCCTTTGGCGTCGGACAAGAAGGCTTCCGACACCTCGTCGGTCTTCTTCGTCTTGAGGAACGCTGCCGCATCGGTCTTCGTGAACGAACGGACGAACGGGTCGAGCACCGTCAGCGCCGTCCACTTGTCCTGCGTCATCGCCGTGTGGTCCGCGGGCTCCGATGCGTTGTGCGCCTTGACGGCCGCGACGACGACCGGATCGGCGGCCCACGCCTTGACCACTTCGATCTTGGCATCGAGCTTCGCCTGGAGCGCTGCATCCGCCGCCGACGACGTGGCCGCCGCGACAAGCAGACACGCAAGACCCAGAGTCACGGTTGCAACACGCTTCATCGGAGCACCTCTTTCGCTCAGATCGGCGACATGCCGATCCGCGGTTGTCGCTTCGTGGGACGACCGCTCGGGGATCGAATCGGCGTGCCACCAAAACTCCTTAAGCGAATCGTCATCGTCCGCTACGCCGAACGCGGTCACGGCCGATTTCACCATCACGGCCCGACTTGGGCCCTGAAGGGAGATGGGTATGCGAAAGGTCGAATCGGCGGCGTACGGCATCCCGCGGCGGCTCGGGGTTGCGGTCCTGGTGTTCCTGTCCGGAACGGGCATCGCGTTGGCGCAGGGTCCGACGTCGAACGACGAGACCACGCCGGCCGCGACATCCGATCCACAGCCGCCAGCCAAGCCAGCACCGGCGCCACCGACGGCAGCTGTCCCGAACACGTTCGAGCGTTGGGTCGATCTGCAGACGGCGACCTTCCAGACGCGGTACCGGTACATCGAAACGAGCGCAGGCGTGGTGTCGACGCGCCAGGGACAGGACAGCGGCGGGATCAAGGCGCGGGTCAAGATCGATCCGAAGGGCCGCTTCAGCGTCAACGCGGGCATTGCGACCGGCAACGGCTTCACGAGCGGCTGGAACAACATGGGGGTCGGCACCGGCGATCGTGTCGACACGTGGTACCTGAAGCAGTTGTTCCTCGCTGCGGCGCCGGTCAAGGGTCTCGAATTCAGCTACGGCGGAATCGCGCCCGTCCGCGGCGAGTCGACCGAGATCACGAGCTGGGACAACGACGGGTATCTGCTCGGCGAGCGCGTCACGGTGAAGATGCCGAAAGAGATGTACTTCGACGAGATTTCCGCGACGACCGGCTACCTGGGCGACACGACGATGTCGTCGTTCAGCGGCCGTTATCGAAACATCGATCAGGTGAACTACCGCCATTTCCTGGTCAGCAAAAAATTCTCGTCCGCGCTGACCGTGTCGAGCGACTACACGTGGCTGTCCGGCGTCGGCACGCTGCGCACGGCGTTCTCGGCGAAAGTGCCGGCGGTGGTCGTCGATACCGTGCGGTGGGAACAGTACAAACGGTTTGGAACGACCGGCGCGTTCGGTTTCGCGGCGTACGGCGAGCGCAATCTCGGTTCGCGGTTCGCGGTCGGCGGCGGCTACGCGGACATCGACGCGAACTACGGGGGGCTGAACGCCGATCGCTTCAACAAGGGCCGGCGCGTGTACGAGACGGGCACCGTCAAGCTGACGAAGGAGTTCTCGACGTCCGTGTTCGTCACGCAGGCGGTCAACAACGCGTTTGCAGTCACCAACAAGACACGGCTCGACATCGTCTTTTCGTTCAATGCGCTCGCCTCGCTCAAGCGCGTGGGCATGCTGCACTAACCTCCTCCGGACTGCGGGCGGGCCTCCCGGGCTCGCCCGCGAAATCCGCGATCGAGAATCGGTCCCGCCAACAGCGCTGGCACACTCCATGTAATCATCGACCCGCAGTGCAGGTTCCACCGGTCGTCAACGGCGATGCGCTGGTCTCGCTCGATCATCACGGGCGCGTTTTGCTCGTAAATCGCGCCTTCGAGCGGATCGTGGAGCAACCGCTTGCCGAGATCCGCGGCCGCACACTGTGCGACATCTGTCCGCCTGAAATCGCACAGGTGTTTGCCGACGCGGGCGGCTGTCCGCCGACCGAACGGCACGCCGGCACGTGGGTGACCGTCGATGTGGAGCGGCACGGCGTCGCGTGCCACGTGTACTTCCCCCGCACGTCGGAACAGACGCCGCGCCGCCCCATCTCGGTCCTCGTCGTCGACGACGAGGCGGCAATCACGACGCTCTTCGATGCCGCGCTGTCGCGGTCCGGGTTCTACGTGATGGCGGTCCACGACGCAACGCGCGCGATTCCGATCGCCGTCGAACTGCCGATCGATGTCGCGTTGATCGACCTGGTCATGCCGGACCAGGAAGGCATCGAGACGATTCAGGCGATTCACGCCGCGCGGCCGCAGCTGAAGATCGTCGCGATGTCGGGTGCGTTTGGCGGCGGACTGCTGCCCGCGGCGCGAGCCCTCGGCGCGTGCGCCGTGCTGCCGAAACCGGTCCTGCCCCGGGAACTGGTGGCGGTCGTGGAGACCGCGATCGCCCACTGATCGCGCGGCCAGTTCGTGGCAGTATTACCGGCGCCGTGCACCTCGCGCCGATCGATCTGCTGCTCATCGTCATCTACGGCCTCTTTGTGCTGGGGATCGGGTTCATGCTGCGGCGGCAGATCCGCGGCAGCACCGAATTCTTTCTTGCGGGGCGATCGATGCCGGCCTGGGTCGCGGGGCTTGCGTTCCTGTCGGCCAATCTCGGCGCTCAGGAAATGATCGGAATGGCCGCGAGCGGCGCGAAGTACGGCATCCTGACGAGCCACTTCTACTGGGTCGGCGCGATTCCGGCGATGGCGTTCGTCGGCGTCTTCATGATGCCGTTCTATTACGGTTCACGCGCACGCAGCGTGCCCGAATATCTGAAGCTGCGGTTCGACGAAAAGACGCGCGCGTTCAACGCGCTGACCTTCGCCGTGATGACGGTGTTTTCGTCCGGCATCAGCATGTACGCGATGGGCGCGCTCCTCGGCCTGCTCCTCGGGTGGAACATCCACGCCAGCATCGCCGTGTCCGCGCTCGTCGTCTTGCTCTACATCGCGCTCGGTGGGTTGACGAGCGCCATCTACAACGAAGTCCTGCAGTTCTTCCTGATCGTGTTCGGCTTCGCGCCGGTGGTGTATCTCGGACTGCGCGATGCGGGCGGCTGGCAAGGACTGTCGGCGCGCGTGCCGGCGACGTTCGTCCACTCGTGGACCAATCTCGGCAGCCCGCAGGCGAACCCGATGGGCATCGAGTGGTTCGGGATGATCATGGGCCTCGGCTTCGTGATGTCGTTCGGCTACTGGTGCACCGACTTCCTCGTGGTCCAGCGCGCGATGGCGGCGGACTCGATGAACGCCGCGCGCCGCACGCCGCTCATCGCGGCGGTGCCGAAAATGTGCTTCCCGTTCCTCGTCATCGTTCCCGGGATCGTCGCGCTTGGCCTGACGCTGCACCCGAACGCCGGCGCGGCGCCGCTCCTGCCGAAGCTCGCCGACGGCAGCTACGACTACAACATGGCGCTGCCGCTGATGATGGGCCGCTACTATCCGGCCGGCCTGTTGGGTTTGGGACTCACGGCGCTGATGGCGAGCTTCATGTCCGGGATGGCGGGCAACGTCACCGCCTTCAACACCGTGTGGACGTTCGACATCTACCAGAGCTACATCCGTCCGCGCGAGAGCGACGCGCACTACCTGTGGATGGGACGGATGGCGACGGTGTTTGGCGTCGC
>DASREL010000160.1:0-9481 GCA_035652075.1 Vicinamibacterales bacterium
TCGGATCGAGCTGGTTGATGTTGATGTAGCCGTTGGTCGACCCGGAGTTCGATCCGGCCCAGCTCAGGTTCGAGCCCTTCGCGCCGGTGTAGCCGAGCGAGATGCTCATGTTGCCGGGCAGCTCGCGCTGGAGGTCCGCCGAGAACTGCTGCACGCGCGGCGCACCTTTGTTCGGATCGACGAAGTAGATGTCGCCGCCCGTGCCCGTCAGCAGGCCGAGCGAGTTGCCGGTCGGCTGCACGAGACCCGCCGGGAAGGGATTGGACATCGACACCGTCGGCGCGCCGCTCGTCGACTGCTGCACGAGCGTCGTCGCCGAGTAGCCGATCTGGCCCCAGCCCGTCGTGCCCGCCGCCGGGTAGTTCCACGGCGAGTAGAACAGACCGTAGCCGCCGCGCAGCACCGTCTTGTCGTTGATGCTGTAGACACCGCCGATGCGCGGCGCCGGCTTCACCTTCGGCTGATTGCCTTGCGCCGTCGGCGCGCCGTTCTGGCCCGCGAAGATCAGGCCGCCGAGGATCTGCCGTGGCGCGCCGGTCACCGGATCGATCAGATTGACCTGCGAGTTCAGCGGGTTCAGCGCCGACTGATCGAAGTTGACGCTGATCTGGTTGTCCTTCTCCTGCAGCCCGGTCTCGCGCTCGAGACGCAGTCCGTAGTTGAGCGTCAGCTTGTCGTTGACGCGCCAGTCGTCCTGCACGTACCCGCTGTAGTAGTTCACGTAGCCGTTGACGCGCGAGTTGATCGGCGCGCCGGCGCTGGTCGCCGCCGGGTAACCGAGCAGCAAGTCGGCGAGCGCGTTGCCGCTGAAGCCGCCGGTGAAGCTGAACGATCCGGTCGAGGCGCCGTAGTTGATGGCGTCGACGCCGATGATGCGATAGTCGCCGCCGACCTTCAGGTTGTGGCTGCCGGCGAGCTTCGTCAGCGTGCCGTTCGCGCCGTACTGGTAGTAGCCGTTCGCCTGCCGCGACGTCCACCCCGTGCCGATGTAGCCGGTGATCGCCATCGTTGGGAAGCGGTTCGGGTCCGCGAACTGATTCACGAGCGACGACGGCCAGCCAAGCTGCGACACGTTGAAGGCGAGCGGGTTGCCGTTGCGATCGTTCAGGTTGTAGTTGTCGTTGAACTTGTTGTATCCGCCGCGAAGCGTCAACACCGTCGAGTCGTTCACTACGTACGTGTTGTTGGCGACGAACGTGTAGATGCTGCGATCGAGCTGATAGCTCTGGCCCGCGAAATCGTTTTGCGGGTTGTAGTTCGAGTTCGCTTCGTGCGTGATCTGATCGAGGAAGAAACCGGTCAGCGCGATGTTCTGGCTGAAGTGGTGATCGCCCTTGATTGTGAACTGGTGCGCCTTGTTCGGCAGCAGGTCGGTGTAGCTGTAGTTGGTGTTGCCGTTGTCGATCTGCGTGTCCGCCGTCGGCAGATAGCTGGCGAGCTTCGCGCCCACCGGATTGAGCCGGCTCGCCGGAATCACGTTGCCCGGAAAGGGAAGGCCCGTCAGCGGATCTTTGATTGTCACCTGATTACCGCCGCGGGTGACGCCGTTGAAGTTACCCGCGAGTTCCGCCGCCGTCGGCACCAGATAGCTGTTCTGCTGCGGCTGGTTGTCGATGTAGGCCTCGCCCGCGAACCAGAAGAACGTCTTGTTCTTCACGATCGGTCCGCCGACGCCGCCACCGCCGTCGCGCCACACCTCGGGGCGATTCACCTGGTTCTTCAGTTTCGGAATCAGCAGCTGGTCTTCCCACGCGGTCGGACGTCCGAGGAAGTAGCCGCTGCCGTGGAAGTCGTTGGCGCCAGACTTCGCCGCCATGTTGATGACGCCGCCGCCCGTCCGACCCATTTCCGCGTCGTACGTGTGGACTTGCACCTTCATTTCCTGCACCGCTTCGATGCTCGGATTGGTCGACGCACGATTCTGCAGGTCGGTGACGGGGAAGCCGTCGACCAGGTAGTTGTTCGCGCGAACGGCGCCTCCACCGATCGAGACGGCGGAGTTGCCGACTTGATCCTGCATGCGGTTCCAGTGCGCGTTGCCGCTTGCCTGCACCGTGGGCTGCAGGTTCGCGAGCATGAACACGGAACGGCCGGCCGTCGGAATGGATTCGATCGCCTTGGCGTCCATCACGTCGCCGGTCGACGCGTTGGTCGTTTCGATCAGCGGCGCATCCGCCGTGACGGTGATCGTCTCCTCGAGCTGACCGACTTCGAGGACGACGTCGAGACCGACGACCTGCTGCGTGGAGATGCGAACGCCCCTGCGTTCGAAGGTCTTGTAACCAGAGACGCCCGCTTTCACGGTATAAGTGCTGGGCTCGACCGCCGGAAATGAATATTCACCGACTTCGTTCGTGACCGTCTCGCGTGCGACGTTGTTGGCTTCGTTCGTCAGCGTAACCGTCACGCCAGGAATGACGCCTTGAGCATCTTTAACGACTCCGCGCAGGCCGCCCTGCGAGCTTTGCGCGTTCGCGGGAATTGCGGTGACGAGCGCGACGAACGCCGTCAGCAACCCACACGTAAACCAGACCCGGACTGTGTGCATAGTTGTGTTCCTTTGGAAAAATGGTTTCCGGACCGACCCGTGGCTCGTCCCCCCGATTGAAGTGAAGGCGACGTTTTTATCAAATCGATGTCACGTATTTGTCATTCGATGTCACCAACGCCGTACGCGCTGATGGTAGGATTTCAACTCGCTTTATGAGTCCTTCGGCTGAGCTTAAACGCTGGCCTGCGCTTGTCGGCGGCGGTCTCTTGAACGTCGCCATCGGCACGTACTACGCGTGGAGCGTGTTCGTGCCGGCGCTCGAAAAGGAGTTCGGCTGGTCGCGTACGCAGACGTCGCTCGTGGCCACGATCGACATGGTGATGCTCGCGTCGACGTTTCTGCTCGCCGGCTTCATCATGCGGCGCGTCGGTCCGCGGCCGGTGGCGTTCTTCGGCGGCCTCATGTTCAGCCTCGGCTTGTTCTTCGCGAGCTTCATCCACTCGCTGGGCGGTTTGTATCTCACATGGGGATTGATGGTCGGAACCGGCCTCGGCTTCGGCTACTTGACGCCGATCACGGTCGGCTCGCTCTGGTTTCCCCATCAACGCGGGCTGGTCAACGGCCTCGCGATCGGCATCTTCGCCGCCGGATCGGGCATCTTCGGGCCGCTCGCCGGTTATTTGATCGAACACGTCGGCTGGCGCGACACGTTCCAGATCCTCGCCGCGATTTTCTTCGTGTTCACGATGGCCGGCGCGTGGATGCTGAAGGATCCTCCGACGGGGTACATCGCGCCATCCACCGCGTCGAAGCACGCCGCCGGCAAGCCGGCGGTCGCCGACGTGCCGACGTCGCACGTCGTCCGGCTGCCGACGTTCTACAAGCTCTGGATCGCGTACGCCCTCGGCACCACGGCCGGGACGATGGTCATTTCGCAGTTGGTGCCGTTTGCGCGAGCGGCCGGCTTGAGCGCGCGTGACGCCGCGCTCGCGATCACCGTCGGCGCCATCGGCAGCGCCACGGGCCGTTTCTTCTCCGGCTGGATGTCGGATCATTTCGGACGTCTGTTCACGCTGCGCGGCATCATCTTCATCTCGATGTTGTCCACGCCGGCGTTGTTCCTGATGCGCGAGCAGATCGTCCTCTTCTACGCGCTGCTGTACGTCGTCTACTACTGCTACGGTACGCAGTTGTCGGTGTACACGGCGCTTGCCGGCGATTTCTTCGGCACGAAGTATCTCGCGACCAACTACGGTCTGTTGTTGATGGCGTGGGGCTTCGCCGGCGTCCTCGGACCGCAAATCGGCTCGCGTGTGTTCGTGGCCACCGGCAGCTACCAATACGCGTTCTTCGGCTCAGCCATCCTGGCTCTGTGCGCGCTCGGGCTGTTGTTCGTCATCGAGCCGCCTGCGTTACGATCGTCTGGTGACACCGTTCCGGCGTCTGCTCGGCTACGCCCGTCGCTATAGACGCGATTTCACCCTCGGCCTCTTGTGCGTCGTCGTCACGACGAGTGTGGCGTTGGCGTCGCCCAAAGTGCTGCAGTTCGCGGTGGACGACCTCACGCGCGGCCTCACGCGCGCGAAGCTGATCGAATACGGATCGCTCCTCCTCTTCATCGGCATCTTCGGCGGCGTGTTCCGCTTTCTGATGCGCAAGATCCTGACCGGCGTGTCTCGCGACATCGAGTACGACATGCGGAACGACTTCTTCGCGCATCTGCAGACGCTGCCGCTGGCGTACTTCCAGAGCCATCGCACGGGCGACCTGATGTCGCGCGCCACCAACGATCTCAACGCGGTCCGCATGATGATCGGCCCGGCCGTGATGTATTCCGCCAACACGCTGCTGACGTTCGTCGTCGCGCTGTCGATGATGATTTCGATCGACGGCCGGCTGACGCTGTGGTCGCTGATACCGCTGCCGTTCGTCTCGATCTCGGTCAAGATGTTCGGCACGGCGATCCACAAACGGTTCGAGCAGATTCAGGCGCAGCTGTCGGAAGTGAGTGCGATTACGCAAGAGGCGCTCGCCGGCGTCCGCGTCGTGCGCGCGTATCGGCAGGAGCAGGCGGAGCTCGATCGGTTCCGCGGCGCCAACGAGGAGTACCTGCGCCGCAACCGCCGGCTGATTCTGCTCCAGGGGTTCTTCTTCCCGAGCATGTCGTTCTTTCTCGGACTCGGATCGCTGCTCGTGCTCTGGCTCGGCAGCCGCGACGTCATTCAAGGCCGCATCACGCTCGGGCAGTTCGTGGCCTTCAACGCGTACCTCGCGATGCTCGCGTGGCCGATGATCGCGTTCGGCTGGGTGACGAACATGCTGCAGCGAGGCATGGCCTCGTGGAAGCGCATGCTCGAGGTGCTCGAGACCCCACCCTCGATCGTCGACAACCAACCACAGAACCCACAGAACGCACAGATCAAACCGGGTTGCGTGAGTTCTGTGCCTTCTGTGGTTGCGTCCATCCGCGGAGCGATCGAGTTTCGCCACCTGACGTTCAAGTTCGGCGGCACGCCGGTGCTGAACGACATCTCGGCGAACATCGAAGCGGGGCGGACCGCGGCGCTCGTCGGGGTTACTGGCTCTGGCAAATCGACGCTCATCTCGCTGCTCGCGCGGCTACACGATCCGCCCGCCGGGACGGTGTTCATCGACGGCGTCGACGTCCGCGATATTCCGCTCGCCGTGCTGCGTGGCGCGATCGGCTTCGTTCCGCAGGAACCGTTCCTGTTCTCGGATACGCTCGCTGACAACGTGGCGTTTGGGGTCGATAGGGCGGGTGAGGCTGGTAAGGCAGGTGGAACGGGTAGGGAAGAGCAGATCCTGGCCGCTGCCGCGGTCGCGCGCCTCGACAAGGACGTCGCGGATTTCCCGAAGGGCTACGAGACGGTCGTCGGCGAGCGCGGCATCACCTTGTCGGGCGGGCAGAAGCAGCGCACCGCGCTCGCGCGCGCCGTCGTCATCGATCCGAAGATCCTGATCCTCGACGATGCGCTGTCGGCGGTGGACACGTATACCGAAGAAGAAATCCTGTCGCGCCTGCGCGGCGTGATGCGCCAGCGGACCTCGATCATCGTCTCGCATCGGATTTCAACCGTCCGCGACGCCGACATCACCTTCGTGCTCGACGAGGGGCGCATCGTCGAACGTGGGACGCACGGCGAACTGGTCCGGCACAACGGCCTGTACGCCGAACTGCACAAGAAACAACTGCTGGAAGAAGAGCTGGCCGCGTCGTAGAATTGCCGGCACTTCCCAACCATGAATCCCGCTGAGGATCGCCGCCGGCTGCTGATACGCCTGTCCGTGCTGCAGGTGTCGATCGGCGTGCTGTTTGGTGTCCTCGTGTTCGGCTTCTGGATGCTGCAGGTCGTGCAGCATGCGAAGTTCGACGAGCTGGCCGAAAACAACCACCAGCGAACGCTGCCGTTGCGCGCCCCGCGCGGCGTCGTGTTCGACCGCGAGAGCCGCGTGCTCGTCGAGAACCGCCAGTCGTACAGCATTTCGATCGTCCGCGAACACACGAAGGACCTCGCGCGCACCATCAGACTGCTCGCGAAGGTCGTCGGCATGAAGGAATCGGAAGTTCGCGAACTCGTCGACCGCCATCGGCGCGAGCCGGCCTACCGGCCGATCACGATCGTGCAGGACGCGTCGCTCGCGCAGGTTGCCGCCGTTCGCGCGCGACGTCTCGAGTTCGAGCTGCCAGACGTGCTCGTCGAGCAGGTACCGACGCGTCAGTATCCGTCGACGCTCGCCGCACATGTGTTCGGGTACGTGGGCGAAGCGAACGACGATCAAATCGAGAGCGACGGACGCAAGAGCGGCGACATCGTCGGTCAGTCGGGCATCGAGAAGGTCTACAACGCGATGTTGATGGGCGAAGACGGCGCCAAGCACGTCGTCGTCAACAGCGTGGGACGCGAGATTCGGACGCTCGACGAGGATCCAGCGACGGCCGGCAAGCGCCTGCAACTGACGATCGACTACGACCTGCAGAAGGCGACGGAAGACGGATTCCGCTGGGCCGGCTACAACGGCGCCGCGGTAATCATGTCGCCGAACACGGGCGAAGTGCTCGCCTTCACGAGCCTGCCCGCGTACGATCCGAACGATTTCGCCGCCGGCATCGATCGCGCCACGTGGGCGTCGCTCAACACCGACGAACTGCGCCCGCTGCAGGACCGCGCGATCCAGGGACGGTACTCACCGGGATCGACGTTCAAGATGGCCGTCGCGACGGCGGCACTCGAAGAAGGCGTCGTCTCGCCCGACTTCAAGGTGTACTGCCCGGGGCATGCGGTCTTCTACGGCCGCAGCTTCCAGTGTTCGCTGCCGAACGGCCGCGGGCACGGGTTGCTCGATATGCGGCAAGCGATCGAGCACTCGTGCAACGTGTACTTCTACACCGTCGGCAACATGGTCGGCATCGACAAGATCCACAAGTGGGCGACGCTCCTCGGACTCGGCGAGAAGACGGGGATCGACCTGCCGAACGAAGTGCAGGGACTCGTGCCGTCGCCCGAGTGGAAGCGTGCGACGACGAAGAATCACGAGAAGTGGTATGCGGGCGAAACGATTTCGGTGTCGATCGGGCAAGGGGCGGTGTCGCTGACGCCGGTCGAGATGGCCGTGTATATCTCGACGATCGCGAACGGCGGCACGCGCGTCACGCCGTACGTGTTGAAAGCGGTGGATAACGGCAGCGGGTGGAGTGCCGTCCCCGCGCCCGCGCCCAAATCGCACGTGCAGTTGAAGCCCGAAACGATACAGGCGATTCGCGACGGGCTGTGGATGGTCGTCAACGGCAGCGGCACCGGCGGCCGTGCGCGGATGCAGGGCTACGACGTCGCCGGCAAAACCGGCACCGCGCAGGTGATTTCCAACGAGGGTTTGAAAGCGGCGAAGGGCAAGACCGACAAGGATCTGCGCGACAACGGGTGGTTCGTCTTCTTCGCACCGCGCGACCACCCGCAGATCGCCGGCGCGGTGTTCGTCGAACACGGCGGCCACGGCGGCGTCTTCGCCGCACCGATCGCGAAACACGTGATGGAAACGTTCTTCGCGAAGAAAGAAGGACGCGAGACGGCGCCGCTCCCACCGAAACCGAGTACGTAGTGTCCGGCTTCAGCCGGACGCATCAGGTCCGCCTGCAGGCCGACATTACTCCTGCCGCAGCGCTACCAACGGATCGACGCGTGTCGCGCGACGCGCGGGCAGGGCGCACGCAATGGCGGCGCTGATCGCCAGGACGCTGACGGCCGCCACGTACGTCATCGGATCGAGCGGCGTGATGTCGAAGAGCAGCGACTCGATGAGCCGCGTCGACAACACGGCGGCGATGACGCCGACAGCGCCGCCGATGGCGACCGGGCGCATCCCCTGCGTCACGACCATCCGGAACAGCGTCCGCGGCTGCGCGCCAAGCGCCAGCCGGATGCCGAGTTCGCGGTTGCGTTGCGCCACGACGTACGCCAGCACGCCGTAAATGCCGAGCGCCGCCAGAAACAACGCGACGCCGGCAAAACCGGTCAGCAGCGTCGTCCGGAATCGTTCGTCGCCGGTCGACTCGCGCACGATCGCGTCCGCGGTCGTCACGTCGGTTACGAGAATCTCGCGATCGATGGATCGGACGACGGCGCGCGCGTCCGACACGATCGCGTCGGTCGCCACCGTCGATCGGATCACGAACGTGGCGGGATTCTGCACGCTCGTCGCGTAGAGCATGTAGATCTCGGGCCGCGTCGGCTTGTCGAGGCCGTCTTGCTTCACGTCGGCGACGACGCCCGCAATCGGTTGCCACGGATCCGGATCGGACGGCTTGCCCGGCTTCAGCGTTTTTCCGACGACATCGGTCGTGCCGTAGTACTTCTTCGCGAGCGACGCGTTGACGAGAATGGGCGCCGCGTTGCCGGTATCGCGCTCGGTCAGCCATCCGCCCGCCAGCAGTGGGACGCCGAGCGCCTTGAAGTAATCGGGCGTCACCGAATTGAATCGCGCTTCGCGCTCGTAGTCGTCGCCGCTGCGGCCTTCCGGCGTCGCGTCGCTGGTGAAGCTATAGCCGCGCAATGCGATCGTGCTCGCCGCGCCCACCGCGACCACGCCTGGTTGGGCGCGCAGTTGCTCCTCGATCCGCGAGAACGCGCGCGTCATGTCCGCGTCTTTGGGATACTTCAGGCCTGGTACCGTCGCTTTGAACGTCACGACGTGATCCGGCCTGAAGCCCGGATCCACACGCTGCAGCTCGATGAGGCTGCGGATCAACAACGTCGAACCGACGACGAGCACGACCGCGAGCGCGACCTCGCACGCCACGAGCACGTCGCGCGAGCGCGTGGTCTCGCGCGATCCGCTGTCGCTGCGATCCGCGAGTCGTTCGATCCGCGACGAGGACAGTGCGGGTATCAGTGCGAACAATACCGGTGCGATCAACGCCAACGCGACCGAGAAGAATAGAACGGCGGAATCGAGCTGTGGTGTCGCGAAGAGCGGCAAGGCCGACGGCGCCGCGCGCAGCAGCAGCGCCGGCGTCATCGAGGCGAGCGCGACGCCGACCGCCGTGCCGGCGATCGACAGCACCAGCGCCTCGGTGAGCAGTTGTCGCACGAGCCGGCTCCGCCCGGCGCCAAGCGCGCGCCGCACGGCAATTTCGCGCGTCCGGCTGCTGCCGCGACCGAGCTGCAGGCTCGCGATGTTGGCGCAGACGATCACGAACAAGACGATGACGGCGCCGAACAGCATCAGGATGGTCGGCCGAGCGCCGGCGGCCATGATCTGGTGCAGTGGTTCGATCCGCACACCCATTTGCGTATTCGTGCCCGGGTACATGCGCTCGAGGTCCGACGCAATACGCGTCATCCGATCGCGCGCCTGCGCGACGGTGACATCATCTTTCAACCGCGCGATCACCGACAGATAGTGTGGCCGTCTGGCCTTCTCAAGCTCCGCGGAGGGCATCCCGATCGGCGCCCAGAACTGTGCCGTGCGATT
>DASREL010000161.1:0-28703 GCA_035652075.1 Vicinamibacterales bacterium
CGCGCTCGGCGACGATCTGCCGCGCCTGCTGAATCGATCCGTTCGCTTTGCGAACGACGCTAATTGCTTCGCGCTGTCCGAGGCGACCGACGGGGCCGCTGCTGGCGCGTCGATCGTGTTCGGCGTCATCATCGGCACCGGCACCGGCGGCGGCATCGTCGTCGACGGCCAAGTTGTGGTTGGGGCGAACGCGATCGCCGGCGAGTGGGGACATAACCCGCTGCCAGCGGCGCGCGGCGGCGAGAGTCCTGGGCCGTCGTGTTATTGCGGTCGCGCCGGCTGCATCGAGACGTTCCTGTCCGGCCCAGGTCTGACACTTGATTACGATGGCGAGACGCCGGCGATCGAAATCGCCCGACGTGCCGCGGCCGGTGAAGCGGCGGCGCAAGCCGCGCTCGCGAGGTACGCGGATCGGATGGCCCGCGCGCTCGCGAGCATCATCAACGTGATCGATCCGGACGTCATCGTACTCGGCGGGGGACTGTCGAACATCGAGCCGCTGTACACATCCGTGCCGCAGCTGTGGGGACGCCACATCTTCTCCGATCACGTCGTCACCAGGCTCGTTCGTGCGCGTCATGGCGATTCGAGCGGCGTCCGCGGCGCGGCGTGGCTGTGGCCGCAGGGATCGGCTAGCGCGTGATCAGCGGTTGCGGTTCGTGCGAGAAGAACTCGCGGAGATCGCGCAAGGCGATCGACGCCCGCGGGTCGTGGGCGGCGTCGTAGCAGTCGTACCGCCACCGCAGCGCATCTTCCGCCCATACGAAGTTCGGCTCGAGCTGCGATGCCGGCGCCACGCACATCGTCGCCAGATCCAGATGCGCCAGGTTGAGGAGCGTCAAGAGCCGCTTGTCGGACACGGCTGCCAGCGCAAACGGTTGCGACAGCGCCGCGGACAGGCGACGCGCGAGCGGCGGCTGCCGCGACGCGATCGCGTTCGCGAGCCGCAGCGCCCGCTCTTTCATGGACAGCAGCGGCCAGGGATCCGTGCGAAGACGAAGGAACGCCGATTCGAGCGCGGCGGCCGCAGGATCGAGCTGCCCGCGCTGCAGATGCCACTGCGCGAGGACGACATCGGCTTCGAACGGTTCGTACGAACGCAACCGATCGATCAGCGAGGGCGCAGCGTCGGAACCGGCCTCCGCTTCGGCGTCTGCGGCAAGCAGCAGTTCGCTCGGGTTGCGAGCGGGTTCCGTTTGATGTCGCCACACGTCGCGCGCGCCCGCGACGTCTCCGGTGTTGAAGTATCGCTGGAGCGCGCTTCGACGACCTTGTTCGTCTGTGGTACCTGGCGCGACAGCCGACAGCGTCGCCGGATTGAACCCGCTCAGCAGCAACCACTCGGTGTCGACCGCCGGCCACTGGATATCGCGGTCGGTGTCGATCGGGGGGCGCCACGCATCGTGTGCGCGAGCGTCGCGCCGAATATCGGGGACGAGACTGCCGCGCGCCCGCCCGACCGATCGCGCCAGGCCGAACTCGACGAGGTTCTGATCGTCGGTGTTGATCGCGGTGCCGGGCGACGCGGCGAGATCCCGCGCGAAGCGGTCGTTTGCGATGAAGTGCGCGAACAATCCGTTCAGATCGACCACCCGCCAGACGTTCGCTAATGCCGATCGCACCGGCTCCTGACGGATCCGCGCCGCCAACGCGGCGGCGTCGTACGAGGCTGGATGATGCATCCCGAGCAGCGTGAGATCGCCGCCGTTGGTCTGCCACGTCTCGATGTACGGGAAGACGCTGTGAAGCGTGTCGTAGATCGTGCGCAAGGTCTCGGCATCGATCTCGTACGCCTGCACCCACTGCGCGAACACGCCGTCCGGCGTGAGCCGATCGCTCGCCGCGCGATAGTACTCCTGCGTGAAGAGGCTGGCGATGCCGGCGCGATACGGATTCGACGGTTCTGATGCGATGACGTCGTACCGCTCCGTCGTCGTCAGCAACGTCTCGCGTGCGTCGCCGATGACCACGTGCAGCTTCGGATTGTTCATGGCGTCGTGATTGACGGCCGCGCACGCCCGCGCGACGTCGAGCACCAGCGGCTCGAGTTCCACGACATCGACGCGCTCCATCGTCGGTACAGCCGCCAGCCAGCCGGCGGTGCTGCCGGTGCCCAGGCCGATGACGAAGGCGCGCTTCGGTTGCGGCTGACGCAGGACGCCGAGCAGACCGAGCATGACTTGCGTTCCGGCATCGCCGCGCGCCGAGCCATCTGACTTGCCGTTGACGACAAACGTATGGCCGGTGTCATCGAGCGCCAGCGCGACGCTGCTTTCGACGCCGTCACCTTCCCATTCGATCTTGCGGCGGTTCGCGTACTCCCATGCACGGTACGCGTTGGGCGTGGCGAACACGGTGTCGCCCGCGCGGCCGGCGCCGATGCCGCTGTGACGCCACGCGGCGGTCGGCCCCGACGCGAAGAGCAGGGCGATCGTCACCGCGGCGAGGGTCAGCGGGGCAATCCGTTTCGATCCGCGTTCGAGCGCGACCGCGGCGACGCCAAGCAGCGCGAGCACGACCGCCACGAGCTTCCATGCGACTGGCGCCGTGAGCCACGGCAGGACTCCGAATCCACCGGCGAGCGAACCGGCGATGGCGCCCGCGGTGTTGGCGGCGTAGGCGATCCCGACGTGGCTGCCGACACGCTCACGGCCACGGCCGAACAGCGCGATCAGCAGCGGGAACTGATAGCCCGCGATGAGCGCCGGCGGTAGCACCAGGACGATCGTGATGATCGCCCAGCCCGCCGTGTGCGCCAGAAATCCCACCGATTGCAGCGGCGTCAGCGCGAGCGCGAGCGTCGCGACGCGATCGCCGAGCGCGTATGTTGCGGCAACCGCCGCGCCTTCGAGCAGCGACGAGACCGCAAAGCCGCCGAGCGTCGCGCGTCGATCCGCGCTCACCATCGAATACGCGAGCCCGCCCAGACCGATGCCCGCGAGTGCGACCGCGAGCACCAGGCCAAACGTGAACACCGATCCGCCCAGCAGCGGCGCCAGCAGCCGATACCAGATCAATTCGAGCAGGAAGAACGCGAAGCCGACCGTCGCCGCGGCCGTTGCAATGAAGGCCGGAGGCGCAGGGGGTGCAGGAATCGCAGGATCGATCTCAGGCAGGTCGACCGTTCCTGGCCCTCCCGACTCTCCCGCCCTTCCTGCCTCTCCCGCCCATGTTTGGTCCATCTGCCGTGCGACGAGCGCGACGAGCACGTTGATCGCGGCGGCGAGCCACAACGTTCGTCGCGTGCCGAACACTTCCATCATCCAGAACGTGGCGACAAGGCAGCCCGCGACCGCGCCGAGCGTGTTCATCGCATACAGCAGCGCGACGTCCTGTCGCCGCGCGTCTCCGCTGCGCGTCACCGCGCGCGCCGCCGCCGGCAGCGTCCCGCCCATCGCCATCGTCGGCACGGCCAGCACGAGCGCGCTCAGCACGAGGCGTCCGCCGGTGGCAACAGTCATTCCGAGGCGCGCCGCGCCACCGCTGGCGATGTAGAGCGTGCGGACGAGCGACAACAGCCACGGGCTCACGGCCGCGCAGACTGCGATCGCCGCTTCGAGATTCGAATAGAAGAGGAGCGGACGCCGTTGCGCGTCGGCGCGCGGACCGAGCAGGAGGCTGCCGACGCCGAGTCCGCCGATGAAGATGGCAAGGACGGCCGCGGACGCAGCTGTCGATGCGCCGAAAATCAGGCGAAATTCACGCAGCCAGCCGATCTGATAGACGAGCGCACAGAATCCCGATCCGCACAGCAGCAGGCCGACCGGCCATGTTCGTGACCGCATATATGGCGACCGGTGTATCGGCGCGAGGGGACGGATTCGTTACCAGATACGGTCGACGCCGTACTGCTCGAAGATTGGATCGATCGACACCATGACCAGGTTGCGCTCGAGCGCTTGTGCCGCCATCAGACGATCGAACGGATCGCGATGATGGAAGGGCAGGCGCTCGACGAGATCCACGTCGTACAGCGACAGCGCGAGCAGCGACATCGCATTCGACGGCAACTGGTCCGCCAGAAACCGACCGACCGCCGTCGGCAACTTCAGTCTGCCGAGCGACACCTTGATCGCGAGCTCCCACGCCGTGGCGATGCTGACGAACCGTTCGTTCTTCGCGGATTGCAGTGCGGCGCGTGCGCGTTTGGAGAGTCGTTCGTCGTCGGACAGCCACCAGAGCAGAACATGCGTGTCGAGCAACAGCTCGACGTTCACATGTAGTCCCTGAAGTCGTCGATCGGTGCGTCGAAGTCGTCGGCGATCCAGATCTGGCCCTTCAAGGCGCCGGGTTTCAACTTGATCGACGGATCATGGTACGGCACGAGCTTGAGTAGCGGCTTGTTGTCCCGAGCAATAACGACTTCTTCTCCGGCCAGCGCCTTGTCGACGAGCGTCGAGAAGTGCGCCTTCGCCATGGCGATGTTGTAAGCCATGTTGGTCATTCTATATGACCAACATACGCGAACACAACTCAGCGCGTCAGCGTCCAGACGAAGAAGAGCGCGGCGGCGGCACCGGAGGCCTGCAGCCAGAGTTCGATGCGTTCCTGCAGGAAGATGAGACCGATGCACATCAGCGCCGCGGCGGCGAGCAGACAGCGCCAGTACAGCTCTTCGCTCGCCGTTTCGAGCCCGCGGGAGCCGGCGCGCCTGCGCGCGGCGTCGATGATCCGATTCGCGATCTCGCGGTCGCCTTCGCGATCGAGCTCGCTGTACTCACCGCCGCCGGCCGCGGCAATCTGCGCGAGGCTGTTGCGATCGAGTGACGATCGGATCTTCGGCTGCGGCGCCGGCGGCGGAACCGACGGACGTCCAGGCACGGTCGGCGGCGGCGGCGCATCCGGAATCCACCCACCGCTCGTGGTCCCGACGCCGACGACGTAGACCGGCACCTGCTGTTCGCGCGCCAGCCGCAGGGATCGCGCGACCTCGCCGCTCCACGCCTGACCATCCGTGATCAGCACGAATGCCTTCGCGTTCGGCGACTTGCCGTACAACTCCGTGTCGCGCTGGATCAACCGCAGTCCCCACGCGATTCCCAGCTCGATGTTGGTGTCCCACGTCGTGTCGTCCTCGAGGCGGAACGGCGGCTCGAGATTCAGGTGATCGAGGAAAAAGAAGAACGTATTTGGATCTTTCGTGAGCCGGACTTCAGGCGTCGCGATATGCGCGAAGAGCGCCATCGCGATGCGATCGTCCTTCCAGGCGAGCGATTCGCCGAGGACGCGCAGGAAGCGGATCGACCGCTGCCACCGATCGCCGGCCACATCCGGCGTGCGCATCGACGCCGAGCCATCCTGCAAGACGACGAGATCGACGCCGGCCGTGCGGACGAGCGCGATGGCCGCCGTCGGCCGCGCGAGCGCGAGGATCACAAGCGCCAGCGACACCAACGCGCAGAGCCAGAACACCAGCCCGCCGAACACCGGAAACTTTTCGCGCACCGGCAAGCGCCGATGCTGCCGATACTGCTGCGCGTCCCTGCGCCGGCGTCCCAGCTGCCACGTCCACACGAACAGCAGCGCGGCCGGCACGAGCAGCAGCCACAGATAGGCCGGTTCGGCGAAGCGGACGGTGTCGAGGTCCAACTTGAACATTGGCTACGCCACGAAGTTCACGAAGATCGCGAAGCTCACGAAGCAACAACCTTATGTCTTCGTGGTCTTCGTGGTCTTCGTGGTCTTCGTGGTCTTCGTGATCTTCGTGCCCTTCGCGATCTTCGTGGTTACCCTTTTCGTACCTTAACCCCGCCTTTGCCCGCTTCGGGATTGTCCTTTCGCTCTTCACCACGCTTCGGGATGACGATCTTGAACTGCGCCATGTCGGTGGCGGGCGGCGGACCGCCGGCCTTCCCATGAATCGTCGTGCCCGCGGGCAGGTCGCCGGTCGCGGCCTCGACCGCTTTCGCGACGGCCTTCTGATTCTTCGTCATCGGCGCGCCGGGCTTCGTCTTCGCGAGGTTCTCGCGCACGCGGATTGCGTACTCGTAGTTGTACGCCGCGTCCATGTGCCCCGGACTGTTGCGCAGCACGTCCGCGTAGTTCTTGACGACCGTGTCGAGTCGTCGCAGAGCGGTGATGCGGTCGTCAGTCTGCGCGCCGCGGTACGCGGCGTTGGCGGCGAGAAACAAAATCTGTGGATCCGTTTCGGTGACGGCGCCGTTGGCGTCCTTCGCCAACGCGATGTTGCTGTAGCCGCCGTTCCAGTATGCGGCGGTCGCGCGTGTGTCGCGCAGGTCGCTGACCGCCTGCTGACCGACCTGGGGCACGCGCCGCGCCTCGCCGAGCGAGTTCTCGACCTCCTGCGCGTCGGTCGTCGCCGTGTCGTACTGCAGCGTCGCCAGCTCGTTGTGCACGTCGGCGAGACGCTTTTCGGTCTGACCGGCAATCCAGAAGCCCGCGCCCGCGAGCGCGAGGACGATCCCAACGATGAGCGGTGTGATGAACGATTTCATAGTTATGGGAACTTTCTGAAGTAAGGAACCGTGAGCTGTAGCAACAACGCGACGGACCAGAAGCTTGCCGCCATGAACGCGTACGGCGCGAAACGCGGACGCTCCGTGCTGTAGCGCTTCACTTCGACGCGACCCGCCGAGCGTGAATCGATGTCTTTGATCGCATTCAGGATCACCGATTCGTCCGACGCCGCGTAGAACTTGCCGCCCGTGGCCTCGACCGCCGGACGCCAGATGTCGTCGGGCAGCACCGCACCGAGCGTCTTGTTGTAGCTCGTGCGGATCATGTAGACCGGAATCTTCGTCTGCACGGCGCCCTGCAGAATCTCGGACACCGGCTTGCCGTGGATCATCACCTGCGTGTCTTGCCCGTCGGTGAAGAGCACCATCAGGTTGCCGGCGGCGTCGAGGAAGTTGAACGCGCGAAACAGATTGACGCTCTGTTCCATCGCCAGGCCGATCGTCGTTCCCTGATCGGGGAACTTCATGAACTCGGTCCAGTCGCCGATGAGCGTCAGGCTGAGCAGAATGTTCTGATAATCGGTCGTGAACGGCGTCACGACGTAGGCTTCGTCGCCGAATTCGATGAGGCCGATGAGATCGTGATACTTGCCGGCCATGCGCTGGCGGATGAACGCTTCGGCCGCGGCGACCGTCGTGAAGAACGTCGCTTCGTTCGGCGCCTTCGCGTTCAGGTGGGCGGCGGGGAAGCGCGCCATCATGCTCGATGACGCGTCGATCATCAGCGCGATGCGGCGCCCCGGAAACGAAACGTCTTCCTGCGTCAGCGTCGAATACGGATCGGCGAGCGCGATGGCGAAAAACGGGATGCCGATGAGGAACAGAATCAGCGCGCCGTGCCGGACGATCGACAGCCACGACGATTGGCCCCAGTTCAACACCGCCGGCAGCGCCACCTGTGTACGACCCGCTTTGCGCCGCGTCATCGCACGCAGGATCATGATTGCTGCGCACAAACCGATGACGGCGACGAGCGCCAGCACCGCCGTGTCGCGGTGGGTGAAGAGCAGATCGGCCGCACGGGTATTGCGCCAGTCGAAGATCGACTCGCGAATGACCCCCGGGACCGCTGTTATCGGGACCACACCTTGTTTCCTGCTGACGCCGGACCTTGCGATCGCTTGACGAACCGCTTCATCGGCCACGTCTGCTCGATCTTGAGCGTCCGCAACATGCGGAAGCCGGTGTCGACCGACTCGTCCAGTGCGGCATCGTCGAGCTTTCCGTCACGTCCGAACTGCGCCACCGTCATGCGCGAGAGCGCCTGCTCGAGCGATTCGAGCTCGGCCGCGCGCTTCGCATTGCCGTTGTTCGAATAGCGCTTCAGTTCGCGCTCGAGGCTCGCCGCGGTCGCCGCGCCGGAGACGATGACGGTCTTGCGCTTCGGCGGCATTCCTGTGCGCAACACGATCTGGCCATCGATGGGCTCTTGGCTCGCATCCCGATCCAGGACGATCTTCGATACCTTTCGACCAATCGCGTAGGCCGCGACCACGCGCAAGGCGCCGAGCGCGCGTCCCGCGAGTTCGGCGGTCCACCCCGACGCCTCCCGGTCGCGTTTGACGGCCGACAGCGCGCGCCCCACGCCGTTCAGGACGGCGAAGTCGGACATCACGCGCTCTTTTGCCGTCTCGGGCTTGCGGTACTTGGCGATCAGCCGAACGATCGCCATCAGGCCGAGCAGCGCCGCCAGCGCGAACAGGATGCCGCCGGTGACCGTCAGCAGGTTCGCGCGAAAGGCGCGCTGATCGATGTCGGCGAACGTCTCAGTGCCCGCGTCGCGGATATCGTTGGCGTCGCTCGGCACGAGCGAGAGCACCCGCATCGCCACCGCCGGCAGCACGTACACCTGATCGCGTCCCTCGATCGAGGTCCCCTGTCCGGTCTTGCTCTGCACGCGGTAATTGATTTTCGTTTCCGGCAGCGCGACGTCTCTCCCGAACAGGTTCTCGGCGATGACGCGCATCTTGTATTCGTACTGGAAGAAGCGCCGATCCTCGGTCCGCAGATCCGCGCCGTGCGATCCGCCGGTCACCTCGAACGGCACGAATTGCACGACGGACGGCTCGAGCTTCGACTGGTCGGGCACGACCTTCACGTCGTTCGTCTCGAGCACCGCGCAGGTGAGGACGACGGTGAACGGCTCGCCGACGCGAACGGCGCCGGTCGACGTCCGCCACCAGCACTGGATCGGATCCGCCTTCGTCGTCTGCGTCTGCTGCTGGGCGAACAGCGGCGCGGAGAAAAGCAAAGCAACCACAGAAAGCACAGAACCCACAGAAAGCTTTACCTTTCGTGTTTCTGTGCATTCTGTGAGTTCTGTGGTTTGTTTTCGTGTCTTCATACTTTTCGCAGCCTTCGCTCCGCGATGAACTCGCTCATCGCGATCGCCGTTTCACGTTCGTCGACGCCAATCCGCAGGACGTCCATGTCGTACTGCTTCGCCATCGCTGCCACGTCGTCCTGCCATGCGCGCGTGCGCTTCGCGAGCGCGCTCATCGTCCCTCGCGACATCACCTTCGACTTGCCGGTCTCGACGTCGAACGCCTCGATCCATCCCGCCGAGATCGACGGCAGCTCGAACGCGAACGCGGCGTCGATCAGGACGATGAACACGTCGTGGACGCCGTTGAGCTGGCCGAGTTCTTTCAGCACGTCGCCAGGGTTGTCGAAGAGGAAGTCCGAGATGACCGGAATCATCGACGTCTTGCGCATGAACCCCGCGAGCGACATGCTCAGGCTGTCAAGCCGCTTCAACGGCTGCAGCCCGGAGCCGAACTGATAGGCGTCGAGGCAGTGGATCACCTGTCCCTTGCCGACGTGCGGCCGCACCGCGGCGAGCTGGTCGAAGCGCGCGTCGAACGTGATCAGCCCGAACAGATCCTGGAAGAACACCGCCGACATGCCGATCGTCCCAATCGCGCGGGCGATCGCGGCGGCGATCGGGACGCCGTCGATGCCGCACCGCGTCGACAGCGACATGTCGGCGACGGTAATCACCGTCGCCGTGCTCGGCTGCTCGAAGTCGCGGACGATCATCGGGCTGAAGTTCGTCATCGACGACTGCGGCCAGTCGACCTTTTCCATGCGATCGCCCGGCTGCCATTCGCGCAAGCCCACGAGGTCGAACCCGGATCCATGGAAGACGCTGCGGTGCTCGCCGATCGTGAACTCGCGCATCCGGCGCAGGATGAGCAGTTCGATCTCCGTCAGCTCCGACAGGTTGACGAAGGGTTCGACGTCGGTTTCACGGGTTCGCATGTAGCGGGTTCCGGGTTCTTGTTATGGAATCGCTACGTTTTCGATGACGTCGGCGATGACGGTATCGGTCGTCAGCCCGTGGCTCGCGGCGTGCGGCCCGAGCCATACGCGGTGGCTGAGGATGAACGGCGCGAGTTCCTGGATGTCCTCGGGGTAGACCTCGGTGCGGCGGTGGATCAGGAGCGACCAGACTTTCGCGAGGCGGCCCCAGCAGATGATCGCGCGCGGTGACGCGCCGAGATCGACGCCGTGCTCGACGAGCTCGGACGGTGAATGCGTGTACCAGTCCGTGTCGGGGTTGTACGGACGCGTCGCGGCGACGAGACGCTGAATGTAGGTCGCGAGCTTCGGATGCAGGAACACTTCCTGGTTGATCGCGCCGCGCAGCTCGATGATGCGTTCCTTCGTCATCAGCGAATTCAACCGCACGCGCTTGAAGTCGAAATGCACCAGCTTGGCTTCTTCCTCCGGCGGGAGATAGCCGATGTTGATCATCACCGCGAAGCGATCGGTCGCCGCTTCCGACAGCGGGAACGTGCCCTGTCCGAGTTCCACCGGGTTCATCGTCGCGATCGCGAAGCTGAACGCGGGCAGTTCGTAGGTCGTGTTGCCGACGGTGACCGTCCGGTCCTGCAGCCCCTCGAGAAACGCGCTCTGCGATTTGAGCGGAATGCGGTTGATTTCGTCGAGCAGGATGACCTCGCCCGATGCGAGCGGACCGAACTCGGTCATCAGCTCGCCGGTCGCCGGGTTGATCATCTGGAAGCCGACGACTTCGGTCGGCTGCAGGTCGGCGCGCCCTTGCAGACGCACGAACTTCGCGTTGCTGATCGCGGCGAGGATGATCCCGAAGAACGTCTTGCCGACGCCGGGGACGCCGCGCAACAGCAGGTTGCCGGCGTTGACCTGCCGGTTTTCCTTCTTGTCGTACGACGTCGGAATTTCGGACAGCAACACGACGTTGGCGAGCGCTTTCGCGGTGTCGTACCCGACGAGCGCCTTGCCGCCTTCGGCGACAACCATGTCGTGAAACGCGATGGCTTGTTCGAGGTCTGGATGCACGAGGGGTGTCATCTTATTAGAATGTGAAGCAATGAACAAAGTGCTCTCGAGCGCCGACGAAGCGGTCGCTCGGATCCCCGACGGCGCCACCATCATGATGGGCGGCTTCGGCCTCTGCGGTATCCCCGAGAACTTGATCGCCGCCCTGCGCGCGCGCGGGACGAAAAACCTCACGGTTATCAGCAACAACGCGGGTGTGGACGATTTCGGCATCGGTGTGCTGCTGCGGGCACGACAGGTCCGGAAGATGATTTCGACCTACGTCGGCGAGAACAAGGAATTCGAGAGACAATTTTTGACGAACGAACTCGAGGTCGAACTCGTCCCGCAGGGCACCTTCGCGGAGCGGATCCGTGCCGGCGGCGCCGGGATCGGCGGGTTCTTCACACCGACCGCTTATGGGACGCTGGTCGCCGAGGGGAAGGAAACGCGCGTCATCGACGGCAAGCACTACGTCCTCGAGCAGCCGCTCAAAGCCGACTTCGCGTTCGTGAAGGGGTGGAAGGGCGACTCGCTCGGCAACCTCGTGTACCGCCGCACCGCCCGCAATTTCAATCCGGTGATGGCGACGGCCGCCGCCGTCACGATCGCCGAGGTCGAGCACCTGGTGGGTCCGGGCGAGATCGATCCCGACCACGTCCACACGCCTGGGATCTTCGTGAAGTTCGTTCTCCAAGGCATCAACTACGAGAAGCGAATCGAGAAAAGAACTCTCAGGGCTCATGGCTAAAGGCTAACGGCTGATGGATATTCGTGAACGCATCGTGACGCGTATCGCCCGCGAGTTGAAGGACGGCGACTACGTCAACCTGGGGATCGGGATGCCGACGCTCGTCGCGAACCATATTCCGCCCGGCGTGCACATCACGCTGCACTCGGAGAATGGGCTCCTCGGCATCGGTCCGTTCCCGACGGAAGACGAGATCGATCCGGATCTGATCAACGCCGGCAAAGAAACCGTCACCGAGACGCCGGGTTGCTCGTATTTCAGCAGCGCCGATTCGTTCGCGATGGTCCGCGGCGGGCATATCGATCTGACGGTGCTCGGCGCGCTGCAGGTGGACCGGGAAGGCAACCTCGCGAACTGGATGATCCCCGGCAAGATGGTGAAGGGGATGGGCGGCGCGATGGATCTCGTCGCAGGTGCGAAGAAGGTCATCATCGCGATGGAGCACACGACGAAGGACGGCGGGCACAAGATCCTCAAACAGTGCACGCTGCCGTTTACCGGCAAGCGCGTCGTGAACATGATTGTCACCGAGCTCGCCGTCATCGAGGTGACGCCGACCGGTCTCGTCCTCCGCGAGATCGCGTCGGATACGACCGTCGAGAAGGTCAAGGCCGCGACGGGCGCGGATCTCGAGATCGCGTCGCCGCTCGGCACGTTCTAGCGCACGCGCGGCACGTGGCGGTTCGCGAAGTCGAAGAACAGCGCCGCGAGACCGCTCAGCGCGCCGGCGCCGATCGCCCACCGGAACGTTCTCGGAATCCGCAGTCCGGCGAACGGCAGCGGCACCAACTGTCGCTGCGCGATCTCGGTCCGTATCGACCACTCTGACAAGAATCCGACGCCCATGCCGGCGATGACGGCGCTCGTGATCGCCTCGGTGCTGCCCAACTCGTACCGCACGGCGATGTCGTCCTTCGTCAACCCGGCCCGCAGCAGGGCGCGCTCGAGGACGGCGCGCGTGCCCGATCCGACCTCGCGCCACAAAATCGGGAACCGTCGGAGATCCGCGGGGCGGCGAATGCGGGCGGCGACCGAGGGCGCGGATACCGGCAGAATCTCGTCGTCGACAAACGGACGCAGTTGCACTTGCGGGGCGCGTCCGAGCCCTTCGACGATCCCGAGCGGCACGCGGCCCTGGCGCACGCGCTCGAGGATCTCATCGGTGTTGCCGACGTCCATGCGAATCGACACATCGGGATAGCGCGCCGCGAACGCGGCGAGGATTGGCGGGACGACGTGCGCGGCGAGCGTGGTGCTGGCCGCAAGCAGCAGGCGGCCGGATGGTTCCTTCGCCGACCCCAGATCCGCGGCGACGTCATCGACCAGACGCTGGATGCGGCGCGCGTGGTCGACGAGCCGGCGGCCGGTATCCGAGAGCTCCATGCCGCGCACCGATCGACGGAACAGCGCCGTGCCGAGCTGCCGCTCGAGCGACTGAATGTGCGCCGACACGGCCGGTTGGGACGCATGGAGCAGTTTCGCGGCCGCCGAGACGGTTCGCGTCTCGGCAACGGCGAGGAAGCTCGCCAGCAGCGTCGGGTCCCATGCCATCGAGAACGAGGTGCGCTGAGCCATCAGATATTCTGATGGTGCATCAGAACAAACGGCTATTCAACTGATGGCAGCCGGCGCATGCTGGTGGTGATGGCGGTGCTTCTCCCTCTGGCGGCGGTCGCCTGCCTCGCGCCCCAGGTCAATTCCGCTGAGGCGTTGCTGCTCGGCGTTGTCCTCGCGCTCGTCGGCGGAAATCCGTGGCTGTCGCGAACCAAGGCGATGACGTCGACGCTGCTGGCGGTGTCGGTCGTCGGCCTCGGCGCCGGGATGAACCTGGTTCAGGTCGGCAGCGTCGGCGCGACCGGCATCGGCTATACCGTCGTCAGCATCGGCTTCACGCTTCTGGTCGGCAGCCTGCTCGGTCGGCTCGTTCGCACGCATCCCGACACGTCGCTCCTCATCACGGTCGGCACCGCGATATGCGGCGGCAGCGCGATCGCGGCGGTCGCGCCGGCGATTCGTGCGCGCGACGAAGACGTGTCGGTGTCGCTCGGGACGGTGTTCGTCCTGAACGCCGTCGCACTGCTGCTGTTTCCCTTCGTCGGGCACCAGCTCGGCTTGACCGAGACGCAGTTTGGGATGTGGAGCGCGCTCGCGATCCACGACACCAGTTCGGTCGTCGGCGCGACGTTGCAATACGGCCGCACCGCACTCCAGGTGGGAACGACCATCAAGCTCGCGCGCGCGTTGTGGATTGTGCCGGTGACGCTGGCGATGGCGTCGCTGTACGCGCAACGCGCAGAAGGCAGCGCCGACGGGCGCCCCCCTGCTCGGCGTCCCTGGTTCATCCTTGGATTCATCGTCATGTCAGCGACGATGACGTGGTTGCCGGCACTGCAACCGGCGGGGCATGTCATCGACGCGGCCGCGAAGCGCCTGCTCGTCGTGACCCTCTTCCTCATCGGTGCGAACATGACGCGCAGCACCATCCGTCGCGTCGGCGTCCGTCCGTTCGCCCAGGGAGTGCTGTTGTGGCTGCTCGTGGCGAGCGCCACCCTTGGCGCGATCGAACTCGGCTGGATTCGGTAAGATACCGGCGTGCGACGCCGGCAATTTCTCCAGGCGACAGCCGCCTTCGTCTTCATGCAACGTCCATCCATCTCCGTCAAAGCCCTGGTCTTCGACACGTTCGGGACCGTCGTCGACTGGCGGACGTCGGTCGCTCGTGATGTCGCGGCGCTCGCCAAGCGCAAAGGCTTCGCCGTCGACGCCGAGAAATTTGCCGATGCGTGGCGTGCGGGCTACGGTCCGAGCATGAACCGCGTGCGGACGGGCGAGCTGCCGTGGACGAAGCTTGACGATCTGCACCGCATGACGCTCGACAAGCTCCTCGTCGACTTCGGCATGGCGAGCCTGACCGAGGACGAGAAGATCGATCTCAATCACGCGTGGCATCGGCTCGAGCCGTGGCCTGATGCGGTCGCCGGCCTGACGCGGTTGAAGAAGCGCTACACGATCGCGCCGCTGTCGAACGGCAATATCGGCTTGATGACGGATCTTGCGAAACACGCCGGGCTGCCGTGGGACGTCATTCTCGGCGCCGAACTCGTGCGTCACTACAAACCGGATCGCGAAGTGTACGAGTCAGCGGCGACGATTCTCGATCTGCCGAAGGATCAGGTGATGATGGTCGCCGCGCACCTTGGCGACCTGCGCGCGGCGAAACAGGTCGGTCTGCGAACCGCGTTCGTCACACGGCCGCACGAATTCGGTCCGAACGGCAAACCCGACTTGAAACCGGATGCGTCCGTCGATCTGACCGCAAAGGATTTCAACGACCTCGCGTCGCAGCTCGGCGCATAGAGCGGTGTCGAGTCTTATTCGGGATGCACGCCGCTGAACTCGTACGACGGCTGCGGACGCGTATCGCGGCCGCCGAGGCGCTGCAGCGTGCCGTGGACCGTGTGGTCGTTCTCGATCGTGCCGGTGACGGTGTAGTACCCGGCGCCAGGACCCAGAACGCGGATGAACGTGTTGAAGTGGAACGAATTGTCGGTCCACTTCAACGCCGCGACCGGCTGCGGCAGCATCAACCCCATCGCTGACGTGTAGAAGCCGGCGTCGCCGCTGCGCGGCAACGAGAGCACGGCCGGCTGCGGCGTGGCGCCGAACGGCAGGTTGATCACGAACGACGAATCGGCGGGGAACGTCTTCGCGAGCATCCGCATCTTCTCGTCGAGTGTCGTCGGCGTCGGACTCACGCCGCGATCCGCGGTGTACTCGAACATCCCGAACATCATCTCCGACGTCGACGCTTCGCCGAAGGTGACCGCCTTCGTCGGATCCGGATTGTTCTTGTTCGCCGTCGAGTTGTCGTAGTGCGCAACGAGATCGATCCGTGTCCCTTTCGGCAACGACACGCGCGTCTTCGGGTAGTAGAACATCTGCCAGCTGAAGTCGTACGCCGGCACGTTGAGCAGCGTTTCAGTCCGGCCGTCGGGATACGTGGCCGTCATCTTCATGTCCTTGCCGCGCAGGTGCATGTGCGGGAAGTACGAGACGACGGTGACGTCCTGATCGACGATGTAGACGGAGCGCAGCTCGAAGTTCGGATTGTTCGGCGGGATTGAGAACGTCACGTTGCCGGACAACGCGGCGGCGACTTCTTTCTTCAACTCGCCCTTGCCGAAGTACAGACCGATCTTCGTGCGGTCGACCTGCGGTTTCCCGTTCGGGTGATAGTGCAGGTTCGTGCGCAGCGACTGGCCTTTGCGCACCCAGCGTCCCGTGCCTTCCGGATACACGATCGGCGGCGTGCCGACCGCCCACACGCCGAGAACGTCGAAGACGCCGCTGCTCGTGAACATCGCGCGCGCGTCGGTCGAGAAGATGACCGAGTGATGCGTCACCTCACGGTTGCTCGGACGGATTTCGATCGCGCGAATCCAGCGGTCTTCCTTGAGATCCGGCGTCACCGTCGGTGTCGGGAAGTAGTCGGGCCCCGTCGCCGGGATCTGGACCTCCGGCAATTCGATGATCTGATCCGGCTCGCCGAGCTGCCAGCCGTCCGTGAACTGCGGCGGCTTCGGCAGATCCTTCGCGTCGCCGAGCGGCGCGCCGGCGTCGACCCATTTCCCGATCGTGGCGATCTCGGCGTCGCTCAGCCGCGCATCGTTGGCGAAGGATCCGACGGTCGGATCCGCGAACCACGGCGGCATCTGCCGCGCCGCAACTTTCGCTTTGATCGATCGCGCCCACGGCCGCGCGTCTTCGTACGTGATCAACGACATCGGCGCGACTTCGCCCGCACGATGACAGCTGACGCAGTTCTTGTAGAGGATAGGCGCCACGTCGCGCGCGAACGTCGGTGCCGTGTCAGGGACAGCGCCGGGCGACATTTGATACACCACGACGACTGCCGCTGCTACGAACACACGCCGCATGGAGCCTCCTTACGGAGCAGGTTTCTGTTGGGCCGGGATGACGTTCAATGATAGCCGCATCGGCAAGGGAGAGACCGGCGGTTTTGGCGGCGCCGCGCCGCCGTACGCCGCCGATAGCAGATCCGGATCCTGCAGATTCGCCGTCACTTCGATCTTCGTGCCCTTGGGCAGCGCGATCGGTTTCTCGAACCAATAGCGGCGTGCCCAGTCGGCGCGCGTCAGCAGCCGGATGAGCGGCGTGCGCTGACCGTTGGGCAGCACCGCCGACGCCTGCAGCGTGATGTTCGGCGGCGCTTGATCGGCGGCGACCGCCAGCGCGGTGACGTCCTGATCGAGCGTCTTCGAAAAGGCGAGCCGATCGTTCGCCGGCTCGATCCCCTCGGGCGCCGCAATGGGGACGACGAGCAGTTCCTGCGTCGACTGCGGCGTGAAGTACAAGCCGACCGTGCTCATGTCCTTGACCGGCTTGCCCTCGAACTGCCACGTCTTCTTGTAGTGCACGCGAACCGTCAGCTCCGCGTTTGCCGGCAGCTTGAATGCCGCGCCGTCGCGATCGACCGATTCCGGATCTTGTCCGGGCAACCAGCGCGCGAGCACATGTTCCGGTCCGAGCGGTGCGTCAGCGGCGCCCTTCAGCGAAATCACCGCGCTGCGGACGACCGACGGCGTGCCCGGCAGCAGATCGGTGACGCGCACCCAGCGCGGCTCCTTCACGTTCGTCGCGACGGAGAACTCGTGCACGTCATCCATCTTGTCCGCGGCCAGTTCGAATTCCGGCAGGACGATCTTCGCGTCGGGCGCGCCGAGCGCCCAATCGTTCTTCAGCGCGACCTTCGGCAGCGTTTGATCCAGACGTCCGCGCGGGTTGCCGCCCGTCGCCCACGTCAGCAGCACGTCGAGCTCGTGCGCCGTCAGTAGGTTCGCGTGCTTGAATTCGCCGACGCCGTCGATCGCCTGCCACGGCGGCATGTGCGAGGCGATCAGTTCGGCGCGGATCGACTCGGCCCACGGAAACGCCTCCTCGTACGTCATCAACGACATCGGCGCCACGCCGCCCTCGACGTGGCAGCGGCTGCACTTCTCCCGCACGATCGGAAACACATCGTCGTTGTAGGTGTACTTCGACGTGATCGGTTTGTGCGCGTCGCCCGACCGCACGCTCAGCGCGACGGCCGCCGCGACGATGAAGAACGCGACGGGGAGACGAAGACGCATCGTTACCTCGAAGAAGAGGGGAATGCGGCGAGGATGTCCTTCGACGCCGCCGCGAATTCGGTGAACGCCGCCGAGATCTGCTGCTTGTTCCCGAGATCGCCGAACGCGTCGAGCAAGTACGCGGACCGCACGAGCTTTGCGATCGCCGGTTCCGTGATCTGCTGCTTCTCCGGCGGCAGTTCTTTCTGATGCTGTTCGAGCGCGAGCGCGACATCTTTCGCCTGGAACGCCGGCACGTACACGTCCGCGAAGAGCCCTCTGTCGATGAGCGATCCGATCTGCTCGGTGCGCGTGCGCAATTGCGCGAGCATGTCGGGAACATTGTCCGGCACCGGCAGCGGAATCAGCGCTGGATCGACGCCAGAGGGAGCAGTTGCAGGTGCAGGTGCAGTCGCGGGCGCAGGCGCCGCCGGTTTCGGCGCCACCGGTTTGGGCGCCGCCGGCTTCGCCGCGGCCGTCGTCGTCGTTGCGGCTGCCGTCGCGGTGTCCTTCGTGTATTTGTCGAAGCTGAAGTCGAAGACGTTCGCCTTCTCGCCCGGCTTGAACGTCACCTTCGCCTGCATCGCAACCGGCAGTTCGGTTCCGACCTTCGCTTCGAGGTAGCGGCCGTTCGCGGCCGGCGTCAGGGGAAACGATTTGCCGTTGACCACGACTTCGCCGCTCACGTCCTTTTGTTGCGCGCGCGGCAGTGGCTTCGTGTAGTCATCGTAGAAGAACACGCGGAAGAGTCCGGCTGACGGATACGTGCCCTCCAGGTGATGCCAGTTGTCCGGCGCCATGAAGAACTGTCCGCCGTGCTGCGGGTTGTGATTGCCGTGCGGACGCACTTTGTACGTCGCTTTCATCGGCGTGCCGTCCGCGCACGTGCCCGGTTTGGTCGACTCGGTCGAGCTGCCGGCGCATGTCCATGACACGGCCATCGTCATCTGCACGAGCGGCTGTCCGTCGACGGGGCATTTCCCCGGCTGCTGCTGCGCGACGAGACCCGGTTGCTGCGAGCACGTCCAGATCGACACCAGGCGGATCGGCTGCAGCGTCATGCCGCAGCGGCGGCATTTGCCAGGCTTGTCTTCGATGACGTCTTCGTCGCCCGGCATCGGGCAGACGTACGACAACGGCGGAAGGTTGTCTTTTTTGGCCGGCGCCGCCGTCTTCTGGAGCGCGAAGGCTTCAGCCGAGCGGAAGGTCGCAGCAGAGCGGAGCGTCGCCAGCGCCAGTATCAGGATGAGAACTCGTGACCGCATGGGCTCCTTCTATGTTATACCCCCGCTATGCGTCGACTCACGCTGCTTGGACTCCTTCTCGCGCTCAGCGGTTTCGCCCATGCGCAGGTTCCTGGCCCCGATGCCGCCTTCGACCATTTCTGGGCCGCCGCCACCGTGAAGGAGGCGACCGACAGCGTCGGCGACGTGATGCGCTCCGGCGTGTCGTTCGAGGATGCGTATCAGCGACTGAAACGCGGCCGGCGCTACACGGCGCAAAAGACCGGGATGATTCGGTTGGCGCACGACAACCACTACTACACCGTCACCGTTCCGGAGAACTACGACCCGGCGAAGAAATATCAGGTGAGGGTCCAGCTCCACGGCGGCGTGATGATGCGCCACTCGAACATGCCGCCCGCGAATGCCGGCGGGATCGGTGCGCTCGCCGGCGTCGAGCAGATCTACATCGTCCCGTTCGCGTGGGACGCGGCGGCCTGGTGGACCGACGATCAGTTGTCGAACCTCGACGCGATCCTCGATCGCGCGAAGCGCGACCTCAACGTCGACGAAAATCGCGTCGTGCTTTCCGGCGTGTCGGACGGTGGCACCGGCGTCTATTACACCGCGATGCGCGACACGACGCCGTTCGCCGCGTTTCTGCCGCTCAACGGTTTCATGATGGTCCTCGGCGCGAGCGATCTGATCGTCGACGGTCCGCTCTATCCGAACAACATGCGGAACAAGCCGTTCTTCATCGTCAACGGGACCAAAGATCCGCTGTATCCGACGCGTCTCGTGGAGCCGTACATCGATCACTACAAGGCCGGCGGCGTCACGCTCGATTATCGACCGCAGGAAGCGGCGCACAACACGTCGTGGTGGCCGCAGGTCAAGGATACGTACGAAGCGTTCGTGCATGATCACCCGCGCAATCCGTATCCGGACACGCTGACGTGGGAAACCGCGGACGTGAAGTCCCGCAACCGCGCGCACTGGCTCGTGATCGATAAGCTTGGGCACGCCAAGGACGAACTGCAGTCGCTGCCGGACTTGAACGACTACGTCGGTCCTGCGGTGCCGGACTTTGGAGTCCGAACGTCAGGTAACCGGATCAACCGCGTCCTGCCCGGGTCAAACGCCGAGAAGATTGGGCTCAAAGCCGGCGACGTGCTGATGCATTTGAACGACGTGACGCTGCCGTACGGCGTCGATCTCGTGGACGCGCTCGCCGACGTCAAGCCGGGCGCGACGATCAGCTTCCTCGTCGCGCGAAATAACGAGCCGAAGGAGATCGAAGGCAAGTACGATCCGCAGGTCGTCAAGATGCCGCCGAAGCAGCTGTTCGATCGATCGCAGCCGTGGGGCCGCGTCGACCTCGTGCGTGACGGCAACACCGTGCGCGCGACCACGCGCGGCGTCATCGGATTCACGCTGCTGCTGTCGCCGGATCAATTCGATTTCAGTAAACCGGTCACGGTGGTGGCGAACGGCCGCACGGTGTTCAACGCGAAAGTGCAGAAGGACCGCGGCACGTTGATGAAGTACGCTGCGATCGACAACGATCGGACGATGCTGTTCGGCGCGGAACTGCATATCGACCTGACGAAGTAGCGTTCAGCGCGCGGCCGGGACTGCCGCGCTCAACATCCCGAACACCACGAGCGCGATGCCGGTCCACTGCGCCGCACCCGGTACTTCGCCAAGCAGCGGGATCGCGAGCAAGGCGGTCAACACCGGGATGAGCGGGCTGAACAACGCCGTCCTCTGCGCGCCGATGCGACGGATCGCGAACGTCAGCAGCATGATCGCGACGGCGGAGTTGCCCCAACCTTGCAGCGCCGCCTGGCCGAGCACGTGCGGCACCGACGCGGTGACGCCGTGATACCAGAACGCGAAATAGATCGGCAGGTATCCGAGCGACAACACCGACACGACCGCCGCCGCCTGCAGCGGGCGCACCTGCCACACGCGCAGCGCGACGGTGAAGAGTCCCCAGCTGACACCTGTCGCGAGCAGCAGCGCGTCGCCGAGCAGGACGTCACGTCCGGCGTAGAACGATGTGCCGGTGACGAGCACGAGGCCCAGGACGATCAGCGCGAGCGAGATCGCACGCACCACGGAAAACGTCTCGAGGCCGAGGTAGACCAGCGCGACGAACACGACCGACGGGACGAGACCGGGATTGAGCACCGCGCCGTGTGCCGCCGGCGCGTGACTGAGGCCGAAGAAGAACGTGACGGTGTACGGCGCGCCGGCAAGACAGGCGAGCGCGAGGCCGCGCCACCACCCGATGCCGCCGAGATCGCGAAGCCCGAGACGAATCAGATAGGGAAGCAGCGTCAGGCCCGCGGCGCCAAACCGCAGCGCCGACAGATCGTGCGGCGCGAGGCCGTGCTGCACGCTGTACCGGACGGCGACGAAGTTGGTCGCGTAGATCGACACGACCAACAACATCGCGAGGACGCCCATGACCGATGACTGCGACTGGCGACTGCCGACTAGCGACTGATGACCGCGACCCCCCACGGACGATCGCCCGCCTTGATCTTCTTCGCCACCGTCTTCGTCGCGAGATCGACGATCGACACGTCATTCGACGGGCCGTTCGCCGTGTACAGCGTCTTGTGGTCCGGCATCAGCGCGACGCCCCACGGGCGCTGGCCGACCTCCAGATCGCCCGTCGTCTCGTTCGTCTTCGGATCCAGGAAGAAGAGTTTGCCGAACGATCCGGTCGTGATGTAAATGACCGAGCCGTCCGGATGAACCGCGATCCCCATCGGCCGCGGCTTTGGTGTCATGCCTTCGCCTTTCAGCGGAATCAGCTTGATGAACTTGTGCTTCTGCGCGTCGATGAGCGCGATCGCGCCGTCGTTTTCGAGCGTGACGTACGCGCGCGACCCGTCGGGCAGAAATCCGATGCCGCGCGGACGATGGCCGGCCGGAATGCGCGCGATCATCTTGTTGGTCGCGGTATCGATCGCGAAGATCGCGCCGTCCTCCTCGCTCGTCACGTAGACCACTTTGCCGTCAGGCCGAATCTTCACGCCCTCCGGTTCATCACCGATCTTCACCGTCGCGACGATATTGCCGCTCTCGACGTCGACGACGCTCGCTTGTCCCGCGTCTTCGTTCGCGACATACAACCGCTTCCCATCGTCGCTGATCGCCAACTGCTCGGGATCGGTGCCGGTGTGCAAGATGCGTTTCACCTTGTACGTGTCGGCATCGATCTCGCCGATGCCGTCCGCCGATCGATCGGGCGGCGGCAGCGATTTCTCGTCGACGCCGGGTGGCGCCGGCGGCGACCCGCTCAGCGCGACATACAGCGATTTCCCGTCCGGGCTCGCCTGGATCCCCCGAGGCCGTTTGCCAAGCTTGTATGTGCCGATCGCTTCCTGTGTGTCGGCGTTGATGACCGTCAGGTCGCCGGACCATTCGTTGGTGACGTAGACCCGGACCTTTGGCGGAGGAGCCGGCGTGACGGTCGCCGTCGTGGGCGCCGGCGTCGGTGCGGGCGCCTCGGCCTTACCGCAGGCGGTCGCGAAGACGGTCCCTGCCACTGAAACGGCAACGGCCAACTGCCGCCGCAATCGATAACGAGATGACATGGCAGGGATGATACCGCAGCATTTGTCATCGATGCGTCATCGGCATCGATCGCATTAGAAAGTTCTATTTTGCTTATCGTCGTCGATCGGCCATAAACGTCGGCCATGGTCGAGTGGGGCGGGGGGCATGACGCGTGCGGTGTTGGATTCATCGCGCGCCTGGACGGCGTGTCGTCGCGCCGCGTCGTGTCGCTCGGTCTTGACGCGCTGCGTCGGCTGACGCACCGCGGCGCCGACGCGACCCTCGGCGCCGTCGACGGCTGCGGCGTCTTGACGGCGATTCCGTGGCCGTTGCTGGCGGCGACCGCTTCGCTGCCCGACGGCCGATCGCGCGCGCTCGGCATGCTGTTCGTCGCCGAGGAGGACATCGACCGGGCGATCGTCCTCGTCGAGCGCGAATGCCGCCGCTGCGGCGCCATCGGCATCGCGTGGCGTCGCGTGCCGACGGATCCGTCAGTCGTTTTGCCGGCACAGCGGTCGACGACGCCTGCCGTGTTGCACGTCATCGTCGCGCTCGAAGAAGGACGGCGGCGGGCGGAAGCCGCGGCGTATCGAATGCGGCTGCACATCGAGCGCTCGAGCGCGGACGAGCAGCTGTCGCTGACCGTCTCGTCGTTCTCGACGCGCACCGTCGTCTACAAAGGACTCGTCACCCCCGCGGCGCTCGACGCCTTCTATCCGGATTTGGCGGCGGATGCGTTCGCGTCGCCGTTCATCACGTTTCATCAGCGGTACAGCACGAACACCTCTGCGGATTGGGCGCTCGCGCAGCCGTTTCGGACGCTGGCGCACAACGGCGAGATCAACACGGTCGGCGGCAACCGGCTGTGGATGCGCGCGCGGCTCGCCGATGCGACGTCGCTCGGCGGATTCGAGGGGCTCGATCCGATCGCCATGGGCGGATCCGATTCGCGGTCGCTTGATGACGCGATCGAGTTGATGCGGCACAACGGCTATTCGATGGCGCACGCGGTGTCGCGGCTCGTGCCGCCCGCGTGGGAACGCGATCGCGATGTGCCGCCGGACGTCCGCGCGTTCTACGAATTCCAGTCCCTCGTCAGCGAACCCTGGGATGGACCATCGGCGCTCGTATTCGCCGACGGACGGTATGTCGGCGCCGCGCTGGATCGAAACGGTTTCAGGCCCGCGCGCCTTGTGACGACGGCTGACGGTTTGATTGCGCTGTCGTCCGAAGTCGGCATCCTGCCGGCCGACGAGCACGAGATCGTCTCGCGCGGCCGACTCGGCCCCGGCGACATGTTTCTCGTCGACCTCGAGCGTCATCGCACGTTCGACACCGAAGCGATTCGCCGGCGCCTCGCATTCCGGCGACGGTATCGGCAGCTCGTGGACGCGGTTGTAAAGCCGCTGGCACCGTCCACAGTTAACGCCCCTGTCGCGCTTCAGCCGGACCTTGCGCAACGTCAAGCCGCGTTCGGCTGCACGCGCGAAGAGATCGAATTGATTCTCAAGCCGATGGTCGCCGACGCGCACGAGGCCGTCGGCTCGATGGGCGATGACACGCCGCCCGCCGTCCTGTCATCGCGTCCACGCCTGCTGACCGACTTCTTTCGTCAGCGATTCGCGCAGGTCACCAACCCGCCAGTCGATCCGTATCGCGAATCGTCTGTGATGTCGCTGACGACGCTCGTTGGCGGTCAGGGCAGTTTCGGCGACGAGCTCGCCTCGCGCCCCACGCGCGTCGCCCTGCGTTCACCGATTCTGACCTGTGCGCAGCTCGAGCAGTTGCGTGCGACCACCGCGCTGTTCACGACGACGATCGCGACGGTGTTCGACACGACGTTCGGAGCGACGGACCTCGAGTCGAGTCTCGAGCGGATTGCGGCGGAAGCGTGTCGTGCGGTCGAGAAGGGACGCACGCTCCTCGTCCTGAGCGATCGCGGCATCGACGCGACGCACGCGCCGATACCCGCGGTGCTGGCTACAGCGACGGTTCATCACGCGCTCGTGCAGCGTGGCCTCCGCCTGCGCGCCAGCCTCGTCGTCGAAACGGGCGATGCGCGCGACGCACATCAGCTCGCCGCGATCTGCGCGTTTGGCGCATCGGCGGTCTGTCCCGTCCTTGGCTACGACACGATCGCGGCGATCGCGGAGGCGGATCCGACCGGATGCCGCGTCGGCGACGCGCGGTATCGGCTCGCACTCGAACGCGGGTTGCTGACGATCATGTCGAAGATGGGCGTGTGCACGTTCAGCGGCTACTGCGGTGCGCAGTTGTTCGAGGTCATCGGTCTGGACCGCGCGCTCGTCAATCGATTCCTGCCGGGAACGCAGTCGCCGATCGGTGGCATCACGGTCGAGGACATCGCGACGGCGATTCTCGATCGCCATCGCCAGGCGTTCGTGAGCGCCGCCCCGGTCCTCGCGTATCCCGGCCTGCACGGCTATCGCAAGGACGGCGAATACCACGCGACGAATCCAGTCGTCGTGCGCGGCTTGCAGCGCGCCACGGAAGATGCCGCGCAGGATTCCAGTCCGGCCTACGAGACGTTCAAGTCGCACGTATACAACCGGCCTCCGGCCGCCGTGCGCGATCTACTCGAGTTCGTTCCGCAGACGCCGGTCGCGCTCGACGAGGTCGAAGGCGTCGACGCCATCTGCCGCCGATTCTTCGCGTCGGCGATGTCGGTCGGCGCGCTTTCGCCGGAAGCGCACCGCATGATCGCCGTCGCGATGAACCGCATCGGCGCGCGCAGCAACAGCGGCGAAGGCGGCGAGGAGCCGGATCGGTTCGTCCGGCCCGATCGCGGCGACTGGGCGGGGAGCCGCACGAAACAGGTCGCGTCGGCGCGCTTTGGCGTGACGCCCGCGTACCTGCGATCGGCGGACGAACTGCAGATCAAGATCGCGCAGGGCTCGAAGCCGGGCGAAGGCGGCCAACTGCCGGCGCTCAAAGTCGTACCGCACATCGCGAAGCTGCGTCATGCGCAGCCGGGGACGACACTGATTTCGCCGCCGGTGCATCACGACATCTACAGCATCGAGGACCTTGCGCAGCTGATTTTCGATCTGCGCACCTTCAATCCCGCTGCGCGGATCAACGTCAAGCTCGTCGCGTCCACAGGGATCGGCGTCATCGCGAGCGGCGTCGCCAAAGCCGGCGCCGACGCCATTCAGATCAGCGGCCACGACGGCGGCACCGGCGCGTCGCCGCGCGGATCGATCAAGCACGCCGGCATGCCATGGGAAATCGGGCTCGCCGACGCGCATCAGGCGCTCACGCGCGCCGGCCTCCGCGACCGCGTCGTCCTGCAGACTGACGGCGGACTCAAAACGGGACGCGACATCGCCATCGCCGCGGCGCTCGGCGCCGATGAGTACGGCTTCGGCACGGCGGCGCTCGTCGCGATCGGCTGCGTGATGGCGCGGCAGTGCCACATGAACACGTGCCCGGTCGGCATCGCGACGCAGCGCGAAGATCTGCGCGCCGACTTCAACGCGACGCCGGAGATGTTGATCGGCTACCTGCGGCTGATCGCCGGCGAAGTGCGCGAGATCCTGGCGTCGCTTGGATTGCGAACGGTCGCCGAGCTCGTTGGCCGGAGCGACGTGCTGCGGCAGCGAGACGTGAAGACCTCGCTCGATCTTGGCTGGTTGCTTGAGAGGCAACCACAGAATCCACAGAACACACAGAACGAACCGATTTCCGTGCGTTCTGTGCGTTCCGTGGTTGCCTTTCCAATCATCCACTCCGGCCGCATCGCGAACACCGATCGCGCGTTCGCGTCCGACATCGCTGGCGCGATCGCCGAACAGTACGGCGACGCCGGCGCGCCGGATGGATCGGTGCAGTTGTCGATGACCGGCAGCGCAGGGCAAAGCTTCGGCGCGTTCCTGCTGAACGGGATGCGGCTGTCGCTCGTCGGCGATGCGAACGACGGCCTCGGCAAAGGGATGCACGGCGGCGAGATCGTCGTCGCGCCGGCGGCGCGCGAGCGCGGCCGCGCGAAGCAAGTGCTCGCCGGCAACGCGGCGCTCTACGGCGCCACCGGCGGCCGCGTGTTCATCGCCGGTACCGTCGGCGAGCGCTTCGCCGTGCGCAACAGCGGTGCGACGGCGGTCGTCGAAGGCGCCGGCGACCACGCGTGCGAATACATGACCGGCGGCACGGTCGCGATCCTCGGATCGGTCGGCCGCAATTTCGCTGCCGGGCTGACCGGTGGCGTCGTGTTCGTCTCGGACCGGCATCGGTCGCTCACGGCGCGCCTCGACACCGAAGCGGTGGTCGTGCAGCCGCTGACCGCGTCCGAGCAAAAGTGCCTGCGCGAGCTCATCGAGGCGCACGAACATGCGACCGGCAGCCGCCTCGCGCGCGGCATCCTGCGCAACGATCCGCAGCTCTCGACGTTTGTCGCCGTGACGAGTCGCGCGAAGGCGTCAGTCGAGCGTAGTATCATCGCCGCCCATGCATCTGACGCCGAGGGAGATCGACAAGCTGATGATCTTCTCAGCCGGCGAGCTCGCGCGTAAGCGCCGCGCCCGCGGACTGAAGCTCAATCACCCCGAGGCGGTCGCGCTCATCACCTCGGAAATCCTCGAGATGATCCGCGACGGACGAACCGTCGCCGAGATCATGAGCAGCGGCTCGACGATTCTCACGACAGCCGACGTGATGGACGGCGTGGCGGCGATGATCCCCGAGATCCAGATCGAAGGCACGTTTCCCGACGGGACGAAGCTCGTCACCGTCCACCAGCCGATCCGATGATTCCCGGCGAGTATCTGCTGCGGGCGGAGCCGATCGAGTTGAATGCCGGGCGGCCGACGCGCACGATCGCGGTCAGCAATCAAGGCGATCGGCCGATTCAGGTCGGATCGCATTTTCATTTCTTCGAGGTCAACCGGTCGCTGACGTTCGATCGCGCGGCCGCGTACGGCATGCGGCTGAATATTCCTGCCGGGACGGCGGTTCGTTTCGAGCCGGGCGACGCGCGTGACGTCGAGCTCGTCGCGATCGGCGGCGCGCGGCTGATCTGGGGCTTGAACCGGCTCGTCGATGGCGAGCTTGATCGCCGATGAAGATCGATCGCAGAACCTACGCGGATCATTACGGCCCCACGACCGGCGATCGCATTCGCCTCGGCGACACCGATCTCATCATCGAGCTCGAGCAGGACGCCACCGTCTACGGCGACGAAGCCAAGTTCGGCGGCGGCAAAGTGATCCGCGACGGCATGGGCCAATCGCCGTTCGCCAGCCGCGATACCGGCGCGCCCGATCTCGTCATCACGAACGTCGTCATCATCGATGCGAGCGGGATTCGCAAAGCGGACGTCGGCATTCGCGATGGGCGCATCGCCGCGATCGGCAAGTCCGGCAATCCGGGCGTCATGGACGGCGTTACGCGTGGACTCGAGATCAGCGCGTCAACCGAAGTGCTCGCCGGCGAAGGGCACATCCTCACGGCGGGCGCGATCGATTCGCACGTCCACTTCATCTCGCCGAATCAGATCCCGGACGCGTTTTACTCCGGCATTACGACGCTGATTGGCGGCGGCACCGGTCCCGCGACGGGCACGAAGGCGACGACGTGCACGCCGGGCGCGTGGAATCTGCGGCGGATGTACGAGGCGGTCGAGGCGTTCCCGTTGAATTTTGGATTCCTCGGGAAAGGAAATGCGTCGCGCCCCGAGGTGCTGCGCGAACAGATCCGCGCAGGCGCGGTCGGCCTGAAGCTGCACGAAGACTGGGGATCGACGCCGGCGGCAATCGATCAATGTCTCGCCGTCGCCGACGATCACGACGTCCAGGTCGCGATCCACACCGATACGCTCAACGAAGCGGGCTTCGTCGAAGACACGATCGCCGCGTTCAAAGGGCGCACGATTCACACCTATCACACCGAAGGCGCTGGCGGCGGCCACGCGCCGGACATCATCCGCTTGTGTGGTGAACTGAACGTGTTGCCCTCGTCGACGAATCCGACGATGCCGTACACGCGGAACACGTTGGACGAACACCTCGACATGCTGATGGTCTGCCACCATCTGTCGCCGAACGTGCCCGAGGACGTCGCGTTCGCCGACTCGCGCATCCGTCCCGAAACGATCGCGGCCGAGGACGTGCTGCACGACATCGGCGCGTTCAGCATGATGTCGTCCGACTCGCAGGCGATGGGCCGGATCGGCGAAGTGATCTGTCGAACGTGGCAGACCGCCGACAAGATGAAGAAGCAGCGCGGTCCGCTG
>DASREL010000162.1:0-18303 GCA_035652075.1 Vicinamibacterales bacterium
CGAGCGGGTCGACGAGCTACAAACCGCGCTGTCGAACGTGAAGCAGTTGCGCGGCCTCCTGCCGATTTGCAGCTACTGCAAACGGATTCGCGGGGACGATCAATATTGGCAGCAGGTCGAAGGCTACATCGCGGAGCACTCGGACGCGCAGTTCAGCCACGGCATCTGTCCGAGCTGCTACGAGAACATCGCGGCGCAGCTCGACGAAGTCTCAAAGCGGACCAATCCGCCACGGTGAGACGCTCGCCCACGTCTTCATGACGTCGATCGCCCACTGATTCGCCTTGTCGGTGTGGCACGTCGTACACGCATTCGGCACCTTCAACCGCTCCGACGCGCCCGGTGAGATAAAACGGAACGTGTGGCTGCGCACGTTCACGTCCGCGATCGTCTGCTCGATCTTCGGCATGTGACAGTTCACACACAGACTGCCTTCCGAACCCGGCGCGTGGTGCGTGTGCGCTTGCAGCGTCGGCTGCTGCGGACCGTTGCGTCCGCCGGGCGAATGGCACGACGAGCAGATTTGATCCACCGGCCGCCGCAGCATCGCGTTGTTCGGCGATCCGTGGGCGTCGTGACAGTCCTGGCATCGCACGCCCTTCAGGTACATGCGCGACGTCACGAAGTCGTTCCCCTGCATGCGGTTCTTGTGCGCGGTGCCGTCGGCGAAATAGAGGAAGTCCTGCTTGCCGAGTTCGGGCGGATCGAGGTGCCAGAAGTCGGTCAGTGACTTCGTCGGGTCGTAGCCCACCGGCCAGTCGAAGTAGCGTCCGTCGATCGGATTGCGCGTCGGCTGCCCCTGCGAGTGACATTGAATGCACACGTCGTTGGAGCGCATCGGCTCGAGGCGTGACGGGTTGACGATGTTCGTGCGATCCGGCTTCGCGACGTGCTGGCTCCCGGGACCGTGACATTTTTCGCAGCCGACGTTCCACTCCGTGGGGATGCGCGAACGCACGTTGTAGTTGACCGAGTGGCAGCCGTCGCACGTCGGTCCCGTCGGCCGCTGCAAGTTGTCAGCGGGGTAGTGCGGCACCCACCAATCGGTGTTCTCGGCCACGAAGTAGCGCCGCCAGATCTTGTGCGTGACGTCCCACTGCGCGCCGAGCGGATAGTAGTCGGCGCCGCGCTTGGTGAAGTACCGCTGCTTCCACTTGCTGCCGTAGACGAACGCGATGTCGTCCTTCGTGAACGTGAGGAGCGGATCGGGCTTCGACAAATCCGGAATGATCGCGTCAGGGTGCGTCTTCGGATCGCGGACGACGTTCGCCATCAGCGTCTTCGACCAGTCGGCGTACTGCTGCTGATGGCACTGCTGGCACTTCGCGGATCCGACGAACTCTCGCGGATAGGTGAGCTGCTGTGGCGACAACCAGCTGAGAAGCGTGCTAACGAGAAGAAGCAGAGACTTCATCGACAATCCGCCGCGCGATCGGCAGGCTGACGCTGCAGGTCGGGTCGTCGACGCGGCAGCGGGCGATCGTCAAATCGCAGCCGCACGTGCACGAGTCGGCGTTCAACTTCGCCAGCGCTTCGGTGCGCTTGGCCGGGGACAGCTTCTTGAGGTCGACGCCCGGAATCTCGAGCGCCTGCGCGTTGGCGCCGAGCGCGAGCTTCTGCGTTTGATCGACGCGTTCGATCGCCGCATCCACGGGCAGGCCCGCGAGCGAGCGCGTTTCGGCTTCGGTCATCGCCGCCGACAGCATGCCGACGTGCTTCTGCACGATGCGGCCGTCGCGGTCGATGATGTACGACGTCGGCAACGCGGACACGCCGGGGAACAGCTTCTCGAACTCGGGTGACATCATCGCGACCGGATAGTTGACGTGATGCTCCGCCATGAACTTCCGCACGACCTCGGGGCCGCCTTCGTCTTCGGAGATGCCGACGATCTGCAGCGTGTCGCGGTACTTGTCCTGAAGCGCAACCAGATCGGGAATTTCGGCGCGGCACGGCGGACACCAGGTCGCCCAGAAGTTGACGATGGTGACCTTGCCGCGCAGCGACGCGAGCGTAACCTGCCGGTTGTCGATCGTGCGGACGGCGAACTGCGCCGCCGGTTTCGGGTCGCGGAAGAACCGGATCGTCATCGGCGTCGCTGGCGCCGAAGCCGACGCGCTCAGCATGGCTTCCGGCGTGGTCTCGGAGTCGTCGTGACGCAGCGCGCGTGCGCCGAGCCACACGCCCGCCGTAGCGACGAACACGATTCCGGCGAGGAGCAGTTTCTTGGGCGTCATATCGCGCAGGCCGTCAGGCCTGCCGTGATCACCAGTGTAAGCTGAAGGCGTGAGGATTCAAACCGTCGCGGTTCTGATACTGCTGACGACTGCCGCGGGCTGCTCGAAATCGCAATCGCAGCCGACCTCGACGGCTGCGGCGCCGGCCGCGACTGCGCCAGCTGCCGCCCCGAAGGCCTCGACGACGGTGAGTGGGCGGGTGCCTGGCGTCGTGCCCGGCGCCACGGCATTTGTGTGGCTCGAGCCGAAGCCGGCGAGAGAGTTCCCACCCTCTCCCGAGAAGCCGGTGATGGATCAAGTGGGGCAGACGTTTGGTCCGTCGCTGCTGTTCGTTCGCACCGGACAGCCGGTCGAGTTCCGCAACAGCGACGACACGCTGCACAACGTCCACGTCACCAACGAGGACACCCGCGAAGGTGCGTTCAACGTCGCCATTCCAACGGGGAGCTCCTACGACTACACCTTCAAGCAGGATGGCTTCTATCACGTCGGCTGCGACATCCACCCGGCGATGTCAGCCGAGATCGTGTCGACGAGTACGCCGTACGCAACGACGGCGGACGCCGACGGCAGCTACGTCTTCGAGGATGTGCAGCCGGGCACGTACGTGTTGACGACGATGGTCGAAGGCCGCCGGACGCAGAAGGAAATGACGGTTACAGCGCCGCAATCGCCAGGAACGCCCAGCCGAGAATAAATGCGACGCCGCCGAGCGGCGTAATCGCGCCGAGGATCCGCACGCCGGTGACCGCGAGCAGATACAAGCTGCCGGAGAACAACACGATCCCAATCGCGAAGCTCCAGCCCGCGGCGTGAATCAGCCGCCCGTCGAGCCGCGCCATCAGCGCCGCGACGAGCACGAGCGCGAGCGCGTGATACATGTGATAGCGCACGCCGGTCTCGAACACGGCGAGCATGTCCGGCGTCAAACGGTTGCGCAACCCGTGGGCGCCGAACGCGCCGAGCGCCACGCCCAGCGCGCCCGCGAGCGCTCCCATCAGCAGAAAAGTTTTGGCCATCATCGTGTCGGTGTGAATTTGGCGAGCACCCCTTCGTCAGCCGAGGTGTTCACGATCTCGTAATCGAACCCATCGTCGCCGCGCGTGGTCCGCACGGCGATGCTCGCGTCGCGTTCCCAATCGACGGTTTGAAAGCGGTCGCGCGGGTGGACGTCCCATCGCGACTTGTCCTCGAGCGTCAGCCATCGGCCGTCGGTCGAGACCTCACGCAGCAGATGACCGCTGCCGAGCGCCGTATACGCCGGCGGATCAGCGGTGACGAGCGAGGCGACGACGGCGGCGAGCAGGACGAGCCGCATCAGAGGTCAGCATACTCTCAAACGATTTCGCGAGCGCTTCGAACATCTGCCGTCCCTGCTCGAGCAGGTCGTGGTCGTCGCGGTGCAGCGCGCGAAGCCCGTCAATCAACCGCGCGACGGCCGGGGCCTCCGGCGGCGCGTAGCGCGTTTCTTTCATGTCGAGGTCGTGGACGATGTGTGCGATGTGGGTGATGACGGGATTGCTGAGCCTGAATCGCGCGGCGAGCACTTCGAACGTACAGAGCGTCCCCTGATGACTGAACTCGCCCGCGTACATGTCGAACGGGATCGCGTTCGGAATTGGAGCGTCGGCGAACGCGAACGTGGCGCCCGGATCGATGTATCGGCGGATCAACCACGCGGAGGCCATGCGATCGACGCCGGGCCGGCGGCGCGTGACCCAGCGCCGGTTCTTGAAGTCTCGAATCGGCAGCGCCGGGCCGGACGGCTTCGCGGCGATGCGCGGAGCGATCTTCGACTCGAGCGCGGAAATGGCCTCGGCCGCCGTCTGCCTGGCGGCGGCGCGGAAGAAGTCGTGGCGATCGATGTCCTCGAACCGCTGCCGCAGTCGCGCGATCGCGCGGCCGTCTCGTCGCGCGGCCGGGACGGACGCGGACGCCTCCTCGGCAAGCAACCGGTAGTCGTCGGTTCGGCTTCGCTGAAACGTGGCCACGATCTCCTCCTCGGACGTCGGATCGAGCGTGTCGGCGGCAAAGATCGTCGCGCTGCCGCCGGCTGCAGCGATCTCGCTCCGGATCCACTCGAAGTCCTCGCGGCACGCATCGGTATTCGGCAGCACGTACACCGCATTGCGCGCCTGCACGGCGCCGACGTCCTGCAGCCGGCGCCAGATCTTGACGCGCGCGTTCGGCGGCACCTGATGAACGAGTAACAACCAGCGCATGTAATGTAAGTTGCAATTAAAGTGTAACATATGTTACAGATCGTAATCATGCGTCATGACCTGCGGCTGGCTCTCCGTCGTATCGCGCGCGAACCAGGCGTCGCGCTCTTTACCATCGTCACGTGCGCCGTTACGGTGGCGGCCGCGACCGCCATCTTCGCGATCGTCGACGCCGTCGTCATGCGCGATCTGCCGTTCCGCGATCCGGGTCGCCTGGTGTGGATGTGGAACGCTCGCGTGGAGCGGGATCGCGCCCCGTTCTCGATTCTCGATCTCGAGGATTACTCCGCGGACAGTCGCGTCCTCGACGGCGTGGCGCCGTTCACGAACTGGACGGCGAATCTCATCGGCGTCGGCGAGACGGAACGGCTCGAAGGGTTGCGGGTCGCGACGAATTTCTTCGCCGTGCTCGGCGCAGAGGCGGCGATCGGACGCACGTTTCAGCCGTCGACCGACCCGGCCGAGCGATCGGTCGTCATCACCGACCGCCTGTGGCGTCGACGCTTCGGCGCCGATCCCGCGGTGGTGGGGCGGTCGATCGATTTGAGCGGCGTGCCGTACACCGTCGCCGGCGTAATGCCGCCGCGATTCACGTTCCCGTTTCGCGATGCCGACATGGCGACCCCGATGCCGATCGCGACGCACCCACGCCGGCCGCAGCGAGGATTCGGGTTCCTGCGCGTCGTCGCGCGCCTGCGGCCAGGCGTGACGATCGATGCGGCCACGCGCGAACTGAATGCGATCGGCGCCCGGCTGCAGAAGCAATTTCCAGACGAGGACGGCAAGAAAACGGGCGTCAATCTGTTTCCGCTGCAGGCGGAGATCGTTGGCGACAGCCGTCAGCTCCTGCTCACGCTGCTCGGCGCCGTCCTGCTCCTCCTGTTGCTCGCCTGCGCCAACATCGCCAACGTGATGCTGGTTTCCGCCACGTCGCGGCGAGCCGAAGTGGCGACGCGGCAGGCGCTGGGCGCGTCGCGCGGCCGAATCGCGCGTCAACTCCTGACCGAGTCGATTGTCTTCGTCGCCATTGGCGGCGCGCTCGGCGCCGCGGCCGCCGTGTGGCTGGCGCCCGCGCTCGCGGCGATGATCCCGGGCCTGCCCGGCCTCGAGGGCATCGCGTTGAACACACGCGTCGCCGTGTTCGTCGGCGCGGCGCTCGCGGTCTGCGCCGTCGTGTGTGGCGCGTTGCCGGCGATGCATGCGAGCGGCGAACTGCAGCGCAGCACGCCGCCGACGCTGGCGGTCCGTCGCGGGCTCGTGGCGGCGCAGCTTGCCGTGTCGCTGACGCTCATGGTGACCGTCGGGTTGACGATTCGCGGATTCGTCAACCTGCAGCGTGTCGATCCCGGCTTCTCGCCGACGGGTGTGCTGTCGGTGCAGCTGTCGCTTCCGCCGGCTCGCTATTCGACGGTGCCGTCTCTGATCGGATTCGTCGATCGACTGCGACCACGGTTCGAGGCGATCGGCGGCGTGCGCCGCGTCGCGGAAGTGTCGCTGCTGCCGCTGAGCGGCCTGCTTCGCACCGAAGATCTCTGGATTGTCGGTCGTCCCGATCCGCCGCCCGACGCGATCCCGCAGGCGCATCTGCGGTTCGTGACGCCCGGTTACTTCGACACGATGGGGATCGCCCGTGCGAGCGGACGCGATGTCTCGGACGACGATCGCGCGAACACGAAACCGGTTGCGGTGATCAGCCGCAGCTTCGCCGACCGATTCTGGCCAGACGGCCACGCGGTGGGACAGCATTTCCGCCTCGCGCTCGGTCCAGCACCGATCGAAGTGATCGGTGTCGTGTCCGATGTCAAGCAATCCGGGCTCGACGCGGCGCCGACAGCCGACGCGTATCTGCCGCTGCGGCAGATGCCGGCCTCGGAAGCGTCGCTCTCGGCGCGCATGTACTGGGTGCTGCGAACGGATCGCGACCCCGCCGCGCTCGTCGATCGGGTCCGCGCCGAGATTCGCGGCATCGATCCCGACGTCGCCTCTTCGAGCGCGCGCCCGATGCAGGAAATTCTCGATGGTGCGCGCCGGAGCCGGCGCTTCAACGTGCTCGTCCTTCTGCTCTTCGGCGCTGCGGCGCTCGTTCTCTCGGGCATCGGCGTGTACGCCGTGACCGCCGCCGCCGTGGGCCGCCGGACGCGCGAGATCGGCATCCGCCTCGCCTTTGGCGCCGCGCCGGCAGACATCGCCGCGCTCGTCGCCGCGTCGGAGTTGCGCGCGGCCGCCGCGGGGCTGATCATCGGCATTCCCTGCGCAGCAGCCGTCGCGCGCGCGATCGCCCAGACGCTGTTCCGCGTCGATCCGTTCGACTTCGTGACGATGCTGGCGGCTGTCGGCGTGTTGGGGATCGTGGCGGGTGTGGCGTGCGCCATTCCGCTCGCGCGCGCGGTCAGGCTGGATCCGGCCGCGGCGTTACGAGAGCGAGCGTGAGAGCAGGCGGTCGGCGAGGCCCTGCAGGTCTTCGGTCCAGATCGGCTTGAAGCAGACGTCGGCGCCGAGCTCTTCGATCTCCGCCATCGCTTCTTCGGTCAGCGACGCGTCGCCCGTGATGATCGTGACCGGAATGCGGTCGTCGCGTTCGCGCAGGCGGTAGAGAAATCCGAGGCCGTTGACGAGCGGCATGCGCAAGTCGAGGATGATCGCGTCGGGATGAAAATCCTCCGCTTCCCGAAGACCGTCGTGCGCATTCATCGCGGTGCGCACCTGGTGTCCTTCGAGCCGCAGGATGCCCGCAAAAGTTTGCGTCACCCCTTCGTCGTCGTCGACGATCAACAAACGTCCGGTTCGGGCCATCACGTCGAGCATCACGACGCCAGAAATAATGCTTCGAGTTCGCGTTCGCGACGCATTGCCGCGTCGGTCGTCGTGAAGTACTCGACGATTGTACCCCGGGGATGCATGACCGCCAGCTTGTAGGGGCCGGTGCTCCCAAGGCAGACGATTTCCCACCGCACTAGCTCGGATCCCGCCATGAAGAAATTAGCCATCAACGTGGCCCTTCGCAATGCCGATGCCGCCGCTAAAGCCAGTAACTGCACGACCGTGCACCCCGGTGTGTCCAGCTTGAGGACAGCCGAGTTACAGGATTGCAAGCGTATAATCGGCACGTTTTCGAAGGAGTTGAATGATGAAACGGGTCGCCGTCCTCGGAATGCTGCTGGCCGCCGGCGCGCTGTCGGCCGTCATAAGCGCACAGCAGGGCCAAAGCCGCCCACCGCTGCCGGATGCACAAAAAGTTAAAGACAATTTGTGGGTGATTACGTCGTCGACGCCTGGGCCGGAGTTTACCGGCGGCAACACCGGCATCTTCGTCACCGACACCGGCGTCGTCGTCGTCGACACGAAGCTGTCCGGATACGGACCGACGATCCTCGAGAAAATCAAGAAGATCACCGACAAGCCGGTGACGACGATCATCAACACGCACACGCACGGCGATCACACCGGGAGCAACGAAGCATTTCCGGCGACCGTCGATTTCGTCGCGCACGAGAACACGAAAGCGAACATGGCGAAGATGTCGGCGTTCGCGGGCGACAAAGCGCAGTTCCTGCCGAAGCGCACCTACAAAGACAAGATGACGGTCGGCAGCGGCAAGAATGAGATCGATCTGTACTACTTCGGCCCTGGCCACACGAACGGCGACTCGTGGGTGGTGTACAAATCGTTGCGCGTGCTGCAGACGGGCGACATGTTCGCGTGGCGCGACGCGCCGACGATCGATCGCAACAACGGCGGCAGCGGCATCGAGTATCCGAAGACCCTCGCGAAAGCGATCGCCGGCATCAAGGATGTCGATACGGTGATCCCCGGCCACAGTCCGGTCACGACGCCGAAGGATCTGCAGCAGTATCAGAAGTTCATGGCGCAGTGGATCGCCGCCGTCGAAGCGGCGAACAAAGCGGGCAAGAGCGCGAAGGATGCCGCCGCCTCGATCGATCTCACGTCCAAGTATCCGGGATACAAGAAAGAGCGATACGAGACGGCGATCACGGCGGTCTACGACGAACTGAAGAAATAACGTATTGCGGATTTCGGATTGAGGGTTGCGGATTTATTGTCGACGAATCGATCAATCAATCCGCAATCCGAGATCCTCAATCCGCAATGACATACACTCCCCCCATGTCGATCTCAATGCGTGCGCTGGTCGTCGCGGCGGTCGCCGCACTGTTACAGAATCCATTTCCTGGCGGAACGAACCCTGACGGATCGCTGCGTCCGACGCAGCCCGTCTCGCGGCTCTTCTCCCAGGACGCGTACACGGAGTACGAAATCCTCGCGCCGGGGAGCGAAGCGTTTCGCATCAAGTTTCTGCCCGAAGAAAGCCGCGCCGGGGCGACCGAATTAGTCAACGCGACGCGCGGCGGCAGTGAAGGGTCGGACATCGAGGTGTACGACCCGCGGACCGGCAAGCCGCTGCCGTTCACGTACGAGCAGGACAAGAACGATCCCGAAACGCACGCGATCCACGCGAAGCTGCCGATTCCGGTGCCGCAGGGCGGCGTCGGCCGCGTCCTGATTTACAAGACCTACAAAGACGCGCGGACCTACATGATGCACAGCGAGGACATCGTGTGGGTGCGCAGCCTCAGTGGGTACCGTCTCGGTGTCCTGCTGCCGAAAGGGTTCGCGTTCATCTCGTCGAACGTTGCCGCGCAGGTGTCGACGACGGCGAACGGTCAGCTGAAGCTGGCGTTCGCGAACCCCAGTGGCCAGAGCAACCCGGTCACCATCCACGCACGGAAGACGACGGCGATGTTCAGGCCGGCGCCGTACGAGGACATGTTCTTCGATGACGTGAAGACGCTGTACGACCTCGATGCCTCTACGATTCACGTGGAGCAAACCTACAGCGACTACCGAAAAGGATCGTCGGCCCAGCTCGGCTCCTTGTCCTATCTGCCGCTGAAAGATCTGTCCGTCGTGGACCTCGACACGGCGAAGCCGATGATCGTCACCGGCCAAACGGCGAAGCTCGAGGTCCCGATCGCGAACGACAAGCAGAGTGCGCACATCAAGATCTCCGGCACGATTGCCGACGGCAGCTACACGATCGCCGGCGACGAGCTCACGTTTCAGCGAACATTGCACGGTTTGCGCAATACGATTTTGTTACCGGCGGGCTGGGACGTGACCGCTGTGTCGCAATCCGGAACGATCGGAACGTATCAAGGACGACAGTTTGTGTCTTTGATCAACTTGAACGCCGAGAATCAATTCACGGCGTCGATTCGCGCTGCACGAAGAAAGTGAAGCTGGTGAACTGATCTTCCGCCGCACGGCGCGTAGCGTCTCGAAGGAGAACGTATGACGCCAGACGTGCCGTGCCGCTGTTTCGTCGTCCCGCCGCACATCTTCGAGTACATGGCCGAGAAAGCCGAAACGCCTGCTCATCGCGAGCTCGCCCGCCGAGCGCTGGCGAGCATCCGCGAGAACCACGTGAAGAGGGAAGAAGAAGGCGTACGCACGCGCATCATGATCGACGCCGGGATGCTGGCGGGGGTGATTGCGCCGGCCGTCGTCCATCGGAAGGTCTTCACCGCGCACAACACGGTCAGTCTGCCCGGGACGCTCGTCACGACCGATGGTGTGCCTGCGTCGACCGACATCACGATCAAGGAAGCGGACGCCGGCGCGCAGAAAACCGCCGACTTTTACGAATCGACTTTCAATCGGTCGTCGGTGGACGGCCAGGGCTTGCTGCTGAAGTCGACCGTCCACTACAGCCATCAGTACGACAACGCGTTCTGGAACGGATCGCAGATGGTGTACGGCGATGGCGACGCCACGATCTTCGATCGCTTCACCAAATGCATCGACGTGATCGGCCACGAGCTGACGCACGGCGTCACGCAGTACACCGCGCACCTCGCGTACCACAATCAACCGGGCGCGCTGAACGAATCCATCTCCGACGTGTTCGGATCGATGGTCAAGCAGCAGTCGCTCAACCAGACGTCGGCGCAGGCGGACTGGTTGATCGGAGCCGGCCTGTTTATCCCGAAGGCCGGCGTGAATCGCACGGCCCTGCGCTCGATGAAAGCGCCCGGCACCGCCTACGATGATCCGACGGCGCTCGGCAAGGATCCGCAGCCGGCGCACATGAGCCAGTACAAGACGTTGCCCGATACGCCGGCCGGCGATTTCGGCGGCGTCCACATCAACTCGGGGATTCCGAACAAAGCGTTCTTCGAAGCGGCGATCGGGTTCGGTGGTCACGCGTGGGACAAAGCGGGGAAGGTCTGGTACTCGGCGCTGACCGGCGGCGCGCTGCCGAGCACCGCGTCGTTCCACGATTTTCGCAACGTGACGATTGCCGCGGCGAACACCTTATTCGGCCATACCGGCGCGCAGGTGGTTCAGAATGCGTGGGCGACCGTCGGACTGTAAAGGCACATGACGATCAGCTGGTCGATTGCGGGTCTGCCGCCGGCGTATCTCGAGCGCACGTGGCGCGTGGCCGTGCCCGATCACCTGCGTGCGCAGGTCGACGACTTCATCGCGCGGACGAAGTTCTTCGACCTGCCGGAGAGCGCCGGCGGCAACGACCCGGATGGCCGCGACATGGGGACCTACTCGATCACCGTCGTCGATCGTTCGCGCGCGCACACCGTCCGTTTTTCGGACTCGACACAGAGCGCCGATCTCGCGGCTTTTCGCGCCTGGCTCGATCAAAACCTCGCGTCGCTCGCGTAGGATCGGCGCATGTCGTCGGTCGTTCGTGATCTCCGCCACGCGCTTCGGCGTGTGGCGGCTGCACCAGGCTTCGCCGCCATTGCAATGCTGACGCTCGCGCTTGGAATCGGCGCGAACGTGGCCATCTTCACCGTGGTCAACGCGGTGCTGATTCGGCCGTTGCCGTTTCCCGATCCCGATCGGCTCGTGCGCATCAGCGCCGACGCGCGCGCGACCGGCGGACGCAACATCGGCATCTCGGAGCCCGAACTCGAGGATCTGCGCGATCGTGCCGGCGTCTTCGACGGCGTGTCGGCGATCTGGCCGGTCAGCGCCTCGTTTGTCGGCGGCGCGCAGCCGGAACGCATCGAAGTCCTCGTCACGAGCGCCAACTACTTTCAGTTGCTCGGCGCGCGGCCGCAACTCGGCCGTGTGTACGGCCAGGGCGACGCTGTTCCCGGTTTTTCCGATGCCGTCGTGATCAGCGATGGGTTGTGGCGACGCGCGTTCGGCGCCAATCCCACCGTCGTCGGCCGCAAGGTCGTCATGGACACCGACACGTACACCGTCGTCGGCGTCATGCCGCCGGAGTTCCGCCATCCGGGCGAGACGCTGCGCGCCGACGTCGACATGTGGAGCGCGTGCGGCTTTGCCGCCGCGCCGTTCGTCAGTCCGCCGCAGCGCCAGCAGAATTTCATCCCGGGCGTGATGGGACGACTGAAGCCGGCGATCACGCCCGCGCAAGCGCAGGATCGTCTCGACGCGCTGGCGGCGCAGTTGCAGACCGCGTATCCGACGAACTATCCCGCGACCGTGCGCTGGACGTTACGGCTCGACTCGCTGCAGGACGAGTTGACGACGCGCATTCGGCCGACGTTGACGGTGTTGATGGCGGCGGTCGTCCTGCTGCTCGTGATCGCGTGCGTCAACATCGCGAACCTGACGCTCGCCCGATCGTCAGGCCGCGTGCGCGAAATCGCCGTGCGCCGCGCGCTCGGCGCGACGCGCGGTCAACTCGTGCGGCAACTGCTGACCGAAAGCCTGGTGCTCGCCGTGGGCGGCGGGATCGCCGCGCTCGTCGCGCTCGTGTGGGCGAGGAACTGGCTGCTCGCGATGATGCCGACCGATTTGCCGCGCCTGACCGAGGTGCACTTCGATGGCAGCATGATCGCGATGGCGCTCGCGCTGTCGATCGCCGCCGGCCTGGTGTTCGGCGTCGCACCGGCGATTCAGGTGTCTGGCATCAACCCGGGCGAGAACCTGAAGGACGCCGGCCGCGGCCTCGGCGAACGCCGCGCCGAGCGTCGCTTCCGCGGCGCGCTCGTCTCGGCCGAGATCGCGGTATCGCTCGTGCTGCTGGTCGGCGCCGGGCTCCTGGTCCGGAGTTTCTGGAGCATGCTCCACGTCAATCCCGGCCTCGATCCGTCGCGCGTCGGTTTTACGCAGATCTGGATTCCGATTCCCAACGATCCGGCGAAGAATCCGTACGGGACCGTCGCACAGCGCAACGCGTACACCAGCGAAGTATTGCGGCGCGTGTCGGCGCTCCCTGGCGTCGAGTCGGTCGGGATGAGCGTCAGCAATCGCACGCCGTTCAGCGGCGCCGGCGTGACGCAGCGATACACGTTCGTGGGTGAATCGACGGCGCCGGCCGACGTTCGGCGCGCGCAGTTCCAGGTTGCGAGCCCGGAGTACTTCGCGACGTTGAGAGCACCTGTGTTGAATGGCCGACCGTTCACGCCCGCCGATTCGCCGCAAGCCGAGCCGGTCGCCATCGTCAACGAGACGCTCGTCAAGCTGCACTCGCCGAACACGCCGGTCGTCGGTCGATCGATCTCGCTGGGGCGTCTCTCGGTCAAGGTCGTCGGCGTCGTCGCCGATATTCACGACGATGGCCTGGATGTGGCGGTGACACCGCGCATCTACTTCCCGCTGTCGCAGCGGTCGAACAACGCGTTGACCGTGTTCTACCGATCGTCGACGGATCCTGCGTCGCTCAACGTGTCGGTCGAGCGCGCGATTCACGGCATCGATCCCACGTTGCCTGTTTACGGACAAAGCACGATGGAGAACCTCCTTGGCGACTCGACCGTGCGGCGCAAGGTCGTGCTGTCGCTGATGGGGGCCTTCGCCGGCGTGGCCTTGCTGCTGGCGGCCCTCGGCACGTACGGCGTGATGTCGATCGCCGCGCAGCATCGGATCCGCGAAATCGGCATCCGCATTGCCCTGGGCGCGCAGAAGCGTGACATCGAGCGGCTGATGATCCGGCCCGGCCTCGCGCTCGCCGGCTGGGGTGTCGTCGTCGGCGTCGCCGGCGCGATTGTGCTCGCGCGTCTGATGTCCGCGGTCCTGTTCGCGGTCGCGCCGACAGATGTCGCGACCTACCTGACGGTGTCGGCGGTGCTCGCGGTCGTGGCGCTCGCCGCCTGCTATGTGCCGGCGCGCCGCGCGACGAAACAGGATCCGCTCGTCGCGCTTCGCGCGGATTGACCGATCGGTTTCAACTTAATCGTCAGGCGACTCGTCTAAGCGTCCATGCAGGATCTTCGATACGCCGTCAGGACGCTCGCCAAACAGCCGATCTTCACGCTGGTCGCGGTGATGACGCTGGCGCTCGGGATTGGCGCCAACACTGCGATCTTCAGCCTGCTGTACCAGATCCTGCTGCGGCCTCTGCCGTACGCCAACGCCGACCGCCTCGTGTTCGTGTGGAACACGTACCCGGGCACGAACCTGCCGCAGGCGAGCGTTTCGATTCCCGACTACATCGACCGCAAGACGCAGGCGCCGGCGATCGAAGACGCGACGCTCTTCACGATGCGCAACGCGAACCTGAACGAGAACGGTACGCCCGAACAAGTCCGCGCGTTGGCCGTCACGCCGTCCTTCTTCTCGACGCTCGGCCGCTCGCCGTGGCTCGGACGCGGGTTCGCTGACGACGAGGCGAAGCCGGATGCCGATAAGTTCGTGATCCTGACGTTTGGTCTCTGGACGACGCATTTCGGAGCGGATCGTTCGATTGTCGGAAAGGACATCCGCGTCAACACCGAACCGTATCGCGTCGTCGGCGTCCTGCCGGCCGACTTCGAGCTGCCGGCGAGAGACGTGGCGATGCTCGTGCCGTTTTCGTTTACGCCGGCGCAGATGTCCGACAACGGACGCGGCAACGAGTTCAGCTCGATGGTCGCGCGTCTCAAGCCGGGCGCGACGATCGAGCAAGCCAACGCGCAGTTCAAGACGATCATCGATCACAACCTCGAGCGGCTGCCGCAGTTTCGATCCTTCGCGAAGACGAGCGGCTTCGGCGGATACGCGATCGGGATGCGAGACCAGTTGGTCGGCGACGTGCGGGCGCCGCTGTACGTGCTGCAGGTGGGTGTCGTGTTCGTACTCCTCATCGCGTGCGTGAACGTCGCGAACCTGCTGTTGATGCGTGCGACCGTGCGGCTGCGCGAACTGGCGATCCGCACGACGCTTGGCGCGAACCGCGGGCGCATCGTGAAGCAGCTGCTCACGGAAGGGTTGGTGCTGGCGTCCGCCGGCGCCCTGGCCGGCATCGCGATCGGCGCCGGTGGGTTGAAAGCGCTGATCGCGTTGAGTACGACGCAGATCCCCGGCTCGCCCGAGGCGACGCTGCACCTCCCGGTGCTGGCGTTTACGGCGCTGCTGGCGCTCGCGACCGGTCTGGTGTTCGGCGTCGTGCCATCGGTCGCCGTGTTGCGCGGCAACACCGCGTCCTTTCTGAAAGACGACAGTTCGCGCGGCACCGCGGGGCGGCGCACGGGCACGCTGCGCGCCGCGCTCGTGGTCTGCGAAACGGCATTCGCCGTCATCCTGCTCGTGGGCGCCGGCTTGATGATCAAGAGCTTCATGAAGCTGCAGGATGTCGATCCCGGCTTCGCGCTCGACAACGTGCTTACCGCGGATATCGCGCTGCCGGCGTCGCGATACACCGACGCGGCCGCGCGCACGCTCTTCTGGCAGCGGGTCGTCGAAAAAGCGCGGCAGATTCCTGGCGTGACCGCGGTCGGCCTGACGTCGAATGTCCCGTTCAACGGCATGAGCGGAAGCGGCTCGTACACCATCGTCGGACGCACGCTGGCGCCTGGCGAAGCGCCTCCGCACGGACGCCAGGAGGTCGTCGGCGGCGATTACTTCGCGGCGATGCACATCCCGCTGCTGGCCGGCCGTGTGTTCAACGATGCGGATACGGCGAAGAGCCAGCGCGTGTGCATCATCGACGACTACCTGGTGCAGAAGTACTTCAAAGATCGCAATCCGATTGGCGAACAGATCTCACGAGGACCGAACTTCAACTCGACGATCGTCGGCGTCGTGCGATCGATCAACACGATCGATCTCGGCCAACCAATCACGAAGGAGCGCATTTACCATCCGATTGCGCAGCTTGGCAATCCCCTGATGTCGCTGGTCATCAAGACGCAGCTCGATCCGATGAGCATGGTCCCGTCGGTGCGCGGCGCCGTGCAGTCACTCGATCCCGAACAGCCCATCGCGCAGGTGCGGACGATGGATCAGTGGGTGGCGCGATCGCTGCAGAACCGGCGGACGCCGATGGCGTTGCTCGCCATGTTCGGCGCCGTCGCGCTGCTGCTCTCCGCGATCGGCATCTACGGCATCCTCGCGTTCGGCGTCGCGCAGCGCGGACGCGAGTTCGGCATCCGCCACGCGCTCGGCGCCGACAGCGGATCGATCTTGTCGCTGGTGCTCACAGAAGGATTGCGAACGGCCGGTGTCGGCATCGCGATCGGGATCGCCGGCGCGCTCGCGCTCACGCGCCTGATGCAGTCGCTGCTCTTCGGCGTGACGGCCTACGATCCCGGAGTATACGCGGGTGTGGCGATCGTGCTGCTGACGGTGGCGCTGCTCGCGTGTTATGTCCCCGCGAGACGCGCGACCCAGGTCGATCCGATGGTGGCGTTGAGGGATTCGTAGGCCGGGTCTTTAGACCCGGCCCGTCTGGTCTACTGCCCGGCGGTCGCGGTCGCCGATTCCGCGAGCAGCTTCTCGGTCAGCTCGCGCAGTTCCTTCTTCAACCGCACGTGCTCTTCGCCGGTCGCCGGGCTCGCGAAGCCGGCGTGGACGCTGCGGACCTTGCCGTCGCGACCCAGATAAATCGACGTCGGATACGCGCCGAAGTTGATGAGCTGCGGCAGCGCTTCAGCGATGACCTTCGATTGCGGCGTCGGGTTCGTCGTCCCCGCGTAGAGCATCGGGTACTGGATGTTGAAGCGCTTGATGAACGCCTGCACGCGCGGACGGTAGTTCTTCGGATCCGGCGTGTTCTCGAACATCAGACCGACGATCTCGAGGCCTTTCGCGTGGTAGTCGCGATAGAGCTCGGCAAGGAATGGCGCTTCGTCGTGGCAGTTCGGGCACCAGCTGCCGCCAATCGCGAGGATGACGACCTTGCCGCGGAACTGCGGATCGGTGCTCGAGACCATCTTGCCGGTCATCGCTTCAGGAAACGCAAACTGAAACGGCGTCGTCGGATCTTTGACGCTCGTGTAGCGCGACGGATCGGGCGGCTCCGGGATCCCTTTCGCGCGCGCCTCGCTGCTGCGCATCACGGTATAGTGCGCGTTGCCGTTGAAGGTGACGGCGAGTGTCCCGTCGGCGTTCGGCGTGGCTTCGAACAGCGTAGGCCGCTCGCCGGCGAAGTGGCTCAATGTCAGCTTGCCGTTCTTCCAGCTGCCGACCAGTGTGCCGACGTCGCCGTCGACGCGCAGGACCGATCCGGATACTTCCGAACCTGACTGACGAAGGAAGACGTTCCACGTCCGCGTGTCGCGGGGCGCGCTGATCTCGGCCTGGACGCGACGCATCTCCCAGTAGCCGTCCACCTTCGGCACGTTTTCAGCGTCGGCGGACACCGTCGTGAACCGGTGCATGCGCACCGCCTGGCCGCGCGCGCCTTCGCGATTGCTGCGATACGTCCCCGTCAGCTCGTCGCCGTTCAGCGTCAACTCGAGCGTGGTGTTGAGCAGCTCGTACTCGAACTTCGCCGTGTTGTTCGCGAAGCTGCCGGACGAAGACGCGACTTTGCGATCGCCCTCGAAAAAGAAGCCTTGCGCCTCGGACCCCTTGGTCGCGATTTCGAAGCGGAATGGGATCTCCGCATCAGCGGTGACGATTGTCGCGTCCCACAACCCGTCAATCGATGCGGCGCGCGGAGCCGATGCGAGCGGCGCGAGAAGCAAACCCGCCGCGACGAACAGAATCATCTTGCGCATAAGACCTCTACACGCCGGGTCCGAAGACCCGGCCTCCATCAGACGCGTTATCGGGATGCCGTTGTTCCACGTGACGCTGGACGCTGCGGTGCCGGCAGCGCCTTGCGCGGAAGTTTTTCGTCGCGCATCGCCGCGTCGTACGCGAAGACGGCGATGACGGTCGCTTGCTGAATCATGTCGTCGCGCTGCACGCGATCGAACGTGTCCATGTTCGAGTGGTGCGATCTCGAATTGTACTCGAGGCGATCCACCACGAATTGGAAGCCGGGAACGCCGATATTGTCGAACGACAGGTGATCCGTTTGCGCGACCGAGCGCGGCGACAGAATCGTGACGCCGAGGTCCTTCAGCGGCTCGATCCACTGCGCGAAGATTGGTTTGACGGCGAGGTTGCTCTGCATCCACACGCCACGCACCTTGCCCGTGCCGTTGTCCGAGTTGAAGTACGCCGCGAACTTCGCATGCTCGGGCTTCAAGGTCATCGAATCGACGTCGCCCAGGTGCTCAGCCACGTACGCCTTCGAGCCGAGCAGGCCCTCTTCTTCGCCACCCCAGAGACCGACGCGAATCGTGCGGCGGGGTTTGACGCCGATCGCCTTCAGGATCCGCACTGCCTCCATCATCGCCGCGCTTCCGGTCGCGTTGTCGGTGGCGCCGGTCGCGAAGGCGTGCGAGTCGAAGTGCGCGCCAAGCAGCACGATCTCGTCCTTCAGATCCGTGCCCGGGAAATCGGCGATCGTGTTGAAGCCGTTCATGCCGGTCTCGTCGTGGAACTTCACTTCGACGTTCAGCTCGACTTTGACGGGGACGCCTTTGTCGAGCACGCGCACCATGCGGTTGTAGTGCTCGACCGCCAGCGTGACGCCGGGCACGGCCTTGCCCGCGTTCTCGTCGCGCGGAAACCCGTTGCCG
>DASREL010000163.1:0-40588 GCA_035652075.1 Vicinamibacterales bacterium
AAATCTCCTTACCGCCCCATGACAAGATGATGTCGCCCGTCTGCAGACCAGCCTTGGCGGCGGGGCTGCCGGAGGTCACGCCGGTGATTTTCGCGCCGGCGTCCGCGTCGGCGCCTTGCACGCCCAGGTAAGGCTCTTCTCCCGCCTTGCCACCCGGCTGCGGCGGCTTCATGCCGATCATCTTGCTTTCGACGATGGCATAGACGACGCCCGGGTTCTTCAGATAACAATCGAGGCCGATACGGCCCATGTCGACCGTGGGCAGTCCCTTCGTGCATTTTTTGAACGTCTTGCCGCCGTCGGTGGTTTTGTAGATGCCGGCGTGCGGTCCCCATTTTCGGCTTGGATCGTAGCTATCGTAACCGTCCGGCAGCTTGGGCTCGCCGGGATGCGAATCGAATTCATCGCGCTCCCGGTCGTACATGGCGACGAGCAGCGATTCGGGATCCTTGGGATGCATGCGCATGTCGATGACGCCGGTGCGATCGTCGAAGTAGAGAATCTTGTTCCAGGTCTTGCCGCCGTCGGTGGTTTTGAACAGGCCGCGCTCGGGGTTCGTGCCCCACAGCCGACCTAATGCGCCGACATAGACGATGTCCGGGTTCGTCGGGTGAATGACGATGCGCCCGATGTGTTTGGAGTCGGCGAGGCCGACCCGCTGCCACGAGTGGCCGGCATCAACGGACTTGTAGACGCCGTTGCCCCACGACGAGCTCTGGCGATTGTTGGCTTCGCCGGTGCCAACCCACACGATGTTCGGATTCGACGGCGCGACGGCGATCGCACCAATCGATGTCGTCCCGAAGTCGTCGAAGATCGGCGTCCACGTCGTGCCGGCGTTGACGGTCTTCCACACGCCGCCGGTGGCCGCGCCGATGTAGATCGTGTCGGGATGCGACGGGTCGACGGCGATGTCGTCGATGCGTCCGCCGGTGATCGCCGGTCCGATGTTGCGCCAGGTCAAACCGTCCGAGAGTTGTGCGGCCGTCAGCGCGGCCGTCAGCAGCAGCGAGAGTGTCAGGGCCATGAGATTCCGTATTGGATCGCGATTGCGCGCGCCGCGTCAGAGTAGTCGTCCACGAAATGCGCCGGAAGGTCGCTGACCTTGGGCGCGGGACACGTCACGGCGCGATCGAGGATGCGGCGGTAGTCCTCGGCCATCGCATCCATGGTGTGATGCGCCTTCCACCACTCGTGTCCGGCGCGGGCGACCGCGTCGCGCGCGGCCTTATCGGCCGCGAGCTCGCGCATCGCGTTGAGCAGTGATTCGTCTTCGGCGATCAGATCGACGCGTCGGGCGACCGACGCCGGCACGTCCGCCGTGTGCGCGAGATCGCTCACGATCGTCGCGCGGGCGGCCGCAATGCAGCGCAGCCACGACGCTGACGTTTCGAGCGCCGTCGGCCAGCGCAGGCAGAGACACACGTCCGACGCGGCGAGATACGTGGCGACGTCCTCGTCGGCGACGTATCCGGTCACGTGCACGCGGTTCGCCAGGCGCGGCGCGCCGAGTTCCGAGAGCAGCATCAGCGACGCGTCGCGCTCGCCGACGATCAGCAGGTGCACGTCGTATCCGATCGCCGCGAGCGCGCCGATCGCGCGCTCGATCGCGCCGATCCGTTTTTCGGCGGTGGCCTTTCCGAATGCCGCGAACACGATCGCTTTGTCCGCGATCCCGAATCGCGCGCGGACCGCCGCTGCCGCGGTCATGTCGACGCGCGGTCCGGGAACGCCCATTCGGATCGTCTCGACCTCGCGGTTGGGGTACGTCTCGCGCAGTTCGCGCGCCACCGACTCGTTATGCACCGCCACCAGCCGGGCGGTCTCGACGACGACCCGCGTCATCGGCCAGAAGTAATAAATCGGACCAGCCAGACCCGCGACCGCGTACTCGACGACATTCTTCCGAGCGTCGGGATGGTCGTACCAGAACTCGCGCCGGTAATCGCCCTCGCGCTTCGATTGCAACAGCAGGCTCGCGCGTGCGTGGTGGAGGCGCGCATCGTGCAAGACGACCAAGCCCGGGTACGCCGCGAGGTACGCCCAGATGTAGTCGTGGCAGCGAGCATTGCCGAGGTGGTAGACGACGAGGTCGTAGGGCGTACGACGATGCGTCCATGCGAAATCGTACGCGGCGCGCTCGTCGAAGGCATCGACGACGTAACGCCGCTCGAGGTGTGGCAGCAGCTCGGCGCTGTACGCCGAGATACCGCTGCGCGTCGGCGGCAGCGGCGAAAACCACGCGATCCTCATGGGCTGGATCATCTTAGTCCTGTGCTAGCATGAGGAATTGGCTTGGTGAAATTTCTCACAAGCTGTTGACTGACTAATTTTCGACGTGCAGGGCTGGCTGTCCATCCTCATCATGATCGGTCTCGGCGCGGGGTTCGCGCTGGTTTCGGTCGTGTTGTCCAGCGTCCTCGGGCCGAAGAAGCCCTCTCCTGAAAAAGCAGCGCCGTACGAATGCGGCATGCCGGCGGTCGGCGACGCGCGCGAGCGCCAGTCGGTCAAGTTCTATCTCGTCGCGATGATCTTCCTGCTGTTCGACATCGAGGTCGCCTTCCTCTATCCGTGGGCGATGGCGCTCCGCGATCTCGGATGGAACGGGTTCGTGCAGGTGCTCCTCTTCATGGCGCTCCTGCTGACCGGATACATCTACGTCTGGCGCAAAGGCGCACTCGACTGGGGCAACGATGGGACTCGAAGCTGAAATTCCTGTTCTGACGACGACCGTCGAGAAGATGGTGCAGTGGGCGCGGCGTTCGTCCATCTGGCCGGTGACGTTCGGGCTCGCGTGCTGCGCGATCGAGATGATGGCGATGAGCTGCTCGCGCTACGACATCGCGCGCTTCGGCGCCGAAGTGTTTCGCGGCAGCCCGCGTCAATCCGATTTGATGATCGTTGCCGGGCGCCTGTCGCGAAAGATGGCGCCGGCGTTGCGCCGCATCTACGACCAGATGCCGGAGCCGAAGTGGGTCATCTCGATGGGCGCGTGCGCGTCGATCGGCGGCGTGTTCGACAACTACGCGATCGTGCAGGGCGTCGACCAGGTCGTGCCCGTGGACGTGTACGTGCCCGGGTGCCCGCCGCGTCCCGAATCGCTCATCTACGGCATCGTCCAGCTTCAACGGAAGATCGCGCAGCAGAAGCTCGCGTAATGGACTCCGACGCCCTCATTGCCTCGCTGCAGCAGGCGATTCCCGGCGTGCACTGCGAGCCGGCGCCGTCTGTCGATCTCCACGCGACGGTGTACGTGTCGCGCGACGACCTGCCGGCTGTCGCGCCGGCGCTCAAGCATCATCCTGATCTGCAGTTTGGGCTGCTCGCCGAATTGACCGCCGTCGACTTCTGGCCGCGCGAGCCGCGGTACGAAGTCGTGTACGTCCTGGTGTCGCTCGCGCGCCGCGCGCGGCTGCGCATGAAAGTGCGGCTGAACGCCGACGATGCGCACGTTGCGACGGTCAGCGAAGTGTGGCCGGCGGCCAACTGGCTGGAACGTGAAGTGTGGGATCTCTTCGGCATCGCGTTCGATCGGCATCCCGATCCGAGGCGGTTGCTGATGCCGGAGGACTGGGACGGATATCCGCTGCGGAAGGACTACCCGGTGCAGATTCGGAAGCACGCCAACGCGTCCGAGCCGCTCCAGGTCACGCAGGAGGAATTCCGCAGGAACGTCGAACGCGATCGTCTGACGCGCACGTGAGCGAGCTCTTTCGCGCAACGATCGCGGACACCATCGCCCTGCACGAGCGGGTGAGGGACAGTGCGGCGGCGCCGGTCGCGGCGGCAGCGACCGCGATCGCGGCCGCGTTGCGCGACGGCCACAAGCTGCTGATCTTCGGCAACGGCGGCAGCGCGTCGGACGCGCAGCACGTCGCGGCGGAATTCGTCGGCCGCTTCCAGCGCGAACGTCAGGCGCTGGCGGCGATCGCGTTGACGACCGACACGAGCGTCCTGACGGCGATCGGCAACGACTACGCGTTCGATCGCGTGTTCGTGCGGCAGGTCGAGGCGCTCGGGCAGAAAGGCGACGTTGCGTTCGGGATCAGCACGAGCGGTGGATCCGCGAACGTCGCGGTGGCGCTCGACATCGCGAAAACGCGCGGCCTGACGACCGTCGCGCTGACGGGGAACGACGGCGGCGCCGTGGGACGCGCCGCGGGGATTCACATCAACGTGCCGTCGGCGTCGACGGCACGCGTGCAGGAGGTGCATCGCACGATCCTGCACGTGATTTGCGACATGGTGGAGAGGACGCTGACAAGTTGATGGCCACGAAGATCGCGAAGACCACGAAGATCACGAAGGAAGGTTTGTACAGAACCCTCTTCGTGACCTTCGCGTTCTTCGTGATCATCGTGGTTTGACGCGTATCTGAGACATGCCAGAGATCCGCACGGAAACGATGACCGTCAACATGGGGCCGCAGCACCCGAGTACGCATGGTGTGCTTCGTCTGGTCCTCGAGCTTGATGGCGAGACCGTGCTGTCCGCCTCGCCGACGATTGGCTTCCTCCACACCGGCATCGAGAAAACGGCGGAGCAGAAGAAGTGGCAGCAGGTGATTCCGCTCGTCGAGCGGATGGATTACCTGAGCGCGCAGTCGAACTCGATGGCGTTCAGCATGTCAGTCGAGAAGTTGCTTGGCGTCGAGGTGCCGCAGCGCGTGCGCGACATCCGCGTGCTGCTCGCCGAGCTGCAGCGTATCAACAGCCACCTCGTGTGGCTCGGCACGCACGGCATGGAAGTCGGCGCCGTCTCGGTGATGCTGTACTGCTTCCGCGAGCGCGAGCTCATTCTCAACATGAACGAGATGCTCGCGGGTTTTCGCATGTTCCCGAGCTACATGCGCATCGGCGGGTTGCGCGAGGATCTGCCGCGCGGATTCCTGCAGACGGTGCGTGATTTCATCGATCGGCTCGGGCCGAAGATCGACGAGTACGAAGACCTGCTGACGAAGAACGAGATCTACTTGAAGCGGACGCAGGGCGTCGGCGTCATCTCGAAAGAAGACGCCATCGGCTACGGTCTCGTCGGCCCGATCGCGCGCGCCGCCGGCAGCGACTACGATGTGCGGAAGTACTTTCCGTACAACGGCTACGAGAGCTACCAGTTCACCGTGCCGACGCAGACCGCCGGCGATGTGTACGCGCGCTACCAGGTGCGCGTCGCCGAAATGCGCGAGAGCATGAAGATCGTGCGGCAGGCGCTCGAACGCATCCCGCCGACGGGCGAATACGCGATCGCCGATCCGCGCATCACGCCGCCGCCGAAGGATCGCGTGTACACCGAGATGGAAGCGCTGATTCAGCACTTCCTGATCTACTCGCAGGGATTCACGGTGCCGGCGGGCGAGGCGTACGTGCCGGTCGAAGGCCCGCGCGGCGAGCAGGGTTTTTCGGTGGTGTCGGACGGCACGAACCGACCGTGGCGCATCAAGTCGCGCGCGCCGTCGCTGCTCGCGTGCCAGGCGCTCGAGAAGATGATCGTCGGCGGACTGATTGCCGACGTGATTGCCGTCATCGGATCCATTGACGTGGTGATGGGGGACGTCGATCGATGAGCTTCCATCCGAAGATGGCGTACGACGCGACCTTCCACAAGTCGGCGCGTCACCTCGAGGACGAAGGACCGGCGTTTGCCTATACGCCGGAGAACCGCGCCCGGTTCGACGAGATCGTCAAGCGCTACCCACCCGATCGTCGCCGGTCGGCGGTGCTGCCGGCGTTGTATCTCGCGCAGTATCAGCAGGGCTACATCACCGCCAACGCGATTCGTCACGTCGCGGAATTGCTCGGCATTACGCGCGCGGACGTCGAGGACGTCGTGTCGTACTACACGATGTTCTACACGAAGCCGGTTGGGAAGTACGTCGTGAACGTCTGCCGCACGCTGTCATGCGCAATCAACGGTGCGGAGCGCGTCACCGAGGAACTATCGGCGAAGCTCGGGATCACGCCGGGACAGACGGACGCGACGGGCACGTTCACCTTGATGGAGGTCGAGTGCCTCGGTGCGTGCGACCGCGCACCGGCCGTCATGGTCAACGATTCCTGGCACGAGTGCCTGAAGCCGGAAGACGCGTCCAAACTGGTCGACGATCTCCGTGCACGTGGCGACGCCGCGTTGAGCGGCTGCCATCACGTTGTCGAGAAAAAGAACTGAGAACTGTGGACCCGATCCTCACCAAGTACGTCCGCGAGCCGAACTCCTACACGCTCGATTTCTATCTCGCGCACGGCGGCTACGACGCGTTGAAGAAAGCGCTGACGCTGACGCCGGATCAGATCATCGAGATGGTGAAGGCATCGGGACTGCGAGGCCGCGGCGGTGCCGGCTTCCCGACCGGGATGAAGTGGCAGTTCGTCGACAAGAAGATCGAGCCGCGCTACATCGCGTGCAACGCCGACGAGAGCGAGCCGGGCACGTTCAAGGATCACCTGCTGATGGAGCGCAACCCGCATCTCCTGATCGAGGGATGCGCGATCGGCTGTTACGCCATCGGCGCGAAGACCGCCTACATCTACATTCGCGGCGAATTCTTCCACGTGCAGCAGGTGCTCGAGCACGCGATCGACGAAGCGTACGCGAAAGGGTATCTGGGGAAGAACATCCTCGGATCCGGATTCGATTGCGACGTCTTCGTCCACCGCGGCGCCGGCGCGTACGAAGCGGGCGAAGAGACGGCACTGCTCGAATCGCTCGAAGGGAAGCGCGCGCAGCCGCGCAACAAGCCGCCGTTTCCCGCGGTCGTCGGCTTGTACGGGAAGCCGACGGCGGTGAACAACGTCGAGACGCTCTGCAACGTGCCGCTCATTGTCGCGAACGGGCCGGAGTGGTACTCCGCGCTCGGTCCGGAGAAGAACGGCGGACCGAAACTGTATTGCGTCAGCGGACATGTGAAGAAGCCGGGCGTGTTCGAAGCGTCGATGCACATCACGCTCCGCGAGTTGATCAACGACTACGCCGGCGGCGTGCGCGACGGGCGCACGTTGAAAGCGGTGATTCCCGGCGGATCGTCGGTTCCGATCCTGATGCCGGATCAACTCGACACGCAGGCGAGCTTCGACGGCATTCAGAAAGCCGGGTCGCTGCTCGGCTCGGCGGCAATCGTCGTCCTCGACGACACGACCTGCATGGTCTGGCTCGCGCAGAACCTGTTGCACTTCTACCGTCACGAATCGTGCGGCAAGTGCACGCCGTGCCGCGAGGGGACCGACTGGCTGCACAAGATCCTGCAGAAGATCGAACGCGGTGACGGTCAGATGCGCGACCTCGATCTGTTATCGAGTATTTCGGCGAACATCGGCGGCAAAACGCTGTGCGCGTTCGGCGACGCCGCGGTGACGCCGGTCGTGACGACGCTCAAGCACTTCCGGCACGAGTACGAAGCGCACATCACAGAGGGCCGGTGCACGCTGCCCGCCAATTGGAGAGCGCACCAACCGATGGGAGTGCACGAATAATGCGGATTGCGGATTGCCGATTGCGGATTGATTGCGGATTGCGTCGACACAATCGACAATCAATCCGCAATCCGCAATCCGCAATCCTCAATGACGAGGGCGGCGCATGACGGCGATCCTCGCCGCCCAGATCGTGCTGACGCTCTTCGTCTTCGTGATGCTGCTGAACTCGGCGGCGATCATGGTGTACGTCGAGCGCAAGGTCGCGGCGTTCCTGCAGCAGCGGCTCGGTCCGTATCTGGTCGGTCCGAAAGGCATGCTCCAGCCGTTGGCCGACGTCGTCAAGCTGATGTTCAAAGAGGAACTGCGGCCGAAAGCGGCCGATGCGTTTCTCTTTGCGCTCGCGCCGATCATCTCGGCGACGTGCGCGTTCGCGGCGTTTGCGGTCGTGCCCTTCGGCGCGGAGACGACGTTCTTCGGGCTGCTGAAGGAGCCGATCAAGCTGCAGGTCGCCGACGTCAACGTCGCGGTGCTGGTGATCTTCGCGATCGCCTCGATGGGCGTCTACGGGATCGTGCTCGCCGGCTGGAGCTCGAACAGCAAGTATTCGCTGCTCGGCGGACTGCGGTCGTCCGCGCAGATGATCAGCTACGAGCTGTCGTACGGCATGGCGCTCGCCAGCGTGCTCTTGCTCGGCAACTCGCTGTCGGTGACCGACATCGTCAATCACCAGGCGGGCGCATGGTTCCACGTCCTGCCGAAATGGTTCGTGTTTCTGCAGCCGCTTGGATTCCTGATCTTCATGACCGCCGGGATCGCCGAAACCAACCGCGCGCCGTTCGATTTTCCCGAAGCGGAGCAGGAGCTCGTCGCCGGCTATCACACCGAGTACAGCAGCATGAGCTTCGCGATGTTCTTCCTCGCGGAGTACATCAACATGGTCACGGTGTCGGCGGTCGCGACCGATTTGTTTCTGGGCGGCTGGCACGGACCGTTTCTGCCCGAGTCGTTCGGATGGATCTGGTTCCTGATCAAAGTCGGCGCGCTGCTGTTCTTCTACGTCTGGATGCGCTGGACGCTCCCGCGCTATCGGTACGACCAGCTGATGGCGTTCGGCTGGAAGATCCTGCTGCCGCTGTCGGTCATCAACCTGCTCGCCACCGCGGCCGGCGTCCTGTATTTCAACGCATGACGCTCTTCTACATCTTCGCCGCCGTCGCCGTCGGGGCCTCGCTCCTGGTCATCGCCCAGAAGAACCCGATTTACAGCGTGCTGCTGCTGATCGCGTCGTTCGGCGCACTCTCGGGACTCTATGTGCTGCTCGATGCGCCGTTCGTCGCCGTGATCCAGATCATCGTGTACGCCGGCGCGATCATGGTGCTCTTCCTGTTCGTCGTGATGCTGCTGAACGCGCCGCACGAGGAGACCAATTACGACGAGCGCGTCCACCCGCTGATGCGCCCCGGCCCGATGCGGTTCGGCGCGCTGCTCGCGATGGTGTTAATCGTGGAACTCCTGTGGGCGCTGACGAAGGGCGCCGAGTCCGGCCGGTTTGCCGGCGGATCGGTGACGAGCGTCGCGGCGATCGGTCGATCGCTCTTCACGCAGTACGCGTTCGCGTTCGAAGTGACCTCGGTCCTGATCATCGTCGCGATGGTTGGCGCAGTAGTGCTCGCGCGGCGAGAGGGGCACCGTTGATGCCGACGCTCAACGACTACCTGATGTTGTCGGCCGTCCTGTTCGCCATTGGCACGGCGGGGGTGTTCGTGCGCCGCAACCTGATCACGATCCTCCTGTCGATCGAGATCATGTTGAACGCGGTCAACCTGTCGTTCGTCGCGTTCGGGCGATCGCTCGGCAGCGCGGACGGTCAAATCATCGTGTTCTTCGTCATGACCGTCGCCGCAGCAGAAGCGGCGGTCGGCCTCGCGATTGTGATCGGCCTGTTCCGCCACCGCGAGTCGCTCAATCCCGATACCTTCACGGCGTTGAAGTGGTGATGGCGTGCTGCTGCTGATCCCGCTTCTCCCGTTCGTCGGATTTCTCGTCAACGCGAGCGTCGGCCGCCGCATCACGAGGAGCGCGTCCGGCGCTGTCGCGTGCGGTGCGATGATCGCGTCGTTTGTCGTCGCGCTGGCGTCGGTGTGGCGTCTCGTCGGCCTCGAGCCCGAGTCGCGCGCCATCGTGCAGCCGGTGTTCGACTGGATCACGGCGGGCGATTTCAGCGTGAACTTCACGTTGCGGCTGGATCCGCTGTCCGCCGTGATGATCCTCGTCGTCACCGGCATCGGGTCGCTGATCCATATCTACTCGACGGCCTACATGCACGACGAGCGGCCGTCCGAGTTCGCGCGCTATTTCTCGTACCTGAACCTCTTTGCCGCGTTCATGCTCGTGCTCGTTCTTGGCGCGAACTTCCTCGTGATGTTCGTCGGCTGGGAAGGCGTCGGGCTGTGTTCGTACTTGCTGATCGGATTCTGGTATCAGAAGAAGTCAGCGTCGGACGCCGGCAAGAAAGCGTTCATCGTCAACCGCATCGGCGACTGGGGCTTCGTGCTCGGCGTGCTGTTGATCTTCACGCGCTTCGGCACGCTCGACTTTCAGCAGGTCGCGCGCGCGATCGCGCCGATGAGCCCAGAGACGACGTTCGGCACGATCTCGATCATCACGCTGCTCCTCTTCGTCGGCGCGACGGGGAAATCGGCGCAGATTCCGTTGTACGTCTGGCTGCCCGACGCGATGGAAGGTCCCACGCCGGTCTCGGCGCTGATCCATGCGGCGACGATGGTCACGGCGGGTGTGTACATGATCGGGCGCAACGCCGTGCTCTTCAGTCACGCGCCGCAGACGCTGACGATTGTCGCGGTCATCGGCGTGCTCACCGCATTTTTCGCCGGGACGATCGGTCTCGTGCAGAACGACATCAAGCGCGTGCTCGCGTACTCGACCGTCTCGCAGCTCGGCTACATGTTCCTCGCGATGGGCGTCGGCGCGTTCTCGGCCGGCATCTTCCATCTCTACACGCACGCATTCTTCAAGGCGCTGTTGTTCCTCGGATCCGGCGCGGTGATTCATGCGCTCGCCGGCGAGCAGGACCTGCGCAACATGGGCGGTCTGAAAAAGGATCTGCCGGTCACGTACTGGACGTTCCTGATCGGCGCGATCGCAATCTCCGGCGTGCCGTTCTTCTCCGGTTTTTTCAGCAAGGACGAAATCCTCGCGAAGACCTTCACGAGCGGCCACACGGTTCTGTGGGCCGTCGGGCTGCTGACATCACTCCTGACGGCGATCTACATGTTCCGGCTCGTGTACATGACGTTCCACGGGACCCGTCATGAAAGTGGTGCACCGCCGGCTCACCCGGAAGAAGAAGAGCCGGCTGTGCAAGGTGCACCGGTACACGGTGCACCCCTGCACCACGGTGGTGCACACCTCCACGATGCGCCGCCGGCGATGGCACTGGCGCTGATCGTCCTCGCGATCGGATCGATCGTCGCGGGGTATGTGGGAGTGGGCGGGCGCTTCGAGCACTTCCTCGAACCGAGTTTCGGCGTCCCGGCTGCCGGTGGCGTCGGCGCCGAAGCGGTCGACAGCAGCGTCGAGTGGACGCTGATGGCGATTTCGGTCGTCATCGCGTTCGCCGGCATCGGCATCGCGACCTACTTCTTCTTGAAAAACACCCGAGCGGCATCGGCGATGGCTGCGCGATTCGCGGGATTGCGGCTGCTGCTGCAGAACAAGTACTACGTCGACGAGGTGTACGACGCGACGATCGTGCAGCCGATCCGCATCGTGTCGGAAGACGCGTTGTGGAAAACGGTGGATGCGCGTGTGATCGACGGCGCCGTCAACGGCGTGGCGCAGACGGTCGGCGGATCGAGTCAGATTTTGCGCCGCATGCAAACCGGGTCCGTCCGGGCGTACGCGGCGTCGCTCTTTTTCGGAGTCGTCGTGATTCTCGGTTATTACCTCTGGCGCTGATGTCATTTCCGATTCTGACGTCACTCGTCGTATTGCCAATCGCCGGCGCCATCCTGCTGTCCTTCGTGCGCGATACGCACGAGAACGAGCCGATGATCCGCAACATCGCGCTGATCGTGTCGGTGCTCGTCTTTGCCGAAACGCTGCTGCTGTGGAGCCGCTTCAGCGCGTCGACGGCGGACTTTCAGTTCGTCGAGCGGCATGCATGGATTCCGCAGTTCGGCATCAGCTACTACGTCGGCGTCGACGGCATCAGCCTCTTCCTGCTCGTCCTGACAGGGTTTCTGACGCCGCTTGCGCTGCTCGGTTCGTGGGAGTCGGTCCACACGCGCACGAAGGCGTTCTGCATGTTCGTGCTGCTCCTCGAGTCGGCGATGATCGGCGTCTTCGTCTCGCTCGACCTGTTCCTGTTCTACGTGTTCTGGGATGCGATGCTGGTCCCGATGTATTTCCTGATCGGCATCTGGGGCTACGACCGGCGCGTCTACGCGGCAGTGAAGTTCATTCTCTACACGATGGCCGGCAGCGTTCTGATGCTGCTCGCCATTCTCGGTCTCGCGCTCCTGCACAACACGCAGACCGGCGCCTACAGCTTCGATCTGTTGCAGATGTATCAGCTGTCGATCCCCGAGAACCTGCAGTTCTGGTTCTTCCTGGCGTTCGCGCTCGCGTTTGCGATCAAGGTGCCGCTCTTCCCGTTCCACACCTGGCTGCCCGATGCACACGTCGAGGCGCCGACGGCCGGTTCGGTGATCCTCGCCGGCGTGTTGCTGAAGATGGGGACGTACGGGCTGGTGCGGTTCGCGTTTCCGCTGTTCCCGGTTGCGGCGGCGTACTTCGCGCCGATGCTCGGGACGCTCGCCGTCATCGGCATCATCTACGGCGCACTCGTCGCGATGGTGCAGCCGGACATGAAGAAGCTCGTGGCGTACTCGAGCGTCAGCCACCTCGGCTTCGTCGTCCTCGGCATCGCCGCGATGAATGTCCAGGGGATGCAGGGCGCCGTGTATCAGATGCTGAACCACGGCGTCAGCACCGGCGGCCTCTTCCTGATCGTCGGCATGCTCTCCGATCGTCGTCACACGCGACTGATTGCCGAGTACGGTGGTCTCAAACGCGTCGTGCCGCATCTCGTCGCGGCGTTTCTCATCATCACGTTGTCGTCAATCGGCCTGCCCGGGACCAACGGGTTCGTCGGCGAGTTCCTGATCCTGCTCGGCGCGTTCAAGTCGAATCCGAAGATGGCCGCCTTTGCCGCCACCGGCGTGATCCTTTCGGCGACGTACATGCTGTGGATGTTCCAGCGCGTGAACTACGGCGAGGTGACGAAAGAAGAGAACGCGACGATGCCCGATCTTCGGCCGCGCGAGTGGCTGGTGATCGTGCCGATCCTCGCGATGGCGATCTTCATGGGCATCTTCCCGAATGTGTTTCTGAAGCCGATGGAACCATCTGTCGACCGCATGCTGGGTCTGATGCAGCGGAGCGCGACGGTGCGCGTGCATACGTCCACGCAGCCTCCAGCCGTTAGCCTCGAGCCTCTCCGATGACGAGCGCCTTGAACGCCATCGTGCCGATGCTGTGCGTGACGGCGGCTGGCCTCGCGGCCATGGTGGCCGAGGCCTTTCGCGATCCGGGCGAGCGGATGCCGATCGCCGGCCTCGGGGTCGTCGGCCTCGTGGGCGCCGCGGTCGCGTCGATCCTGCTCTGGAACCATAACGTCTCGAGTTTCGGCGTCGTCGTGGCCGACAACTTCGGGCTGTTCGTGGTCTGGATCCTGATCATCGTCGGACTGTTGTCGCTGGCGCTGTCGGATCTCACGATCGAACGGGAAGGGCTGCCGCGCGGCGAGTACTACGCGCTGATGCTGTTCGCGCTCGCCGGCATGATGCTGATGGCGATGGCGGCCGATCTGCTGATCATTTTCCTGGCGCTCGAAGTGTTGTCGATCGCCGTCTACGTGATGACCGGTATTCGCCGCGATTCGCCGACCTCGACCGAAGCGGCGTTCAAGTACTTCCTGCTCGGCGCCTTTTCGAGCGCGTTCTTCCTCTACGGCATCGCGTTCACGTACGGATTGACCGGCAGCACGCGGCTCGATCGCATCGGCAGCCTGATGGCGGCGCAGGCGATGTCGCCGACGCCGATGCAATTGCTCGCCGTCGGACTGCTGCTCGTCGGCTTCGCATTCAAGGTGTCGGCGGTGCCGTTCCACATGTGGACGCCAGACGCGTACGAAGGCGCGCCGCCTGCGGTCACCGGGTTCATGTCGACCGGCGTGAAAGCCGCGGCGTTCGCGGCGTTCGTGCGCGTGTTCCTGTCCGCGTTCGAACCGATGAAGGGCGAGTGGAGCAGCGTGATCTGGGTCATCGCGGCCGCCACGATGATCCTGGGCACCGTCGTCGGCGTGTCGCAGGGCAGCGTCAAGCGCATGCTCGCCTACTCGAGCATCGGTCACGGCGGCTACCTGCTGCTGGCGTTGCTGTCCGCAAACGATATCGGCAAGGGAGCCGTGCTCTTCTACTTGCTCACCTACGCGATCACGAACCTCGGCGCGTTCGGCGTCATCGGCGCGCTCGAGAGCCGGGATCAGCCGAACGATCGCGTCGAGGACTACGCCGGCCTGTGGAACGAGCATCCCGGCCTCGCGGCGTTGATGACGATCTTCCTGCTGTCGCTCGGCGGTTTCCCGCCGATGGCCGGCTTCATCGCCAAGTGGTACGTCTTCAGCGCCGCGATCAAAGCAGGCTACACGGGCCTCGCGATCATCGGCGTCCTGACGAGCGTCATTTCCGTGTTCTTCTATCTCCGGATCGTCGTGATGATGTACATGACGCCGAGTGACGGCCACGTCCGCGTGCTGCCGGTGCCGGTGCTGACAACGGTCGCGCTGACGGTGTCGGCGATTCTGATCGTCTATCTCGGTATCCTTCCGACCCAGGTTCTCGACTGGGCGACGCAATCGATTTCGACTATCTTCTAGGCGGGCCTGAAGGCCCGGCCTACGATGCTCGCCGCAACATTGCTGTTCGCAGCGTCGCTCGCGTCGCAGGCGGCCCCGTCGGGCCGCATGGCCCGCGTCGACCGGTGGCTCCACCTTCTGCAGGAACATTCGGTCGGAGGGTTCGACGCCGCCGCCGAGGAAGTCGCCTCGTGGTCCGACGCCGACCTCGGTCGCCTGTTCGAGGACTTGCGCAACCTGGTGCTGACGATGCGAAGTCCCGGCGGCACTGCGTTCTACGCCAACTGGCGCGGCGGGCACGTCGCCGTGTATTCGGGAGATGAACAGCGCTGGCTCACTGCATTCGCCTGCGCGGCCGGCGGTGTCATCGACCAAGATGTGACCTGCAAACGCATCAACAGCGCGCTGTTCGACGACGGGCTGTGGCGCCTGAACCGACTCGCCGCCGAAGGGGAAGGTGTGGGCGCCGACAACTACATCCTCAAGTACGGGGCGTTGCCGCACACCGACATCGCGATGTTCGCGCCCGCGCCGGCAACCACCGCGACAGGCGGTGCTCAAGCGTTGCGTGTGCAGTCGACGGACGGCGAGCCGACGCGTGTCAGCCGCGCGCGCGCCCACTGGGAGATCGCGCGGATGCTGCTCGATAACGTCCGCTCCACGAGGATCACGAACCCGGCGCCTAAGCGCGATGCCTTTGTGCGCACGTGGTACGTCGCGACCAACACGTGGATGCAGTTCAACGTCCACTACGACACATCGCACCTCGAAGGGGCGCGCCGCCTGTTTCCCGACGATCGCGACATCCTCTTTCTGTTCGCCGCACAGCACGAGATTTACGCAACACCGCGCATGCAGAATGTCATCAAGACGGTCGCACTGCCGCGCGGGTTCACGCTCGACCCGTACGTCCATGGCGACGAACTTCGCGAAGCTCGTGACATGTACCGCCGCGCCCTGAAGATCGCACCGGGGTTTGCGGAGGCCCGCCTCCGGCTCGGTCGCGTTCTCGCGCTTCAGCACAACTTCACCGAGGCCGAGCGCGAACTCCGGCTCGCGCGCGAGTCGCTCGACGACGAAGAGAACCGCTACTTCGCCGCGTTGTTTCTCGGGGCCGTCGAGGAAGCGCTCGGCCGGTTCGACGCGGCGGAGCAATCGTTCACCGAGGCGGAAGCGCAATTTCCGCTGGCGCAGTCGCCGATGTTGTGCCTCGCCGAGCTCGCGTCCCGCCGTGGAGACCGGCGGGCGGCGCTCGACCGTCTGCGCGTACTGTTCGTGCTGCCGGCCGCAAGTGATTCACGACGAGATCCGTGGTGGGTGTACGACATCTGGCACGCGCGCGCGGTCGACGATCGGCTCGACGACCTATGGCGGCCGTTTCGCCGCGAAAGGATCCGGTGACGATCGCCGTTGCGTCGTGGCTGCTCGTCGCGTCGTTGGCGGTGCAGGCCGCGCCGCCCGATCGCGTCGCGCGCGTCGAGCGCTGGCTATCCCTCGTCGAGCATCACACCGTGGGCACGCTTGATGACGATGCGAAGGAAGTGGCGGCGTGGTCGGACGAACAGCTGAGCATGTTGTTCACCGATCTGCGATCGATCGCCCAGTTGATGCGAAATATCAATCTGGTGGTGAAGTATCGCCCGCGCGGCGGCCGTATCGAGGTGCCGCTGTACGAAGCGCCGCAGTTGGACCGCATGCGGATCCTCGCGTGCGCGGCCGGGGGCATCGTCCTGACCGACCAGAAATGCATCAGCCGAAGAGCGGTGGAGCGCCTGACGCCGAATCTGCGCGAGCTGGCCGCACGCGCTGAGGCAGGACGCGGTGTCGTTGCGGACAACTTCATCCTGAAGTACGGCGCGCTGCTGCACACCGACATCGCGCTGTTTGCGCCGGCACCCCTATCGCCGATCACCTATAACCCCGCTGTCGGCGTGCAGCGACTGCGCGTGTTGTCGTCGGACGGGCAGCCGACAGAAGTCGGTCAGTCGGCGGCGCACTGGGAGATTGCGCGGATGCTGCTCGACTTCGTCCGTCTCTCGCGCGACGAGGGGCGACCCTCGCCGGACCGCGATGCGTTCGTCCGCGACTGGTACGTCGCGACGAATGCGTGGCTGCAGTTCAACGTCCACTACGACAACCCGCACCTCGATCGCGCCCGTGAGCTGTTTCCAAACGACCGCGACATCCTCTTTCTCAACGGTACTCAGCACGAGATCTACGCGACGCGGCGCATCCAGTCGGTCGTGAAGACGGTCACGTTGCCGCGCGGTTTCACGATGGACATGAAGACGGACGCCGAAGAGCTGCGGATGGCGAGAGATTTCTTCCGGCGCGCGCTCGCGACTGATGCCGGCTTTGCCGAAGCTCGCGTGCATCTCGGACATGTGCTCGCGCTCGAACGCAGCGATGCCGACGCGGAGCGCGAGTTGTCCGCCGGCTTCGAGACGATTGACGACCAGCCGAATCAGTATTTCGCGGCTCTTTTCCTTGGATCGGTCAAGGCATCGCTTTCGCGTTTCGATCAGGCGCGCGAGTTGTTTGCGCAGGCCGCGGCGTCGTATCCGCTCGCGCAGTCGCCGATGCTGTCGCTGTCGGAGCTTGCGCGGCGGCGGGGCGACCGCAAGACGGCCCTCGAGCACTTGCGCGTCCTGTTCACCCTGCCGCCTGCCGGCGATTCCCGGAAAGACCCATGGTGGGCCTACGATATTTGGCACGCGCGCGACTGCAACGACTTACTGAACGAATTATGGCGTCCCTTCCGCAGCCGGACGGCGCATTGAAGCTGATCGCCGCGGCGGTGATGTCAGTCACACTGGCGGCGCAACAAGCGCCGTTCGCGACCAAGATTGAAATGGTCCGCGTCGACGTGCTGGCTACGGATCGCGGGCGGCCGGTGCGCGATTTGACCGCGGCGGATTTCGAAGTCTCCGACAACGGTGTGCCGCAGCAGGTGGAACTCGTCAGCTTCGAACAGATCCCGCTGAATGTGATCCTCGCGCTCGACATGAGCGACAGCGTCGCCGGCGAGCGCCTCGATCACTTGCGCGCCGCCGGCCGCGACGCGCTCGCGCTGCTCCAGAACGGCGATCAATCGGCGCTCGTCACCTTCAGCCACGCGGTCACGTTGTCCGCGCCGTTGAGCGAGAACGCGGCCGCGGCGCGCGCCGCACTCGATCGCGCCGAAGGCCTCGGCGAGACCTCGATGTTCGACGGCGTCTTCGCCGCGATGATGGTGGCCGAGTCGGACGTCGGCCGCGCGTTGATGATCGTCTTCAGCGATGGCGTCGATACGTCGAGCTACCTCACGAGCGATACCGTCCTCAACGCGGCGAAGCGATCAGACGTCGTGGTCTATCCGGTGTCGGTCGGCCGCAAGCAGGATTTTCTGAACGACCTCGCGTCGTTCACCGGCGGTCGCGTGTTCGAGCTCGCGAAGACGAGCGATCTGGCATCGACGTTTCGCACGATCGTCGACGAGTTCCGCCACCGGTATCTCGTCAGCTACACCCCGCGCGGCGTGTCGAGGGACGGATGGCACCGGCTCGAGGTGAAGGTGAAGAAGCGCGGCGTGTCCGTGAAAGCCAGGCCAGGGTACCTCGCGGGGTCCTAGGACCGTCACTCTCCCAGCGCGAACACGAACAGCGCGTGTCCACCCGCGATCGCGACATGCTGTTTGCCGTCAGCCATGAACGACATCGGTCCGGATCGAATCGCGCCGCCGGTCTGGAATTGCCACAGCGGCTTGCCGCTCTTCGCGTCGAGCGCGTAGAAGTTGCCTTCGTTCGATCCGCTGAACACGAGGCCGCCGGCGGTGGAGAGCACGCCCGCCCAGGACGGCGTCGGCAGCTCGAAGTCCCACGCCTTCTTGCCGGTCTTGATGTCGATCGCGCGTACGGCGCCCCACGATTCCTCGTCCAGCCGTTTCTCGCTGCCGCCGGTGTAGTACTGCCCCGGTTTGTATTCGACCGGCGTCTTGAAATAGATCGATCCCATTTCGCGTGTCGGCACGTAGAGCAGTCCGGTTTGCGGGCTGTACGACGGGCTCGCCCAGTTTGTCGATCCCTGCAGGCTCGGGTAGACGAGCGTGCCTTTCTCGGACGGATCCATCCCCGGAATCACGATCGGGTGGCCTTTGTCGTCGAGCCCTTTCGCCCACGTTTGCTTCGCGTACGGTTCGCCGAGCAGGAACTCGCCGGTCTGCCGATCGAGCACGTAGAAAAAGGCGTTGCGATTGGCGTGGACCACGAGCTTGCGCGGACGCCCTTTCCAGTCGGCGTCGACGAGGACCGGGATCTGATTCGCATCCCAGTCGTGGACGTCATGCGGCGTGTACTGGAAATGCCACTTCGCTTTGCCCGTCTCGATGTCGATCGCCACGAGCGACGAGGTGTAGAGGTTGTCCCCGACACGCGAGTCGCCGTTCCAATCCGGACCTGGATTGCCGGTGCCCCAGTACAGCAGCTTCAGCTCGGGATCGTACGAACCGGTCAACCACGTCGCGCCGCCGCCGTGGACCCAACTGTCGCCGGGCCACGATTCGCTGCCTGGCTCTCCGGGCGATGGGATCGTCCAGAAGCGCCACAGCTGTTTGCCGGTCTTCGCGTCATACGCGTCGAGGAAGCCGCGGATGCCCGCTTCGCCGCCGCTGACGCCGACAATCACTTTGTTGTCGACGACGAGCGGCGCGGCCGTGATCGAGTGGCCAAGGGGATTTTCGCCGACGTGGACCATCCATCGTTCGATGCCGGCGCGCGCGTCGAGCGCCACGAGATAGCCGTCGAGCGTGCCGACATACACCGTGTTGTCGGCCACCGCGACGCCGCGGTTGACGCGCGGGAAGCCGAGGTTCAGCACGCTTGCGGGGATCGGCCGAATCCATTCCCAGATCGTCTTGCCGCTCTTCACGTCGAGCGCATGGACGCCGGTCGGGCCCGACGTGACGTACATGATCCCGTTCGTCACCACCGCCGTCGTCTCGAGCGATCCCGCACCTGGCGGCTGGTACACCCACACCGGTTTCAGCTTCGCGACGTTCGCGGTCGTGATCTGGGTCAGCGGCGAGTAGCGCTCGGACTTGTAGTTGCCGGAGTACATCAACCAGTCGCCGTCCCGAGATTGCGCAAGTAATGTAGCCGTCAGCAGAATCGTCGTAGCGCAGGCCTTCAGGCCTGCCTTCGCGATCTTCGTGCGCTTCGTGATCTTCGTGATCTTCGTACCCTTCGTGATCTTCGTGTGTGTCATTTCACACCTCGCAGCGTGGACAAATAAGCCACGAGATCGTCGAGGTCGGATCCGGTGATCCGCGTTGCATACGACGGCATCAGCGACGCGTCGAGCTGGCGTTCGACTTTCGACAGTTGTGATTTCTCGAGCACGTGCAGGTTGCCGCCCGCGTCGCGCAGGTGCAGATAAAACACATCCTCGTTCAGGCGGATGCCGCGGACTTCGGTGCCGCTGCTGGTGATCGCGCGGACGACGAGGTAGCCGGGCGGATGTGCGGCGGCGGGCTTGACGAGCGCGTCGCGCAGATAGGTTGGACCACGCGTCGATCCGATCGTCGTCAGTTCCGGTCCCAGGATTCCGCCGCGGCCGCTCGTCACGTGACACGACGCGCAGCCGTTCGCGTCGTACACCGCCGCGCCGTGCTGCGCGTTGCCGATCGCTGTCGTGATTTTCGTCCGCTGCAGCGATTGGACGTACACGGCGATCTGCCTGATGTGACGTTCGGTCAACGGCGACCGGAACGACGGCATTTCCGTCCCGGGCACGCCGTTCGTGATGATGTCGACGATGGACTTCAGGTCGGTCGCGTGCCGCAGGCGGCCGTGGAGATTCGGGCCGGTGCCGCCGTCCCCGCCGGCGCCATGGCACCAGGCACATTGCGCGTCGAAGACGGCCTTGCCGGCGGCGGCGTCCTGCGTGGCCGGTACGCTCCGCGTCGCTCGCTGGGCGAAGGCCGGCAACGCGGTGAGGACGAGAACGGATGCGATCCAGGCACTTCGCACAACGCACCTCGCACTGAAGTTGTGCGTGGATTATAGACGGTCGAGCAGCCGCGCCAACGTCTCGTCGTCATCCGGCGTAACGGTCCTGAGATCGAGCAGCACGCGGTCGTGTTCGATACGCGCGATGACCGGTGGGTCGAGCCGCCGGAGGCCGGCATCGAGCGCATCGGGAGATGCGCCGTTTTTCGCGATCGCGACGAGCACGGTGGGGAGTTCGACGCCTGGCGCGCTGCCGCCGCCGATCGCCGAGCCGCCATCGACGAGTTCCGCGCGCCAGCCGGTGCGTCGATTGACGCTCGCGGCGACAGTCGTCGCACGAGCGCGAATCTCGTCAACCGTCAGCGCGAGCATCCGTTGCACCGGCACGGTCGTCTGTGCGCGCCCGGCCGCGTATTCGGTCAGCGTCGCTTCGAGCGCGGCGTAGGTCATCTTGTCGACGCGCAGCGCGCGCATCAACGGGTGCCGGCGGATCCGGTCGACGAACGTCGTCCGTCCGACGATGATCCCGGCCTGCGGTCCGCCGAGGAGTTTGTCTCCGCTGAAACAACAGACGTCCGCGCCAGCCTTGATGGTGTCAGACACCTCAGGCTCCTCCGAGATGTCAGAGGTGTCAGAGGTGTCAGAGTACTCTGGCACCAAGTGGCCGGAGCCGAGGTCTTCGGCGACTGGGATGTTGAATTTTTGCCCGACGCTGACGAGATCTGACAGGGACGGCCGTTCGGTGAAGCCTTCGATGCGAAAATTGGACGGGTGGACGCGCAGGATCAGGGCAGTCCGCTCGGTGATCGCCGCCGCGTAATCGGCCGCGCGCGTCTTGTTGGTCGTCCCGACCTCGCGCAGGACCGCGCCCGACTGCGCCATGACGTCAGGAACCCGAAACCCTCCGCCGATCTCGACCAGCTCACCGCGCGAGACGAGCACTTCGCGTCCCTGTGCGAGCGCCGCGAGGATCAACATCGTCGCGGCAGCGTTGTTGTTGACGACGACGGCCGATTCGGCGCCGGTCAGGCGGCAGAGGAGCGCTTCGGCGTGGACATCGCGCCGGCCACGGGCACCGCGCGCGACGTCGTACTCCAGCGTCGAGTAGCCTCGCGCGATCTCGCTGACGCGCGCGATCGCCGAGTCCGCAAGCGGCGCACGACCGAGATTTGTGTGGATGATGACGCCCGTCGCGTTGATGACCGGCCGGAGCGACGCCGCGAACGCGCCGTGCACGACATCGCGCGCCACCGTCTCGATGCGTGCGATTGCCGCATCCGCGGATCCCAGCGTTGTGTCACCGCCGGCAATTGCGCGGCGGACCTCCGCGGCGCCGGCGCGCAGCGCATCGAGTGTGGCGGCGGGTCCAAACGCCGCCTCGAGCACGCGGATCGACGACCGTTGGCGCAGTTGTTCGATCGACGGGATGATGCTGAAGTCGGCCACCCGAGCTGAAATGGTATGCTATCCACTCCCCCTGCGATAAGCCTGATGGTTCCCGATCCGCCGAAGTATCGACCGCTGGAACGGTTTTGGCCGTACGCCGATTTGCCGGAACAGCCGAGCGACGCGGAACTGGCGGCGCTCGATCCGGATCTGTACGAAGCGCTCTTCGGCTCGCGACCGCGTCCGTTTTCGATCTCGCTCGTGTTTCCGGCGCTCGACACACCCGATTTCGCGCGCGCGCTCGACCTCGCGCGCGCCTCGGCGGAGTTTCGCGAAACCGGCAGCGGCGCCGCGCATCGCTATCGCGCGCGATTCTGGTCGAGCGACGCGGTCAAGCTGCGCGACCTGTTCGAAATCGTCGGGCCGTTCGATGCGACCGAAGTCCTGATCGACGATCGCCCGGTGCCGTACGCGCGCGAGCTGTGGCTGCCGCTGGTGTGGTTCCTGATCCCCCGGTAATCGGTTGTGGCAGCACCTCCCACCAGTCCGCTCGAAAAGGAATTGCGGAAACTCGAGGCTGACCTCAAGCAGCTCGAAGCCGAATACAACATGTACTTCTCAGGCCGGTTGCCGAAACCGCCATGGGAGACACGCGCCCGCGTCGAGAAGCAGGTCACGATCATGGACCGCGCGTACATCCAGAACACCGGCGATCGGTTCCGCTTTCATACACTGCAGTCGCGGTTCTCGGCGTTCATCGACCTCTGGGACCGCGGCCTGCGTGCGCGCGAAGAAGGACGCCCGGGTCCGTTCGGGCAGCCGCAGTCGAAGAAGGAGCCGGAAAAGAAAGGTCCCGAAGATCGGATTGTGCACGTCGCGTCGTTCCGCGACCCGGTACACGAGGTCGACAAGCTCGCGGACCTCTACGAGTCGCTGACCGAAGCGCGCCGCGAGATCGGCCAGGACCAGATCCCGTTCCACAAGTTCGCCGAGCTGGTGAAAACGCAGGTCAAGAAGCTGCGCGAAACCGGCAGTCCCGAAGTGGCGTTTCGTGTCGCGGTGAAGGGGGGGAAGGTGAATCTAACGGCGAGAGCGTTGAAGGGTGTAAAAGACTGAACGGCTGAGGGCTAATGGCTGATGGCCAAGAGCCATAAGCCCTCAGCCATCAGCCATGGGGGTTTACTTAGATTTTGGTAACGTTGCCGGCCTGCGGGCCCTTTGGACCGTCAACGATCTCGAACTCCACTGCCTGGCCTTCCTCGAGCGAGCGGAAGCCGTCGCCCTGGATCGCCGAGTAGTGCACGAAGACATCGCTGCCTCCGTCGCGCTCGATGAATCCGTACCCCTTGGCGTTGTTAAACCACTTGACCTTACCTGTGATTCGCATCGTTCTTCTTCCTACGTGCTGTGACGCGGGTTCGCGTCGTTGAACAAAATAAGGGACCAAAAAAAAGGGCCGCAGTCTTCTGCGGCCCTTTCCCTTACGGCGCCAGGCCCGCCCGGCGTCGTCAAAGATAATACTGGACTTACAAACTCATGTCTAGAGCACTCATTAGCGTCTCCAACAAGACAGGGATCGTCGACTTCGCCCGCGGGTTGGCGGCACGTGGATACGAACTGGTCTCGACCGGCGGCACCGCGCGCACGTTGAGCGAGGCGGGGCTGCCGGTGACGAATGTCTCGGACATCACCGGATTCCCCGAGATGATGGATGGCCGCGTCAAGACGCTGCATCCCAACGTCCACGGCGGCATCCTCGCGCGCCGGACGCATCCGGAGGACCTGGCCGCCATCGCCGCGCACGGGATCCATCCGATCGACATCGTCGTCGTCAACCTGTATCCGTTCGCCGAGACGGCCAAGAAACCGAACGTGACGTTCGACGAACTGATCGAGAACATCGATATCGGCGGTCCGAGCATGGTGCGCGCCGCCGCGAAGAATTTTCAGGACGTGCTGGTCGTCGTCGATCCGGCGGATTACGGCCGCGTGCTCGATGCGCTGCACACGACCGCGTCGCCGGAACTGCGCTACGAGCTGATGGTGAAAGCATTCGCGCACACAGCCGAGTACGACACCACGATCGCCGCAAAACTCGGCAAGCGCGATCTGCGCTACGGCGAGAACCCGCATCAGAAGGCGACGTGGTACGCGGTCGACGGCGCCCGCGGATTCGGTCGCGCCAACATCCTGCAAGGTAAAGAGCTCTCGTACACGAATCTGCTCGACCTCGACGCCGCGGCACGCATCGTCCTCGAGTTCAACGAGCCGGCCGCCGCGGTGATCAAGCATACGAACCCGTGCGGCGCCGCAATCGCCGCGTCGATCGCCGAGGCGTACATCCGCGCGCGTGACGCCGACGCGATCGCCGCGTTCGGCGGCATCGTCGGCCTCAACCGGCCGGTGGACGTCGCAAGTGCCGACGCGATCGTGTCCACGTTCATCGAAGCGGTCGTCGCGCCATCGGTCGACGAGGCAGCGAAGCCGATATTGGCGAAGAAGCCGAACATGCGCGTCGTGACTGCCGACTTCAGCGCCTTCAAAGAGGCGACGGTCGAATACCGGTCGATTCTCGGCGCGATGTTGATGCAGGAACGCGATCGCGTCCTCGAGGCGAACGATGACTGGAAAGTCGTGACCAAGCGGGCGCCCACGGCCGACGAATGGACGGCGCTCCGATTCGCCTGGCGGATCTGCGCGCACGTGAAATCCAACACGATCATCTTCACGAACGATCACCGGACGCTGGCGATTGGCGCCGGCCAGATGAGCCGCGTCGATGCGGCGAACGTCGCGGTGATGAAGGCGAAGGCCGCCAATATCTCACTCGCAGGATCGGCAGTCGCGTCCGATGCGTTCTTTCCATTTCGCGACGGCCTCGACGTCGTCGCCGCGGCCGGCGCCCGCGCGATCGTGCAGCCGGGCGGATCGGTCCGCGACGCAGACGTGATTGCGGCGGCCGATGAGCATGGGCTGGCGATGGTGTTTACCGGACGCCGGCATTTTCGGCACTAAGCAGGCGGGTCCGTGTGGACCCGCCGGAGGATCTCGATGACCCCGAAAGATCTCTGGCAGTGGGCGCTGATCGTTGTGCTGTTGCTCAGTGTGCTCGCGTTCCGCATGCTGCCACGCTACGAATACCAGGCGGTGCAACAAGGGAACGCGGTCTCCGTCGTCGTCTACGATCGGTGGACCGGACGGCTGCAGCGGGCGATCTATGCCGACAACGGCAACCTGAACGTGATGGGCGTCTACACGCCGTTTTAGAACGACGCGATCAACTCGTCCGGCGAGACGGTCGCGGGACCGAATTTGCCGACGACGATGCCGGCTGCGTGGTTGGCGAGGAGGGCCGCTTCGGCGAGCGTCGCGCCGGCGCCGATCGCGAGCGCGAGCGTGGCGACGACCGTGTCGCCCGCGCCGGTGACGTCCGCGATCTCGCGTGCGACCGCGGGAATCGATCCCTCCACCGATTCATCCGACAGCCACATGCCATGTTCGCCGCGCGTGATCAGCGTGGCGGCGCATTTCGCCGCCGTGCGAAACGCCTTCGCCGCTTCGCGCGCGTCGTCATCGTTGCGTATCCGCAGATGCGTGGCGATCTCCGCTTCGTGGTGGTTCGGCGTGACCAACGTGGCGCCGGCGTAACAGGCGAGGTGCGGGATCTTGGGGTCGATCAGCAGGGGAGCGCGAAGCGCCTGAATGACCGCGCGCGTGATCGTGCCCTTCAGATAATCCGAGACGAGCGACACTTTGGTTCGGTCGCGTAACTGCACGATCCGCGACACGATCGCGCGTTCGACGTCGGCTGCGCAGTCGGCGTCTTCTTCGTAGTCAATCCGCGCGACCTGCTGGTTGCGCTCCGTGACGACGCGGACTTTTTCCGTCGTCGGGCGCGCGGGATCCTGGACGAGACCGCTGACGCCGATGCCGCGCGCGGCCAATTGTTCCGTCAGGCGCTCGCCCGCTGCGTCCGCGCCGATGATGCCGACGAGTTCGGCCCTGCCGCCGAGCGCCGCGACGTTGTTGGCGACGTTCGCCGCGCCGCCGAGTCGCGAGTGTTCCGATTGAAAGCGCACGACAGGCACCGGTGCCTCGGGCGAGATGCGCGTCACGCGACCGACGATGAAACGATCGATCATCACGTCGCCGACGAGGAGGATGGGCAGTCCGTCGAAGCGCGCGATCAGATCGCGCGCGCGCCGGGGCTCAAGCGGTGGCAGCAACATCCGTCTGGCGATCGGCGGCTGCCGGCAGCGTGACGATGATCAGGAAGAGCATCAGCACTTCGGAGTCGCCGAAGTTGTACTCGAAGAGTCCGGCCGTCAACAGCGCGGCGACGGCGGCGAGTCCTCCGGCAGCCAGGAACCGCTCGTAGCGCGTCGCGCGCCGGAATCGTTGCCACAGATCGCGCACCAGCGCCACGATGAACCAGAGCCAGATCGCCAGCGCCGGCAGGCCGCGCTCCGCGGCGATCTGCATGAAGTCGTTGTGCAGGTGCGGGTTGATCTTGTTGACGGCGTCAGGCCCGCGGTATTGCTCGTACAAACGCTGCACCATGTTCGGCCCGACGCCGGTCAGCGGGCGCGCCTGGATCATGCGCTCGCCTTCGTGAATCATCGCGACGCGGTCGCGATTCGTCGGATCGTTCATGTCGAACATCGAGAAGAAGCGTTTCGTGACCGATGCCGGCGCGAGCGCGATGAAAATCGCCAGCACAATCGGCAGGACCGCAAACAACCGGAAGTCTTTCAGCGAAAAGAGGACCGCCGCGCCGGCGCACACGCCCACCCACGCGCTGCGCGTCGACGTCAGCGCCACAGCGACCGCGAGCGCAGGCATCACGAGCGTCGGCCACATCCGGCCGTAGTTCGAGAACAGGATCCGCGCGAGCGCTGACGTGATCACGATCATGAGCAGACCGGAGTACGTCATGTAGTGGCCGAGCGTTCCCTGCGGACGTTGACTCAGCTGGTCGTAATGCAGGATGCCGTACTGAAAGATTCCGAACGCCGCACTCACCGCCGCGCACGAGACGACGACCGTCAGCAGCGTCCCGCCGTTCTTGCCGGAGGCAAATCGGTAGGTCAGCGGTACGAGAATGAACAGCACGAGCTGCTTGCAGTCGATGACACTCGATGCGGGATCCGACGAAAACGCCGCCGACACGAGCGTCGCGATCGCGTAGACGACGAGCGGCCAGAAGAAAGAGGGCGCTTCGAACTTCTCGTGGCGAATCAGGACGAGTGCGACCCAGCAGATGATCGCGATGCCGAGCAGAATTTGCGCTCCCGCGATCGAGAACTGCACCGCGCCGGCGATGCCAAACAGTGCAAGCACGCCCACGTGCTCGAGCTCGTCGCCGGGCACGCGGACCATCGGAATCGCTTGATCCATTACTGTCACCATCTTATCCTTAAAGTTCCTCATGAAAACTCTGCGGGTCGGCGTCGCCGCCCTCGTCGTGTCGATGCTGGTGTGGCTGCACGCGCCAGCCGCGCCGCAGGCCGCGACGGTGGACACGACGTCGTTTTTCAGCGGGCTGACCGATGCCGACACGCTGACGAAAACGCTCGACACGCACCTCGCCGCGGCGGCGCACAAGCTCGATGCGATCCTCGCCGTGAAAGGGAAACACACGGTCGACAACACCGTGCGCCCGTACGACGAAATGCTCTTCGAGATCTCGCTCGCGCTCGGCCCGGCGAATCTCCTCGCGCAAGTGCATCCCGACGAAGCGATGCGCCGCGCCGGCGATGCGATCCTCGTGAAGGCGCGAACGCTGGAGCAGGATCGAACGCTGAACCGCGGGCTCTTCGACGCGCTGGCGGCGGTCGACTTGACAGGCAGCGACGCCGAGACGCGGTATTACGTCACGCGCGAGCTGCGGCTGTTTCGGTTGAATGGCGTCGACAAAAATGCCGAGACGCGCGAACGGCTCGCGCAAATCCGCAACGAACTGTCGAATCTCCTTGGCGCGTATCGCAAGAACGTCCGCGACACGACGCGGACCGTCGTCTTGAAGGACGCCAGCGAACTCGACGGCATGCCGGCGGACTTCATCGCGCGGCACAAGCCTGGCGTCACCGGCGCGATTACGCTGAAGCCCGATGATGCCGATTATCCGGTGCTGTTGTTCGCGAAGCGCGAGGACGTGCGCAAGCGTTTTTATTACGAGCGCGCGAACATCGGCTTTCCGGAAAACATCGACGTTCTGAATCGGATCCTGCAGCTGCGCTGGGAAATGGCGCACACGCTCGGATTCGATTCGTGGGCGGCATTCGAAGATTCCGGCCGCATGGTCGGCGCCGCCAAGGTTGCCGGCGACTTCATCGAGCGCACCCTAACCGAAGCGGCGCCGAAGGCCGCGCGCGAGTACGCGGAGCTCATCGCGCGCAAGCAGCAGGACGTCCCCGGCGCGAAGACGATCAACGCGTGGGAGTTCGAGTACTACCGCGAGCAGGTGCGGCAGGCCAACTACGCATTCGATTCGCAGTCTGTGCGCCCGTATTTCTCGTACGCGCGCGTGCAGCAGGGACTGCTCGACATCGCGACGCGGTTGTACGGCGTCACGTTCCGTCCCGCGAAAAATATCCGGTTGTGGCACCCGGCCGTCGAAGCGTTCGACGTGGTCGACGGTGGCGAGGTGATCGGCCGGCTGTATTTCGACACGCACCCGCGTCCGAACAAACAGTCGGACGCGCGCACGTCGATGCCGTCCCAGGGCTTCGCCGGCCACCGCATTCCCGAAGCAGTGATCGTGACGGCGCTGCCCGGCGGCCAACCGAATGATCCGGGACTGCTGACGTATCAGTCGGTGCGCGATCCGATGTTCCACGAGTTCGGTCACGCGATCGCGAACATCTTCGGGGCGCGGCAGAAATGGTTCGGCCTGAACCGTCCGTCCGAAGACGACTTCAACGAAGCGCCGGCGCGCTTGTTCGAGGAGTGGGCGTGGAATCCGGGCGTCCTCGCCCTGTACGCGCGCCACTATCAGACGAACGAACCCATGCCGGCCGAACTCGCCGCGAGAATGCGTCATGCCGCGGATTTCTCGAAGGGCATGCGCAACGTCGGCGATTTGTCGTTCGCGAAGCTCGCCTTCGATCTGCATCTGCACGACCCGAAGACGCTGGACTCAACCAAGCTGCTCCACGAAATCAACAGTCAGTACTCGCCCTGGCTCTGGGCTGACGACACCCATCGCCAAGCCGGCATGACACAGCTCGCGAATCTCAACTACAGCTCCGGGATCTACGGATACCAGTGGGCGCTGACAATCGCCAAGGACATGCTGGCGACCAAGTTCGACGAGAACAACCTGCTCGATCCCGTACCTGCGCAACGGCTCCGCGATGTCGTCTTCAAGCGCGGTGGATCGCAGCCCGTTGCGGAAACGGTGAAGGAATTCCTCGGCCGTCCGTTCAACGAGCGCGCCTGGGGCGCATGGGTGAACAGCGACTCGAAGTAGAGGCTAGAGGCTGGAGGCTAGGGGCTGGAGGCTAACAGCTTTTCGGCCGCGTCAATGACTCGCTCCGCCGAAATCATCGTCAAACATCTGAAATCGCCCGGCGCGCAGACGCGCTGATCGCACGGACGGCATTCCAGCGCGCCGGCGTCGACCGAGATGCTTGGATAGCGCGGATCGCGCCACGGCGCCGACCGTTCTGGAAGCGTCGGACCAAACAGCGCGACGATGGGAACTGTGGACGTCGCGGCGATGTGCAGCGGACCGCTGTCGCCGCCGATGTACAACGCCGCCCGATCCACCAGCGCGCGCAATTCACCCAACGAAAACTCCCCGACCTGCAGCGCGCCGCTTCGCTCGACGACCGATCGCGCGGCGTCCCGCTCCGATGGCCCCGACGTGACGACGATGCGCCGAGTTGGATCGCGTTTCGCCAGCTCGCGCGCGACCGTGACGAAGTGTTCGAGCGGCCATCGACGAAACGGATTGCCGGCGCTGACGTGCATCACGATGATCCGATCGGCGGCGGTCACGCCCGCGCGCGCCAGCCGATCGGCGACCGACGCCGCGGCGTTGCGATCCACGATCATCTCGACCGGCGGGTCGCCGTGGTGCGGCGGATCGATGCCGACCGCGCGCAGCAGGTCCCATTGGTTTTCGACCGAATGGCGCGCGCGGAGTTCGCGGGGACGCGCGACCCGCGTCGTGTACATCCATCCGCGTCCAGCGATCTCGTAGCCGATGCGCGCGGTCGCGCCGCTCAGCCACGTCAGCAGCGACGCTCGCGGTCCGCCGTGAAAGTCGATCGCGAGGTCGAATCGCTGGGCGCGCAGCCGTCGGCCGAGCGCGAGATCGGCGATCAGTCCTTTCGCGCCACGCTGGCGCGGCGCGACCACGAGCTCATCTATGTGTGGACTGCCGCGGAGGACATCCGCCGCGACCGGCTCGACGATGTAGGTGATGTGCGCGGTGGGGAAGTGGCGCCGCACGGCGCGAATCGCGGGCGTGGTGAAGACAACGTCGCCAATTTCGCGCAGACGGACGAGGAGGATCTTCACTCCTCGATGGTGGCCTCGTCGATCAGCATCACCGGGATGTCGTCCTTGATGGGATACACGCGCTTACAAGTGGCGCACTTCAGCGCCGTCCCATTCTTGACGAGCGTGACCGGCGTTTTGCAGTTTGGACACGCGAGAATCTCGAGCAGCTCAGGGTCGACCGCCATGGTGGGACTATAATTCAAACGTATGCCGATCGCACTTTTTCTCGCGGCGTTCGTCCTCCAGACCCGTCCGGCTGCCACGACGCCGCCAGAAAAAATCGCCGAAGCGTACACGCAGTTCCTGCTCGCGCATCGGCTCGAGGAAGGCGACGACCCCACCGGCGCCATCGCGGCCTACAAGAAAGCAATAGAGCTGGACCCCACGGCGGCTGACGTCCCCGCCGAACTCGCCGCGCTGTATCTGAAACAGGGGCGGTACAACGAAGCGGAGGCGACGGCAACACAGGCGTTGAAAGTCGCGCCGGCGAATCGCGAAGCGAACCGTGTCCTCGGGATCGTGTTCGCCACGCGCGTCGACGATGGCAATGGCGATCGCCCGCCGCGCAACGCAGGGTCCGCCGACGAGAACGTCAAGAAATCGATTCAGCATCTCGAGTTGGCGATTCAGGGCGCCGTCGCCGAATCGGATCCGAACATCCGCGCGACGCTCGCGCGCCTGTATCTGCGCAGCGAACAGTACGACAAAGCGATCGGCCTGCTCGGCGATCTCGTGCGACAGGAGCCCGGCTGGAGCGACGGTCCGTTGCTGTTGACCGAAGCGTACGCAAGCGCGGGACGCACCGCCGATGCGATCGCCTGGCTCGAACAACAGACCGAGGACGATCCGCGGCTACTGCCGGCGCTTGCCGATTTCTACGAACGCGCGCGCAACTGGCCGAAGGCGGCCGACACGTACGCGAAAGCGGTGAAGCAGGCGCCGCGCAGCGTCGAACTGCGGCGCCGGTACGCGTCCGCGCTCTTGAACGCCGGCGGCCGCGACAACGCGACGAAGGCGCGTGACGTGTTGTCCGAGCTGACGGCGACGGGCCGCGCCGACGCGCAGCAGTTATATCTGTTGTCGCAGGCGCAGCGCCGCGCGGGCGACGCCAAAGGTGCGGAAGAGACGGCGCGCAAAGTCATCGCGCAGAACAGCAACAGCCCGTGGGGCTACTACGCGCTGGCCGAGGCGCTCGAAGAGCGGCATCAGTATCAGGCCGTCGTGGATGCGCTCGCGCCGGTGATCGCCAGCCACGCCAACGACGCCGCGAAATCGCCGACCGAGCAGGCGTTCGACTCGAGCATCCTGCTGCCGCATCTCGCGTTCGCCTACCAGGAGCTCGGCGACAACGACAAGGCGATCGCGGCGTTCACCGAGGCGCGCCGACGATCGCCGCAGGATCCGAACATCGCCGGCTACCTCGTGGAAGCGAACATCGCGGCGAAGAAGTATCAGACGGCGATCGACGTCGCGAAGGCGGCGCGCACCGATCATCCAGACGACCTGCGGCTCGCGCGCCTGCAGGCGCAGGCGCTGCAGAAAACGGGCAAGGCGAACGAAGGCGTCGCGATTCTCGAGTCGGCGATGAAAGCGCACGCCGACGAACCGTCGGCCTACGTGTCGCTCGCGCAGCTGTACTCGGACGCGAACCGCGGCAGCGATGCGGTGCGGGTGCTGCAAGAGGCGCAGCAGAAATTTCCAGACGACGCGTCGGTCGTCTTCGAACTGGGCACGGTCTACGACAAGCAGAAGAAGTACGTCGAGTCGGAAGCGGTATTTCAGCAGATCCTCAAGAAAGATCCGCAGAACGCGGCGGCGTTGAATTATCTCGGCTACATGCTCGCCGAGCGCGGCGAGCGGCTCGACGAATCGGTGAATCTGCTGAAGAAAGCGCTGCAGCTCGAACCGGAGAACGGCTCGTATCTCGACAGCCTCGGCTGGGCGTACTTCAAGTCCGACAAGCTCGATCTCGCCGAAGACAACCTGCGCAAAGCCGCCGAACAGCAGCGCACGAACTCCGTCATCCAGGAACATTACGGGGAAGTGCTGCTCAAGCTGGGACGCTACGCCGACGCCGTCACCGCGTTCACACGCGCGCTCGATGGGGACGGGAGCGACATCGATCGGGCGGATGTGAGCAAGAAACTCCAGGCAGCGAAGTCGAAGATCAAGCGATAACCACGAAGATCACGAAACACACGAAGATCACGAAACACACGAAGATCACGAAGCACACGAAGATCACGAAAACATCTTTGTATCCAGCCCAATTCCTTCGCGGACTTCGTGGTCTTCGCGATCTTCGTGGTGTGTGGCTTGTCGCGGTTCTTTGTTCGGGATGCGCCACCCCGCTCATGAAACTCCCCACCAGTCCGGCCACGCCCGCGGCCGATGGCCGTGACGCCCTTGCGCAGGCGACCGCGACGTGCCAGCGTGTCAACACGTTGACCGCCGAAGTTGCCGTCAGCGGATCGATCGGCGGCGACAAGATCCGCGGCCGGATGCTGGCCGGCGTCGCGCGACCTTCGTCTGCGCGCATCGAGGCGCCGGCGCCGTTCGGGGCGCCGCTGTTCATCTTCGTCGCGCGTGGCGACGAGGCGACGCTGCTGCTGCCGCGGGACGATCGCGTGCTGCAGCACGGTAAGCCGGAGGCGGTGCTCGAAGCGGTCGCGGGCGTGCCGCTCGACCCGGCGGCGCTCCGCGCCGCGCTGACCGGCTGCGCGCAGGCGGCCGATGCCGGCGAGGCGCGGGCGCTCGGCGACGACTGGCGCGTCCTGCGGGACGGCCCGACGCAGATCTACCTCCGTCGCGATCCCCACGCCGCGCCCTGGCGCGTCGTCGCGACCGTGCATCCGGAGTGGCGCGCCGAGTATCGCGATTACCTCAACGATCTGCCGCGCACGATTCGGTTGACGGGCGCCAGCGACACGCGCTTTGATCTGCACCTCGCGTTGTCGCAGGTCGACATCAACACCGAGCTCGGCGCCGACGCGTTTACCGTGCAGATTCCGCGGTCGGCGCAGCCGATCGCGCTCGACGAACTTCGCCATGCGCGTCCGGGCGTTCGCAAAAATTAACCTCTCGCTGCGCGTGCTCGGCACGCGGCCCGATGGCTATCACGAGCTGCGGACCGTGTTTCAGTCGATCGCGCTGCACGACACGCTGACGGTTCGACGCGTCCGCGGTCCGCTGCAGTTGGTGTGCAACGACGACGCGATCGCCTGCGACCGCACGAACCTGGTCTGGCGTGCCGCCGATGCGCTCTGGGTGTCGATGCGGCGCCGCGGGTCCGCTCGCGACGTCGCGATCGATCTGCGGAAGCGGATTCCGATCCAGGCGGGCCTTGGCGGCGGCAGCAGCGATGCGGCGGCGACGCTGCGCGCGCTGCAGAAGCTGTGGCGCGTGGATCCGCAGTGCGTCCGCGAGGCGGCGGTCCGTCTCGGCGCCGACGTTCCGTATTTTCTCGAGGGGGGAACGGTCCTCGGTCTCGAGCGCGGCGACGTGTTGTTTCCGCTGATCGATCGCCCGCGTCAGTGGGTCGTGCTGGTCATCCCGCCGTTCGGCGTCAGCACGCCGGAGGCGTATCACTGGCTCGATGTCGCGCGAAGGCTTCAGCCGAGCGGTCGACGCTCCTCTAAAAGCTTCGCGCGACACAACGATCTCGAGCCTGTCGTCGCGAAGCGACATCCCGCGATCGCGCGCATCGTGCGGGACCTGGCAAAGGCCGGCGCCGCCTGCGCCGCGATGTCCGGCAGCGGCTCAGCGGTATTCGGATTGTTCGGCTCGCGCGCCGCGGCCGAAAAGGCCTCGAAGTCGATGAAATTTCGGGCGATCCTGACCCGCACGCTGAGCCGCGCCGAATACCGGCGACTTGCCGCCAACTGAGCCAATCGTATACACTTACCGTTTGCACTACGTGGTTCGGGCCACTCCTGAAGGATCAGCTTCTTCAATTGACTGGCGACTGAGGACTGAAGACAGGCGACTGTTTTGGGGCGTGGCCAAGCGGTAAGGCGCGGGACTTTGGATCCCGTATTCGGAGGTTCGAATCCTCCCGCCCCAGCCACTGTGCAAAGCCGCGGATAAACACACATGGGTGACCCGTTCATGGCTACGGGATTCGGCGAATTGAAGGTGTTTTCGGGCAGCGCGCATCCGCAGCTGACGAAAGACATCGCCGCATTTCTCGGAGTATCCGTCGGACAGGCGCGGTTGCGCCGGTTCCCCGACTCGGAAGTCTCGTTCCAGATCGACGAGAACATCCGCGGAACCGATTGCTTCGTCGTGCAGCCGACCTGCGCGCCGGCCGATCAGCACATCATGGAACTGCTGATCATGATCGACGCGTTCCGTCGATCGTCGGCGGCCCGGATCACGGCGGTGGTGCCGTATTTCGGCTACGCGCGTCAGGATCGCAAGGACAAGCCGCGCGTGCCGATCTCGGCGAAGCTGGTCGCGAATATTCTCAGCGCGGCGGGCACGAACCGCGTGCTGACGATGGATCTGCACAAGGCGCAGATTCAAGGGTTCTTTGACATTCCGGTGGACCATCTGTTCGCCGCGCCGGTGATCATCGACTACTTGTCGAAACTGGATCACCCGAACCTGACGCTCGTGTCGCCGGACGCCGGCGGCGCCGAGCGCGCGCGCGCGTATGCGAAGCGGTTGGGCGGCGAACTCGCCGTCATCGACAAGCGGCGCACCGACGATGGGACAGCGGAAGTGATGAACGTGATCGGCGACGTGGAGGGTCGGACGTGCATCCTGCAGGATGACATCATCGACACGGCCGGCACGATCACGAAAGGCGCGAAGGCGCTCAAGGACAACGGCGCGGCCAAGGTGTTTGCCTGCGCGGTCCACGGCGTGTTGTCGGGGCCGGCGATCGAGCGCATCGAGAACTCGCCGATCGACAAGCTGATCGTGACCAACACGATCCCGCTGTCGAGCGCGGCGGCGGCGTCGAACAAGATCGTCGTGTTGTCGGTGGCGCGGTTGCTGGGACAGGCGATTAAATCGATTCACGAGGAAACATCGGTGTCCTCGTTGTTCGTGTAGAGGCTAGAGGCTAGAGGCTAAAGACATGGAAGCGATACTCGAAGCAAGTGCTCGTGACACGTTCGGAAAAAACGAGGCGCGTCGCACGCGTCGTGACGGCAAGGTGCCGGCGGTGCTCTACGGCGGCGAGAACCGTCAGGCGACGCCGATTGCGGTCGATCCGCGCGCGCTGCTGAAGATCCTGCATTCGGAATCGGGCGCCAACACGCTGATCTCGCTGAAGCTGGCGGGCGCCGGCGACACGCGCGTGCTCGTCAAGGACTTCCAGCTCGATCCGATCACGCACCACGTCCTGCACGCCGATTTCTACAAGATCGCGATGGACAAGGTGCTCCAGGTCACCGTCCCGATCATCGTCAAGGGCGAGCCGAAGGGCGTGAAGCAGCAGGGCGGATTGCTCGAGCACGTGCGCCGCGAGATCGTCGTCGAGTGCCTGCCGGCCGACATTCCGGAGCACATCGACGTCGACGCGAGCGAGCTGATGCTGCACCAGGGTGTCCGCGTGCGCGACATCGCGACGAACCCGAAGTGGAAGCCGATCACCGAGGGCGAAGCGATGATCGTCCACGTGATCATGCCGAAGGCCGAGGAAGTGGCGACGCCGGAAGCGGCGGCCGCCGCGGCCACGGCGACGCCGGCCGAGCCCGAAGTCATCAAGAAGGGCAAGAAAGAAGAGACCGACGAAGAGAAGGAAGAGAAGGCTGCGAAGAAGTAACGCAGTTGAAAGCGATTGTTGGATTAGGGAACCCCGGCAGCGAGTACAAAGGCACGCGGCATAACGTCGGATTCGAAGTCGTCGACGAGCTGGCGCGACGCTGGAAGACAACGCTGAAGAAGTGGAAGTCGATCGCCGACGTGGCGATCGTGAAAGAACACGACGCGGTGCTCGTCGAGCCGCGGACGTACATGAACAACAGCGGATCGGCGGTGCAGGCGGTGATGACGTTCTACAAGATCACGCCGCCGGACGTGCTGGTCATTGTCGACGAAGTGCAACTGCCCCTGGCGAAGCTGCGATTGCGTCCGTCAGGATCGGCAGGGGGACACAACGGATTGAAGTCGGTGATCGAGCACGTGGGCACCGATTTCACGCGGCTGCGCATCGGCGTCGAGCGCGGCGATCGCGATCGCGACCTGGCCGACCGGGTGCTCTCGCGATTCGACTCGTCAGAGCGTGACGCGATCGATCGCGCGGTTCAGCGAGCGGCAGATGCGGTAGAACTGTTCATCGTCGAAGGGATCGGCCCGGCGATGAATCGATTCAACGGGGCCGAAGACAACACACTTCTTGGCGATTGAGATCGCCCCCGCGAAGTCGGGTCCAGAAGGAGCAGCAATGGCAGATCGTCAGTACGAGCTCGTCTACATTCTTCCCCCCGAAACGACCGAACAGCAGGTCACCGAACTGCACGAGCAGGTCGAACAGGTCGTCTCGCGGCTGCACGGCACCATCGAGAAGACCGAGAACTGGGGCCGGAAGCGGCTCGCCTACGAGATCGCGCATCACAAGGAGGGCGTGTACGTCCTCGATGTGATCAACGGATCCGGCGAGCTGATGAAGGAATTGGATCGTCGTCTTCGCGTGATGGACCAGGTGATTCGCCACATGGTCGTCCGCGTCGACGAAGAAAAGAAGGTCGTCGAGCGCACGCGCACGAAGCGGCAGGCCGATTCGGAACGCCGCCGCGTCAAGCGCGGATTGCCACCCGTCCGACAGCCCGGCGAGGGACGCTCGTCGAGCGACATGGACGACATGGACGACGACCATTTCGATACGGCGGAGGTTTAAATGCCATTCGGACAAGGACGATCGGGCGGCGGTGGCCGCGGCAAGAACGACAAGGACAAGAAGGGCGGCGAGAAGGGTCAGCGCCGCACGCTGTTCCGTCGGCGTAAGGTCTGCAAGTTCTGCGCGGACAAGATCGACGACATCAACTACAAGGACGTCAAGCTGATCGGACCGTTCGTGCCGGAGCGCGGCAAGATTCTGCCGCGCCGCATCTCGGGTACCTGCGCGATGCACCAGCGGAAACTGCAGACGGCCATCAAGCGCGCGCGTCAGATCGCGCTGATCCCGTACGTGACGGACTGAGGGCGATCATGGAAGTCATTCTGAGAGAACACGTCGATAACCTCGGCAAACGCGGCGAGATCGTCAAGGTCGCCGACGGCTACGCGCGCAACTACCTGCTGCCGCGCAAGCTGGCGCTGCTCGTCACCGACGGCAACAAGAAAGTCATCGAGCGCGAACGCGTCAAGTTCGAGGCGAAAGAGCTCGAGGAGAAGAAATTCGCCGAGGCGATCGCCGAACGCATGGCGAACATGGACGTCGAGATCTCGCGCAAGGTGGGCGAGACCGAAGCGCTCTACGGATCGGTGACGAGCTCGGACATCGCCGATGTACTGAAGGCGAAAGGGCTCGACCTCGATCGCCGCAAGATCGTGCTGCAGGAGCCGATCAAGAAGCTCGGCGAGTTCGACGTGCCGGTCAAGCTGCATCGCGACGTCACGACACACCTGAAAGTTCGGGTGACTGCCGAAGGCGGCGACGCGCAGAAGTAGGGATCAAAAGTAGGGATCAGGGGACAGGGATTAGGGATTAGAATTCCGGCTAACCCCTAATCCCTACGCCCTAACCCCTACTTGAATGCCTGACGTAGCTGTAGCCGACCGCACTCTTCCGCATAACCTCGAAGCCGAGCGTTCCGTGCTCGGCGCGATTCTCCTTCACAACGAAGCCTTCAACCTCGCGGCCGAAGTCATCGATGCGACCGACTTCTTCCGCGACGCGCACCGCCGCATCTTCGACAAGATGGTCAATCTGTCGGAGCGCGGCAACGCGATCGACCTCGTCACGCTGAAAGAAGAGCTCTCGCGCTCGGGCGATCTCGACGAGGTCGGCGGACCGGCCTACATCACCGCGCTCGTCGACGGCGTGCCGCGATCGACCAACGTCGAGCACTACGCGCGGATCATCAAAGAGAAGGCGACGCTTCGGAACCTGATTTACTCGGCGAACAAGATCGTCCACGACGCGTACGCCGCGGAAGAGGACGCCGACGTCATCCTCGATCAGGCGGAGCACGCGATCTTCGCGATCGCCGACGACAAGGTCCGCGACGGCTTCGTCTCGCTGAAGGATCTCGCGCAGTCGAGCCTCGACACGATCGAGAAGCTGCACGCGAAGAAGGAGCTGATCACCGGCGTGCCCACCGGGTTCACCGATCTCGACGAGATGACGTCCGGTCTTCAGCCGTCAGACCTCGTCATCGTCGCGGCCCGTCCCTCGATGGGGAAGACGAGCCTCGTGCTCAACATCGCGCAGCACGTCGGCACGAAGACCGACATGTCGGTCGGCGTGTTCAGTCTCGAAATGTCGAAGGAACAGCTGTTCCTGCGCATGTTGACGGGCGAAGCGCGCATCGATGCGCACCGGCTGCGCGGCGGTTTCCTCGGCGAGCGCGACTGGGGACGGTTGTCGCAGGCGATCGGCACGCTCAGCGAAGCGAAGATTTTCATCGACGACACCGCGTCGATCGGCGTCCTCGAGATGCGTGCGAAGTGCCGGCGTCTCGCGGCGGAGCACGGCCTGCACATGGTCATCGTCGACTACGTGCAGTTGATGCAAGGACGGGGACGATTCGAGAACCGCACGCTCGAACTCGCGTCGATTTCGCGGTCGCTCAAAGGCCTCGCGAAAGAACTGAACGTTCCCATCATCGTCCTGTCGCAGCTCAGTCGCGCGCCGGAATCACGATCCGATCATCGTCCGCAGCTCTCCGATCTTCGCGAGTCGGGCGCCCTCGAGCAGGATGCCGACGTCGTCGTCTTCATCTACCGCGAAGACATGTACATGGACAAGAGTCAGCCGCCGACCGATGCGCAGGGCGTCGCCGAACTGATCATCGCGAAGCAGCGCAACGGTCCGACCGGTGTCGTGAAGCTGGCGTTCATCCGCGAGTTCACGCGATTCGAAAACCTGGCGATTGGGAATTCGTGACATGTACTATCAACCGATTACGCGTCATCTGCCGAAGTCGCCGCTGCCGCGGCGCGATCATTCGACGCGCGCGGAGCTGACCCACATGTCGACGCGGCTGCTGAAACTGGAGCGCGAGCAGGAGACGCAGTTCCGCCGCATCGCGCAGATTCAGCAGGAGCTGGATGAGATCAAGGCGCTCCTGAAGAAGCTCGCGCAGCGACGCTGACGTCATCGATGCAGCGCGTCTTCGAAGGCGACGTCGCGACGGTCGAGATGTTGAAAGACCTGCTGGTCGGCGAAGGCATCGATGCCGGCTCGTCGCCCGCGAGCCGCTTCAGCGAGGCCGCCGTTTGGGTCAATGACGAGAGCCAGCTCGATCGTGCGCTGTTGTTCGTCACTCGCTTCAAAAGAGGCGAGCCGCTCAAACACCTGGAGCGGACGCCGTGGAAGTGCCCGCAGTGCGGTGAGGCACTCGAGGCGCAATTCGAGGCGTGCTGGAACTGCGGCACGCCGCGCGAAGCGGCGGTGTGAGCGCCGGCGCCGGTTCGATCGGGTTCTACGCCGGTTCCTTCGCGGCGGTCACCGTGCTGTTGCTGTACTTTGGCCCGATCGCGTTGCTGCTCCTGCTGCGTTCCTTCCTTCGCGGTTCACGTGGTCGATACGTGCTCGTCGCGGCGCTCGTGTCGGCGGCGATACCGCTCGCGTTTGCCGTCGGCGCGCTTGCGTTCGCACCGATGACGGTCGTGCGTCAGGCACCGGCGGCGATCGCCATCGTCATCGGTTCGTTGATTGAGTTGTTGATCGTCGATTGGGCCGCGGTGATCGCGTTGACTGCTCACCGGATCATCGAACCGATCGCGTTCGCGCGCCAATGGACGCGGGCGACCCAATTCGCGGTCTGCGGATTCGCGGGAGCGATTGTCGGTGCGGCGTTTGCGGTCGGCGCCGTTACGCTGATCTTCGGCCAAACCGCCAATGAGGCGCAGTTACCGCTCGGGCTGGCGGCAGTCGGGGCGACGTCGGGTGGACTGTCAGGAGTGTTGCTTCCGTCATTCCTGGGGCCGGAGCACGCATGATTCGTCCGACGGTCGCGCGCATCGATCTCGCCGCGCTGCAGTCCAACTACCGCAGCATCATCGCGTATCTCGAGAGCGAGGATCGTCAACCGCCGCCCGCGGTCATCGCCGTTGTCAAAGCCAACGCGTATGGACACGGGGCGGGGCAAGTCGCGCGCGCGCTCGAGGATGCCGGTGCCGATCTGCTCGCGTGCGCAGACATCGAAGAGGGCGCCGCGCTGCGTGCCGCCGGCGTCCGCGCGCAG
>DASREL010000164.1:0-9365 GCA_035652075.1 Vicinamibacterales bacterium
ATGTCGTGACAGCTGAAGCAGCCGTAGCGACTGATCGCGCGGCGGCCGAGTTCGACCTGACGCTGATCCGTCGGCATCTTCGCGAGCGTCGCTTTCGCATCTTCGAACGGCATGACGTTCTTCAGATAGTCGAGCAACACATCGTCGGTCGCTTTTTGATCCGCCGTCGCCTTCGGGGCATCACCGGCGGGACCCTTCAACGTCACCAGGTACGTGGCGACATCCGCCACCTGCGCATCGGTGAGCCGCAGGTTCGGCATGTAGGTCGTCGGGCTGAAATGCTTCGGATCGCGGACCCAGTTGTAGATCCATTCGTACGTCGTCTTGTTGCCGATGTTCTCGAGCGGCTGGCCGAACGTTCGGCGCGGACCGATCTTCGACCGCTCTCCTTCGCCGACCACGTGGCAGCCCTGGCATCCAATCGACTTGACGATCTGCTCGCCGTTTTTCGCGTCGCCGTGCGGCGGGTTCTTCACCGCCGGCTGATAGGTGGTGTCGCTGTTCGCGAACAGGTACGCGACGATCGCGTTGATCTCGACTTCGTTGCGCACCGCGTCCGCCGGCGAGCTGTTGTTGGAGTTGTAGAAGAAGCGCGGCATCCACGTCGTCGGCTTGACGGCGCGCGGGTTGCGAATCCAGTTCTTGACCCAATCCTGCGTCAGCTTGGCGTCGATCTTCGTCAGGATCGGACCCGGCTTCCGCATGTTCGTGTCGAAGCCCTTGGTCTTGTGACACGCGTAGCAGCCCGCGCGTTCGAACGTGGCGTACGCGGTATTCAGCGCTTCGGCCTTCGGCACGTACACCTGCTGCTTATGGCACTTCACGCACGATGCCGTCGTCATCTTCGTCGGCAGCATCGGGTAGTCCCATTCGTGCGGCTCTTCCCAGTGGTACTTCTTTTCCCACTCTTCCTTCTGCTTCGGCGTCGAGGGCATGTGCGACGCGTCTTTGAAGCTCACCGACTGGCCCATGCCTTCGTGGCAGACGGTGCAGCCGACGCGGTCGATCGGATGCGGTGAACTGCCGCCCAGGTACGTGTCGAGATCGGGATGCGTCGTGAACGGCTGCGGATATTTTTCGTAGCCCTTCTTGTCGATCGCGAGATGGCACGTCTGGCAGCGGTCCATCTTCGGCACGCGGATGAAGTTGACGTCGTCGACGACGTTCGGCAGGACGACCTGCTGGATCTTGATCGTCGGCGCCATGAAGTCCATCAGCGGCGCATTGCGGATGTAATCCTTGAAACTCGGCGCGATCGTGTCGAGACGCTTCGTCAGGCGGTTCTGCTCGCTCTGCAGCTCGTCGATTTGCTTCTGCGCGGCTGTCACGGCGCCCGTGTACTGCCCGAGCTGTTGCGCGATCGCGGCCTTCTCGGCCTGCGCCTTCTCCTGCGCGAGCGTCAGCTCGTTCAGCTGTTTGGCTTCGTCCTCGGCAATTTTCTGCTTCTTCGCGACCGCAGACGACTTCGGATCCGACGCGCGCGTCGCTTCGAAGTCGTAGCGGTCCTGATCGTAGGTCGCCTTCATGTACTGCATGTCCAGAGTGGCGCGATACAGCTTCGTATCCGCCTCTTTGAACTTGTCCTGCAGTTCGTCGACCTTCTTCTGGTTCGCGGCGACGTTCTTCTGCGCAGCCTGTTCCTGCGCGCGCAGCTGCGCCACCTTGCTCTTGTCGACGGCCCCGGTGGCCTGGCGCAACTGCGCCTGCGTCACCTGGTATTCCAGCTGCGCGAAGCGCCGCTGCGTGTTCTTCCATTCGCGGTCGTAGTCATCCCACACCATCCAGATGACCGACAGGAACAGGAACAAGCTGGACGCCGCGAAGACGACGTTCAGGAAGTCGACGTTGTAAGCGTGCCCGACACCCTTCTTTTCAGCCATGATCAGATGTTGAAGAAGATTTCAGGGATGGCCACGATGTATTTCAGGTTGAAGATCCAGCGCGCCAGCATCTTGATGGGAAGCGACATCATCATCAGGAAGAGGAACGCCGTGACGTAATAGCGTGGCGGCCCAAGTTTTTCGTAGTACGTCTTGAACGCCGCTTTCGCGAGGATCACCGGCAGAGCGAAAACGTAGAAGAGCACGAGGATGATCCCTGGCAGCTCGCGCACGATCCACGCCGACGGATAGCCGGTCTTGAGCATCCGCACCCAGATGTATTCCGACAAGTTGACGTTGGTCAGCGCCGCCAGCTTGTGGATGTCCCAGAATTCGAACGGGCCGAAGAAGTTCCAGTTCGGTCCTCGCAGGAACGTGCCGAGCACGATCAGCGACGACCAGAGCACCGCGAAGCCGAAGAGGAAGATCGCGACTTCCGCCTTCCGCTCGTTGATCGTGTAGTAGCCGTTCCCCTTTGGATTCTTGTCGACGTACGGAATGCAAATCAGTCCGACGATGATCAGTCCGGGGAGCACGACGCCCGCCAGCCACGGGTCGAAGTAGACGAGCATTTCCTGGAGCCCGAGGAAGTACCACGGCGCCTTCGACGGGTTCGGCGTGTTGGCCGGGTTCGCCGGCTGCTCGAGCGGCGCCTTCAGGAAGATCGACCAGACGATCAGCAGCACCGAGCACGCAATCAGCGAAATCAGCTCGGTGTAGACCAAATCGGGCCACACCCACACGCGATCCGACTCCGCCTTCTCGATCGGCCCCTGCCCTGCCGCGATGCGGCGATCGTTCAGCACCCCTTCGCGGATCGAGTACCACACGAAGAACACGAGCAGGAAGATCAGGCCTACGATCGGCACGTTGTCGGGCTTGGTGACGATCAACCGGAAGTTCGGATCGAACGTGCCGAACAGGAAGAACGCGCCGAGCACGCCGAGCACGCCATAGCCGACCGTGTTCGACGCGATCGAGTCGCGCTTCCACAGCACGAGAATCAAGAGCGCGACCGCGAGCAGGAAGAACAGCCGCGGATCTGCGACAGCGTTGATGAGTCCTTTGATGAGGCCCATGTCGTCTCCGGTTTAGAGGGGACCCGAAATGCCGCCGTCCTTGCGCACGCGCCAGAAGTGGACCGCCATCAGCACGGCGATGCCGAGCGGTAAGCCGACGCAGTGCAACACGTAGAACCGCAAGAGCGCGCCCTCGCCGACGAACGTGCCGCCCAGGAGCGCGAACCGCGCATCGTCTGCCGCGTGGATCAGCGGCACGTCACCCAGCCGCAGCAGCGCCGCGCCGGGGCCTTCGTGTCCGAGGAACGGCGTCGCGCGCGCCATGTTCGAGCCGACCGTGATCGCCCAGATCGCCAGCTGATCCCACGGGAGCAGGTACCCCGTGAACGAGAGCAGCAGCGTCAGCACGAGCATGATTACGCCGACCGACCAGTTGAACTCGCGCGGCGGTTTGTAGCTGCCCGTCATGAACACGCGGAACATGTGGAGCCACACGGTGATGACCATCGCGTGGGCGCCCCACCGGTGCATCTCGCGCATGATGCCGAGCGGCACGTGCTCGCGGAGGCCGACGATGTCGCTGTAGGCGTACTCCAGGGTCGGCCGGTAATAGAACATCAGCAGCAAGCCGGTAAACGTGAGCACGAGGAAGAGGAAGAAACTGAGCCCTCCCATGCACCACGTGTAGCGCAGCTTCACGCCCGACTTTCTGATCCGCACCGGGTGCAGGTGCAGGAAGACGTTCGACAGCATCACGAGGACGCGGTTGCGATCGGTGTTCGGCCGTTCGTGCCGGAACACCGACGTCCACACCTGTGTCTCGGTCAGCCAGTTCCAGAACCGCCCGCCGGGCCCTTCCTTTGGAGCGACAGTCTTCGTTTCAGCCATGGTTGTCAGACTTTCAGGAACGCTTCGGGATCAGTCCACTGCCCGAGCTCGTACTGATAGTGCTTCGATTTGTCGACGAGGATCTGCCCATCGTCGGCGAGCACGATCCGCGCGCGCTCGAGCGGACGCGGGGCCGGCCCTTCGAAGTTGACGCCCGTGAGCCGATAGCCGCTGCCGTGGCACGGGCACTTGAATTTGTTTTCGGCGGACAGATAGTTCGGTGTGCAGCCGAGGTGCGTGCAGACGGTGATGAGCGCGTAGAACCCGCTGCCGTGCGGCTCGACGTCTTCGTCCGCGATGCGCACGATCCAGATGCCGAACTTTTCCTTCCAGCGCTCGTCGACGCCGACGCCGTACTCATTCGGGAATCCGGCCTTGAACTGCTGCGGCGGCTCGTTGAGCACGTTCGGGAACATGAAGCGTCCCGTTGCGGCCAGGGCGGCCGCCGACGCGGCGGAGAAGGTTCCCCACGCGAGGCCCATCCAGGCGCGACGCGTCAGGAGCGGCGACGTGTCATCGGGATCGCGCGTCGCGGCGTTGGCCGCGGCAGCCGGAGCCGGCGTCTTCGTCGCGGCCGCAGCGGCAGATGTCGTTTTGCCCTGAAGATCTGGAAGCGCTGCCGGCGCGGGACGCGGCGCGGCCGGTTTCGCGGTCGCATGCGGCGTCGCGGCGGGATTCGCACTGGTCGGCGGCGCGCTTGGTTGTTCCGGCTTGGGTTCGTCAGCCATAAAGTTGGTGAATTCTTTCACAAAACCAACGACAACACTTACTCGATTCCCCGATTCCCCAATTACCCGATTTGTTTCAGAGCTTCGAGCGCCGCCTCCCGAACTTTCATGCTCTTGTCCTGCTGGCTGAGCATCGTGACCGGCGCTCGCAGGCCGTCGTCCTTCAACACGGCCGCGGCCCGCAGGCCGCTGATCATCACGTCCGCGATTGGATCCTCGTCGGCGTCCTGATGGACTTCCCGCTTCACCGTCTGCTCGAGATACGGCCGATCGAGCATCTGCTTCACGACGTTGACGCCGTCGTGGCTGCCGTGCCGCGCGAGCGCGACTGCGGCGTTCCACCGCACGTCGGCCGCAGGATCCTGCAGCGCCGTCCGCAGCGTCGTCATCTGCGCGTCGCCCGGCAACGCGCCGAGCGCATACACGACCATCTTGCGAATGCCGGCGTCGGCGTCCGGCGCCGAATACAGCGGCACGATTTTGGACACGACGGCCGGATCACCCGAGGAGCCGAGCGCCCAGATCACGCTGATGCGCGTTTCGCTGTCGGGATCGTCTAACGCTTTCGTCAGGTCGGCGACCGCATCGGGCGGCAGCGGCGGATCCATCCGGCCGATGGCAAGCGCGAGATAGCGGCGCACTTGCTGATCGTCCTTGGAATCCTGAAACGCTTTGACCAGTTGCGGCGCGAGTGATTTGTCGCTGCGCACCTTCGGGTCCGCCATCATGCGCGATAACTCGTAGGCGGCCGGCCAGCGGCGAGTCGATCCGCCGTAGCGGATCTCGTTGACGTAGTCCTGCGGTTTGCGATCGTCGGCGAGCAGCGAGCGGAATCCGACATACACGCTCACCGTGATACCGACGACGGCCAACGGGATCAGAAAGAACTGAACGGCGAGAGCGGGCGCGGCGACGAGTGGGTTGCGAGTCGCGGATTCGCGCTCGACGAGTTTGTCCATGTATCAGGAGATGATGCGGGACCGGAACGTCCGGAACCGCGCAAGTTTTATCACCAGCGCGGTTTACGGTCAAGTTCGGGACGGCTAGCGCGCCGTCCCGACCGTCTCCGTCTCGACGGTAACCGGCTTGAGGAACGGCATGAGCTGCCGCAGCCGGGCCCCCACCTGCTCGATCAGCTGGGTCTGTTCCGCGTGACGGCGCGCCGTAAACGTCGGCCGCCCGTTCTCGTTCTCCGCGATCCAGTTCTTCGCGTAGGTTCCGTTCTGGATCTCAGCCAGCATGCGCTTCATCTCCGCGCGCGTCGCCTCGGTGACGATCCGCGGCCCGCCGGTATAGTCGCCATGTTCGGCGGTATCGCTGACCGAGTAGCGCATGTAGTTCAAGCCACCCTGGTAGATCAGATCCACGATCAACTTCAGCTCGTGGAGGCACTCGAAATACGCGATCTCGGGCTGATAGCCCGCATCCACGAGCGTCTGGAACCCGGCGGTGATCAACGCGCTGACGCCGCCGCAGAGGACCGCCTGCTCGCCGAACAGATCCGTTTCGGTTTCTTCCTTGAACGTCGTCTCGATCACGCCGGCGCGGGTGACGCCGATGCCCTTCGCGTACGACAGCGTCAACTGCCGTGCGTGGCCGGTCGCGTCCTGCTCGATTGCGAACAGTGCGGGCGTGCCGGCGCCCTCCTGGAACAATTCGCGGACGCGATGGCCCGGCGACTTCGGCGCCACCATCGACACGTCCACGTCGGCGCGCGGCGTGATCGCGCCGAAACGGATGTTGAAGCCGTGCGCGAACATCAGCATGTTGCCCGGCTGCAGATTCGGTTCGATCTCGGCGCGATGGATCTTCCCTTGCACCGTGTCCGGGATCAGAATCATCACGACGTCAGCCCACTTCGTCGCGGCCGCCACGTCATCGACCTCGAGCCCCGCCGCCTGCGCCTTGGCGCGCGACCGGCTCGTCGCCGGCAATCCCACTTTGACGTGCACGCCGCTGTCCTTCAGGTTCAGCGCGTGCGCGTGGCCTTGGGACCCGTAACCGATGATCGCGACCTTCTTGCCTTGAATGAGCGAAAGGTCCGCATCGTTGTCGTAATACATCTTCGCCATGAGATCTCCTGCCGGATAAAAAGGACGCGGCCTACACCGAACAACTACTGACGTCGCCGCGGACGTCGACGCTGCGCGCGGCCGCGAGCGGACGCCGGCGCGGCGGCACCGTGCCGCGCGCCATCGCGACGCGGCCGGTGCGGACCATTTCGACCACGCCGTACGGGCGCAGCACTTCGAGCAGGCTGTCGATCTTGTCTTCGGTCCCCGTCGTTTCGATGACCAGCGACTCGGGACTGACGTCGACGATGCGCGCGCGGTAGACGTCGACGAGCTGCATCACGTGCGTGCGCGCCTCGCCGGTGGCCGCGACCTTGATCAGCGCGAGGTCGCGCGCGATCGACGGATGCGTCGTGATGTCTTCGACCTTTCGCACCGGGACGAGCTTGTAGAGATGCGCCTCGAGGCGACGGGCGCCGTACTCGTCGGTGTCGACCACCAGCGTCATGCGCGAGACGCCTTTCGTCTCGGTGTGGCCGACGGTCAGCGACTCGATGTTGAACGCGCGGCGCCGAAACAGCGACGCCACGCGATTCAGGACGCCTGGCTTGTCCTCGACGTAAACGGAAAACGTATGCACCATCTTGTTCACCGCGAAGCTCACGAAGCCCACGATGTTCACGAAGACGTGCAGGACTAACGTGTCTTCGCGATCTTCGTGGTCTTCGCGGTCTTCGTGCTAGTCCGCTGCAGTCTCCACTATCGGCGACGGCCTGCGGATCATCTTGTGGAGATCCGCTCCGGCCGGCACCATCGGGTACACGGAATCTTCCTGCTCGACCTGGAAATCAATCACCGCGGCGCGGCGCTGCCGACGCGCCGCCTGCACCGCATCTTCCACTTCGCTGCGCTTGGTGACGGTCGTCGATGCGATGCCGAACGCCTCGGCGAGCTTCGCGAAATTCGGGTTGACCAGCGGCGTCGCCGCGTAGCGCTTCTCGTAGAAGAATTCCTGCCACTGCCGCACCATCCCGAGATACCCGTTGTTGATGATCGCGACGTTGACGTCCAGGTTTTCCTGCATGATCGTGGCGAGCTCCGCCATCGTCATCTGGAAGCCGCCGTCGCCGACGACGACCCAGACCTCGGCGTCGGGACACGCGACCTTCGCGCCGATCGCCGCCGGCAGCGCGAAACCCATCGTGCCGAGGCCGCCCGACGTGATGAGCGTGCGCGAGCGATCGTGCTTGTAGTATTGCGCTTCCCACATCTGGTGCTGGCCCACGTCGCTGACGACGATCGCGTCGCCGTTGGTGAGCCGCCAGAGATCGTTGATGACGTGCGCCGCGTAGAGGTGACCGTTGTCCGGCAGGTTCTGGATGTCGCGGACCGCGGCGTCCCCCTTCGTCGCGTCGATGCGCGCCAGCCACGCCGACCGATCGCGCGTGGCGAGGTTCGGCAGCCATTCGTGGATCGCCTGCTTCAGATCTTTCGCGATCGCGACGTCGACGCGCACGTTCTTGTTCAACTCGGCGCGATCGATGTCGACGTGAATCTTGCGCGCCGTCGGCGCGTAGGTCTTGAGGTTGCCGGTGACGCGATCGTCGAAGCGCATGCCGAGCGCGATCAGCAGATCCGCTTCCTGAATCGCGTGGTTGACCCACGCCTCGCCGTGCATGCCCATCATCCCGAGGTTGAGCGGATGCGACGCCGGGATCCCGCCGATGCCCAGCAGCGTGACGGCGATCGGAATCTGCGCGCGTTCGGCGAGCGCCAGCACCTCGCGCTCCGCGCCGGACAGCATGATGCCGTGCCCGGCCAGGATCAGCGGACGCTCCGCCGCGTTGAGCAACTCGATCGCTTCTGCCGCCGTCCCATCGCCGGGCAGGTCGTCGTCGAACGCTTCGGTGACGTTCGGCTGCGCTGCTTCCCAATCCACGCCGTCGACGATCCCCTGCTGCGCATCTTTCGTGATGTCGACGAGCACGGGGCCGGGACGTCCGCTCCTCGCGACGGCAAACGCTTCGAGCACCGCCGGCGCGACGTCCTCGGCGCTCGTCACCAGGTAGTTATGCTTCGTCACCGGCAGCGTGATGCCGGTGATATCGGTTTCCTGGAAGGCATCGGATCCGATCAACTTGCTGCCGACCTGCCCGGTGATGCAGACGATCGGCGAGCTGTCCATCATCGCGGTCGCGATGCCGGTCACCATGTTGGTGGCCCCGGGACCGGATGTCGCAATCGCGACACCGACTTTTCCGCTGGCCCGCGCGTAGCCGTCGGCCATGTGCGTCGCGCCCTGTTCGTGACGAACCAGGATGTGACGAATCGGATAGCCGAGCATCGCATCGTAGGCCGGCAGAATCGCGCCGCCCGGATATCCGAACACGTCGGTGACGCCTTCACGAACGAGCGCTTCCCAGAGGATCTGTGCGCCAGTCAGCTTCATAGAAAGTCCTGTATTGCGGATTGAGGATTGAGGATTGCGGATTTATTGGCGATTGCGCGCGCGAATCCACAATCAATCCGCAATCCGCAATCCTCAATCCGCATTACGCCCCTCATCCTGTAACTGCTCCAGTCGATGCCGAGGAGACCATGCGCGCGTACTTGGCCATGACGCCGGACGCGTAGCGCGGCTTCGGCGCGCGCCACTCGGCGAGGCGTTGTGTGATGACGCTGTCGGGAACGTCGAGGTCGAGCTTCCGACGCGCCGCGTCGATGTTGATGATGTCGCCGTCGCGAACCGCCGCAATCGGTCCGCCGTGGGCCGCTTCCGGCGCGATGTGGCCGATACAGAAGCCGCGGGTCGCGCCGGAAAACCGGCCGTCGGTGATC
>DASREL010000165.1:0-13589 GCA_035652075.1 Vicinamibacterales bacterium
GATTCGACGCCGGACGACAGCCCGTTGAAGAAGAAGGACGTCCGCGAGGCGATCGATCTCTTGCGCAAGTGGGACCGGCGGTGGGCGGTTGATTCGGTTCCGACCTCGATCGCCATCTACTGGGGTGAGGAGATCGCGCGCCAGTTCACCGACAAAGCGCGCGGCACGGGCATGTCGGCGGACGACTACGCGGCGAAGAACGCGACGCCGCAGCAGATGCTGCAGGCGCTCGGCACCGCGCTCGACAAGCTCGAAGGCGATTTCGACAACTGGAAGATCGCGTGGGGCGAGATCAATCGCTTCCAACGCATCGACGGCGACATCGTGCAGCCGTTCGACGATCGCGAGCCGAGCATTCCCGTCGGCTTCACGTCATCGCGCTGGGGCTCGCTCGCCTCGTTCGGCGCCCGCCCGTACCGCGGCACGAAGAAATGGTACGGCACCACCGGCAACAGCTTCGTCGCCGTCGTCGAATTCGGCGACAAGGTGCGCGCGCGCGCGGTGACCGCCGGCGGTGAAAGCGGTCATGTCGGCAACAAGCACTTCAACGACGAGGCACAACGCTACGCGACCGGTAACCTGCGCGAGGTGTACTTCTATCCCGAGCAGCTGAAGGGGCACACCGAGCGCACGTATCATCCGGGGGAGTAGAACAAATGCAACCACGAACGCTCGAAGACGCGAAGAAGATCTCTAACAGGATTTCTTCGAGTCTTCGTGTCTTCGTGGTTGCATTCTTCTTCGTCGCGGCGCCTCCTGCGAGCGCGCAGGACGCCGCCGTGCGCCAAACCTTCGATCGCTACATCGAATCGGTGAACGGCGCCGATCTCACGATCGCCTCGCAGATTTGGTCGCACACGACTGACGTCATCGTCGTCACGCCCTTCGGACGATTCGCCGGCTGGGATGCGGTGCAGAAAAGCGTCTACGTCGATTTCCTGAAGAACAGTTTCACCGAACGCAAGCTGCAGCCCTCGAACGTTGCGGTCGTCGTCAACGGCGACACCGCGTGGCTGACGTTCGACTGGACGTTCAGCGGCAAGATGACTGCGAACGGTCAAACGATCGCGTCAAAGGGCTGGGAAAGCCACGTCTATCGCAAGGGACGCGATGGATGGCGCATCGTGCAGCTCCACTACTCGGTGCCACCGCCGCCGCAATGACCGTTGTCCGGCCGATATTCGTCGCCACGCTCATCGGGGTGATCGGTGGGTGGATTGTCGGTTCCTACGTATGGCTGTATGCGTTCTATTTCATCGTCATGCGGCCGCAACACATCCCGTTCGAGGCGATTGATCAAGGCGCGATCCCGGTGATCGCGACAGGTCCAGGCGGCGCGATCATCGGCGGATTTCTCGGCGCGCGTGCCTGGAAACGCGCGGCGCGCATCGACAAATGACGCGTCAGAACATTTCCGGATCGTCTCCATTCGAACCGATCGTCGGCTACTCGCGCACGGTGCGCGTCGGCAATCACGTGTGCGTCGCGGGCACGACGGCGACGGACGCCACCGGCAAGATCGTGGACGGAGATGCCTATGCGCAGGCGATGCAGGTGCTGCGCAACATCGAAACGGCGCTCACCCGCGCCGGCGCGACGCTCGAGCACGTCGTGCGCACGCGCATGTTCGTGACGAACATCGAACGTGACTGGGAGCTCGTCGGCCGCGCACACGGCGAGTTCTTCAAGAACATCCGCCCGGTGACGACGATGGTGGAAGTGAAGGGGTTGATCGATCCGGCGATGCTCGTCGAGATCGAGGCCGACGCGATCGTGCTCGAGTGACTAGCGGCGATCGTCGGACGTCATGTCGTTGAGAAGGTCGATAGCGGCCTGATTCGCGGCGAGCGCGGCTTGGATTGCGAGGTCGTGCGCACCGATCGCCTCGTCCATTGCGGCGTTCGCCTCGCGGATCGCACTGTTCGCCTCCCTCAACGCGCGAATCGCATCGTCGTGGGCGTCGAATACACGCCGAAACCTGCCGGCTCGTTCTCGGTCCATGGCGCCTCCGTCATTATATCGTCCTCACCTGTCCCGATCGCGGGGATCGGTCATCACGTCGGCGAACTCGTCGGCGCGAAGCTCGCTGCCGCGCACGAAACCCGCGCGCCGTTTGCGCGATCCGGGATGGAGAATCCAGGCCTGTTGCACTAGCTCGCCGTAGCTCGGGACGCGGTTGTCGGAGTAGTCGGTGCACGACGTCACCTTGAACGTGACCCGCATCTGCGTCATGTGGCTCGCGTCGCAGACGACGATCTCTTCGTCGAGCGTCCGACCTCGAATCAAGCGGGAGAACCGACACGTGTAGCAGAGACTGTCGCCGTCATTCGCCGGCGTTCCTCGATGGACTTTGATGCGCATGCCGACCTGCTATGCACCCGGATTGCCACTGCCGGCACGGACGATTTTGCTCGGGAATCCGCGAAATCGAGATTTCTGGCCACACATTTCGAGGCAGTTTCTGCCCGGCCGATTGACGGCTGCCGAGCAGAAAATGCACTATCCCGTGCATATGACCAGGAGATCGAAGGCTCTGATAACGGCGGCTGTCCTCGCGATGACCGTCAGCCTGGGCGCGCAGCAGCAGTACGCGCCTGACGGCGTCAAGATCGACGACGCCGGCAACCCGCAATACTCCACGTTTTCTTTGTGCGCGATCGATCCGGCGACGGGACAGTCCGGTGCCGCCGTGACCACGCGTGTGCCGTTTGTGGGTCGCGCCGTCCCGCACGTGCGCGCGGGCGTCGGCGCGGTCTGCACGCAAGCGTCGACGGTCGTTGAATATGGACCGCGCGGTCTCGATTTGATCGCGAAAGGCGTCGAGCCGAAAGAGGTGCTCGCGCAACTGCTCGCAACCGACGACAACCGCGAGTCGCGGCAAGTCGGCGTCATCGACATGAAAGGCCGTTCGGCTGCGCACACCGGCAAGAACAACGGCAACTGGGCAGGCAGCCGGCAGGGAAAGAACTACACCGTGCAGGCCAACATCATGGTCGGGCCGGAAGTGGTGGACGCGGTGGCGACGACGTTCGAAGCGAGCGATGGAACGGGGCTGCCCCTCGCCGAACGCATGATTCTCGCGCTCGAAGCGGGATACGCGAAGGGTGGCGACCGCCGGTGGGGCAACCTGCAGTCAGCGGCGATCAAAGTCGCCGATCCGAACGATCCTGGACGCGGCAACGATCACATCACGCTCGCGATCGAAGTCGGGGAGAACGAGAATCCGGTCGCCGAGATGAAGCGGATCTACTACACGACCGGTCGTCGTCTCGGCTACCGCAGCTTCTCGAGGATTGAAGGTCCCGATATCATCGAGCTGCATCGCATGTTGAACGAGATCGGCTATTGGCGTCCATCGGTCGGCACGTTTCCGGAAACGCCTCGTCCGGTCACGCCGGCGTTCACGCGCGAGTACGGCACGTTCAACGACGACACGATCGCGGCGGTCGACCGTTTTCGCAAAGACCGTGGGCTCGACTATCAAGGCGATGCGCCCGGCCTCGTCGATGCGCGTTTCATTGCCGCGCTGCGGTCCGCGTACTTCGACGTGAAGAAGGGCGGTTCGAAGCCAACGTCGAAATCGGTGACGCACGCGAGCGGATCGTTTGATGTGAAGATGACGCCGGCGGCGGATGCCAACGGCAACTTCGGTCGCATGACGGCCTCGAAGCAGTATCACGGCGATCTCGATGCGACCGCAGCCGGTGAGATGCTGACGGCGATGACCGATGTGAAGGACTCGGCTGGTTACGTCGCCGTCGAGCGGATCACCGGTACGTTGCACGGCAAGCGCGGATCGTTCGTGCTGCAGCACGATGGCTTGATGAACAGGGGCGCGCAGCATCTGACGGTGGCCGTCGTTCCTGATTCCGCGACGGGCGAGCTCGCCGGGCTTCTGGGCACGATGACGATCGTCATCGCGCCGGACGGGAAGCACTTCTACGAGTTCGATTACACGCTGCCGGCATCGAAGTAGGAGAGGTCGTATGCGCCGCCGGCTAGCATCGGTCGTCGTCGCGGCTCTGCTGCTGGTTGCGCCGGCGGTCGCGGCTCAGGACATCACGGTCGCGACATCCGGTGCGTTCAGCGCCGCGCTGCACGATCTCCTTCCGCAGTTCGAGCAGACCGCGCATCACCGAGTCACCGTCGTCTCCGGCGCGTCGATGGGCGACACGCCCGACTCGATCCCGAATCGGCTGAAACGTCACGAGGCGATCGACGTCGTGATCCTGGCGGACACGGCGCTCGACGACCTGATGAAGTCTGGAGCAGTCAGCGCCGGCAGCCGAGTGGACCTTGTACGGTCGCGCATCGGCATGGTCGTCAAGAAGGGAGCGCCGAAGCCGGACATCAGCTCCGTCGATGCGCTGGTGCGGACGCTCAAAGCCGCGAAGTCGGTCGCCTATTCGTCGAGCGCAAGCGGCGTGTACCTATCGACGCAACTGTTTCCGAAACTGGGACTCGTGGACGACATGCGGGCCAAGGGTAAGATCATCGACATCGAGCGCGTCGCCGCGGTTGTCGCGCGCGGCGACGCCGAGGTCGGGTTTCAGCAGATCAGCGAGCTGCTGCCGGAACCCGGCGTCGACCTGGTCGGGCCGCTGCCGGACGCCGCGCAAAAGATCACCATCTTTTCGGCCGGCATTGTCGCCGGCTCGCACGCGACCGACGTCGTCAAAACGTTGATTGCGTATCTGACGTCGCCCGCGGCTGCCGCCGCGATCCGGCGAAGTGGTCTTGATCCAATGTAGGCCGGGTCTTTAGACCCGGCGAGGCGTAGGGCGGGTCCTGTGGGACCCGCCGAGGAGAGCAGATGAAACGTTACGTGTCAGTGGCAATGTTCACGGTGATGGCGGCGGCTGCGGTGTTCGCACAGCAGGCGCCGAAGGGGTGGAAGGAGCGCGTCGATCGCAGCACGAGCGCGTCGGATCCGGACGCGGCGGGCACGATCAAGTTCGTGACGATGGGAACCGGTTTTCACGCGACGAACCCGCAGGCCGCCGTGTACTGGAATCCGGCGAACACGGCGAAGGGCAACTACACGCTGAAGGGCACCTTCACGCTGATGAAACCGAGCGGTCATACGAACTACTACGGACTCGTCTTCGGCGGCAGCGGGCTTGAAGGTCCGCAGCAGAAATACACCTATTTCCTCGTCGCGCAGGACGGTACCTTCCTCGTCAAGCAGCGTGACGGCGATGCGTCGACGTCGGACGTCGTCAAAAAGACGCCGAACGCCGCGATCAAAAAGCCGGGCGACGATGGGAAGTCGACCAATGCGCTCGAAGTGCGCGTGAACGGCGACAAGATCGACTACGTCGTCAACGGGACGGTCGTGCAGTCGACGCCGAAGGGGAGCATCGTCACCGACGGCATCACCGGGATCCGCGTCAACCATCTGCTCGAAGTGCACGTGGATGGGTTCGCCGTTTCGAAGTAGCGTCGTTTTTCTGTTGGTGCTGACGGCGAGGCCGTCAGCCCAACCGCCGCAGGTGACGCTCGTCGCGCCGGGCGGCATTCGCGCTGCGATCGAACAGTTGATCCCCGGCTTCGAGAAGCAGAGCGGCATTCACGTCGCCGCGACGTTCGGATCCGGTGGCGGCACGAAGCAGCAGGTGATCCGCGGCGATGCGTTCGACGTGCCGATTGTCCAGCCTCCCCTCGATCCTGTCATCGCGTCCGGTCACGTCGTCGCGTCGAGCGCGACGCCGCTCGCCACAGTTTCAGTTGCAGTGGCAGTTCGCAGGGGAGCCGCGAAGCCTGACATCTCCACGGCCGCGGCCGTGAAACAGATGCTGCTCAGCGCACGCGCGATTTCGTATCCGAACGCGGCGGGCGGGGCCGCCGCAGGCGTCAGCTTCGAGCGGACGCTCGACGTGCTCGGCATCGCCGGTCAGATCAGACCAAAAGTCAAACCGGCCCAAGGCGGCGCCGGTGCGATGGCGCTGCTGGCGAAGGGCGAGATCGACATCGGGCTCACGTTTCAAAGCGAGATGACCGATCCAGGCATCGACATCGTCGGCCCGCTGCCGCGCGAGATTTCGACGCCGACGGCGCTCGTCGGCTTCGTGTCCGCGCACACGCACGCCGGCGATGCGGCGAAGGCGCTGCTCGCGTACCTGTCGTCACCAGCGGCCGCCGCGGTCTATCGCGCCAACGGCATGCAGCCAGGACGCTGACATGCCTCGCTACGTCGCGCTGCTTCGCGCCGTGAACGTTGGTGGACGCGGGACGGTTACGATGAGCGACCTGCGGGCTCTCGTCGAATCGCTCGGCTATCGTGACGTCACGACCGTGCTGAACAGCGGCAACGTCGTCTTTGCCGGACCCTCGAAGTCGACCGACGCGATCGAAAAACAGCTCGAAACGGCGGCGAAGCACAAGCTGGGTCTCGACACGCCGTTCGTCGTTCGTTCGGGCGATGCACTGCGTGCTGCAATCACGAAGAATCCCTTTCGAAAAGAGGCGGACACGGATCCGGGCCGCCTGATTGTGCTGTTCGCGAAGAGCGACATCGCGGGCTCCAACGTGAAGGCGCTGCAGTCGGCGATCGTTGGACGCGAGACTGTCCGCGGCGGCGGCCGCCATGTCTATGCGTTCTATCCCGACGGGCAGGGGCGATCGAAGGTGACCGTCGCGACGATCGAGAAGAAACTGGGCGTCCGCGTGACCGGCCGCAACTGGAATACAGTGCTGAAACTGAAGGAGCTGGTATGCGGATAGTCCGCGCGCTCGTGGTTACCGTCGTGCTCGCCGTCTGCGGCGTCAGTGCGAACCAATCGGGGCCATTCGAAGTCTTGATCGCCTTTCCGTCGGCGCTGCGCGGGCAGAAGGTCGATGGACGCGTGCTCCTCTTCATCTCGGACGATGGGAGGACCGAGCCGCGGTTCCAGAGCGATCAGTATCGCGCGAACACGACGCGGCCGATCTTCGGCGTGGATGTCGACGGCGCGTCGCCCGAGTCGCAAGTCGTCAGCATCGACGACGCGGTCGTCGGCTGGCCGGTGCGGAAGATCAGCGATATCCCGGCCGGCGACTACTACGTGCAGGCGCTCCTCGCGCGTTACGAGACGTTCCATCGCGCTGACGGACACACGGTCAAGATGCCGATGGACCACGGCGAGGGGCAGCACTGGGAACGCAAACCCGGCAACTGGTTCAGCACGCCGGAGAAGATCCACATCGATCCGAAGAAAGGCGGCGAGCTGCGCATCACGCTCGATCAAGAGATTCCGCCGATTCCGCCGCGAAAAGATACCGCGCAGGTGAGGTATCTGCGCATCCCGAACGAACGCCTGTCCAAGTTCTGGGGACGACCGATGGACATGGGCGTGATTGTCCTGCTGCCGTTCGGATACGACACGCACCCGAACGCGCACTATCCGATCGTCATTCATCACGGCCATTTCCCGGAGACGATGGAGAGCGACGGGTGGCGGTCGACGCCGCCCGATCCGAAGGCGACGCCGCAGCAGCGCGCGCAGCAGACGGCGGCGTATCAGTTCTACAAAGACTGGAACGGACCGAATTTTCCGCGGATGATCCACGTCCTCATCCAGCATCCGACGCCGTACTTCGACGACTCGTACGCCGTGAACTCCGAGAACAACGGTCCGTACGGCGATGCGATCACCAAAGATCTGATCCCGATGATCGAGAAGCAGTTCCGCGGAATTGGTCAGGGCTGGGCGCGCACGCTGATTGGCGGATCGACCGGCGGATGGGAAGCGTTCGGCGTCCAGGTGTTCTATCCCGACGACTACAACGGCGCGTGGGCGCTTTGTCCGGATCCGATCGACTTCCGCTCGTATCGATCCGTCAACATCTACGACGAGAAGAACGCGTATTACTACTACGAGGACAATCCGTGGAAGCAGACGCCGAAGCCGGGGTACCGCGACTACCGCGGTCATCTGTTCTCGACGTTCGAGGAGCGCAATCTCGTCGAGCTCGTGCTCGGCACCAATGGGCGATCGGCGGGGCAGCACGATGCTTGGGCGTCCGTGTTCGGACCGGTCGGCGCTGACGGCTACTACAAGCCGCTCTACGACAAGCGGACCGGCGTGATCGATCCGGACGTGGCCAAGTACTGGCGCGATCACTACGACCTGCGGTACATCCTGCAGCGCGACTGGGCAACGCTCGGGAAGAAACTCCGCGGCAAGATCCACATCACGAGCGGCACGATGGACAACGGCTACTTGAACAACGCCGTGTACCAGATGGAAGAGTTCCTGATGCGCGCGACGCCGTCAGCGGAGGCGGACATCGTCTACGGCGAACGCCGCGAGCACTGCTTTACAGGTGATACGGAACACTCGAACGCGGAAGGGAATCGGACCGTGCATCAGCGGTATCTACCCGCGATGGCGCAGTGGATGAAGCGAACTGCGCCACCGGGGGCAGACGTCAAGAGCTGGGTTTACTGACCAGGAATCATCAAGTGCGCTTCGGACGTGCCCGCGGCCATGATCCAGATGCCGCCCGACTTGTTGTCGCTCGGCAGGCCCATTGACGCGGTGGTCGCGTTCGGAACGGCGATCGTCGTGTGCACGTGCGTCGCGTGTTCCTTGTCGGCCCCGTTCAACGTCAGCCACGCGGATCCGAATTCCGGCTTCGCGCGGGTGCCGTCCTTGTCCGCCTTCTCGATCGCCGCTTTCCGCGCGGCTGGATCGGTGATGGCAGCGAACTTCAGGTTCTGCGCGACGCGATCGATGTTCTTGATGCTGGTGCACTGCACGGCGAACGGCTGCTTGCCGGGCATCCCCGACCAGTCGTAGCACACCATCGGGTTCGTACCTTTCTTGATGGTGTCGTAGGTGCCGTCGGCCTTCCAGTGGATGACCGTGGCGCCTTCCTTCATGTTGCGCGGCAGCGGCATGGTCGCCTTTTCGATTTCGGCGTCGTTCGACTGCGCGACGACACCGGCGCTCGCGAGGGCGAGCACGCCGAGCGTAATTGCAAAGAACCGTTTCATTGAACCTCCAGGGGCAGCCCCAAAAGGGCTGCGCGACAACGGACAAATTAGACGCCGAGACGAAGCGTGAGGATTCGCAAATTGTAGATCAACGCGAGGCGGCGAGTTTGACGTAACCGTCACTGATTGTATCGTCCGGGCTCGTCCCGAAGAGCGCCAGCAACTCGTTGATGACGGCGGCCTTGTCCTGCGCGTCGCGACGTGACCAGGTGCGCGACTTGATTTCGATGAAGAATCCGTCCCTCGGCGGCGTGATCAGCCGATCGAGGTGCAGGTAGAACTCCACGCCGCGGTACACGAGCAGCCAGCGACGCCGGTCTTTTTCGACCACGTGTTCGGCCGTGGGACGGAAGTACTCGCGGTAGAACCGCGCCGAGTGCGCCGCAGGCGCCAGGTACCGCGACCGCGACAGCAGCACCGCGCCGAATTCCTCTTCGCGCGTGCGTCCGGTCAGGGTCAGGCGTGATCGCGCGCCGGTGACCTTTCCGTTTTTGTCGAGGAACTCGTCCTCCCGGTACCGCAGCCACCCCTGATCGGGATCGTCGAACGACCAATACGTGTCGTACTGGTGATAGCGACTCGACTTGACGATGGTCACCGCCTCGCTCGCGACGACGGCGAGGACCGGCGCTTCCGACGTGACGCGCGCCTTCACTTGCACTTCGAACGATTCCTGCTCGACGGCGCCGCCAACGGCGACGAGTTTCTGCAGCACGCTCACTTCGCGCGTCGTCAGGAATATGTCGATGCGTTTTGCCGCATCGCGGGCCGCGGCACGCAAATCATCCTCGTCGAGCGTCAGCAGGCGGCGATCGCGCATCACCCACGTGCCGTCGCACATCACGTCGACGACGTCGGTCGATTTCGACGCGTAGACGAGCTGGGCGTAGATGCCGTTCGGATCGCGTTCGAACGAGGGGACGTTGTGCAGGCGGTCGAGATCGACCACGATCAAGTCGGCGCGCTTGCCAGGCTCGATCGATCCGGTCAGGTGATCCATGTGCATGGCTCGGGCGCCGAGCCGCGTCGCCATCGCGACCGCGTCGCGCGCCGGCAGCGCCGTCGGGTCGCCGCTCGTGCCCTTGGCGAGCAGCGCCGCCAGACGCATCTCTTCGAACATGTCGAGGTCGTTGTTCGAGGCGGGACCATCGGTGCCGATCCCGACGTCGACGCCAAGCTCCAGCATGCGCGCGACAGGCGCGACGCCGGCGCCGAGCTTCAAATTGCTCGTCGGGTTGTGCGCGACGCCGGCGTTGAAGTTTTTCAGCGCGCGAATCTCGCCCTCGTCCACGTGCACGCAGTGCGCAGCCAGCACCTTTGCGTCAAACAGGCCCTGCTTCTTGACCCACGGAATGACCGGCATCCCGTACGCGCGGCGCGAGTCGTCTTGTTCGAGTGCGGTTTCGGCCAGGTGAATATGCAGCGGCACGTCGAATTCGACCGCGAGCTCGGCGCACGACCGCAGGATCTCCGGCGTGCAGGTGTACGGCGCATGCGGGGCCGGCGCCGGCACGATCAGCGGATGATCCTTCCACCGCGTGATGAAGTCGCGCGCGAGCGCGAGCGAGTCCTCGTAGCTGTTTGCGTCAGGCGTCGGAAAGCGCAGCACCGTTTGCGCGCACAGCGCGCGCAGACCGGCGTCCGCCGTCGCTTCGGCGATCGCATCCTCGAAGTAGTACATGTCGGCGAAGCAGGTGATCCCGGATCGGATCATCTCGGCGCATCCGAGCTTGGCGCCGAGCCGGACGAAGTCGGGACTCACGAACTCGCGCTCGACGGGCATCATGTAGCCCATCAACCACACGTCGAGCCGGAGATCATCGGCGAGCCCGCGCAACAGCGTCATCGGGACGTGCGTGTGCGCGTTGACGAGACCCGGCATCACGACACGGCCGCCGCAGTCGAATGTTTCGGCTGCGTTAAATCGATCGGCGTCGGGACCGACCGCCGCGATGGAATTCCCCGAAATGGCAATAGAACTGTTTCGAAAGTGTGAAAAACGCGCGTCCATGGTCAGGACGGTGGCGTTGATCAGGCGTAAGTCGCAGGAGGGCGGCATGTAGAATACCCCCCGATTGTACGACCGACTCACACGGCTGAACGAAGTGCTGCCCATGGTGCGGGCGTGGGTCGACACGGTTCGGATCCAGCACGCCGCGTCGCTGCAGCCGGTGGCGTCGGCGGGTTATCCGCGACTCGCGCAGTACTTCTCCGATCACCTTCTGCAGACCGCACGCGTGTCGACGGTGACGCGGATCCCGTTTCCGCCGATCGTCGATCTCGGATTGATCGAGTTCGCCGACATCGCGCAGATGGGCCTCTCCGCGATCACGTTCGACGACATGATCTTCGTGCACCAGTCGTTCAACACGGAAACGGTGCACTTCCACGAGCTCGTGCACGTCGTGCAATGGCGGACGCTCGGCGTCGACACGTTCATGCTGACCTACGCCGTCGGCGTCCTGCAGCATGGGTACGCGCACGCGCCGCTCGAGGCGATCGCGTACGACCTGCAAAGCCAGTTCAATCGCGGCGGCTCGCTCGGCGACGTGGAGGCGACAATCGTCGCGCACGCGAAAGAGACGTGCGCCGCGGTGGAAGAAATCTTCACGCGCTACGGCGCGAAGATGGGCAGTAGTACGTAATGTCCGGCTTTAGCCGGACCGCCCCCCGAGGATACAATCCGGCCATGCGTCGATTGGCTTTTGTTCTCGTAGCGCTGCTCGGCATTCCCTCCTACGCGTTCGCGACGTGGTCGGTCGTCGCCGTCGATCGGTCGACCGGCCGCGTCGTCATCGCCTCGGCGACGTGCGTCAACGGCGACGATGATTTTCTGAAGGGCGTGCAGGCGGTCGTCGTCCCCGGCAAAGGGGTGGCGGCGTGCCAGGCGGCGGTCGACAACACGCACACGAACCAGATGCTCGTGTTTCGCGAGCTCCAGAAAGGCACGGATCCGAAAGAGATCATCAACATGCTCTCGCAGGATCCGGCATTCCAGAGCCGTCAGTTCGGTATCGTCGATCTCCAGGGTCGCGGGGCAGGGCACTCCGGTCTGACCAATGGCTACGTCTCGCAGGATATGCAGGGACAGGTGCCGGGCACCGAGATCTTCTATTCCATCCAGGGCAACATCCTGCGACCGGGCAACGTCGTGCCGAACGCCGTGCAGGCGTTTCTCCACGCCAGCGGCGCGATCACCGATCGCGTGATGGCGGCGATGGAAGCCGCCGACGGATCGGGCGGCGACAGCCGTTGCACGTGTCCGCCGTGGCCGACCGACGGCACGAAGCCGCCGATCCCGTGTGACGAGAAGACGGCGCACGTCGCGTACATCCTGATGGCGGAGAAGGGCGACACGAACGGCGACTCGCACAACAACGGTCAGTACACGATGTACATCAACGTGTCGCAGCCGGCGCCCGATCATCAGAAGGCGATCAAGCCGGGCGAAAATCTCAATCCTGTCAAGACGCTGCGCATGCGCTACGACGCGTGGCGCAAACTCCAGCCGGCGTCATTCAAATGAAGCACCTTACACTCTTCGCGATCGTGCTCCTGTCGGCGAGCGTGTCCGCGCAGCAGCGCGGTCAACAGCCACCAGCTCCAGGCGGCGGGGGCCGCGGCGGCGGAGGCCGGGGCCGCGGTCCGATTCAGACGATGACGCTGCGCGGTCCGTGGCAGGACGGCGGGATGATCCCGGCGCGGTATACGCAGGCCGGTGGGGAAGAATCGCCGGCGCTCGAGTGGGCGAACGCGCCCGATGGCGTCACGAGTTTCGTGCTGCTCGTCCACGATCCCGATGCGGCGGTCGGTAACGGCACCGATGACACGCTGCATTGGCTCGTCTGGAACATTCCGGGGACGCAGACGTCACTGCCCGCGAATGCGACTCGGTCGCTGTCAGCGGACGTCCGCCAAATCAGCGCGACCAGTCCGTTCTACCGCGGTCCGGGCGCATCGGGTCCGCAGCCGGCGCATCACTACGTGTTCGAATTGTTCGCGTTGGATACGACGATCGACGTCCCGGCCGTCGGCGCCTCGCCGCCCCAGACGCGGGCGGCGGTTGTGGCCGCGATGGCGGGACACGTGCGCGCAAAGGCCAGCTACGTCGGGTTGTTCAAGCGGGGTTAGGGTGCCTGGGGTGCCTAGGGTGCCTGGGGTGCCTTGGGTGCCTAGGGTGCGTTGCGGTGCCTAGGGTGCCTGGTGTGCCTGGGGTGCCTAGGAGTGTCTAGGGTGCGTGGCGGTGCCTAGAGTGCCTGCGGTGCGTTGGGTGCGTGGTTGCGAAGCGCCGTCATGATCCCGGCAAGGACCAGCCGCGCGGCGTAGATTGGCGTGACGAGCGCGACTGCGAGTGCGAGCGATCCGATGACGGCCATCCCGGGTCTCCTTGCACGGCGCGTATCGCAATTACCATTCCGCCTCGCGACTGACGTTCAAATCCGTTCCACACGCGCAATTTCACACCTTCGCACGATGGCGCGTGTTACCGGATTGGCGTCCCCATTACCGTTTTGCACCCCAGGCACCTTCAGGCACCCCAGGCACCCAAGCACCTTAGGCACCCAGGCACCTTAGGCACCCAGGCACCTTAGGCACCCAGGCACCTTAGGCA
>DASREL010000166.1:0-6417 GCA_035652075.1 Vicinamibacterales bacterium
CAAAAGAACGCGCGAAGCCTGCCGTGTACTTCGGCGGTCCGTATCGGATCATCGACTTCGTCCTGAGCAACTGCATCAACTCGGGACTGCGACGCATCTTCATCGCGACGCAGTACAAATCGCTCTCCCTGAACCGCCACATCCGCATGGGCTGGGGCATTGTCTCGGAAGAACTCGGCGAGTTCATCGAGATCCTGCCGCCGCAGAAGCGCGTCGGCGAACACTGGTATCAGGGCACGGCCGACGCGGTGTACCAGAATCTGTACTCGATCACGCGCGAGAATCCACGATATCTCGTCGTCCTCGCCGGCGATCACGTCTACAAGATGGACTATGCGCGCATGCTGCGCTTCCATCAGGAGCGCAACGCCGGCGTGACGCTCGCGACGATCGAAGTGCCGCTGGCGGAGTCGAGCCGCTTCGGCATCATCGGGGTCGACGAAACCGATCGCGTGACCGGATTTCAGGAGAAGCCGAAGCAGGCCAGCCCGATCCCCGGCTCGCCCGACTTCGCGCTCGCGTCGATGGGCGTGTACATCTTCGACACCGACGTCCTCGTGCGCGCGCTCGAAGCGGATGCGAATCAGCAGACGAACCACGACTTCGGCAAGGACATCATCCCGGCCTTGATCCATCAGGTGCCGGTGTACTCGTACCGTTTTTACGACGAGAACAAGAAGGCGGCGAAATACTGGCGCGACATCGGCACGCTCGACGCCTACTTCGACGCGAACATGGATCTCTGCACCGTGAACCCGGAGTTCAACCTGTACGACCCGGAGTGGCCGCTGCGGACGTACCAGCCGCAGGCGCCGCCGGCGAAGTTCGTATTCGCGGAGAGCGGCGTGCGCTGCGGCCAGGCGCTCGACTCGGTGATCTCGCCCGGCTGCATCGTCTCGGGCAGCAGCATTTTCGGCAGCGTGCTTTGTCCCAACGTGCGCGTCCACAGTTTTTGCCACATCGAGCAGTGCATCCTGATGCCGGGCGTGCGCGTCGGACGTCATGCGCGGATCAAGCGCGCGATCATCGACCGCGATGTGCTGATTCCACGCGGCGCGTTGATTGGGTACAACCTAGAAGAAGATCGTCGGCGTCACACCGTGACCGAATCGGGGATCGTCGTCGTCACGACCGATGACGAGCCGCTGATCGGTCCGCTCAGCGAAGAGGCGCTCCGCTTCGAGGCCGAAGCCGATCGCCGAGGTGGTGGAGGCTAATGAAAATCACACGCGTGCACGGACGCGAGATCCTCGACTCGCGCGGCAATCCGACCGTTGAAGTGGACGTGACGCTCGACGGCGGCGCGTTCGGCCGCGCGGCCGTCCCGTCCGGCGCGTCGACGGGCGAACGCGAAGCGCTCGAACTGCGCGACGGCGACAAATCACGCTACGGCGGCAAAGGGGTGCGCAACGCCGTTGCCAACATCAACGGCGAAATTGCGAAGGCGATCGTCAACCGCGAGTTCGATCAGCGGTCGCTGGACCAGGCGATGATCGCGCTCGACGGCACGGCGACCAAGAGCCGCCTCGGCGCGAACGCGCTCCTCGGCGTCTCGATGGCCGCGGTCCGCGCCGAAGCCGCCGCAAAGAAGATCCCGCTCTATCGGCACATCGCGTCGCTCTACAAAAACGACGCGTTCACGCTGCCGGCGCCGATGATGAACATCCTCAACGGCGGCGCGCACGCCGATTCGAGCGTCGACTTTCAGGAATTCATGGTGATGCCGTTGAACGCCGCGTCGTTCAGCGAAGGGCTGCGATGGGGCGCCGAGATCTTTCACGCGCTGCGCGGGATTTTGAAAGCGCGCGGCCAGTCGACCGGCGTCGGCGACGAAGGCGGGTTCGCGCCAAACCTGAAATCGAATCGCGACGCGGTCGAAGTCGTCCTCGAAGCGATCACGAAAGCCGGACTGAAACCCGGCGCGGACGTCTGGATCGCCCTCGACGTCGCGTCATCAGAGCTCTGGAGCGGCAGCGGCCGCTACACGTTCAAGAAATCGGGCGAGAAGGACCGGACATCGGACGACATGATCCGCCTGTACGAGGATTGGATCTCGCAGTATCCGATCGTCTCGATCGAGGACGGCCTCGCCGAAAGCGATTGGAGCGGATGGCAGGCGCTGACGCAGGCGCTCGGCAGCCGCGTGCAACTCGTCGGCGACGACGTGTTCGTCACCAACCCGGAGATCCTGAGAAAGGGGATCGCGGACAAGGTCGGCAACGCGCTGCTCGTCAAACTCAATCAGATCGGCACCGTCACGGAAACGCTCGACGCCGTGCGCATGGCGGCAGACGCCAACTACGCGACGATCATCTCGCATCGCTCCGGCGAAACCGAAGACGCGACGATCGCGGATCTGGCGGTCGGCACCGCCGCCGGCCAGATCAAAACGGGATCGGCGAGCCGGACGGATCGCATCTGCAAGTACAACCAGCTGCTGCGCATCGAGGAAGAACTGGGAGCGTCGGCCGTCTACGCCGGACGAACGCGAATCGCCCATGCATAAAGTCGTTCTGCTGCGCCACGGCGAGAGCACGTGGAACAAGGAAAACCGGTTCACCGGCTGGACCGACGTCGATCTCTCCGACCGCGGACGTGACGAAGCGAAGGAAGCGGGGCGACTGCTCTGCGAAGGCGGCTACGTCTTCGACATCGCGTTCACGTCGGTGTTGAAGCGCGCCATTCGCACGCTGTGGATCGCGCTCGATCAACTCGACCTGATGTGGATTCCGGTCACCAAGGACTGGCGGCTGAACGAACGCCACTACGGCGGCCTGCAGGGACTGAACAAAGCCGAAACGGCCGCCAAGCACGGCGAGGAACAAACGAAGATTTGGCGGCGCAGCTACGACATCCCGCCGCCGCCGCTGACGCCGGACGACGAGCGCTTTCCGGGACGCGATCCACGGTACGCGACGCTGACGCCGCAGGAGCTGCCGTTGACCGAAACGCTCAAGGACACGGTCGCGCGGTTTCTTCCGTACTGGCACGCGACGATCGCGCCCCAAATCAAGTCGGGCAAACGCGTCTTGATTGCGGCCCACGGCAACAGCTTGCGCGCGCTCGTGAAATACCTCGACGACGTCGACGAGAAGACAATCGTCGAACTGAACATTCCGACCGGCATTCCGCTGGTCTATGAGCTCGACGACGACTTGAAACCGATCCGGCACTACTACCTCGGCGATCCCGAAGCCGCAGCCGCGGCGGCAGCCCGCGTCGCCGCACAAACGTCGCAGAAATAAAAAGAGCCCGGCGCGCGTGGGCGTCCGGGCTCTTCGCTAACGGCTATCAGCTAACCGCTAAGGGCTATCAGTTATTCCACCGGTTCGGCATTCTCTTCAGCCGCGATGCGCAGCGATCGGAGGAAGCGCCGATCGTTGGCGGTCACGTCAAAGCTTCGCTTCGGCTGCAGTTGCGCCTTCGGCACACCGACCTTCGCAAGCGCGTTCGATTGATTGCGGCTCACGAAGCCGACGACCGCTTCGAGCGTGACTTTCATCTCGAAGCCGGCGGCACGCGCCTTCTCGCGACATGCTTCGACTTGAGGGTTTTCCGCGACCGCGGCGGCAATCGCGTCGGCCAGCTCTCGAGCGAACCGGTTCACGACGTCGTCCATCTGCATTCCTCCCTACGCCGCCGGGGCTGGGACCCACGGCGCCTCCCGATTGCGACCTGCCTACACCAAGGCGGTGAACAGGGATCGGGCGCCTGTTGTCATCGAAAGTTTGAGAAGTAGGTGGAGAAAGTGTACGGGCCGAGACGCCACGCTGTCAAGCAGTTACGGGGACACCGGGCGGATGATGCGGCTGCGTAACGTTACATGGCGGTCACGCAGAAATGTCATCAGCAGCCGCGTCCACGAGTGGTGCGCGTGCAACGAGTCATAAAACTCCGGGGCGAGCGCGCGCAGCTGCGGCAAGCGTGACCACGGGATCGTGATGATGTCGTGATGCTCGTTGTGGTACCCCACGTTGAAGCTGACGCGGTTCAGCGGACCGTAGTACGAGTACGTTTCCTGACCGTCACGGAAAACGAAGTGCTCCTGAATCCACCGCGCGCCGAATGGATGAAGGCCGACGGCAAACACGGTCGACGCGAACAGGTATTTTTGCGGTCCCCATCCGAACGCAGCGACGAGCGCGGAGATGGCCACCGCCTGCGTCGCGACGTTGATGAGCGTCCATCGGTCGACCATCGGGACGCGATGCAAGCGCCGCGGACGCACGATGCCGAGCACGACCGGAAAGAGCGCGAGCCACGTCGCCTTGCGCGACTCGGAGTCGCCCACGATGCGCGACTCGTCCATGCCTGGCAAGTCGGCGTCCCATTCGAGCTCGCCCATGTGGCGGTGATGCAGCAGATGGTACTTACAGAATCCCATCGCTGCCGGAAGGATGAGCGGGACGTTCGCGACGAGCGCGACGATGCGGTTCGGCAGGCGACGGCGGAAGACGAGGTTGTGCGCGCATTCGTGAATCAGGACCCACAGCGCGTGATCGATGGTCGCACCGACGCCGTACGCAAGCGGCAGCCACACCCACCACTGCGCCCGACCGAGCGCGATCGCGGCCACAACTTGCGTCGTCGCGAGCGCCACGACCCACAGCGCCGACGAGGCGATCGGTCCCGACAGCGCGCGGACGTCGGGATGCGCCGCGAGAATCTGTCGCCCCCGCGCCAGATGCGGGTCGGGATACGAGACGGAAACGAAATCAGGCGCGGTCACAGCTTACAATTCGTGCGTGGAGTATACGCGGACACCAGCCGATCTCGCCGGCTGGAACCCGGACACCGAGCTGGGCCAACCGGGCGAATTTCCCTTCACGCGCGGTATCCAGCCGACGATGTACCGCGGCCGGTTGTGGACGATGCGGCAGTACGCCGGGTTCGCGACGGCTGAGGAATCGAACAAGCGGTATCGGTACCTGCTCGCAAACGGCGTCAGCGGCCTGAGCGTCGCGTTCGACCTGCCGACCCAAATGGGCTACGACTCGGATCACCCGCTCGCGGCGGGCGAAGTCGGCCGCGTGGGCGTCGCGATCGACTCGATCGACGACATGATGACGCTCTTCGATCGGATCCCGCTCGACAAGGTCTCGACGTCGATGACGATCAACTCGACGGCGATCATCCTGCTGTCGCTCTACGTCGCCGTGGCGAAGCGACAGGGCGTCGACCTCAAGAAACTCTCCGGCACGGTGCAAAACGACATCCTCAAGGAGTACGTCGCGCGCGGCACCTACATCTATCCCCCGCGCGCGTCGCTGCGCATCGTCACCGACATCTTCGCGTTCTGCGAGCGCGAGCTACCGAACTGGAACACGATCTCCATCAGCGGCTATCACATCCGCGAGGCGGGATCGACGGCCGTGCAGGAAGTCGCGTTTACGTTCGCGCACGCGATCGCGTACGTCCAGGCGGCGATCGACGCCGGGCTCGACGTCAACACGTTCGGGCAGCGGATCTCGTTCTTCTTCAACGCACACAACGATTTTCTCGAAGAGGTCGCGAAGTTCCGCGCGGCGCGGCGCCTGTGGGCACGCCTCATGCGCGACCGGTTCCAGGCGACGAACCCGCGCGCGCAGCAATTGCGCTTCCACACGCAGACGGCCGGCAGCACGCTGACCGCCCAGCAGCCCGACAACAACATCGTGCGGGTCGCGATCCAGGCGATGGCCGCTGTGCTCGGGGGCACGCAGTCGCTGCATTGCAACGGCCGCGATGAGGCGCTGGCGCTGCCGAGCGAGGAATCGGCGCGGACGGCGTTGCGGACGCAGCAGATCATCGCCGGCGAAACGGGCGTGGCGAACACCGTCGATCCGCTCGCCGGGTCCTACACGATCGAAACGGCCACGAACGACATCGAGCAGGGCGCGCGGGAGATCCTCGATCGAATCGAACGCATCGGCGGCACGTTGACGGCCATCGAGACCGGGCTGATTCAGCGGGAGATTCAGGAATCAGCGTATCGGGCACAGCGCGCCGTCGACGCTGGCGAATCCGTCGTCGTCGGCGTGAACAAGTTCACGGACGTTGCAGATCGCAGATCTCGGATTGCGGATTTATTGGCGATTGATCCGGCGATCGAACAGCAGCAGATTGCGCGCGTGAAGGCCGTGCGCACGCGACGCGACGGACGCGCCTGCTGCGAGGCGCTGGGCGCCATCACCGCGGCCGCGCGCGGTACGACCAATCTCGTCCCGCCGATCATCGCAGCCATCGAGGCATCGGCAACCGTTGGCGAAATTGCCGACGCCATGCGCGCGGTCTTCGGCGAGTACACCGAAACCGCGACGGTCTGATGGCCGACCCGCTGCTCAGCGTCCGGCACCTGACCACCACCTTCGACACCGCGACGGGCCCGATCGCCGCGGTCGACGACGTCAGCTTCGACGTGGACGCCGGCGAAACGCT
>DASREL010000167.1:0-33803 GCA_035652075.1 Vicinamibacterales bacterium
GGACCGCCAAGCGCGCCAAGCAATAAAGGAAGCAACCGCAGAATACGCGGAATACGCAGAAAAAGGTTTGGCTCTGCGAATTCTGCGCGTTCTGCGGTTGCCGTTCGCGACGGCGCTCGCCGTCTTGTTACTGGCGAGCGCTCCGTTTGCGCAATCCACCATCAAGCTCGCGACCGTTGTCCCGGAAGGATCGATCTGGGACAAGAACGTCAAGCAGATGGCGGAGGAGTGGAAGCAGGCCACCAACGGTCGCGTCGCCGTCACTGTGTACGCCGGCGGATCGCAGGGCGACGAGTCGACGGTGCTTCGCAAGATGCGGCTCGACGCGCTGCAGGCTGCCTCGTTCACCGCAGTCGGCCTCGGCACGATCGACTCCGCGTTCAACGTCTTCGACATCCCGTTCTTCTTCGATTCCTACGACGAGCTCAATTACGTCACCGACAAGCTGACGCCGACGATCCGGAAGCGGCTCGAGCCGAAAGGGTTCGTCCTGCTCAACTGGGGGCACGGCGGCTGGACGCAGATCTTCACGAAGAAGCCGGTGAAGACGGTCGAGGACGTGAAGAGCGTCAAGCTCTACACGTCGGCCGGCAACGATCGCATGGTGCAGTGGTTCAAGTCGAACGGCTTCCAGCCGCGCGCGATGGCGATGACCGACATCATGACGGGCTTGACGACCGGCATGATCGACGGCCTGCCGGCGCCGCCGCTCGCCGCGATGTTCTTTCAGTGGTACAAGCAGACGCCGTACATGCTCGACATCGGCCTCGCGCCGATTGTGGGCGCGACCGTCATCACGACCAAGACGTGGAAATCGATTCCAGACGCCGACAAGCCGAAGCTGCTCGCCGCCGCGGACGGCGTCGACAAGCGGCTGCGCGCGGAAATCCCGAAACAGGATCTGTCGTCGATCGAGACGATGAAGAAGGCGGGTCTCACGGTCACGAACGCGACCGGTCCCGAGTGGAAGACGCAGCTCGATAGCCTCGCGAAGACGATGCGCGGCGAGATGGTGCCGACCGACATCTTCGATCTCGCCAGCAAAGCGCGCGACGAATTCCGCAAGCAGGGGAAAAAGTAGCGCAGCCCTTCAGGGCTGCCCGGCCGAACTTTCATCGTGACCACCACGGATGCAGGCCTGAAGGCCTGCGCTACAACCGAGCGACGACGACCTCTCGCTGTTGTAGAAGACCTGATCGCCTGTTTCGCGCTGCTGGTCATGGTCGTCCTGCCCCTGGCCGAGATCGTCTCGCGCAAGGCGTTCGGCCGCGGCATTCCCGCATCCGGTCCCATCGTTCAACATCTGACACTCTGGGTCGGCTTCCTCGGCGCGGCGATTGCCGCGCGCGAAGGGAAGCTGCTCGCGCTCGCGACCGGAACGTTCATCCCGCAGGGGATCGCGCGTCGCGCGGCCGACATCCTCGCCGCCGCGTTCGGCGCCTGCACGTCGGTGCTGCTCGCGTGGGGCGGCTGGCAGATGGCGTCGATCGAGCGCGAGGCCGGCACGAACATCGGCGGGGGCATCCCGACCTGGATCGCGCAGATCGTCCTGCCGATCGCGTTCGCGATCATCGCCGCGCGGATCGTCTGGCGAGTGGGCGCCATCTCCGATGCCGGCAGCGCGAAGGCTTCAGCCGAGCGTAGCGCAAGCCTTTCAGGTGGGCGATGGGGCGATCGTGCGTTCGCTTCGCTCGGCATCGTCGCCGGCGTGCTGTTCCTGCGCGACCCGTCGCTGCTCGAACACGCACCGCTGTCGCTCGGTTTCGTGATCATCGTGCTGTCCGCGATTGCGGGGACGCCGCTCTTCGCGATCCTCGGCGGGACCGCGGCGTTTCTCTTCATGCACGACGGCACCGCGCCCGGCACGATTCTGATCGAGACGTATTCGCTCAGCGTGTCGCCGACGCTGCCGGCGATTCCGTTGTTCACGCTCGCGGGATTCCTGCTCGCGGAGGGGCACGCATCCGAGCGGCTGCTGCGCGTCTTCCGCGCGTGGTTCGGGTGGATTCCCGGCGGCACGGCGGTCGTCTGCGCGGTGCTGTGTTCCTTCTTCACCGTGTTCACCGGTGGTTCCGGCGTCACGATCCTCGCGCTCGGCGGCGTGTTGTTTCCCGCGCTGTTGAGGGATGGTTATCGCGAGCGCTTCTCGCTCGGACTCCTGACCGCGTCCGGCTCGCTCGGGCTCCTGCTGCCGCCCGCCCTGCCGCTGATCCTCTACGCCGTCGTCGCGCAGATTCCGATCGAGGACATCTTCATCGGCGGCATTCTTCCAGGCATCCTGCTGACGTCGATGGTCGCCGCGTGGGGCGTTCGCGAAGGCATCGTCTCTGGCGCCGGACGCTATCCGTTCACGACCGAGGAAGCGTTCGCGTCGCTGTGGGCGGCGAAGTGGGAACTCGCGATCCCGATTCTCGTACTCGTCGCGATGTTCAGCGGCCTCGCGACCGCGGTCGAAGCGGCCGCGTTGACGGCGCTATACGCGCTGATCGTGCAAGCCGTCATCCACCGCGATCTATCGATTCGACGGGACCTGCCGCGCGCGTTCACCGAATGCGTGACGGTCATCGGCGGCGTGCTGATCATCCTCGGCGTCGCGCAGGGATTCACGAGCTACCTCGTCGGCGCGCAGGTGCCGATGCACCTCGTCGACTGGGTCAAGGCGCACATCACGTCGCGGCTGATGTTCCTGCTCGTCCTCAACCTCTTCCTGCTCGTCGTCGGCTGGCTGATGGAAATCTTCGCCGCCATCGTCGTCGTCGTGCCGTTGATCGTTCCGCTCGGCGTCGCGTTCGGCATTCACCCGGTGCATCTCGGGATCATCTTCATCGCGAATCTCGAGCTGGGATTCCTGACGCCGCTGGTCGGCCTGAACATCTTCCTCGCGTCGTACCGCTTCAAGCGTCCGGTCCTCGAGGTCTGCTACGCGGCGCTGCCGATGATGGCGATCCTCGGCATCGGCGTCCTCGTCATTACGTACGTGCCGTGGCTCACCACAGGGTTGCTGACGCTGCTGGGACATTGAGCTCGTGATTCGTGATTCGTGATTCGTGGGTCGGGATTCGTGGGTCGTGATTCGTTGGGTAGACTAGCGGCGCCTTTCCGGCTGCATGAACAAAAGGGAACTCTCGGAGCGGGATATCTGTACGAAGTTCATCACGCCCGCCCTGCGTCAGGCTGGGTGAATTCTTCACGAGACGCTGGAGCAGTCGTCAGCCAGCAAGTCTGCAGTCGGCCAGTCATAGTCGACAGTCATCAGGCCCGGCGGTTCCCTGTGGTTCTACCGTCGTCCCACGGTCCGCGCTACACTGGAGGCGAGGAATCGCGATGGCAGATCAATACATCGTTCTGCACGATGACACCTACTTCGTCGCGGGTACCCGTGTCTCGCTCGATTCGGTCGTCATCGCATTCCTCGACGGCGCAGCTGCGGAAGCGATCTCACAGTCGTTTCCGGTGTTGACGCTCGAGCAGGTGTACGGCGCTATTGCTTATTACCTCGCTCACCGCGACGCGGTCGACGAGTACTTGCATCTTCGCGAGGATGCCTTCGAGCGCGCTAGACGCGTCGCTCGCGAGGCTGATCCTGCATTCGTGCGCAGACTAGCCGCTACGAAGAAGCTGTTGTCGACAGCTCGATGAACCACGTTCGCTTTCAGGCGGACGCGGACCTCAACCAGGCGATTGTTGCGGCGGTCATCCGCCGAGAGCCAGCCATCGATTTCAGGACGGCGACGCTCGCGCGCCTTGCGAGCCTGTCAGACCCAGAGGTTCTCGCGCTAGCCGCAGACGACGGCCGCATTCTCGTTACGCACGATCACGCACGATGCCGCGCGAATTCAAGGCGTTCATTCAGTCGCGCACTAATGCTGATCTAATCGTCTTGTCGCAGCGGCTGCCGGTCGGTCAGGCCGCCGACGATCTGATTCTGATTTGGAACGCGACGAATTCAGATGAATGGCGGAATCGGATGGAGTTCTTGCCGATTTAGGTCACGCCGCCGCCGCCGTCTGCTCGCAGCGGACCGCTTCGAGGATTTCTTCAACGGTCCGTCCGAAGTCCTCGGCAAGTTCGCTCGGCGATTCCCCAGCCGAGAATCGTTCGTACACTTCGGCCGTAGGAACACGCGAGCCCGCGATGACCGGCCGGCCGAATTGAATGGCGGGATCCATCAACACGACGCGAGGCTGGTCGACCGCGGTCTTGGGATTCGCCGGCTTCGTTCTCGTGAACGGGAACAGCCGTGCGGCGAGACCGTGCTGATCGCGCTCGATTCGACGGAGATGCTCCTCGAGCAACGTCCGCATCGCGAATTGGCCGCTCTTTGACGCGTTGATCAGCGATCCGAGCTTCTCCACGAAGATGTCGGTTCCATCAGTCTCTATGTCTGGCTGATCAATGGCCGCTCGACGTCCAGCTCTCTTTGAGGGAAGTCAATCGCTCTGCGAATCTTCGGCATCTGGACGTGATGATCGCGTCTCAACGCCGTCAGAACATGCAGTTCCACTAGGTTGAAGAACGAAAAATCGTGGCCTTGGCCTTATTGCACGTCAATCAACGGCGCAGTGTGTTTGCGGCCGGCGGATTTCGTCGGGTAGGGATAGCCGAACGCCCAGTTCTCGATCGTGCGTTCCGGGACGTGCAGATACCGCGCGGCGTCACTCAGCGTGTACGCCGGAATCTCGCGCGGATCGCGCCCACGATACGGGTCACGGCTCGACCGGCTCATTTCCTAAACATACCATCGTCGACTCAGTCCCGTACAGCCAGTCGTGCAGAACGGCGCTCGTGGATTCAATGGCTGATATGGCAATTTCAATCGCTGAACTGACAATAAATCGTACTGATATCGAATTGCGACGAGCTCAACTCAAAACGGAACGAGCTGAAGTGACAATAAATCTCACTGATATCAGATCTCGACGAGCTGATATGGGATCGCGACGGACTGAAGCGAAAGGTTGTCGAAGTGATTTCGTTCCGCAACAGACTGAACTGACAACTTTTCGTACTGATATCGAGTCTCTGCGGGGTCAGCGTGCTCTGCGTGAGGATTAGTTGTCCAGTCGCAAGCCCGGCAGCCCTAAAGGGCTGCGCTACGACCGACGACCCACGACCCACGACCGACGACCCACGACCCACGACCCACGACCCACGACCCACGACTCACGAATCACGACCTACGAATCACGACCTACGAATCACGACCCACGAGTTACTCGATCCGCATCGCCCAGCGGATCCCGCCGGTGACGTGCGCGCGGAAGTTCTGATCCGTTGACCAGATGTCATCGCGGTGACCGAGGGCGGTGTAGAAGACGCGGCCGGTGCCGAAGTCGTGCGTCCACGCTTGCGGGTAGTCGCCGCCCTTCTTGATCTCCGGACCGAGATCGCTGAGGTCGCTCTTCTCGGTGTCGAGGCTGAGGAGCACGTGGACGCGGTCGCGCGTGAAGGCGAGCGGGATGTGCAGGCGTCCGACCTGGCTGATGTTCTCGGTCGGCCGCGCCGGATCCCAGATCTCGGTACCGAACTGATAGAACTCCTCGTTCAGCGTCCAACTGTTGCCGAGCATCTTCGTTGCGGGATGGGATGGGTCTTCGACTTTCAACACGGCCGTGCGTCCCGCTGCCACGGCGTTGACTGGAATGATCGACCGGCGATAGTAGCCGCCGAGCATTTCACCGAACGCCGGAAAGTCGTACAGCGTCAGCGATGCGCAGTGGACGCCGATGAGTCCGTGGCCGTTGCGGACGTAATCGACAATCGCCTGCTTCTGATCGTCCTTGAGCGGCAGGTTGCCGTTCGTCATCAGCATCAGCGCGTCGAACTGTGCGAGATACGCCGGCGTGATCATCGACAGATCGATCGCGCGTGAATCCTGTTTGTATCCTTCGAGCGTCTTAACATCGAATCCGTTCGCGGCGCCGAGTTCGACGACGGCTTTCTCGGCGGGTTCGAGGCTCGAGTGTTTGTAGAGGGCGGCGTGTGTCAGGAACAGCAGGCGTTTTCGCACCGGCGTTTGCGATGACAAGCTGATGACAAACGCTGACAGCGCGAGACACACGACGAACAGGCGTTTCATGCGGCGAATCGTACCGTAAAATAGAAGGACCTCAACTCGGAAATCCCATTCATATCGAACGGGGGAGAACTCATGAAGCGGACGACGTGTGTGTATGGACTGATTGCGGCGGCGGCGTTGGCGCTTCCGGCAATCGCGAGCGCGCAACTGCCCAACGTGTATTTCACGCCAGGGAGCGCGAAAAAAGTCGACGCGAAGCAACTCTGCGCGGCGAACTTCGATGCGTCGAAACCGGCGGCCGACTGGCAGAAAGCTGAAGCGTTGACGCGCTACGGCGTCCGGCCGGAAGGCTTCGACGGCACGCTCGAGCACCTGATCCCGGTGTCGCTCGGCGGCACGAACGATCCCGACAACCTCTACCCGTTCCACGCGCAGGGCGAATACACGCTCCAGGCGAAGGAACAGCTCGCCGCGAAGCTGCGCGAGCTCGTCTGCGACGGCAAGGTGACGCTGAAGCAGGCGCAGGACGCGTTCAAGAAAGACTGGACGAAGTCCTACAAGCAGTACGTCGGCGCGATGAACGCGCCGGGCGGCAACTAAGCGCTTGTAGCGCAGGCCTTCAGGCCTGCAGCAGCCCTAAAGGGCTGCGCTACGTGTTATCTCGGGTTGCGGCGCTCGTGCGAACATGAGCGCCGCAAGTGCGATGACCGCAAATCCAGTCGCAGAGAAGAACGCGTACCGATAGTCACCAAATCGATCGAAGACGCGCCCCGCGATCGCCGGACCGAGAATCCCCGCCGCGCCCCACGCCGAAAACAGCACGCCGTAATTCAATCCGAGATTCTTCGTCCCGTAGAAGTCCGCGGCCGTCGTCGCGAACACCGACAGCTGCGTGCCGTAGCACCAGTACACCATCGCCACGAAGAGGTAGAACGTGACGACGTTCTTCTGGCCGATCACCAGCGCCGGCATTGCGATCGCCGATAGCAGGATCATCACCTGCAGCGTCCGCACGCGTCCGATCGTGTCGGACATCCAGCCGGACAGGATCCGTCCGCCGGCGTTGCTGCACGACGTCACGATCAGGGAAATCGTCGCGACGGTGGCGCCGAGTCCGGCCGCCCGCGTAAACGGCACGAGTTGACTGATGGTCATCTGGCCGGCCGTGGTGCCGAAGCAGAAGGCGACCCAGAGCGCGTAGAACGTGGTCGTCCCGAGCATCTCGCGCGTCGTGAAATTCGCGCGCACGCTTGCGGCGGCTGGCGAGTAATTGGGCGGCGCGTATCCAGCCGGCGGATTCTTCAAGAGCGCCGTGCCGATCATTGTCATCACGAAGAACACGGCGCCGAGAATCTGAAACGTCGCGCGCCAACCGAAGGTCGGCACGAGGTAGCCGCTCGCGAGCGTGCCGAAGATCGCCGAGCCGCCGCCGTAGCCGCCGACCATCAACCCAATCACGAGCCCCCGGCGATCCGGGAACCATTTCGAGGCGACCGGTGTCGGCGTCGCATAGCCGAACCCGTTGCCGATGCCGACGACCACACCGTAGAAGACATAGAGGGTCATCAGCGAAGAGGTGTAGCTGGCGAGGACGAACCCGCCGCTGACGAGCAGGCCGCCGAGGAAGGCGCATATCCGCGGCCCTTTGAGATCCTGAATCCTGCCGGCGACGATGAAACTCAGCGCGAAACAGACGATGGCTATGGTGTAGACCCAGGAGGTCTGGCCGCGAGACCACCCGAATTCGCGCTCGAGCGGCGGCACGAAGACGCTCCAGGCGTAGAGCGACCCGAGCGCCAGGTTCATCAGGACCCCGCCGACCACCGGAAGCCATCTGCTCGGCATGCGGCGGAGTATAGACTGGCCGACAGAAGACTGGCCGACGGCCGACTGTTTGATGGCATAATTACCCTTCTCTGAAGGAGTTGTGCCGATGAACCTCCGCCGAGTTGCCCTGGCCGTCGCGGCAGCCGCCGCCTGTGCTGTGCCCTTTAGCGTGGCCGCCTCCGCTCAAGCGACGGCGAGCCAGGCTGCCGCCGCCACTGACGTCACCTTCACCAAAGACATCGCGCCGATTTTGCAGCGCAGTTGTCAGAACTGCCACCGCGCGGACGGTGTCGCGCCGATGGCGCTCGTCACGTACGAGGACGTGCGGCCGTGGGCGCGCTCGATCAAGCAGCGCACCGGCATCGGACCCCACGCCGGCGTCATGCCGCCGTGGTACATGGAAAAGAACATCGGCATCCAGGGATTCAAGGACGATCCGTCGCTGAGCGACGAGGAAGTCGCGAAGATCGCGAAGTGGGTCGACGCCGGCGCGCCGCGCGGCAACCCGAACGACATGCCGCCGGCGAAGGTGTTCGACGATCCGCGCGCGTGGCACATCGGCACGCCGGACTTGATCGTCAAGACCGAAGAACTCACGGTCAAGGGCGACGCGCCGGATTGGTGGGGCGAGATCAAGAGCGTCCCGACGGGACTCACTGAGGATCGCTACGTCGCCGCGCTCGAGATCAAGGAAGTCAACGACGTCGACACGCACAGCGGCACGGGCCGCGCGACGGTCGGCGGACGCTTCGTCTTCCACCACATGATTTGGCGGACGCAGGTGATCGACCCGAGCAAGGCGAACGACACGCCCGACGCGCTCGACATCGTCACGAACGAAGAGTCAGTCAACTGGCCGGTGCACGAAGTCGGCCGCAATCCGGACTTCTTCGATCCGAAGTCAGCGCGCCTGCTCAAGGCAGGGTCCTACATCGTGTCCGACTCGGTGCACCTGCACTCGAACGGGCGCGACACGAAGTCGCATCTCGAAATCGGATTCAAGCTGATGCCGAAGGACTACACGCCGACGTACAAGCGCGCCGTGTTCGGTCTCGGCAACGGCGTCGACATCGACATCAAAGGGATGGAAGCCGGTCAGCAGCTGCACGCCTACACCGTGCTGCAGCAGAACACGAAGATCATCTCGTTCGAGCCGCACCTCCACGCGCCGGGCGCGCGCATGTGCCTCGAAGCGATCTGGGGCTACAACATCCAGACGCTGAACTGCGTCGGCTACGACCACAACTGGGTCCGCGGCTACGACTACAAGGACGAAACGGCGCCGCTCCTGCCGAAGGGCACGATCCTGCACATCATCGGCTACATGGACAACTCGCCGTCGAACAAGAACGTGCCTGATCCGCGCAACTGGCAAGGGTCCGGCAACCGCTCGGTCGCGAACATGTTCATCGACCTCGGCATGCGCGTCGCGCTCGACGACAAACAGTTCCAGGAAGAGATGACGAAGCGCGTGCAGGAGAATCCGGGCAAGGACGTCATCATCGGCTGCCCGCTGTGCGGCGTCGTCGCGAAACAGATGTCGATGAAAGCGACGGGGGCGGATCGTCAACAGTGATGAAGCAGTTATCAGTTGCAGTTTCAGTTGCAGTTGCGGTGGGCGCCGCGGTGCTGTCCGCGCAGTCGTTGTCGTACACGCGCGGACAGAACATCGCGCCGGCGTACGAAGGTTGGGAACAGGCGCCCGACGGGGCGAAGTATTTCGTCTTCGGCTACATGAACCGCAATTGGGAAGAAGAGATCGACGTCCCGATCGGCGCGGAGAACGGCTTCGCGCCGGGCAACGCCGATCAGGGGCAGCCGACGCACTTCCTGCCGCGGCGCAATCGATTCATCTTCAAGGTTAAGGTCCCCGCGAACTTCAAAGAGAAGGACGAACTCGTCTGGACGCTGACGGCGCACGGCAAGACCGAGAAGGCGTACGCGTCGCTGCGTCCCGACTACGTCCTCGACGACGTGGTGAAGGCGTCGGAGACGGGCGCGCTTGGCGCCGGCACGAGCAGTCCCGAAGTGCGCGGCAACAAGGCGCCGTCGGTCCACGTGAATGAAGTCACGAAACGCACGCTGAAGGTCGACGAACCGCTCGAGATGACGGTGCAGGTCAAGGACGACGGCATCCCGAAGCGCCGCGGCCTCGGCGCAGGCGCAGCGGTGCGCGCGGCCGGCGCCGGCGGCGTCGCCGAAACACCGACTCCCGCAAACAACCCGTTGATCAACGCGTCGATGCGGCCGCCGGTCCGCATCACGGTCGGCAAGAACGTCGGGCTGCATATTTCCTGGTTCCTGTATCGCGGACCGGTCGGCGGGACCGTGACGTTCGATCCGCCGCAGGTCAAAGCGTGGGAAGACACGCGCGCCGGCGCCAACTCGCCGTGGGCGCCGATCTGGATTCCGCCGACGTTGCCGGCCGACGGCAAAGTGCCGGTGAAGGTGACCTTCAGCCAGCCTGGGACGTACGTCCTGCGCTGTCGCGCCGACGACGGCGCGCTCGTTTCGGACGACGAAGTGACGATCGTCGTCACGCGGTAGCGACAACAGACCACTCAGACACACACACGACGAATGTCTGCGACCCGCTCGGGGCACGACATGCCCCTGACGTGGACCGATCGCGCGGCCGACGAGCGGCCGCCGCTTGATCAGGCGACTCTCATCCGGGAGGCGCGCGGCTACACGATCGCCCTCGGCGGCATCGCGCTCGCGATCATCATCACGCGCCTCACCTGGCCGTATTTCGTTCGCACGCCGCTGCTGCTGCTGTTCGTCGCTTCGATCGGCGCGTCGCGGTGGGGGACCGAAACCGCCGGCATCGTGGCGATCGTGGCGGGCGCATTCGGCGCGAGCATGATGGTGCCTGGCGGTGCGCCCGGCACGATCGATCAGCAGTCGCTCATCACCTTCGTCGGTGTCTCCTTCGCCATCAACCGCATCGTCGTCGGACGCAATCGCGCCGAAGGAGCGCTGCGGTCCAGCGAGGCGCAATTTCGCGCGGCGTGGGAGAACTCGGCGTTCGGCGCCGCGCTGCTCGACACGCGCGGCATGGTCGAGCGCATCAACCCTGCCATGGAACGGACGCTTGGCTTCGCGAGCGCGGCATGGAAAGGCGTCAGCTTCACGCATTTCGCGCTGCCGGAAGAAGCGAAAGATCAGCGCGCGCGGTTCCTGGCGTTCATGTCGGGCGAGGGCGACTGGTACGAGCGCGAGCAGCGGTATCGGCGCGCAGATGGATCGCTCATCTGGTGCCGCATCACGATGTCTACGATTCGTCACGGCGAATCGGCGCCGACCGGCGTCCTGATGGTCGTCGAAGACGTCACGCGCCGTCGGAAAGCCGAAGACGCGCTGCGCTCCTCCGAAGCGCGGTTCCGCGCGCTCTTCGACGAAGTGCCGGCAGGTCTGTTTCAGGCGGCGGCCGATGGCCGCATCCTGATGGCGAACCGATCGTTCCTGCGGATGCTCGGCCGCGAATCGACCGACGCGATCAAGGATCTGCGCGTCGCCGATCTCGTCGCGACGCGCGAAGCGCAAACGGTCCTCGACGATGCGTTGCGTGCGGGGCGCAACGTGCGCGGGCTGCTGACGACGCTGATGTGCCGCGACGCGCTGCTGATGGTCACCATCGACATGCGCGCGGTCCGCATCGGTACCGGGACCGTCGAACACTACGACGGCACGATCGTCGAGGCGCCCAAAGGAAGCGTTGCAGTCCCCGCGAAAGGTATGTGAGAATTCGGCCTCCAAGGAGATAGCCAGTACATGCGTCGTGCAACGAGCATTTTGAGTGCAGTCCTTGTGTGCGCGTGGGTCGCGCTCGCGTCCGCGCAGAATCCCGGCGGCAGCGATGCCGGCAAGAAGCTGAAGAACCCGGTGCCGTCGACGCCCGAGTCGATCGCGGCGGGCAAGGCGCTCTTCACGAAGAACTGCCGCTTCTGCCACGGCGCGGAAGCGAAGGGCAACGGCCCGATGGCGCCCGAAGGAACGCATCCCTCAGACCTGACCGACGCGAAATGGGATCGCGGATCCACCGACGGCGAGATCTTCATGGTCATTCGCGACGGCGCCGGCCCGAAGTTCGACATGAAGGGCTACAAGAGCAAGATGTCGGAAACCGACATCTGGAACGTCGTCAACTTCCTTCGCAGCATCGGCCCCAAATAGATGCGACTGGGTGCGGCGGGTCCAAAAGGACCCGCCCTGCTGAAGGCCTGCGCTACGGCCGTCGTGCTGTTCGCGGCGGCCGCGTGCGGATCGCAGGCGCAGGTGTCGGACGAGGTATTCACGCCGGCGCACCGGACGTTCGGGTCGGCGGCGCGCGACTACTTCAACGTCAAGTCGACACCGCAGCAGCCGATCCCGTTTCCCCATAAGACGCACATCGCAAAAGGCGCCGAGTGCACCGACTGTCACGAGACGGTCGAGCGCGGACCCGTCGCCGGCATCCCGAGCGTCAAGACGTGCATGGTCTGCCACAGCCAGATCGCGACGCAGAAACCGCTGATCAAAGAGGTGACGTCGTACTCCGATCGCGGCGTCGACATCCCGTGGCAGCGCGTGTACGGGTTCTCGCAGGAAGCGCACGTCCGCTTCAACCACGCGCCGCACATCCGCGCGAAGGTGGATTGCGCGACGTGTCACGGTCAGCTGAAAGATCAAACCGTCGCCGAGCGCGTCGTCGATCACACGATGGGGTTCTGCGTGAACTGTCATCGCGAGAAGAAGGCGCCGAACGACTGTTTAACGTGTCACTTTTAGCGGGCCTGAAGGCCTGCGCTACATGGATAGACGTAACTTCATCAAACTGACGGCGGTGACGGGGACGAGCGCAGCGCTCGCGAGCTGCGGCAACCCCGAGCATCAGTTGATCCGGTTCGTGCCGGACGACGAGATCGTCCCCGGCATCGCGGACTGGAAGCCGAGCATCTGTCCGCTCTGCAGCGCCGGCTGCGGCGTCAACGTGCGGACGATGGATGCGGACGTCGAGATCATCCGCAAAGGCGAGCACGGCGTCATGCGGATGAATGTCGCGAAGAAGCTCGAAGGCAACCCGAAGGATCCGATTAGTCGCGGCGGGTTGTGCGCGCGCGGGCAGGCGGCGATTCAGATCACGTATCACCCCGATCGCATCGCGCAGCCGCTCAAGCGCGACGGCGCGCGCGGCAGCGGTCAGTTCAAGCCGGTCAGCTGGGACGACGCGATCGCCGAGCTGGCGAGCAAGATCGACGCGCTCGACGATAAGGCGGCGCTGGCGATCCTGACGCGGCCGCATCGCGGACGCCGAAGCGAGCTCTTCGCGGAGTTCGCGAAACGCCTGGGCGCTCCGGCGCCCGTCCAGCACGAATTGTTTTCGAACCACGTCCTCCGAAAAGCGAACGCGACGAGCTTCGGCCACGAGCAGTTGCCGACCTTCGATCTGGCGCGGTCGCGATACGTCATCGGCTTCGGCGCCGATTTCCTCGGCACCTGGAACGCCGTCGTCCCGCAGAACGCCGCGTTCGGCGAGATGCGACAGGGACGGCCGGGTGTTCGCGGCAAGTTCGTGCAGGTCGAAGCGCGGATGACGACGACGGGCGCGGCGGCGGACGAATGGATACCGGTGAAGCCCGGCACCGAAGGCGTGCTTGCGCTCGGCTTGGCGCAGATCATCGGCGGCAAACAGGGCGAATACACACCCGAGCAGGTCGAGAAGATCACCGGCGTGTCCGCCAAACGTGTGCAGCGGCTCGCGAAAGAATTGAGCGAGCAGAAACCTGCCGTCGCGATTGTCGGCGGCCCTGCGCTGGCGCACACGAACGCGATGTTCACGGCGCTCGCGGTCAACGCGCTGAACGTCGCCCTCGGCAGTCTCGACCAGCCGGGCGGTCTGTTCTTCACGCCGGGCGGCGCGAGCGCGACGCCGACCGCGATCGCCGTCGGGTTGGCGAATGCGAAACTGTTGCTCGTCGACGAAGCGAATCCGGTCCATTCGTCGCCGACCGCGTGGCGCGTGAAGGAAACGATCGAGAAGATTCCGTACGTCGCGAGCTTCTGCAACTTCATCGACGACACGACGGCGTATGCGGACCTGATCCTGCCGGACCATTCGTTTCTCGAGTCGTATGTCGACAGGACCGCCGAATCGGGATCGCTCGAAGCGGCGAGCGCGTCGGCGAAACCGGTCATGAAGCCGATTCACGACAGCCGGGCGACAGCCGATGTGGTGATTGCGGTGGCAGCGAAACTGAAAACACCGGTTGCGCTGCCATGGAAAGACGCGGAAGCGCTGGCGCAGTCATCAGTCGGCGGTCAGCAGTCGGCAGTCTCAGTCACCAGTCGTCAGGCGAGCCTCAAGCCTCCAGCCTCGAGTCCCAGGTTCGAGGAGCCGCAGTTTGCCGGCGAGGCGTCGCAGTATCCGATGCACTTCCTGCCCTACGCGTCGCACGCGTTCGGCGACGGATCGAGCGCGCACTTGCCGTGGCTGCAGGAACTGCCGGATCCGCTGACGTCGGCGATGTGGAGCAGTTGGGTCGAGATCAACCCGCAGACGGCGGCGAAGATGAACATTGCCGACGGCGATCTCGTCGACATCACGTCGACGCAGGGGACGCTGCGTGTGCCGGCGGTGATTTACCCCGGCATCGCACCCGACGTCGTCGCGATGCCGGCGGGACAGGGACACGAACACTTCACGCGCTACGCGAGCAAGCGCGGGGCGAACCCGGTCAGCATCCTCGCGCCGATCACGGAGACCGAAACCGGCGCGCTCGCGTGGGCCGCGACGCGCGTCAAGATCGCCCGCGCGGCTGACGCCGACGGCAGCCTGATCCTGTTCGCTGGTGAGAAGTACGAGAAACCGCATGATCGCGAAACACGGTAACCGTATAGCGCAGGCGACGACAGATGTAGCGCAGGCCTTCAGGCCTGCCGCAGCCCTGATGGGCTGCGCTACAACCGCTGCTAACGGGTGCGCTACGACGGGAGGCAGCCCTAAAGGGCTGCGCTACATATGAGCCACAGATGGGGCATGGCCGTCGATCTCGACACGTGCACCGGGTGCGGTGCCTGCGTGACCGCGTGCCATGCCGAAAACAACATTCCGACCGTCGGCGCCGACCAGGCGGGCCGTGGACGCGCGATGCACTGGATCCGCGTCGAGCGGTACTGGGAAGGCGAGTTCCCCGACGTCCGACTGAAGTTCCGTCCCGTGATGTGTCAGCAGTGCGACGCGGCGCCGTGCGAGCCGGTATGTCCGACCTATGCGAGCCATCACACGGACGAGGGATTGAACGCGCAGGTCTACAACCGCTGCATCGGCACGCGGTACTGCGCGAACGCGTGCCCGTACAACGTGCGCTTCTTCGACTTCTTCAACCCGCAGTGGCCGAAGCCGCTCAACGTGCAACTGAACCCTGACGTCTCGATCCGCGAGGTCGGCGTGATGGAGAAGTGCACTTTCTGCGTGCAGCGGATCAGCGCCGCGGAGATTTCCGCGAAGGCGGAGAAGCGCGGCGTGAAAGACGGCGAGATCCAGCCGGCGTGCGCGCAGTCGTGTTCGGCGAAGGCGCTCGTCTTCGGCGATCTCAACGATCCCGACAGCGAAGTCTCGCGGCTGTCGCGATCCGAGCGCGGGTCGAAGCTCCTCGACGAACTCGGCACGATGCCGAAGATCACCTATCTCTCGAAGCAGACGCAGGCATGAGCGGCAAAAGCCACGCGAAGCTGACGAACGACCTGCTGCGTCCGCTCGAACAGACGTCGTGGCGGTTCTATCTGCTCGTCGCGTTTCTCGCCTCGATCGTCGCGATGGGCCTCGGCACGTGGGCGTATCAGATGTACATGGGCTTCGGCATGACCGGCATCAACATGCCGGTGTACTGGGCCTTCTACATCACGAACTTCGTCTTCTGGATCGGCATCAGCCACGCCGGCACGCTGATCTCGGCGATTCTTCGTCTCGTCAACGCCGGTTGGCGGCGGCCGGTGACGCGCTGCGCCGAAGTGATCACCGCGTTCGCGCTGATGATCGGCGCGATGTTTCCGATCATCCACCTCGGACGGCCATGGCTGTTCTTCTGGCTGATGCCGTATCCGAACCAGCGGATGATCTGGCCGAACTTCCGCTCGCCGCTCGTGTGGGACTTCTTCGCCATCTCGACGTACCTGACCGGCAGCGTGCTGTTCCTGTTCCTGCCGATGATTCCGGACTTCGCGCTGATTCGCGATCGCGCGACCGGGCTTCGCCGCACGATCTACGGCGCGCTCGCGCTCGGCTGGCGCGGGACGACGAAGCAGTGGCATCGGCTCGAAACGGCGATGCAAATCATGGCGATCGCGATCATTCCGGTCGCCGTGTCGGTCCACACGATCGTGTCGTTCGACTTCTCGATGGCGCCGGTGCCGATGTGGCACTCGACGATGTTCGGTCCGTACTTTGTTGCGGGCGCGATCTTCAGCGGCATCGCAGGACTGATCATCGCGATGGCGGCGCTGCGCAAGTTCCTGCACCTCGAGGCGTACCTGCATCCGGTCCACTTCGAGAACCTGGGCAAGCTGCTCCTGATGATGTCGATGCTCTGGGCGTACTTCGTCTTTGCGGAGCGCCTGACGACCTGGTTCGGGAATGACACGGCGGAAATGAACGTCTTCTACGTCACGCAGCGCGGATCGTTCTCGCCGCTCTACTGGACGATGATCGTCTGCAACTTCGTCATCCCCTTCACGATCCTGGCGATTCGCAAGCTGCGGACGATCGGCGGCTGCGTCATCGCGTCGTTCGGCGTCTGCATCGGCATGTGGCTCGAGCGCTTCCTGATTGTCGTCCCCTCGCTGAGCCACAAGTACTTGCCGTATTCGTGGGGTCACTATCGTCCGCGGCCGGTCGAAATCATGATCACCATCGCGACCTTCGCGGCGATGACGTTGCTCTACACGCTGTTCTCGAAGTTCGTGCCGATCATCTCGATCTGGGAACTCAAGGCGGGCGATCATCCGTCGCCGGCGCTCTACCCGTCGCCATCGCACGAGCACGCGCTTGGGGAGACGCACGCATGAGCGCCGTCTACGCGTTGTACGGTGACGGCGATTCGGCGCAGCGTGCGGTGGATGCGCTGCGCAGCAGCGGCGTCCCCGACGCCGAGATCACGATCGTCACCGACGAGCCAATGGAAGACTACGAGTTCGGGTCGATCGACAAGCACTCGCGGCTCTGGTACATCGCGAGCGGCGGCGGGTTCCTCGGGTTCCTGGCCGCGACGTGGCTGACGCGCTTCACCGAACTCGCGTGGCCTCTCCCGACCGGCAATATGCCGATCGTCGCCTGGTGGCCGAACCTGATCGTGATCTTCGAGATGACGATGCTCGGATCGATTCTCGCGACCGTCGGCACGCTCATCGTCACCAGCGGGCTGGCGCGCAGGCGTCCGGCGCTCTACGATCCCGAAGTCACGACCGGCAAGATCCTCATCGGCGTCGACGCTCCCCGCGATCGCGCGGCCGTCGAACAGGCGCTGCTCGCCGGCGGCGGACAAATCAAGACAATCTAGGCAACCACAGAACGCACAGAAATCACAGAAGACAAAGCAACCGCAGAGACCGCAGAATTCGCTTCTGTTCTGTGCATTCCGTGCGTTCTGTGGTTGCTTGCTCTGCGTAACCAGCGTGCTCTGCGGTTGAGCGCCGTGGGCGGGCGAACGAAGATCGCACCCACAGAAACACTCTTTCTGTGACTTCTGTGCGTTCCGTGGTTGCTCTTAGTGCGTCGTCTGGTGTCCGCAGGTCGGCTGCGGATACGACAACGGGCCGTACGTCATGCCGAGAAACTCCTCGAACGCGCGCTTCTCGAGCGGTGACGCGTCGGCGATGACCCGTTTGCCGATCGCATCGAGGAAGCGACCGTACTTGAGGAGCGTTGCGCGGTCGCGCGCGGCAAGCGCGTCATGGACCGTCTGTCGCGTGGCGTCGGTGATCAACTCGACGCGGCCAACGAAGACGCGCGATGTCGAGGACGGGGCCGGGCTGATCGTGAGCGGCAGGATGGAATCCACCGACGTGCGCGGGACGATGTAGAAGAGCCGCGTGCCTTGTTCGAACCACGAGTCGCCCCACGTCTCGAGCATTGCCGCCGCTTCGGCTGGATAGAGTCCGGCGCTGACGAGCATCTGTTCGAGGTCGCCGTTGATCGGCGACTGATCCGCCGGCACCAGCGCGTTGAAGCTGACCGTGCCGCTGACGTTATGTCGCACCTGCCACGCGATCCGTCCTTCGTGACTGTCGAACAACACGAGATCGCTGATCGGTTCGGCGGCCTCGTTGCGCACGGTCACGACATCGTCGCCGTTGATTGTCGCGAGGAGCGGCGGCTGGAATCGGCCGATGCCGCGATAGAAGAGGAATTTCTCCTGCTGCGAGCCGACGATCGTTGCCGCGGCGTCGGTGTGCCGCGCGGCGTAGTAGTGGCTCGAACCTTCTTCCACGCGCAGGTCCGGCACGGTGGCCGGTGACACCGTCACGTGTCGCCAATCGATCCTGCCGTCGAATTTCGTCCGCGGGAGCGCGGTGTCCCCGATCGTCGCCGGCATGACTCGCGCCTGCGGATACCACTCGGTGATCAGCCCCTGCGGAAACACGACGCGCACGTCCACGCTCGTCTGGCGAGGACCGTAGAAGTACAGCACCGGCGTTTCCATCCTGACCGTCGCCGGCAGGAAGCTCTTCGGGTTGAAAGGCATGCGATGCACGAAGCAGGGGAGATCGGACGGTCCCGCGAGCGGCAGCCATTCGACCGCGCGTCCATCGGCGCCGGCCACCGACGTGAACGTGCCCCATTCGTGGACGACGAGCGGCTGCGGCGGATCGTCTGTCGACGCGTGCGCGACACCGAGCGCAAGCAGCGTGGCGAAGAAAAGGCCGACGGAAAATCGCAGCTTCATGCGGCTATAGACGCCTGGCGTCAGGACAATGTTAACCGCTCATCCGCGGTGGCCGCTGCTCGATTTCGACCGCCGCGCTTGGCTTCGTACAACGCCCGATCGGCGAGGTCGATGACCTGTTCCCAGCCGGCTGCGTGCGGCTCGGCCGTGGACAACGGGTACGGTGCGTATCCGATCGAGCACGTCATCATGTGCGACCGGCCGTCCGGGAGCCGGAACGTGTGCGTGGCCACCGCGCTGCGGATCTTCTCCGCAATCGTCGCCCCCTCGGAGCGGTCGATAAAACGAGCGACGACGAGAAATTCTTCGCCGCCCCACCGCACCGTGTAGTCGGACGCGCGGACGGTCGCGCGAAGGATGTCGGCCGTCTGAATCAGGACGGCGTCCCCTGCGGCGTGGCCGAACCGATCGTTGACGCTCTTGAAGTGATCGAGATCGAGCAGGAAGAAGATGAGATCGCTTTGCCCGTCGCGCTGGCTGGTGCGCGCGCGGCGGGCGACGAGCTCGACGTCCTGGTCGATCGTCTGTTCCAGAAAGCGCCGATTGCGGAGACCGGTGAGCGCATCGGTCAGGCTCGCTTCCTCGATGCGCGCGTACGCGTCCTGCAGCGCCGCCGTCCGCTCGCGAACGATCTGTTCCAGTTCGCGTCCGCGCGCTTGCAGTTGGCGGACGCGGATGCGATAGGTGCCGTAGCCGAGCGCGATCAGCAGCAGGCCGAGCGCCGCACGAAAGATCGACGTTTGATAGAACGCCGGCAGCACGGCGATGGCGATCCGCAACTCCTGCGGACTCCATGCGTGCGCGCGATTCGAACCCTGCACGTGCAGCGTATACGAGCCCGGCGCCAGGTTCGTGTACGTCAGCGATCGACGCGCGGCCGTCGTCTCGCTCCAGTCGCGATCGAATCCGTCGAGCCGATAGCGATAGATGTTGCGTTCAGGCGCGGAAAGGTCGAGGAACGCGAACTCCATCTGGAATCCACGCGTGCGCGGCGGGAGCGACACCTGATTCATCAGCGCGTGGACAGGCTGATCGATCCCGTCGACGTGCAGCGAGGTGACGACGAGCGGCGGCGAGTACGTCCAGCCGCGAATCGCCGAGGGGTTCGTGACGAGCAGTCCTTCCGGCGATCCAAACAGCAATTCACCCGTGGTCGTCCGCGAACGACTGGCAAAGTAGAACGTCCGGAAGTCGCTTCCGTCGGCGCCGGAGAATTCCTGCACCTCCCACGTCGCCGGGTTGACGCGGAGCCGCGGCCCGAGCCACATCCAGCCTGCCGCGTCCTCGATGATCGAATCGATCGGCGCCGGCGGACGCTTGAGCCGCGCGCTGACCGAATCAAAGTGCGCCGCGTGTCCGTCCCACGCCGTCATCACCGCGGCGCCGCCGCGCGTGGCGAGCCAGAGACGGCCGTCCGCAATCGTGAGGTCTGGTATCCAGTTGTGCGGAAGCGTATCTGCCTTCGATGGGTCGCGCGTGATGCGGACGATCGCATTCGTCGCCGGATTCAGCGCGTGCAGCCCTGCCACCGTGCCGACCCAAATCGTTCCGTCTGACGTCGCCGCGACCGATTCGACCGTATTGCTCGCAAGCGACGCCGCGTTGTTCGGATCGTGACGGTAGGCGGTGATGCGATTCGAGGCGAGGTCCAGACGCGCCAACCCAAACGCGGACGCAATCCACAGCGATCCGCCGGCTTCCGTCATCGCCCGAATCGGTCCGCCGGGCAGCCCTGTCGCGGTGGTGATGCGTTCGAACGTCTGCCGATTCGCGCGCAATCGATGCAGCGTGCCGTTGAGCGTGGCGACCCACGTCGAGCCATCGGTCGACTCGGCGAGACAGGTGATCGAGCCGTCGCTCAGCGCGCCGGCATCGCGCGCGTTCGGCCGATACGCGCGGACGCGGTGGTAACCCGCATCGAACACATCGACGCCGTTGCCATCCGTCCCCGCCCAGATCGTGCCGTCGCGCATCTGCATTGCCCGCACGACCGACGGATGCGTCAAGCCGTCGGGTTGCTGCGGGCTCGACCGCAGTTCGCGGAACGCGCGCGACGAGGGGTCGTGCCGTGTCAGGCCATCGCCCCACGTGCCGACCCACATCAGACCGGCGCGGTCGCGCAGCAGCGCGCCGACGCGGTCGGCGGGGATCGTCGACGGCAGCGTGGCGTCATGGCGGAGGCGATCGATGACGCGCGCGGTGTCGGCATCGTAGACGTCGACGCCACCGCCGTACGTCGCCACCCAGATCTCGTTGTCCGCGGCCTCAGAGATTCCCGTAATCCAGAAATAACTGACATCGTCCAGCACGCGATACTGCCCGGTGCGCGGATCGAGGATCGCGGCGCCGTTGTCGGTCGTGCCGATCCAGATGCGGCCGCGCGCGTCTTCGTACAGCTCGCCGACGAATTGCGGCGGTCCAAACGCGTCGAACTGATGCGTCCCGCGGCGCAGCCGTTGGAGTCCGCGGCTGCTGCCGACCCACACGTTGCCGCCCCGATCGATGAGCAATCCGCGCGTGCGATCGTCGGCAAGGCTCTTCGGATCCGTCGCCGAGTGTGTGAAGTGATCGGTGGTGCCGGTCCGGGGATCGTAGTGGTCGACGCCGTTATGCGTCGCGAGCCAGATCGTGCCGTCCCGATCCTCGACGATGTGTTCGATGCGCGTCTGGGCGGCAAGACGCGTGAAGCGATCGGTTGCCGGATCGTAAATCGACACACCCTCCGCAAAGGTGCCAACCCACACGCGTCCGTCGCGCGCAACCATCAGGCTGCGCACGTACGGCCCGCTCAGCGCGTTCGCGTTCGCGGCGGCGTCTGCTTTGTAGGTCCTGAACGTGTAGCCGTCGAACCGAACGAGCCCGGCTTGTGTGCCGATCCAGAGAAACCCGTCGCGGTCCTGCGCGAGCGTCGTCACCAGATGCGCGGGCACTTCGTCCGGGATCGGGACGGAATGAAACGCGACGAGACACGGACGCGTGGCGAAGGTCAGCGCCAGCGTGATCGCGGCTGCGAGACCCACCTCAGTCGTGCAGCGCCGTCGCGAGCTGGCGCAGGAACAGGCCGACGTCGGTGACGACGCCGATCGTCTGTGATGACCCTCGGTCCGCGAGCTTCGTGACGACGGCGGGGTTGATGTCGACGCAGACGAGACGCACCCAGGCCGGCAGCATGTTGCCGACGCCGATGCCGTGCAGCATGGACGAGAGCACGAGGACGAGCGACACGCCCTGCAGCGCGGCGCCGTAGCGGTCCTGCGCCTCGATCAGGTTCATGATCGTGTCCGGCAGCGGCCCGTCGTCTCGAATGCTGCCGGCGAGGACGTAGTCGACGTTGCGGCGAATGCATTCGTACATCACGCCGGACGTGAGGACGCCGCTCTCGACCGCCTTGCGCAGTCCGCCCGCGCGGTAGATCGCGTTGATCGCGCGCATGTGATGCCGGTGGCCGCCTTCGATCGCCTTGCCCGTCTCCATGTCGACGCCCAGCGACGTGCCGAACAGCGCCTGCTCGACATCGTGGACGGCGAGCGCGTTGCCGGCGAGCAGCACGTCGACGTAGCCGGACCGAATCAACTCGCCGAAATAGGATCCGCCGCCCGTGTGCACGACGACGGGGCCGGCCACGAAGGCGATGCGTTCGCCGGCCTTCTTCGCCTCGCGCATCATCCCGGCGATTTTCGCGACGCCGACTTCGACGCGACGCTCGGACGAGATCTCGTTCGTCATGAACGCGAATCCCATGCGGTCGCGTGCCTTGAATTCGGGGACGATCTTCACACCGGCCACGCCGGCGACGACGAGATCGCCTTTGCGGATGTCGCGGAGCTTGCGGCACTCGGCGCGACTGCCGTCGAGCACGATCGCGGCGTCCATCCGCTGCTTCTCGACCGCGATCCATTGACCCGCGCGCCGCACGAACGTCTGGTGGTTCGTCGTCGAATAGAAGTCTTCGGGCGCGCAGCCGCTCGAGTCGGCCGGCACGACGTGCGCGTCCTCTGCGCCGGAGACGCGACAGCCGAGCGTCACGAGCTCTTCGAGCAGCTCCGTCATGTTGGCGTCCGGCGCCGACACGCGCATCGACACGAACGACGGCTCGTCGTTGGTGCGGCCGATGCGGAACTCGAGGATTTCGAACGCGCCGTCTCTGCGGACGATCGCATCCCACATCGCCGTCAGCAACTGCGAGTCGATCAGGTGTCCTTCGGCGTCGACGATCTCGGTCGCGAGCGGCATCAGTGGGTCAGCGAGTAGATCACGGTGTTGACGCCGACCGCGTGCAGGTTGTCGGCGCGGCGCGCCCACTTCGGCGGCGTGCGATAGAAGCGTCCGCCGCCGACCCAGATGCGCGGACGCCAGGTGGGGTCCTGACTCAGTTGTGCAAACGCGGAGACGGCGGTCGCGAACGCGACCGCTACGAGGAGGGCGATCATCAAGCGTCGCCGTGAGATCGGTCTCACGCGCCCATGATATGCCGGAAATCCGGCAAAAACCGTGGTACTTCGCTTGCGAGCCCATCAGCCGAACAATCAACAGGAGGCGGTATGGTTCGAACGTTCATCGGCGTCTCACTCGCGCTCGCGCTCCCGGTCCTCGCGGCGGCCCAGGACACGCCGAAGATCAAGCTGGGAACGGCGCCCAGGACGGACGCGACCGACGGCGCGCAGATGTATCAGAGCTACTGCGCGGCGTGTCACGGGAAGGACGGGAAAGGCAACGGCCCGGCGGCGGTGGCGCTGAAAACGAAGCCGGCGGACCTTACCCAGCTGACGAAGACCCATCCCGGCGGTCTGTCGATGAAGGACTTCGAAGATCGGGTGAACGGCACCGCGATGCCGATTTCGCACGGGACGTCGCCGATGCCGGTCTGGGGGCCGGTGATGAAGTCGTTCGGGAACGATCAGCTCAGGGTCTACAACTTGAAGAAGTACATCGATTCGCTGCAAGTCGCGCAGTAGTCGCGGCACGAAGCCCACGAAGACCGCGAAGTTCACGAGAACTATTTTCGTGATCTTCGTGGCCTTCGCGATCTTCGCGGTGCGTTACTGTCTGCCGTCGTCTGTCGTCTTCGCAGCGGCTTTCTTCGCGAGCTCCGCCTTGAACTCCTCGTCGCTGTAATACGTGATGTTGATCCACGCGTGGCCCATTTCGTCCACGGTGCGATCGCCCCAGCCGACCCACTGATCCGGATCGGGATTGTTCTTGTTGTTGCGCGTGTTGTCGTACCACGCCACGAAGTGGAGCATCGTCCCCTTCGGCAGCAGGGGCGCCACATCGTCCGCGTAGATGTACATGTTGTGCCAGTTGAAGTTGAAGTCGGTGATCTGGCTCAACATCTCGCGACGGCCGTCGGCGTAAATCGCTTCCATCGACATCCCCTTGCCGCGCAGGTGGAGATGCGCCTGGAAGTTCTCGATGCGCGCGTTCTGCTTCAGCGTGACGAAGCTCTCGGTCGTCGTGATCGCGTTCGGCGGGATGTCCAGCGCGCGGGCGCCGGGGACCGATCCGCTGAACGTGTTGAAGAGCGCGAGCACTTCGCGGTGCTTCGGTTCCTGTCCTTTCGGATAGAACCAGATGCCGAGTTCGACGGCGTCGGTGATCTCTTCGCCAACCGCGTGATAGTGAATGTCCCACGCGATCTTCGAGCCGGGCAGCATCAAGCGTCCTGAATCGGGACGCATCTCGTCGGCGTTCTTGCCAACAGCCCACTCCATGAACAGCCCGTCGCCCGCGACGTTGGGATCATTGGTGAACAGGTCGCTCGGCATATCTTCGGGCTGCTGCAGGCGGGCGAGCGCGTGGTGCGTGATCTTGCGTCCGTTGACGGTCGACGGCCGAATCTCGATCGCGCGCACCCAGCGCGGCTCGGTCAATCCCGTTTCGACGACCGGCTTCCACCATGCGTCCTGCGCCTGCGCCGGCATCTTGTACGGCGTCGACTTGATCACCATGTCCGGCGGACCCAGCTTCGGCTGCTCGGTCCACGTGTTCGCCTCGTCTTCCCACGTCTTCGGCGCAGGCATCTCTTTCATGTCGCCCTTCGGCGCGCCGTTCGCGGCCCACTTCAGGATCGTGTCGATCTGCTCGTCGTTGAGCGATCGATCGTTCTTGAACTTCTGGATGCCGACCGTTTTGTCGATGTGCCACGGCGGCATCTGCCGCTGACCGATGCGCGCGGCGATCGACTTCACCCACGGCCGCACTTCTTCGTAGGTGACGAGCGACATCGGCGCCATCTGGTTCGGCCGGTGGCACGTCTGGCACTTGTCCTGGAAGATCGGCGCGATGTCTTTCGTGAACGTTTGCGCTCCCGCGATCGCGGCGCAGGACATCGCGACGAATGTGACGAAGCCAATCCGGAACATCCGCATCGTGTGCTCCTTTTGCGCGGCGATACGCAAACGAAGTACCGGTCGAAAGGCGCGGAAATCCGGCGTACACGACAAAGGGCGCGCGAAAAATTCCGCGCGCCCTTGAAATATTCCGACGGAATCAGATCGCGAACGTCTACTTGCTCGTCGCCGATCCGGTGACCGTCACCTTGACGTACGCGTTCGACCAGCAGCATTCGAATCCGCCGCCGCCGTCGCCGGTGCTGTCGTTCGCCTGAATGCGAATGATGTAGTCGCCCGGCTGGTCGAACGTCGCTTTCGTTTCGTTCTTGCCGCCGTTCGCGACGTCGACTTTCGGCTTCGCCGGATCGAACTTGACGACCGCGCCCGCCGGCTGGCGATAGACCGCCCACGTCACCGCGATCGGCGGTGGGGGAGTGAAGCCTTCGGGCAGGCCGGCAGCCGCCGCGTCTCCGCGTCCGCGCGCACCTGACGCACCTCGTGCTCCGGCCGCACCAGACGCACCTGAAGCACCCGTTGCACCTGATGCACCACGTGCACCTCGTGCACCACGCCCTCGTCCGGGATTCTCCGGCACGTTGATCTTCGGACCCTCGTCGGTCACCCACGTCGTCAGCGTCAGCGGCGCGCCGGTCGTCGCCGTCAGCGTCTCGGCGTTCACCGTCGGCGGGCCGGTGAAGATCGGACCGTTTTCGGCGAACTTGATCTTCGGCGGCGTGTTCTTGCTCGCCGCATCTTCGAACGGTTCGACGATGTAGTCGGCTTTGGTATGGAGGGTGATCGAGTTGGTGAATCCGTTCGCGACGATCGTCCACGTCAGTTTCTTGTCGCCGAGATCCTTCGGCACCTTGATCGAGACGATGCCCCACTGACGGCCGCTCTGAAAGTGCGTCGGCTGACCCTGATCGGGGCCGCCCGGATCGATGTGGTTGTTCGGTCCGACAGGAATGTCGAATTCCTGTTTCATGTTGCGATTGAAGTAGCCGACGAGGAAGCGCTGCGAACCGTCCTTGTCGTAGTACCAGCCTTCGAATGCCGGCGTCACGCTGGAGCCGCGGTCACGAACCGTTTGCGTGAGCGGCAGCGGGCTCGGCACCTGGCCGACGCCCTGTTGGCCGGCGCGCACGAGGACGCCGCCGGCAAGCGCGCTAATGAGTACGGCGACGACAAACGATCGACGCATTCCTGATCTCCTAGGTTGAAATGAAAAAGGCGCCGTCCGAAGACGGCGCCCTGAATTGTAATGCGAGTTGCGTGCCGGGTCGAAGGACCCGGCCTGCGCGTGCCTACTGTTGTTGCCCGGCTCCCGTGGTGTTCGTCGAGGTCTGCGCCGCGCGCTTGTCCTTCTCGATCTTGAAGTCCTCGTCGTTGTAGTAGGTGATGTTGATCCAGGCGTGGCCCATCTCGTCGACGGTGCGGTCGCCCCAGCCCACCCACTGATCGGGATCGGGATTGTCCTTGTTCGCCTTCGTGTTGTCGTACCACGCGATGAAGTGCAGGATCGTGCCCTTCGCGAGCAGCGGCGCGACGTCATCGGCGTAGATGTACATGTTGTGCCAGTTGAAGTTGAAGTTCGTCACCTGGCTCAGCATCTCGCGGCGGCCGTCCGGATAAATCGCTTCCATCGACATGCCCTTGCCGCGCAGGTGCATGTGCGCCTGGAAGTTTTCGATCCGCGCGTTCTGCCGCAGCGTCACGAAGCTCTCGGTCGTCGTGATCTGGTTCGGCTGCAGGTCGAGGGCGCGCGCGCCCGGGACGCTGCCCGAGAAGGTGTTGAAGAGCGCGAGCACTTCGCGGTGCTTCGGCTCCTGGCCCTTCGGGTAGAACCAGACGGCGAGTTCGGTGTGCGCGCTGATCTCCTCGCCGACCGCGTGATAGTGCATCTCCCACACGATCTTCGAGCCCGGCAGCATCAGGCGGCCCGAGTCGGGACGCATCTCGTCGCCGTTCTTGCCGACGGCCCATTCCATGAAGAGGCCGTCACCCGCGACATTCGGATCGTTGGTGAACAGCGTCGGATCCATGTCCTCCGGCTGCTGCAAGCGCGCGAGCGCGTGATGCGTGATCTTGCGCGCGCCCTTGCCGACCGGACGGATTTCGATCGCGCGGACCCAGCGCGGTTCGGTGATGTTCGTGGCGACCGACGGACGCCACCACGCGTCCTGCGCGACCGCAGGCATCGTGTATTCCGGCGACTTCACGACGAGGTCGGGGTTGCCGTATTTCTGCGACATCGCCCAGCCGTCTTCGTTCGGCCACACCTTCGGCGCCGGCATGTCCTTATCGTCGCCTTTCGGCGCGCCAGCGGCCACCCACGCGAGGATCGTGTCGATCTGTTCGTCGTTCAGGGAGCGGTCGTTCTTGAACTTCTGGATGCCGACCGTCTTGTCGATGTGCCACGGCGGCATCTGGCGCTGACCGACGCGCGCAGCGATCGACTTCACCCACGGGCGGGTCTCTTCGTACGTGCGAAGCGACATCGGCGCCATGTTGTCCGGGCGATGGCACTGTTCGCACTTCGCCTGGAAGATCGGGGCGATATCTTTTGTGAACGTCGGAGTCTTGGCGCCGTCGGCCGCGATGGCCGAGGCCGGCAACAGCGCAATCGCGCTAATCCCGACGCCCCGCCACAGCCAGTGGTGTAGCTGCTGACGCATGTTGTGGTCCGCTCCTTTCAAACGTATCCGCAATGTCCGATTCCGGGCTGAAATCAGTCAGTAGATTGTGAGGGATGGGGCCGTACAGCGCAAGCGGGAACAGTGTCTTTATTTGCAACAACAGGGAGCTAGGGCTGACGGCTAATGGCTTAGGGCTGATGGATTTAGGTGACCACGCTCCATGAGCCCTCAGCCATCAGCCGTCAGCCATCCTAGAAGTTGCTGCCCAGCTGGATACCGACCGTTCCGACGGCGCCGCGCAGGCGGCTCGAGTCGCCGCGGTCCGCGCCGACGGCCCGGTAACCGGCCCCGGCGGTGAACCGGGCGTGTTTCGTCAGCCGCACGCGGACGTCGAGTTCCGGCTCGGCGACGAAGAAATCGTCCCGCCGCCGGACCTGTGTCGTGATGGTCTGCGTCGTGAACGTCGGCGGTTTCGTGAGGTCCGGCCGGCCGTTGATCAGCGGTATGGGATTCGGGACGCGGATTGTTTCCGTGATCGAATCGGTCAACGTCGCCGTGCCGCCGCCGATCAGCGCTTTCGCGGCGAAGCTGACCGTGTCGTTCGAATGCGCGAGCCACTGAAAGACGAACCCGCCGTAGCCCATCTCGCGATCGTGCGATCCGCTCGCATTCCAGAAGCCGCCGCCGCCGAAGAAGATCGAATTGTCGAGGACAACCCCGGCCGTCCCGCCGACGAGCTCCGACGTCCGGTGATCGACCTCGGTCACTTTTACTTCCGGCGCGATCGCGAAGCCGTTGTTGACGCGCTCGACGATCATCGGTCCGCCTTGCGCCGCCGCGGTCAGCGGAGCGCAGACGACGAACGCGATCGCGAGCGCCCTAGTCTTCATTGGTCCCTCGCAGGCTGACGTTGATCGGCACCGTCTCGCCGCGGCGGACATCGATCTCCGTGACGTACGTGCGATAGCCCGACTTGCGGATCTCGATCGCGTGACGGCCTTCGGCGACGTCGACCGTCAGCGCTTCGCGGTCTGACCCGTGCCAGACCTGGCCGTCGATCAGTACGTCAGCATCCGCCGGCTGCACGCGGACCGCGATCTTGCCGTAGCCTTCCGCGCGCGATGGAGCCGGCGCGGTTGACGGCGGTGGCGGCGGCATCGTGCGGCGGCCCGGCTGCGGCAGCGGCGCGCCCATCGGATACGGCGGCTGCTGCGTACCCGGCTGCGTCTGCATGCCGGGCGGCGGCGCCGGCGGCTGCGGACGCGGTTCGGGCTGCTCGCCCGCGGCGAGCCGCTCCATGTTGTATTTGATCTTGAACGTGTTGTCCGGCGTCAAATACACCTTCTGCGTCGTCGTCCGATAGCCATCGAGATAGAGCGTGATCTCGTGTTCGCCGGGCGGAACGCGCAGACGCTGGAACACGCCATCGTAGTTGTCGACGATCCCCGCGTAGAAGCCGTCGACGTAGACCTCGGCCTCTTTCGGTTTCACCTCGAGACGGACGGCCGCGCCGGGATCGCGATAGTAGCGATACGGCATCGGCGGCGGATACGGATACGGACCCCACTGGGCGTATCCCCACCACGGGTCGTAGTAACCCCAGTAGGGCTCGTACACGCCAACGACCACGTGCGGTCCGCGGCGGAATTGCGCTTCGGCGTGCGACGTCACGCCGATGCAGACGACGAACGCGAGCGAAGCAATCATCAGGATGCGGTTACGTAGCGACACTGGAAGCCTCGTCAGACAGGTAGGGCACCGCCAGGTAACTGAGCAATGCCGATGCCAGCGAAATCGCGCGATTTTTCGCAATTTTCCGCGCCGTTCGTCGCCGCTCGGAGACACCGGTGTCCTCTTGACGCCGGGGCAGCGCGAGCGTAGCGTCGCGCCTCATGAGCAGCGAGTTTCGCGATCTCGGCCTTACGCGCCGCATCCCGCGGCGCGATTTCCTGCAGGGCATGGCTCTGCCGATCGCGTGGCGGCTGGGTTCTGGCTCCTCGCTGCTGGCTGCGCTTCAGCCGCCAGCCGCCAGTCGCCAGCCGCCGTACCCGCCGTCGCTCACCGGCTTGAGAGGCAATTATCCCGACGCCGTCGGATTGTTTCCTGCCATCGATCGCGGCGAGTACCGGTCCGCGACGCCGGCTGACACGGGAGAAACGTACGACCTCGTGATTGTCGGCGCCGGCATTTCCGGACTCGCGGCCGCGTATTTCTGGCGACACGCGCTGGGCGCCGACCAGCGGGTGCTGATCCTCGACAACCACGACGACTTCGGCGGGCACGCGAAGCGCAACGAGTTTCAGTACAACGGACGCACGTTCATCGGATACGGCGGCACGCAGAGCATCGCGACGCCGTTTCCGTACAGCTATACCGCGAAGCGGCTCATCGAGGATCTCGGGATCGACGTCGCGCGCAACAACGAATTCGCCGCGCGCGACGCGTTCAAATCGCTCGGCCCTTCGATGTTCTTCGACAAGGAGCACTTCGGCGAGGATCGACTCGTGCGCGGCAACGGCCGCATTCCGTGGCCGGAGTTTTTCGCGCACGCGCCGTTCAGCGACGAGGCGCGCCGCGATCTCATTCGCGTCCACGGGAAGAATCCCGACTACATGGCCGGCCTGAGCGCCGACGAGAAGCGCGCGACGCTCGCGCGAATGAGTTACCAGGACTACCTGTTGAACGTGGCGAAGATCTCGCGCGACGCGCTGCCGTTCTTTCTGGGCCAGGGCGGCCGCAACAACAAGCGTGTGGACACGACGCCGGCGCTCGAAGCGGCGCATCGCGGTTCGGTCGGCTTCAACGGGCTCGGGCTGACCTTCGAGGAAGAATTCCGCGAGAGCTCCTACACGTTCCACTTTCCCGACGGCAACGCGTCGATCGCGCGTCTTCTCGTCAACCGACTGATCCCCGGCGCGATCGGCGGGACGCAGTCGATGACGACGATCGGGCAGGCGCCGCTGTCGTACGAGAAGCTGGACGACGCGGCGTCCCCGGTGCGGATCCGGTTGAAGAGCCCGGTCGTCAGGGTCGCGCAGGAGCGCGTGGCGTACGTGCAGGGCGGGCGAGTGCACGGCGTGCGCGCCAAGCACACGATTCTGGCCTGCTACAACGCGCTGATTCCGTCGCTCGTTCCGGAGCTGCCGCAGCCGCAGCGCGACGCGCTCGCGTACTCCGTCAAAGTGCCGATGATGTACAACAACGTCCTCATCCGGCGCTGGACGTCGTTCCAAACACTCGGCGTGACGAACATCAACGCGCCCGGCATGTATCACACGTCGACGAGCCTCGATCCCGGAACGACCATCGGCGCGTACCGCGGCGTCACGACGCCGGACGAGCCGATCATCGTGCGGATGGTGCGCAACCCGAACGCGCCGGGACTGCCGCGCCGCGAGCAGCACCGCGCCGGGCAGCGCGAGCTGCTGTCGATGTCGTTCCAGCAGTTCGAGCTCGAAATTCGTCGTCAACTCGCGCGCATGCTCGCCGGCGGCGGCTTCGATCCCGCGACCGACATCGTCGGCATCACGGTCAACCGGTGGCCGTACGGGTACGCGTATACGTACGACACGCTGGGCGATCCCGATATGCCGCCGGAACAGCGGCCGCATGTGATCGGCCGCCAGCGTTTCGGTCGCATCGCGATCGCGAACTCGGACGCCGGCGCCGCCGCGTTCACCAATCAAGCGATCGACGAAGCGCATCGCGCCGTCGAAGAGCTCCTGGTCGCCGACGGGCTGACTTAATCGTTGTTGATGTACTGCGTCACGCGCTTGACGTAATTTTCGGTCTCCTCGAACGGCGGGATCTCGCCGCCGTACTGCGACACGATGCCGGCGCCGGCGTTGTAGCTGGCGAGGACGAGCGGCAGGTTGCCGCGATGGAGATCGAGGAGCTCGCGCAGCAAGCGGGTCCCCGCCATGATGTTCTGCCGCGGGTCGAACGGATCGGTGACGCCGAACGCGAGCGAGATGTTCGGCATCAACTGCATCAGTCCCTGCGCGCCGGCGCGTGACACGGCCCATGGGTCGAACGCCGATTCGGCGCGCATCACCGATCGAATCAGTTTCGGGTCGACGTTGTACGTGTCCGCCGCGTCCTGAATCATGCCGTCATACGCGCGTGCTGGTTGGACCGCTTCGAAGCTGTCGATGGTGGTCGCGACGTGCGCAGACGAAGGATGCGTCGCCGACTTCAGCTGATGCGGAAACGCGAGCGCGAGCGTGGCGAAGAGTGCGCTGCGCATATGGCCGCGTCGACGCTCGCGCCGCCGCCGCTCAGGCGTGACGCGATCGATCCATCGGCGGTCGGTGTGATGACGTCTGTCGTCGCCATGCCGGAGCCCGAGCGTATCTGCCACAACCGTATTCGCAGCAAGATGCGGTGCGTCAGCCGGGCGTAACGTTCAGGTATAGAATCCGCCGCATGAGCAAGCGGAAGATTTCTCGCCGCCGTTTTCTCGAGACCACCGGCGCGGCCGCGGCCGTCGTCGCCACGCGACCCACACTGGCCGCGCAAGCGGTCAGCCCTGAGCGAGCGAAGCGAGTCGAAGGGCGCACCGCTATTCGTGCCACCTTTAACGGCGTTGCGCGGCAAGTCGACGTCGAAGATCGATGGACGCTGGCGGAGTTGCTGCGCGATCACCTGCGACTGACCGGCACGAAGATCGGCTGCGACCGCGGCGAGTGCGGCGCGTGCACCGTGCTCGTCGACGGCAAGCCGGTGTACTCCTGCAGTCAGCTTGCCGTGTGGATGGACGGCCACGCGATCGAAACGGTCGAAGGGTTGATCAAGAACGACAAGCTCGATCCGCTGCAGCAGTCGTTCGTCGAACATGACGCGCCGCAGTGCGGCTACTGCACGTCGGGTCAGTTGATGAGCGCGACGGCGCTCCTGCGCACGAATCCGCATCCGACCGCGGACGAAGCGCGCGCCGCGATGACCGGCAACCTGTGTCGCTGCGCGAACTACAACCACTACATCGCTGCGACGGTTAACGCACAACGATCAACGCAGAACTCGCAGAACGCGCAGCCGAAATTGGCTTCTGCGGCTTCTGCGGTTTCTTCGCTGAACGTTGTGGGGCACGCGACGCCGCGCATCGACGCCGTCGAGCGTGTGACCGGCAAGGCGACGTACACCGGCGATCTGCAGCTGCCCGGCATGTTGTACGCGCGCGTGCTGCGAAGCCCGCATCCGCACGCGCGGATCGTCAAGATCGACACGTCGAAAGCGATGGCGCTGCCGGGCGTGAAGGCGATCGTCACGCACGAGAACTGCAAGGTGATCTGGGGATCGGGCGGCATCTCGGGCGGCGCGCAGTATCAGGACGAGGTGAAGAAGAACACGAAGCATCGCCGCTACGCGTTCAACAACCCGGTGCGTTTCGTCGGCGAACCGGTCGCGGCGGTCGCGGCGATCGATCGTCACACGGCCGAGGACGCGCTGCATCTGATCGACGTCACCTACGAACCGCTCGAGTTCGTGCTCGATCACGAAGAGGCGTTGAAGCCGGACGCGCCGAAGATCTGGCCCGAAGGCAACTTGTCGCCGACCGCGCGCAACGAGTTCGTCCCGATCAGCGCGAAGCGCGGCAGCATCGACGCCGGATTCACGGCCGCCGATCACGTGTTCGAGGACCGCTTCAGCACCGCGTTCGTGCACAACGCGCAGATGGAGATCCGCTGCGCGCTCGCGTCGTGGACGGGCGACAAGCTGACGATCTACACGCCGACGCAGGGGATCTCGAACTGCCGCGCCGACATCGCGCGCGATCTCGAGATGGCGCCGGAGAAAGTCGACGTCATCTGCCACTACATGGGCGGCGGCTTCGGCAACAAGAACCAGAACCAGGACGCGGACCTGATCGCCGCCGTGCTCGCGAAGGAAGCGGGCGCGCCGGTGAAGCTCGAGCTGTCGCGCAAGGAAGACTTCGTCGGCGTGCACGGACGCTGGCCGACGACGCAGTACTACAAAGTCGGCGTGAAGAACGACGGCACGTTGACGGCGCTGCAGCTGCGCGGCTTCAGCGGCATGGGGCCCTACCGCAAGAACAGCGGCGCAATCG
>DASREL010000168.1:0-4844 GCA_035652075.1 Vicinamibacterales bacterium
GAACGCACAGAACGACGTCTTCCGTGGACTCCGTGTGTTCTGTGGTTGATCTTTCTTAGCGCGCTCTATACGTCGCCGCCGGATAACGACTTGCCCTGAGGACGCACCGCGCGTTGGGGCTGCGTCCCCAAAGCCACGAAGCCGATTTCCACAGAAACTGTGGAAAAGCCTGTCGAAAACGAGCCGTTACACGCGCGTCACGGGACCTTCTTCGAATGAATTAGCGGTTTGCACCACGCTGGGGCGCTCGTGCGCCGCCGGTTCAGCGTTACGACTCTTCTTCCTCTTCCTGCTCGAGTTCGTCGGCCGCATCTGCGGCGCCGTCCAGCTCGTGTTTCAACCTGGCGAGCGCCGGTCGCTCTCGAGCCGCGTCCGGATCGTCCGCGAGTTCCTCAACAGTTGTTTTCAGGTCATCAAGGTCGCTGGCAATTTCGTCGATCTTGTCGCCATGATTCGAATGCATCATCGCGTCGTGTGCAAGTGCACTGCCGCGCGACCGGCGGTGCAGCGCTTGCACGCCAAGCCCAGCACACCATTTCGGTCCCCTACGGTTGATTCACGTGCGACGAGATCGGCGCCATAATCGCCGGCGGTATCAACCAGGGAGAACGTCCATGGCGTGGGATTTTGCGGCAACGTTGGTTCACGAACAACACGTGCGAACATTCGTCGTTCGAACGACGGCACACGTCGGTTGGGAAGCGCTCGAGTCGATCGACGATCAGGTCATCCACCGACGCGCCTGCTCGGACTGGCATCGCGTCGAGCGATTACTCTCACGCTATACGCAGGAGATCGCGGAACTGCGGGAACAGGGCTGGTCGGATCGCGTCCGATTGGATTCCGACTTATTTGCCGCTGCTCGTCATGCGGGCGGGCGGCCGCAGCGCGTTCTGTAGTAGGCGGAACAAATCCGTCTGATCGATGACGCCGAGGACGTTCGCCGCCTGCGGCCCTTCGGCGGCGACTCGCACCTGCGTGCCGGTGTGATCCTGCGACTGATGAAACGGCGCCGTCGCATACGACACGACCATCGTCGCGTTGTCTTTCGTCTGGAGCGCGCTGACCAGACCGACGGGCGGATGCGCGTCGGTGGGGATCGAGATGATCTGGCTGGTGTGTCCGTGATCGGCGGTCACGACGACGAGTGTGTCCGGGTGCGTTCGCGCGAACTCGAGTCCGACGCTGATCGCGCGATCAAACGCCACCGTCTCGCCAATTTGCCCGCACGGGTTCGCCGCGTGATCCTGCTTGTCGATCGACGCGCCTTCGACCTGCAGGAAGAACCCGGGTCCGTCAGACGATGGCCGATCCAGAAGTTCGATCGCTTTCGTCGTCATCTCGGCGAGTGACGGTTCGTTGGCTGGCCGATGGTTCGTCTCGCAGATCTGCGGGTGCGCGAGGTTGCTCGGATACGGCAGCGCCTCGGCGCCGTTCCATTCGGTCGTCATGTTGCCGGACGCAAACAATCCCAGCACCCGCTGCCCCGCCTGGACGTACTCAAGACCCGCTGCGGCGGTGACGATGCGATAGCCCTTCGCGATGGCGCGCTGCAGGACGAGCGGGCCTTCGTCGGTGGCCTGCTCGAAGCGGCTGCGTCCGCCGCCCATCAACACGTCGACGCCGTGCTCGATCTCCTGCTCCGCGATCGATCCCGGTCCGCCGGCGCTCTTGCGATCCTGCGGACATGCGGTCATGTCCTGCGGTCCCTGACAGCTTCGCATCGCGACATGTGACGCGAGGACCGCGGGCGTCGCGTCCGTGAGTTCGGCGGTGGTGACGTCGCCAGTCTTGTAACCGCGCTCCTGCGCGATCTCGAGGATCGTCTTCAGGTCCTGATCCGTACCTGCCGTCGTCGAAATGCGACCGTTACTCGTCTTGCTTCCGGTCGCCCACCCGGTGCCGCTCGCGGCGGAATCGGTGACGTAGTTCGGTCGATCCGGAAACTGTTCGTCGACGGAGTACGTCGTGTACGCGCCGGTGAAGGTGAGCGTATCGAGCGCGAGACGCCCGGCCGCGCCGACCGCGTAGTTGCGCGCGAGCGTGATCTCCGAGTCGCCCATGCCGTCGCCGATGAACAAGATGACGTTGCGCGCTTGTCGATCGTTGAGGCGTTCGCGGATCGCGCTCGTGCGGTCGCGGTCCTGCGCACCCAGCGCAGCGGTGCCGAGCGCAATCACCGCAATCGTCACGTGCTTACCGGTCATCGTCATCTCCATCGCCGGCGCGGCTGCGGACGAAGCCCGCGTGCCGAATCGGCGGCATCGGCGAGTTCGATCCTTTCACGGATCGCCAGATGATCTCATTCAATTCGCGCTCCGGCGCAAGATCCGCTTCGGCCAGGTTCATGCGGCTCGACGCGTCGGCGCCCCACGTCCAGCGGTCGTTCCGCTCCTCGAGCGAGATGCGCGCCGGCAGGTGCGTGTACGGCGTCGCGTCCGGCGTTGGCTGGAACGCGTTGTACATCGGCGTCGCGGCCGCATCGTACTGTGTCATCGGCGGCAATCCGAGAATCAGCTCCATCGTCCGTAGCACGCCGGACGTCGTGTAGAGGGTGCTGTCGACCGTGCGCCGCTTCGAAAACGGACTGATCACCAATCCCGGCGAGCGATGCGCGTCGACGTGATCGGGTCCGTTCTGCGCGTCGTCTTCGAGGATGAAGATCGCCGACTCGTTCCACGCCTTGCTGTGCGAGATCGTTTCGATCACGCGGCCGACCGCAAGATCGTTTTCGGCGACCATCGCGCGCGGCGACGGCCACCCTGCGCGCGTGCCGTTCGTGTGATCGTTGCCGAGCCGGATGATCGACAACGCCGGCACTCGGCCAGCGGCATCGTCTGCCGCAAATTCCCTGGACCAGACGTCGACGCGCTTGTTGTCCGGTACCGCGAGCTCCCACGGCGGATAGTTCGGGTTGATATGGCCTTCGAGACCGGGAACGGACGCGACCGCCTTGAGCTTGCCCGACACGCGGTCAGCAACCGGTCCCGGCTCCCAATGCGTGAACTCGCCGTAGCTGCGGACGCTCAGCCCTTTGCGCAGTGCCGCGTCCCAGATGTAGCCGTCGCGCGGCGCCGCGACGTTGCCGTACGCGTTGCGCATCTGGCCGGTGCCTTCGCTCAGATACGCGGCACCACGACGCGCGTAGTTCGTCGGCCACAATTTTTCGACGAAGTCGGTCGCGTACGCGCCCATGGACCACGCGTGACCGTCGTAGCTGACCTCGGCGTCGACGTAGAAGTTGTCGAGGACGCCGAACTCGCGCACGACGGCGTGCGCGTTCGGCGTCACTTCATCGCCGAAGAGCGTCAGCGTCGGATCGCCGTTACCGCGATCGAGATCGCCGAACACCTGGTCGTACGTCCGGTTCTCGCGAATGATGTAGAAGACGTGCTTGATCGGCGACGGATCGCCGACGCGCTTCGGAATCGGCGACGCCGCCGGAGGATTCGCCGGCGCGAGGCGATGTTCGTCGGTATAGGCCGTGACGCTCATCGCCATCTTCGTCAGCGTCTGCAGGCCGTCGCGGTCGGGCGTCGGCAGAACCGACAACGCGCCGGTCAGCATCGCGCCGATGTACTCGAACCGGTTCGGGCCGTTGCGCGGGTTCGCTTCGGACGACAGGCCTTTGCCATCGAGCACGAAGATATTGCGGCCGTCGCGGCTGAACATCGCGGCCGTCGGATACCAACCGGTCGGAATGAAACCGGTCACTTCGCTGGTGCCTGGCTTCGAGATGTCGACGACGGCGACGGTGTTGTTGTCGGCGTTGGCGACGAGCAGGCGGGTTTCGTCCGGCGAGAGGTTGACGGAATTCGGCGTCGAGCCGGCCGGCGCCTGCGGAAACATCGCGACCGAAATCTGTTCGACGGCACGGCGCTCGGCGAGATCGATTGCGTAGACGGCGTTCGTATTCGCCGCGGCGACGAACAACCGCTTGCCGTCTTTCGTGATCGCCATCGCGTTCGGATGCTCGCCGACGGCGATCTCGCCTTTCGGCGCGAACGTCTGCGCGTCGTACGCGAGCACCTTCGCGCCGCCCCAGAGCGACACGAACAACGTGGATCCGTCTGGGGAGACGACGCACGTGTACGCCTCTGCCGGCAGTTCGATGCTGTGCAGCACATGACCGGTCTTGAGATCGACGGCGCTGACGATCTGACCCAGCACGTGGACCGCAAACAGGCGCGTGCCGTCGGGCGAGATCGCGATGCCGCCGACGAAGCTTTGTGGCACTGGATCGGGGCGGTTGATGTTCTCGCTCTCGCTTTCCGGCCGCGGGATCTCCATCGGCCGACCGAGCACGAGATCGGGCTGGCGCGTGAGGACGCCGTCGGCCCAGGTCAACTCGTGAACCGTGTTGTTCGCGGCACCGGAGACGTACACATGCTTGCCGTCCGGATGCCACGCGAGCCCCACCCACGCGTGATCCAGTTGCAGTGTGCCGCGGACGTTCTGATGCTGGACGTCGACGATCGAGATCGACGGCAGCGCGTACCCGTTGTTCGACACGAGCAGGTATTTCCCATCCGGCGACTCGGCCATCGCCAGCGGCAGATCACCGACCTGCACGTGCCGTCCGGCGGGCGCAATCTTCCAACCGTTCGGCAGCAGCGTCACGCCGCCGCCAAGCGGTCCGGGACGATCGACCGTCGCACGATCGCCGAACGCGGCGACCGACAGGCTGCACACGACCAACGCAAACGCGACGAGAGTTTTCATGGGCGCTAACGATAGCCATCCGGTGCAACAACGGTACGACGTACGTCGATCATCTCCCGCCGAACCCGCTCGCCCGTCGCAATCGCGGCGTCGCTGTCGAACGTCTCGCCCCACGTGTCGCC
>DASREL010000169.1:0-30221 GCA_035652075.1 Vicinamibacterales bacterium
TCTTCCGCCGCAACAGCGACCGTACGCCGCGACGCCGCTTCCGGCGCGGCGTGTACCTCCTGCCCAGTTTGTTCACGCTCGGCAACATGTTCTGCGGCTATGCGTGCATCGTCTACGCGATGCGCAACGAGTTCGAAACGGCGGCGCCCTTCATCGGGATCGCCTTCATCCTCGACGGCCTCGACGGCCGCATTGCGCGCCTGACGGGCGGCGAGAGCGAGTTTGGTCTGCAGTTCGATTCCCTCGCCGACATCATTTCGTTCGGCGTGGCGCCGGCGGTGTTGTCGTTCACGTGGGGACTGCAGCCGCTCGGGCGGCTCGGATGGGCGGCGGGCTTCATGTTCGTGGCGTGCGCCGCGATGCGTCTCGCGCGCTTCAACATTCAACACGGCGGAGGCGACAAGCGCTATTTCGTCGGGATGCCGAGTCCGGCGGCGGCCGCGGTCCCTGCGGCGACGGTGTACGCCGCGCCGTGGGCGAGCCTGAGTGATTATCGCGAAGCGCTGCCGGTGCTGCTGATGGTGCTCCTGCCGGCAGTGTTGATGGTCAGCACGATCAGATTCCGCAGCTTCAAGAACCTCGATCTCCAGAGCCGCAAGCCGTACTCGGTGCTGATCTTCATCGCGCTCGGCGTCGCCGCGATCTGGACGCATCCGCGCGGCGTGCTCGTGATCCTCGCGTACGGCTACCTCGCGTCGGCGTTCATCGGCCAGGCGATCACGCGGCTACGCCGTCGGCAGGGTGATCGTCACGGTGGTGCCGACGCCACGCTCGCTTCGGACGTCAATCGTCCCGCCATTTAGCTCGACATTCCGCTTCGCGATCGTCAGACCCAACCCCGTCCCGGTCGCCTTCGTGGAGAAGTAGGGCTCGAAGATCTTCGCGAGCGCGTCCGCGTCCATTCCAACGCCGCTGTCGGTGACTTCAACACGGATCCGATCTGTTGACTGTCGACTGTCGAGCGTCAACCGTCCTTCTCCCGGCATGGCATGCAGAGCGTTCTCGATGACGTTCGTGAGCGCCCGCGCGAACAACGTCCGGTCGATGGAGATGGGCGGCAGGTTCGGCTGCGCGGTGACCGTGATGTGCACGCGCCCTGACAATCCTGTCCGATACGGTTCGACCACTTCGTCGATGAGCGCCGCGAGGTCGGTCGGTTCCGGCCGCGGCGTCGGCGACGACGCGAAACTCGAGAACTCGGCGGATATCTGACGCAATAGCTTCACTTGCGACAGGATCGCGGCGACACACTCGTCTAGCACCGGCGACAGCGGCCGTCCGCGATCGATGTTCACGCGCCGTGCGTGCTCGGCGGACAACTGAATCGGCGTCAGCGGATTCTTGATGTCGTGCGCGACCTGGCGCGCCATATCGGCCCAGGCCTCGAGCCGCTGCGTGCGTTCGAGCTCGGTGCGCTGGCGTTTGAGGTCCGCCGCCATCTGGTTGAAATCGTCGACCAGCCGCCGCAATTCATCGGACGATGTGGCGGCAATCCGTGCATCAAGATCGCCGCGCGCGATGCGCCGCGTGGCACGCGTTAGACGATTGACCGGATCGGCAATCCGTTGCGCCATCCAGTATCCGAGCGCGGCGCCGAGCAAGCTGAACAGCAATGCGCCCGACAGCACGCGGCGATCCAGTTCGTCGATCTGTTGCTCGATCTCCTGCTGACGGTTGGCGAGCGGCACCGTTACGATGCCGTCGCGTCCGCCGGCGCGGACCGGGGCGGCGGCAAGGCGATAGGTGAAGTCACCCACATGTTCGTCGGAGACCAGGGCGGGCAGTCGATCGAGGACGATGCGGCGGTAGACTTCCGCCGGCGTGCGCGGCGACAGGATCTGCGACGCGAAGAGATCGCGCGCGCTGGTCGCTTGCAGACGCGACCGATCGAACAAGTTGACGTCCTCGTCGATGGCGCGCCGGACCAGAACCATGAACTGATCGTCGATCGTCGTCGTGATCGCGACGTCCCGCTGCTGCAGCCGCGCGTAGTCCTCGACGAGCCGCTGCGCCGTCGTGGCCGTTTTCACCGCCGCATCCTCGGAGCCGGCGACGAGCTGATTCGCGAAGTACGTCCGTGTCGCGACCGCGAGGATCGCCACGGGCACCACGACCGACGCGACGAACGCGAGAAACAGTTTCAGATAGAAACTCGACCGCACTTCGCGCAACAGCGCGCGGCCGCTGGTCGGCGTGTCGATCGGCAGCGCGCTCGACGCCGTCAGGAGGAGCAGCATGGCGACGTAGATGGCGCCCGTGAGGAGCACGAGCTCTGACAGGTTGATCAGGTGAGCGAGCCACGTGACCACGGGATAGCCGAGCGCGTAAATGCCGCCGCGATCGCTCAGGAAGTAGACACGGAATCTTTCGTCGTCCCTGTCGACCGTCGTCCAGACCGGTGCGCGCGAGTCCACGAGCCGTTGGAATACGTCGTCCTGCAGCGGCCACACGCTGGTGCCCGCCGCGTAGGTCGGCGCGCGGCTCCATCCGTACATCGCGAACTCGATGTCCCGGCCAAAGACGCCTTCCGGTCTCGACGGCCGGTTGATGCGCAGCGACTCCAGGTACGGACTTTGTGACGAGATGAACGGCAGCGTTTCCGGATCGAGCATCGCGCGCACGACGATGCCGCCGACGAGGCGATTGCGGGCGTCGCAAATCGCTCGGCCGGTGCGCAGGACGTGCCGGTCGCTGGAGCCGAACGGCGACACGTCGTCCACGATCTCGCTCCACTCGCACGAGGTGGGGTGATAGGTGCTTGCGGAATACTCCGGCAGGTTGAGCGCGAAACGGCTGACGAGCTGCCCGTCGTCATTGAACAGTTCGATCGCCGATGTCAGTCGATGCGCGGCGAGTTCGGTCTGCTTCCACACGACGAAGGCGCGATCCGTGGTGGGCGTCTCGACGTTCCCGCCCGTCACGAACTGCGCCAGACCTGGCGTGCCGTCGATGCGCGCGAGCGTGGCCCTGACGCGTTGCTCGAGGTCGCCGCGCTGGGACGCCGCTTCCGGACCGTATTCGGTCGCGATCAGCCGCTCTTTCGTTTCGGTCGCGAAGGCAAGGATCGACGGATACATCGCGGTCGCCGGCGCGAGTAGCGCGACGAACCCGGCGACGAGTCGCGCCGATTGCGACGCGCGGCGCAGGCGGCCGCTCACGCGTCGAAGCGTCGCCGCGAAGGCGAACGCGACGAGCAGCGCCACCGACACCGGCAGCATCGGGATCGTGGCGGAGGTCAGTCGCGTCCCCTCCATCGCGATCAGCACCCCCGTGACCCACGCGGCGATCTTCAACGCTCGCACGGTCCATCCACGCGTGGTGCGCCAGCGCAGCTCGGGCAGCAGGATGCAGGCCGCCGCCAGCCACAGTACGGCGGCGTGCAGCAGCACGAGTCCGCACGTCAGCGCGAGTCGCGATCCGTTGATGGGGTGCAAGGAAAAGTGGAGCAGGTCGAGCGAGGATTCGGAGACGAGCCGACGCAAGATGCGTTCGTACAGCCACAGCGATACGAGGTTCGCGCCGCCCGCGACGGCGTAGCTGACGAGGAGTGACGCGAGCCCCGCGGTGTCGGTGACCACGCGCGGCCGTGGCGATCGATGACGGCGTCGATCGATGGCGGTGATCGCCAGCCACGCCAGCGCGACGGAGAGGAGCGATGTCAGCAGCCACTCGAGCGGCGCTGTCGCGGGACGGTTGCCGAGCACCCAGCGTGCTGCAAGCCACAGGATGAGGCGCGCCGTCACGAGGATCCCGACGATGACCGCCGGCCGCGTCGTTGTTGCGCTGATGCAGAGCACGAGCGTGACCGCGAGGATGACGAGGACGGCGGCGCCGACCGTTCGATCCCATCGCTCGCGTGCATGTGCGATTTCGCCGGGCGGCACCTCGGCGTCGAACAGCCGGTCCCCGGCAGCTGCACGGATCGTCACGGCGGCGATCGACGTGTTGATGACGGCGGTATCGCTCTGTCCCGGCACGGCCGGTGTCGAGTCGAGCGACTGCTCGAGGACGATCGTCGCGTCGGTCGCCGGTGCGACCAGCACGAGGCGTGGACCGAGTGCGCCCGGCGCCAGCACGAGCGACGGCGGCGGACCGGCGTTCCCGACGAATTGCAGCCGCTCCTTCGGCAGATCGCTGACGCGGCCCGCCCACGCCAGTGGCGCGCCCGATCGATCGTAGACGGTGACGCCGGTGCGGCCGATGCTGGCGGGGGACAGCTCGTCTTGCAGACGTTCGAAGAGCGCGCGCTGCTGGGATTGGTCGCGCGGCGCGGTGGCGATGAGATCGCGAGCCGTGGCTACGCGCGCGGCCATCGCGCGCAGCGCGTTGGCAGCGGCGTCGACGCGATCGCGCGCTTCGCCTTCGGCTCGCTGCAGCGCGACGTCATCCGACGCGCCAAATCGCGATCGCTCGACGACCCAACCGGTCAGTCCCACGATGACGGCGACGATCACGCCCGCGCGTGCGATGCGAAGCAAGGGATACACTAGTGATGCAGGTGCATCTCAAGTATCTACTGAAACGCGGCGCGCTGATTGCCGTCGCGAACTGGCCGGTCATCGCCGTCCAATTCGTGGCCGAGACCACGTTCCAGGTGCTGCTCGCGGTGCCGTTGATCGGCGCCGCCATCCTGGTCGCCGTCCTCGCCGGCGGCGACCTCGCCGATCTGCTGCAAGGAAGCCTTCGCGACATCTTTACGACGATCGCCAGCACCTTGCTGTCGGAACCGGTCGCGCTCGTCGCGTTCATTACCGCTTTCGCCATCGTGCTGCTCGGCGGGTCGATCCTGATGTTCGTCGTCAAGGGCGGCACGATGGACGTGATGCTCGCCGCGGAAGCTGCGACCGGGCCGATCGAGCACGAGCCGATTACCTACGAAGGGCTCAAGGCCGCGTCGCGCTTCAGCCTGCAGCGATTCACCGACGGGTGCTCGCGCCTGTTCCGGCCGTATCTGTGGCTTGGCTTGCTGTTGATGGTGGTGTACGGCGCGTCTGGCGGCGCCTACATCGCATTCGTGGCGTACGGCTATCGCATCGCCGAGGGGCGGGTCCTGGTGATTGGGTGGACGTTCATTGCGGCGCTGGCGGCGGCGGCGCTGATTGCGTGGATCACGCTCGTCAATTTCCTGTACCTGATCACGCAGATCGCGATTGCCGTCGAGAACGTTGGCGTGATGGACGGCATCGGTGCGGTCGCACGCTTCATCCGCGCCGAGTTTCGCGAACTGGCCGGGCTCTTTCTCGTCGTCGTCGTGCTCGTCGTCGCCGCGACGTTTGCCTCGGCTCTCGCGTGGTCTGGTGTCGGCTTGATCGCCTTCGTCCCGCTCGTCGGGCTCGCCGTGTTTCCGCTGCAGATTGCGGCGCTGCTGCTTCGAGGGCTCGTGTTCGAGTACCTGGGTCTGACCGCACTGGGGGCCTACCTGACGCTGTATCGACGGGGACGCACCGAGCGCCGCTTCAGCCCTGTGGCGGCGCCAGCGCCGGCACGGTCGTAACCGGGTTCGCCAGCGGCACGAATCTCGACACCTCAGGATCCAATGTACGCGCGAAATAGGTCACGGTGTCGCCCTTGGCGATGTCACGCGTGACGACCAGGAGCGCCGGCGGTTGATTCGCGCCGCCGAGGACGTGTGGCGGCGCTGCGAGATCGCCGGGCGCGGCGAGATCGGGGCCGGCCTTGCCGTCCTTGAGATCGAACGTCCGCATTGGTGACTGCAGTCCGTAGACGACGATCGTGGCGCCCGCTTTGAGCGGGCCGGCGATCGGACGAAACTTCAGCATTTGAATCCACTGCTGCACGCCGTGACTGCGATCGGCGGCGCGCAGCACGTTGTCCAGCGAGACGAAGTAGACGCGTCGCTCGTCGACGGCAGGACGTCCGGTCACTTCCGACCCGACGCGCCAGAGCCAGTCGATCGAACCGTCTGCGCTCTTGAGGCAGTACATATAGTGATCCGTGGCGCCGACGAAAATGCGATCGTCGAGCGCGAGGATGTCGTTCGGCGTGCCGCCGAGGCGCCGATCCCACACCGGCGCGCCCGTTTCGATCTGCAGCGCGATCACGTGACCGTTCTCGCCGGGCACGTACACGCGATCGCCGGAGATGGCGGGTGACGCATGTGCCGCTGTCCGGAGATCGCGCTGCCAGATCTGCGTGCCGTCGACGGCGCGAAAAGCGGACAGCTTGCCGTCGCTCGATGCCACGATCAGCCACCCGCTGAGCGCAATCGGCGCGACGCTCACCGTATCGGCGAAGGGCGTCGTCCACGCTTCGCTGCCGTCGGTCGTATGTAGGGCGGTGATGTGATCGTCTTGCAGGAAGAAGACGAACCCGTCGGCGGCAACCGGCGCGCTCGACGGTTTCGCGGTGACGAGCCACTGCTGTTCACCGCGAATCAGATCGTACGCGACGAGTCGATCGCCGTCGATGGCGAAGTACCCGTTCGCCTCGTCGTACGCGGGCGGCTGCGTGATGTGGCTGTTGAGCGCGAGGGTCCACATCGCGCGAGCCGGCGTGAGCGTCAGATCGGCGAAGGCCGGCGTGGCGAACGCGATGATCAGGGCAAGTGCACTACAACATCTTGTGGTTCTGCGTTCGGCCACACCGTTATAATAGCGTTTATCCTTCAGTCTCACGTGGCCCACCAAACCATCATCGTTCTCGATTTCGGGTCGCAGTTCACGCAGCTGATCGCGCGCCGGCTGCGCGAGCTCTCGGTGTATTCCGAAGTCTGGCCACCGGACACGCCTGCGGAGAAAATCCGAGCGAAGCGTCCTGTTGGGATCATCCTGTCGGGAGGACCCAAGAGCGTGTCGGACACCGGCGCACCCAGATGCGATCCGGCGGTCTTCGAGCTCGGCGTGCCAGTACTTGGCATCTGTTACGGCATGCAGCTGATGGCGCACGCGCTTGGCGGACGTGTCGAACCGGCTCCGCAGCGCGAGTTCGGTCATGCCGTCGTCAGTATCGGTGGGCCGGGTCCTTCTGGACCCGGCGACACGTGCGCCTTGTTCTCGGAAATCCCGAACGAGATTCGTGTCTGGGCGAGCCACGGTGATTTTGTGTCTGCCGCGCCGTCGGGATTCTCGGTCGTCGCGACGAGCGCCAACGCGCCGGTCGCCGCGATGCAGGCGCCGTCACGCCAGCTCTACGCGATCCTGTTTCATCCCGAAGTCGTCCACACGCAGCACGGCCTCGACATCCTGCGCAACTTCGCGTACGGCATCTGCGGCTGCGCCGGCGACTGGACGATGGCGTCGTTCGTCCAGGAGGCGACGGACCGGATCCGGAAGCAGGTCGGGAGCGGCCGCGTGGTGTGCGCGCTGAGCGGCGGCGTCGACTCGACGGTCGCGGCGATGATCATCCACCGCGCGATCGGCGATCAGTTGACGTGCATCTTCGTCGACAACGGCGTGCTGCGCCTCAACGAAGCCGACCAGGTCCGCAAGCGTTTCGAACGTTTGCAGCTCCCGCTCGTGTTCGTCGACGCGTCGAAGCTGTTTCTGGATCGCCTCGCGGGCGTGACCGACCCCGAGAAGAAGCGCAAAATCATCGGCGCAACGTTCATCGACGTGTTCGAAGCGGAAGCGGCCAAGCTCGGTCAGGTCGATTTCCTCGCGCAGGGCACGCTGTATCCCGACGTCATCGAGTCGGTGCCGATCGTCGGACAGGCGGCGTCGATGATCAAGAGCCATCACAACGTCGGCGGACTGCCCGAGCGGATGCGGATGACACTCGTCGAGCCGCTGCGCGAGTTGTTCAAAGACGAAGTCCGCGTCGTGGGTCGCCAGCTCGGTCTCGAACCGGAGTTCGTCGATCGCCAGCCATTCCCCGGGCCCGGACTCGCGGTCCGCATCCTTGGGGAAGTGACGGGCGACCGCTTGCGACTCCTGCGGCTGGCGGACGCCGTCGTCGCCGAGGAGATCAAACGCGACGGCTGGTACACGAAACTGTGGCAAAGCTTCGCGGTGCTGCTGCCGGTGCAGAGCGTCGGCGTGATGGGCGACGAGCGCACGTATGAATACACGGCGGCGATTCGCGCCGTCGAAAGCAAGGACGGCATGACCGCCGACTGGGCGCGCCTGCCGCACGATCTGCTCGCGCGCATCTCGTCGCGGATCGTCAACGACGTCCGCGGGATCAATCGCGTCGTGTACGACATTTCGTCAAAACCACCATCCACGATCGAGTGGGAATAGCCTTTGGCAGAGTTCGTTCACCTTCATCTCCACACTGAGTTCTCGCTGCTCGACGGCGCCTGCCGGATCGACGAACTGCTCGATCAGGCGGCGAAGCTCCAGATGCCGGCGATCGCGGTCACCGAGCACGGAAATCTGTTTTCGTCGGTGATGTTTCACGATCACGCGCGCGCGAAAGGTGTGAAGCCGATCCTCGGATGCGAGGTCTACGTCGCGCCGGGCGATCGCCGGACGAAAAGCGGGAATCCGGGCGAGACGGCAAACCATCTGGTGCTCCTGTCGGAGACGCTCGAGGGCTACCACAACCTGATCAAGCTGGTGTCGTCCGGCTACACCGAAGGCTTCTATTACAAGCCGCGCATCGACAAGGACCTCCTCGCGCGGCATTCGAAAGGGCTCATCGGCCTCTCGAGTTGCCTGAAGGGCGAAGTCGCCGAAGGCCTGAGCCACGCGCAGGACAAGAAAGCGCGCGAAGCGGCGGCGGCATACAAAGACATCCTCGGGCCACAGAACTTCTTCCTCGAGATGCAGTGGCACGGCATCGAGGAGCAGCGCATCGTCAACAGCGGCATCCCTGCGATCGCGAAGGATCTGGGCCTCGGCCTCGTCTGCACGAACGACGTGCACTACCTCCGCGACACCGACGCGCACCCGCACGACATTCTGCTGTGCATCGGGACCGGCAAAGCGTTCACCGATCCGAAGCGATTGCGGTACGAGGCAAAACAGTTCTTCCTGAAGAACGCCGAGGAAATGGCGGCGACGTTCAAGGACTACCCGGACGCGCTCGCGAACACAGTCCGCATCGCCGAACGCTGCAACGTCGCTTTGCCGGAGGGCGAGAACTTCCTCCCGAACTTCGACGTGCCGGCGGGCTTCACGCTCGATGAATACTTCGAGCACGTCGTCCGCGAAGGTTTCAAGGAACGGCTCTCGCGACTGAAGCAGCTCGCCAACGCCGGTGCGCTGCGCCACACGATCGATGAGTACGAGCGGCGCCTCTCGTACGAGATCGACATGATCAAGCAGATGAAGTACCCGGGGTATTTCCTGATCGTGTGGGACTTCATCCGCTACGGCCGCGAGCACGGCATCCCGGTCGGACCGGGGCGCGGATCGGCCGCGGGATCGCTCGTCGCGTATTGCCTGCGCATCACCGACGTCGATCCGATCGACTTCGATCTCATCTTCGAGCGCTTCCTGAACCCCGAGCGCGTGTCGCTGCCCGATATCGACATCGATTTCTGCGAGCGGCGCCGCGGCGAAGTCATCGAATACGTCACGCAGAAATACGGCCGCGAGAACGTCGCGCAGATCATCACGTTCGGGACGATGAAGGCGAAGGCGGTTGTGCGGGATGTCGGCCGCGTCCTCGAGATGCCGTTCGCAGATGTCGACAAGGTCGCGAAGCAGATTCCGGCCGCGCTCGACATGACGCTCGACAAGGCGCTCGAGGAGAGCGAGCCGCTCCGCGCGATGGAGCAGAACGACCCGAAGGTCAAAGAGCTCCTCAGCGTGGCGAGGCGTCTCGAAGGGATGACGCGTCACGCCTCGGTCCACGCCGCGGGTGTCGTCATCGCGCCGAAAGCGATCACCGAATTCGCGCCGCTGTATCGCGGCGCCCACGACGAAATCGTCACGCAGTGGTCGATGAAGGACGTCGAGCGGATGGGCCTGCTCAAGATGGACTTCCTCGGCTTGAGCACGCTGACGCTGATCGACGACTGCGTGAAAGAGATCGAGCGGACGACGGGCGAGAAGGTCGACATCGATCATCTCCCGCTCGACGATGCGAAGACGTATCAGATATTTCAGGAAGGCCAGACGTTCGGCGTCTTCCAGTTCGAGTCGAGCGGCATGCGCGAGATTCTGCGCAAAGCGAAGCCGGAACGTCTCGACGATCTGATCGCGTTGAACGCGTTGTATCGTCCGGGTCCGCTGCGCAGCGGCATGGTCGACGACTACATCGCCCGCAAGCAGGGCAAGACCGAGGTCACCTACGATCTTCCCGGGCTCGAGCAGGTGCTGAAAGACACCTACGGCGTCATCGCCTACCAGGAGCAGGTGATGCGCATTTCGAACGTCATCGCCGGGTTCACGCTCGGCGAGGCCGACATCCTTCGCAAGGCGATGGGCAAGAAGAAAGCCGACGTCATGGCGAAGATGCGCGAGAAGTTCGTCAGCGGCGCGAAGAAACTGGGTCACAACGAGAAGAAGGCGGCGCACCTCTTCGAATTGATGGAGCACTTCGCCGGGTACGGCTTCAACAAGTCCCACTCGACGACCTACGCCTACCTCGCGTATCAGACGGCGTATCTCAAGGCGAACTACCCGTGGCATTTCGCCGCCGCGCTGCTGACGATCGAAGCGCAGAATGCCGAGAAGCTGTCGCTGTATCTGGGTGAAGCACGCGAGCGGGGCATCCCGGTGCTCGCGCCCGACATCAACGAGAGCCAGCTGCGATTCACCGTCGAACCCGACAAAGGCGTCCGCTACGGCTTGACCGCGATCAAGAACGTTGGCGAAGGGGCGATCGATTCGTTGCTCCAGGTCCGCGCGAAGCAGGGACGGATCGCGTCGCTCGCGGCGCTCTGCGAGGATCTCGATCTCCGGCTCGTCAACAAGCGCGTGTTCGAAAGTCTGGTGAAGGCCGGCGCGTTCGACTCGCTCGCGCGCGGGACGGCGTACGAATCGCTGCCGTCGCCGGCGCTTCGGCCGCGGCTCATGGCCGCGATCGACGCGGCATGTGAGTACGGCGCGCGCGCGCAGCGCGATCGCGAACAAGGTCAGGCACAGCTGTTCGGCGGGTTCGATGAGCGTGCGTCGGCGAATGCGGATGCCGCGCAGGCGATGTCGCTGCCTGACGCGCCCGCCTGGACCGAGAGCGACCAGCTCGCGTTCGAGAAGGAAACGCTCGGCCTCTACTGGAGCGGCCACCCGGTGGACCGGTACGCGGCGTCGTTGAAAGAGTTCGGCGCGAAATCGATCGCCGAGCTCGCCGAGGCGCAGGCGACCGCGCGGGACAACGGGTGGGGCCCCGGCGGCCCGAAGCCGATCGAGCCCGACACCAGCATTGGTGGTATTGTCGCGACGGTCCGTCCGCTGAAGACCAAGAAGGGCGATCGCATGGCGGTCTTCATGCTCGAAGACTCGGGCGGCACGGTGGAGATCGTCGTGTTTCCCGAGACGTTCGGCCGCTGCGGTCAGTTCGTCGAAGTCGGGACGCTCGTGCTCGTCCGCGGCAAGCTGGAGCGCGACGAGGAGACGACGCGGATTCTGGCGTCGGAGATCGCGCCGATTGACGCGGTGCGCGAGCGGCTCGCCCGGGAAGTGTCGATCCACCTGCGCAAGCCGGCGGATCGACCGACGCTCGAAGCGCTCGGCGAGATCTTCTCGCGGCATCGGGGAGACCGAAAGGTGTCGTTCGAAATGGAAACGGGCGAGGGACCGAATCGGCTGCGCGTGAAAGTGGACGTCAGCTCGCAGATTCGCGTCCGGCCGTCACCGGCCCTGATTCAGGACATCGAGCAACTCGTCGGCACCGGCGCCGTGGAGCTTCGATAAATGGCTGTCGAGACGCTGGACTTCGAGGAGCCGATCGCGGTCCTGCTGAAGGAGATCGAAGCGCTGACGCTGCTGCCGCGCACCGACGCGCGCGATCGCGAGATCGAATCGCTGCGTCGGCGCGTCGAATCGGTGCGCGAAGAGCTCTATCGCACGCTGACGCCGTGGCAGCGCGTGTCCGTCGCGCGTCATCCGGCACGGCCGGGCCTCCACGAGTACATCGATCGCCTGTTCGCGGAGTTCGTCGAGATCCATGGGGACCGCCGGTTTGCCGACGACCATGCGATCATGACCGGCTTCGCGACCTACAAAGGCCAGGCGGTCCTGCTCGTCGGTCACGTCAAGGGCACAGACACGAAAGAAAAGATCTTCCGCAATTTCGGCTACGCGCGCCCCGAGGGGTACCGCAAGGCGCTGCGCACGATGAAGCTCGCCGAAAAATTCCATCGTCCCATCATCGTCTTCGTCGACACGCCGGCGGCGTATCCAGGGATTGAATCCGAGGAGCGCGGCGTCGCTGAAGCGATCGCGGTCAATCTTCGCGAGATGATGATGATCGACACCCCGATCATCGTCATTGTCTCGGGCGAAGGGGGCAGCGGCGGCGCGCTCGGGATCGCCATCGGCGACTCGGTGATGATGCAGGAGTTCTCGATCTACAGCGTCATCCCGCCGGAGGGATGCGCCGCGATCCTGTGGCGCGACTCGGCGAAGAAGGTCGAAGCCGCAGACGCGTTGAAGCTGACGGCACCGGATCTCCTCGCTGCGGGGATCATCGACGAAATCATCCCGGAGCCGACCGGCGGCGCGCAGACCGATCACGACGCGGCGGCACGCCTGCTCGACGAAGCGCTCGCGCGCGTGCTGACGCAGATCAGCGCGATGTCGAGCGATCAGCGGCTCGAACGGCGGTACGACAAGTTTCGGATGATGGGAAAATTGGACGCCGATTTTGTGGACGAGGGTAGTTGATACCCTCAGCGATTGCGTACCGGGTAGTAACTACCGACGACACTAAACACTAAGGACACAAGCGACACCAAGGGGAACATTGAAGGTCAAGAGCAGTCCGAGCTTGAGCCCCGAGAGTCTGAGGTACCAGAGTAATTGCGCTTTGTGAACCGCCAACAATTTTTCAACACACTTCACCTCGACGATGAGGCAATTTTCGACGATGAAGTCGACTCGGTAGCCGATAGGCCGTCGAACCTTGTCATGCACGAGCGGCAAAGGGACTTCGTGTTCCGCGTGAACTCCAGCGTTCGGGCCGAGAGCCTGTTTTGTGTCCATCGTGTCCTTTGTGTTGAGTGTCGCGGAGCCCAAGGACCGTGCCGATGACCGCCTCCGTCCGGTGGGACATGAACGCGTGCGACGACGTCGCCGCGACGACGTTAGCCGAACAGATTGGGATCGATCTGCCGGTGGCGCGGTTGCTCTGTCAGCGTGGGCTGTCCGACCCGGAGGTCGCGTCGAAGTTTCTCAATCCCTCTCTCGATCACCTGCACGATCCGATGCGGCTCGCGGACATGGGGATCGCGGTCGATCGGATCATGGGCGCGATCGCGCGGAAGGAGCGGATTGCGATCCACGGGGACTACGACGTCGACGGCGTCACGTCGACGGTGATCCTGCGTCGCGCGCTGGAGTTGCTCGGCGCCGACGTCGTGCATTTCATCCCCGAACGGTTGAAGGACGGCTACGGACTGCAGCCGGCGGCGGTCGATCGGCTGCACAGTGACGGCGTCGCGCTGATCATCTCGGTGGACTGCGGCATTCGCGGCGCCGATGCCGCGCGGCGCGCGAACGAGCTCGGCGTCGACCTGATCATCACCGATCACCACGAGCCGGATGCCGAGCTGCCACCCGCCTTCGCGGTGATCAATCCGAAGCGCGCGGACTGCAACTATCCCGATAAGTATCTCGCCGGCGTCGGCGTCGCGTTGAAACTGGTCCAGGCGCTCTGCCGGAAGGCGGATCGCGAGAAGCTGTTGCCCGGGTTCATCAAGGTGGCCGCCATCGGCACGCTGGCCGATGTCGTCCCGCTGGTCGGCGAGAATCGGGTGATCGCGAAGATCGGCCTCGACATGTTGTCGAAGGGGCCGCACAAAGTGGGGTTGCGCTCGCTCCTGGACATCTGCGGCCTCACCGGCAAGACGATCGACAGCTACCACATCTCGTTCCTGCTCGCGCCGCGCGTCAACGCGGCTGGACGCATGAGCACACCGGACATCGCGACGCGCCTGCTGCTCGCGGCGGACGAAACGATGGCGGAAGAAGTGCGGCAGCTGGCGATGCAGCTCGATAGCGAAAACGTCCGGCGGCAGGACGAGGAAGCCGAAATCCTCGCGGCGGCGAAGAAGGTCTGCCAGACCGATCCGGAGATCGGCGCCCGCTCGGTCCTCGTTGTCGCCGGCGAGGGATGGCATCGGGGCGTCATCGGCATCGTGGCGTCAAAGCTGGTCGACGCGTTTCATCGGCCGGCGATCGTGTTGTCGATCGAAGACGGCGTGGCGCACGGATCGTGCCGCAGTATTTCGAAATTCGACATGCTGGGTGCGCTCGAACGGTGCGCGTCGCTCTTCATCCGGTTCGGCGGGCACAAGCAGGCCGCGGGGCTGACGCTCGAGGCGTCGCGCGTCAAGGAACTGCGCGCGGCAGTCAACGCCGTGGCCGACGAAGTGCTCGGGCCCGAGGACTTGATGCCGCGGCTGCGCATCGACGCCGACCTGACGTTCCGCAGCATCACCGGCGGCGTCGCCTCCGGGATCGCCTCGCTGGCGCCGTTCGGCGCGGGCAACCCGCGTCCGGTGTTTGCCGCTCGCGGCGTCGAGGTCATCGACGGTCCGCGTGTGCTGAAGGAGCGGCATCTCAAGATGGCGTTGAAGCAGGACGGGCGGATTTTCCGTGCGATCGCGTGGCGCGCGGCCGAGCGTGCCGAGTTTCTCACCGGGCACAAAGCCGGCGTCGACGTCGCGTTCTCGCTCGAGCAGAATCAGTACAATGGCGAGACCTATACAGAGTTGAACATTGCCGATTTCAAAGGGCTGGGTTCAGATCGCCTGATATGACGGTGTGGCAGCGCAGGGCGCGGCTGTTCGTCGGCGTCTCGGCCATCGCCTTCGCCATTTTCGTCGCCTTCCAATTCAAACATCGCGACGCGCCAGCGGCGGGATCGGTTCCATCTGTGAAGACCGATCCGGGCGTCGTCGTGGCAACGACCGGCGGACGTCTCGAGCATTTCGAGCTGTCGCATCAAAACGCCGACGTCCGCTACAAGAAGATGGACACGTACGCCGACGGCTCGTCGAAGATGTACGGCGTCACCATTACCTCTGAAGAAAAGGACGGCAGCGGCACGTTCACCGCGATCGCCAAAGAAGCGCTCGTCAGCAAGGATCAGTCGACCGTCGATCTGACCGGCGACGTCCGCTTGACCTCGTCGTCGATCGCGGCGCGCACCGAGCACGCGACCTATACGAAAGGCGACAACACGATTCGATCGCCGGGGCCCACCGAGTTGTCGGAAGGGAAAACGAGCGCCACCGGCATCGGCATGACGTTCGATCGCGAGCACGACGTGCTGACCATTTTGAATCAGGCCGTCGTGCACATGGTCGACGGCGCCATCACGGCCGAAGTGACGTGCGGCACGGCGACCTTCAACCGCGCGCAGCACATGCGCATCTTCGAAAAAGGCGTCAGGATGCAGCGCAGCGGTCAACTGCTGGAGGCCGACACGGTGGTCGCGACGCTGACCCCCGACGACGCGCGAATCGACTCGGTCGACCTGCGAGAAAACGCGAAGATCACCTCGCCGACCGCCGCGGTCGGTGCGTTGCAGCTGCTCACCGGACGCAACATCACGCTGAAGTACAGCGCCAGCGGCGAGTCGATTGAGCACGCGGTAATCGATCAAGACGCGCTCATCCAGCTCGCGGGCGAACGCGGCAAGGCGGGGCGTCAGATCAGCTCGCGATTGCTGGACATCATGCTCGCGCCGGACAGCACGCCGACGCTCCTCGCGGCGCGGGAAAACGTGCTGCTCACGCTGCCTGCCGAAACCGATGCGCCGGAGCGGACCATCCGTGCGACGACGCTCGATGCGAAGGGCGAGCCGGGACGAGGCCTCTCGCGCGCGCAGTTCGCCGGCGGCGTGCAGTACCGCGAGAACGGCTTCGGCACGACGCCCGGCCGCGCCGTCAACGCCGCGACGATGGACGTCGGCTTGAAGCCCGGCCTCAGCGCGATCGAAGATGCGCGGTTCGCACGGGCCGTTCGATTTGAAAGCGGCAAGCTCGGGGCACAGGCGGCGGCGATTCGCTATGACATCGACAACGGGACGCTCGAATTGAGCGGCTCCGAACCCGGGACGCCATCACCCCACATCGTGAACGAGCGGATTACGATCGACGCCCAGAAGCTCGACGTCACGCTCGACGGGCCGAAAGTCAAAGCGACAACCAACGTGAAGAGCATTCTGCAGCCGGCGAAAAAGGGCCAGAAGAGCGGCGACGGCAGCGACGTGAAGGTGCCGTCGATGTTGAAGCAGGACGAGCCGGTGAACGTCCTCGGGAACACGCTCGAGTACGACGGCACGAAGTCGCTCGCGGTCTACACCGGCGACGCGCGCCTCTTCCAGGGCGAGACCTCGATCAAGGCGGACGCGATCACGATCGACGACAAGAAAGGCGACCTCTCGGCCGCGGGCAACGTGACGTCGACCACGCTCCTCAAGGACAAGGAGAAGCCGCAGGAGCGCATCCGGTCGGTGGCCTCGGCGAAAGACATGAAATACGAGGACGCCCAGCGTCGTCTCACGTACACTGGCAGCGCGCACTTGAGCAATCGTGACGGCGACATGCAGGCGGCGAAAATCGAGCTGTATCTGAAGCCGTCGGGCGACGAGCTCGATCGGGCCGAAGCCTACGACGAGCTCACGCTCAAAGAGCAGAATCGGAAGACGACCGGCCAGCGCATGACCTACACCGCCGACAACGAGACCTACGTCATCACCGGCGTGCCCGTCACGATCGTCGACGAGTGCGGCCGCGAGACGATCGGCAAGACGTTGACCTTCCTCAAAGCCACCGATGCGATCATCGTCGACGGCAATCAACAGATTCGCACGCAGACCAAGAACGGCGGCAAGTGCGGCTAGCGCTGATGACGAACCGTTGATGGCGACGCTACGCACCCACAATCTGACCAAGTCGTACGGCGGACGCACCGTCGTCCGCGGCGTCAGCCTCGATGTCAGTTCGGGCGAGATCGTCGGCCTGCTCGGTCCCAACGGCGCCGGCAAAACGACGACGTTCTACATGACGGTGGGCCTGACGGCGCCCGATTCCGGACGTGTGGAGCTCGATGGACAGGATGTCACCGACGACCCAATGTACGTTCGTGCGCGGAAGGGGATTGGGTATCTGCCGCAGGAGCCGTCGATTTTTCGCGGCCTGACGGTGGAGCAGAACATCCTGGCGATCCTCGAGACGATGCCGCTCGACGGCGCGACGCGGCGTGCGCGGCTGAAAGAGCTCCTGAACGAACTGAATCTGACGCCGGTGGCGCAGTCCGCGGCCTACACGCTCTCCGGCGGCGAGCGCCGGCGCGCGGAAATTACCCGCGCACTCGTAATATCGCCCAAGTTCATCCTCCTCGACGAGCCGTTTGCGGGCATTGACCCAATTGCTGTGAGCGATATCCAGAAGATCATTTTTCACCTGCGAGATCGGGGGATCGGTGTGCTGATTACCGATCACAACGTGCGAGAAACGCTCCGAATCACCGATCGCGCCTACATCGTGCACGATGGGGGCATTTTTCGGAGCGGCACACCGGATTCACTGGCGGCCGACGAGGAGGTCCGGCGGATTTATCTGGGGACCGAGTTCCGCTTGGACTAGAATGGGCCTAGGAATTGCATAACTGAGCCGTCGACCGAATGGGAATCCAGCAGAAGCTACACACCAAACTCGTTCAGAAACTGATACTTACGCCGTCACTGCAGCAGGCGATCAAACTGCTGCCGATGTCGACGCTTGAACTCTCCGATCTTTTGAATCAAGAGATGGTCGAGAACCCAATGCTCGAAGAGGTTCCGACCGAAGAATTACAGCCCGCCGAAACGCCGACCGCCCAGGAAAAAACAGAACCCGAACAACAGGTGAACAAAACCGATACCTGGGATGACCAGGATTACGAGTATTTCTTCGGTGATTACCTGGACGACGGCTATCGGCCGCGCGCGCCGCAGGAAATCAAAGAGCTGCCGCCGATCGAGAACACGCTGTCGACGAGCAGTTCCCTCGCCGATCACTTGATGTGGCAGTTGTCGATGCAGACCGACGATCCGATCGTCCGCGAAATCGGCTCGGCGATCATCGGCAACCTCGATGATGACGGCTACCTGGTCGCGTCGTTCGACGAACTGGCGGCGATGGGATCGTGGCCGGTGCAGGACGTCGAGCGGTCGTTGAAGTTGGTGCAGGGGTTCGATCCGACTGGCGTCGCCGCGCGCGACCTGCAGGAGTGTTTGCTGCTGCAACTGCGGCATCTCGGTCTCGAGGGGACGCCGACCGAAAAGGTCGTCACCGAACATCTGCGGCTGCTGCAGAATCATCAAGTGCCGGAGATCGCGCGCAAGCTCGGCATGACCATCGACGATCTCAAGGAACACATCGAGATCATCCGTCATCTCGATCCGAAGCCCGGGAGCCGCTACAACCCGACGCAGTCGCAATACGTCATCCCCGATGTCTACGTCATGAAGGTCGAGGATGAATACGTCGTCGTCCTGAACGAAGACGGCCTGCCGCAAATGCGCATCAGCCCGGTGTACCGCCGGCTGCTCGACAAGAGCGCCGCGGACAACACCGACGAGACGCGCGCCTACGTGAAGGACAAGTTCCGTTCGGCGCTCTGGCTGATCAAGTCGGTCGAGCAGCGGCAGAAGACCATTTTCAAAGTCGCGAAGAGCATCGTCAATTTCCAGCGCGACTTTCTCGATCACGGCATCGAGCACCTGCGCCCGCACGTGCTGCGCGATGTGGCGAACGATATCGGCATGCACGAATCGACGGTCAGCCGCGTCGTCACCAACAAGTACATGCACACGCCCCAGGGCGTGTTCGAGATGAAGTACTTCTTCCACAGCGGCATCAGCAGCTCGTACGGCGAGAGCGTGTCGTCGGTGACGATCAAGCAGCGGATCCGGAAGATCATCGAGAACGAGGATCCGCGCAAGCCGCTGAGCGATTCCAAGATCGTCAGCATCCTGCAGCGCGAAGGGCTCGTGCTCGCCCGACGCACGATCGCGAAGTACCGCGAAGAGCTGAAGATTCCGACGTCCAATCAACGGAAGGTCCTGTACTAGCGGCAACCGTATGCGCCTCGAACTCACCGGTCGTCACGTCGATATCACGCCAACCCTCCGGCGCCTCGTCGACACGAAGCTCGCGAAGCTCGAACGGATGCTGAACGACAGCGCCGTCTCGGCGCAAGCCGTGTTGACGCGGGAGAAATACCGGCACCGCGCCGAGATTACGCTCCATGCGCGCGGCGAGAAATTTCTGCATGGCCTCGGCAACGCCACCGCGTGGGAACCGGCGCTCACGCAGGCGATCGAGAAGATCACGCAGCAGGCGCAAAAGGTCAAAGGGAAGTGGCAGGAGCGAAAACGGCGCGGCGCCGGCAAAGGCGTCCCGATTATCGGCGAGGAGCCGGAGGCCGAGCGCGTGAAGGTCGCCGGCGTGAAACCGCTGCGCGAACGCGTCCGGATGCCCCGCATCCTGCGCGCCGAACGGCAGACGATCCGTCCGATGACGGTCGCCGACGCCGCGCGATCGCTCGACGGCGGCGACGACATCGTGGTGTTTCGCGACGTCGAGACGTCCGCGGTCACCGTCCTGTATCGCCGCAGGAACGGTGAGCTGACGCTCGTCGGCACCGAGTCGTAATCGACCGACCGCTCGACGATAATCGTAGCGTGGCCCATCACAGCGTGACCGTCGGCGGACTGCTCGGCAGCCGGCCGGAGGCGTCGGGTCTGCCGCTCGAACTGCTGGCCGGCGCCGACGGCCTCGACCGTGGCATCACGAGCCCCCACATCCAGAAGACCGGCCTGGCGCTGGCCGGCTTCCACGAGTATCTGAAGCCGGGACGCGTCCTGATCCTCGGCGAAAGCGAGATCCGGTATCTCGAACGCCTCGACACCGCCGCACGCGCCGACGCGCTGCGGCTCGCGTTCACGCTCGACTTCCCGTGCGTCATCATCACCGGCGGTTTCACGCCGCCGACCGAGCTCGTCGCCGAAGCGGAGCGCGCGCGGCTGCCGTTGTTGAAAACGCCGGTCGTGACGCCGACGGCCATCGCGAAGCTCGGGTCGCTGCTCGAGGACTCGCTGGCCGAGCGCACGATCATCCACGCGGTGCTGATGGACATCCTGGGCCTCGGCGTACTGATCGTCGGCGAGAGCGGTATCGGCAAGAGCGAGTGCGCGCTCGATCTGATCGTCCGCGGTCATCGCCTGGTCGCCGACGACACCGTGGAGATTCGCCGGCGGCAGGAATCGATCCTGATCGGAACCTGTCCCGAGTTGACGCGCCATCACATGGAGTTGCGCGGTCTCGGCGTGATCAACGTCAAAGAACTGTTCGGGATCGCCTCGACGCGGTCGTCGAAGCGCGTCGAGCTCGTCGTGCAGCTCGAGCGATGGGAGCCGGGACGCGAATACGAACGCCTCGGACTCGACGACGAGTTCTACGACGTGCTCGGCCTGCGGGTCCCCTTGCTGCGCATGCCGGTGGCGCCCGGGCGCAACATCGCGATCCTCGTCGAAGTGGCGGCGCGCAACCAATTGCTGAAATCGCGCGGCCATCACGCCGCGCGCGCGCTTGCGGAGCGGCTCGAACAGACGTTACGTGCCGAAACGATCCCAACCTCCGATGACGAAGAAGACGACGCACAGTGAAGTGACCGGCAAGAGGCCGCGGCGGGAGGGCAGGGCAACGGGCAAGGCCGGGCAGCCCTTCATCGTCCTGACCGGCCTGTCGGGTTCGGGCAAATCGCAGGCGATTCGCGCGCTCGAAGACCTTGGCTACTTCTGCGTCGACAACCTGCCGACGACGCTGATCCCGACGCTGGCGAAGTTATCGCTGCGCGCCGGGGGCGACATCAACAAAGTCGCAATCGTCGTCGACGTGCGTGAAGGCGGGTTCCTGTCGTCGTTTCCCAAGATCTTCAAACGGCTGCGCCACATGCCGCGGCTGAACCCGGTGCTGATTTTTCTCGAAGCCAGTCACGCGGCGCTGGTGCGGCGGTTCAGCGAAACCCGGCGGCCGCATCCGCTGGCCGGTGCGCGATCGGTCAGCGAAGGGATCCGCGACGAGCGCACCCGCCTGACGGCGATTCGCGACATCGCCGACGAGATCATCGACACGTCGGACATGACGGTCCACGAGCTGCGGCAGTTCTTCATGGGGTTGTCGCGTGAGCGATCGCGCGCGCGCCTGGTGGTCACGCTCCTGAGCTTCGGCTTCAAACACGGCGTGCCGGTCGACGCCGATCTCGTCTTCGACGTCCGCTGCCTGCCGAATCCACATTTCGTTCCGACGCTGCGGCGGCGCACGGGACGCGATCGCGCCGTCGTGCAGTTCATGGAGCGCGATTCGTCGACGCGCGAGTTCATGGATCGTCTCGAAGAGTACCTGCGCTACGTGCTGCCGCACTACATCGCGGAAGGCAAAAGCTATCTCACGGTCGCGATCGGCTGCACCGGCGGACGGCATCGATCGGTGATGATTGCCGAGCGGTTGAAGAAGGCGCTGACAGAGGTCGGCGGCGCGTCCGTCCGCGTACGTCACCGGGATATCACCCACGCATGACCACGAAGTTCACGAAGAACGCGAAGTCCACGAAACCTTTTGGCTACAATATCTTCGTGAGCATCGTGGTCTTCGTGAGCTTCGTCGACGGGGCGCTCCGATGATCGGTGTCGTCGTCGTGACGCACGGACAGCTGGCGACCGAGTTGGTGAACGCCGCGGAAATGATCGTCGGCGACCTCCCGCAGTTCACCGCCGTCTCGATCGGCTGGCACGACGATGTGAATGACGCGCGCGAGGACATCGAGAAGGCGATCGAGCGCGTGCGGACGGGCGATGAGGGCGTCCTGATCCTGACCGACATGTTCGGCGGCACGCCCTCGAACCTCGGCATGACGTTCCTGCAGAAAGACCGCGTCGAAGTGGTGACAGGTGTCAACCTGCCGATGTTGATCAAGTTGACCAACGTGCGCTCGAGCTCCGACCTGCTGGCGGTGGCGAAAGAGCTGCGCGATCACGGCCGCAACGCCATCTGGGTCGCGTCCGATTTCCTGCGCGGCGAGAAGAGCGCATGACGTCGCAGCAAGTGACCGTCGTCAATCAGCTCGGCATGCATGCCCGCGCTGCCGCGAAGTTCGTGCATCTGGCCGGGCGGTTCGATGCGCGCGTGCGCGTGATCCGCAACGAGCGCGAGATGGACGGCAAGAGCATCATGGGCATTTTGCTGCTGGCCGCCGCGCGTGGATCCACCATCACGATTGCGGCCGACGGGAAGGACGAGCAGGACGCCGTCTCCGCGCTCGTCGCGCTGGTGCAGTCCGGATTCGGCGAGGACACGTGCAGCGCCTGAGCGGCATCGGCGTCTCGCCCGGAGTGGTCTCCGGCCGTGCGGTCATTCTCATCCAGCGCGCGCAGGCCCTGCGGTACCAGATCGCCGCCGGCCGCGTCGACCTCGAAGTGCTGCGCATCGAATCGAGCCGGGCGCGATCGCGCGAGCAGCTGCTCGAAGTCCGCGAGCGCGTCGCGAAGCGGCACTCGGAGCTGGCGTCGATCTTCGACGCGCAGCTGCTGATGCTCGACGATCCCATGCTCGTCCCGCGCGCGATGGCGATCGTCCGCGAGCAGCGCGTCAACGCCGAGTGGGCGATTCAGCAGGTGTTCGACGAGTTCAGCGCGGTGTTCGACGAGGTTGCGGATCCCTACCTGCGAGAGCGGAAGGGCGACGTGTCCGATCTCGTCGGCCGGCTGCGCATGAACCTGCGCCAGGGCGTCTCGTCGGCGCGCGAATTGTTGCGCGAGATCGACGAGGCGTCGGTGATCATCGCGGACGAACTGACGCCGTCGCTCGCCGCGCAGGTCGACTGGTCGCGCGTCCGCGGCTTCGCGACCGACGCCGGCAGCCGCACGTATCACACCGCGATCCTCGCGCGGTCGCTCGAAGTGCCCGCGGTCGTCGGGCTGCACAACGCCGTCGAACGCATCGAGGCGGGACAGATGGTCGTCATCGATGGAACGGCGAACGAGATCATCGTCGATCCATCCCCGGAAGAACTGGCGCGCGCCGCGCGCTACGCCGAAGACGGTCATCCCGCACCGTCGGCGGACACCGATCGCCGTGGGCCGGCCGTCACGGCAGACGGCCACCGGATCCGACTCGAAGCGAACATCGAGTTCCCGGACGATCTCGCCGCGGCGCGATACGCCGGCGCCGAAGGGATCGGCCTCTATCGATCGGAGTTCCTGCTGAATGCCGCACCGGTCGCGGCCGACGATGAGGATCGTCAATACGACGTGTACCGGCGCATGCTCGAAGGGATGGCGCCGGGCGTCGTGACCGTGCGGACGTTCGACATCGACGAGGATCAGCTGCAGACGCGGCTGGCGACCGAGCCATTCACGCCGGGATGGGAGCCGGAAGCCGAGCGGGCCAGCCGGCAAGGGCTCCGCGGGCTGCGCCTCGCGCTCGCACGGCCGGATCTCTTCGGCGTCCAATTGCGCGCGCTGTTGCGCGCGGCGCAACACGGTCAGCTGCGCATCATGTTTCCGTTCGTCACCGGCGTGGAGCAGTTGCGCGAAGCGCGCGCCATGGTGAGCGAGGCGATGGTCGAGCTGATGCGGCGGGGGATTGCGGTGCCGAAGGTCCCGATCGGCATCATGATCGAAATCCCGGCCGCGGCGTACACGGCGGATCTCCTCGCGCGCGAGGTCGATTTCTTCACCATCGGCACGAACGATCTCATTCAATACTGCCTCGCCGTCGACCGCGCCGACGAACGGGTGTCGCGGCTCTACGAACCGCTGCATCCGGCGATCCTGCGGATCATCGTGATGGTGCGCCGAGCGGCGCGGCGAGCCGGGATCCCGGTCTCACTCTGCGGCGAAATGGCGTCCGATCCGGCGCTGCTGACGCTGCTGGTCGGCCTCGGCTTGACCGACTTCAGCATGACGCCGGGCGCGATTCCGATCGCGAAGCAGGTCCTGTCCGAACACCGGCTCGATGACCTGCGGTCGCTGGGACGGCGCGTGCTGCGGCTGGCGACCATCGACGACATCGAACACGAGCTGCTGAGCGCGCTCGGCAAGCTCGCCAACAAGGGGGTCACCAAGTGAGCGGAGAGATTCCGCGCGTGGACAAGCCGTGGGGCTACGAGCTCCATTGGGCGAAGACGGAGCGCTACGTCGGCAAATTGATCCACGTGAACGCCGGCCACGCGCTCAGCCTCCAGTACCACAACCTGAAGGACGAGACGATCTTCCTGCAATCAGGGAAGCTGCTGTTCGAGATCGAAGTCGACGGCAAGCTCACGCAGCGCGAGATGCTGCCGGGCGAGCGCGTGCACGTCACGCCGAAGACCGTTCACCGCATGACGGCGATCGAAGACAGCGACATCTTCGAGGTGTCGACGCCGGAACTGCACGACGTCGTCCGCCTCGAAGATCGCTACGGTCGCGAAGACAAGAAGTAACTAGAAGGGGATATCGTCGTCGGTGAGTGGTTCCGAAGACGGCTCCGGCGCGTGGTCGTCCATGCTGCTGGTGGCGCCGCCACCGCTGCGCGACATGCCCCCGCCGCCGCGTCCGCCACCGCCGCCGCTGCCCAGCAACACGACTTTGTCGCAGCGCACCTTCGTGCTCTTGCGCTTGTTGCCGTCCTTGTCGGTGTACTCGTCGGTCTGCAGCCGTCCTTCGACGTAGACCTGTTTGCCTTTGACGAGGTACTCGGAAAGCGATTCCGCCTGCTTACCCCACAAATCGATGTTGTGCCACTCGGTGCGTTCCTGACGCTGACCCGCCTTGTCGTTCCACACTTCGGTCGTCGCAACGGAGAACTTGGCGACGGCGGCGCCGCCAGGCGTGTATCGCAACTCGGCATCGCGTCCGAGATTGCCGACGAGAATCACTTTGTTGACTGAGCCCATGGACGACGATTCTAGCAGTTAGTCATCGCGGCGTGGCAGCTGATTGAGGAGTTGTTCGCCCAGGCTGCGGTACGTCGTGTCGGGGAATTTCTTGATCAACTCTTCGCACGTCGCGCGCGCGCCGTTCACGTCCTTCTGATTCCGCTGCGCGAGCGCTTTTCGGTAGTAGGCTTCCGGGATCGCGTTGCCGCCCGGGTACGTGCGGATGGCCGTGTCGCACGCCTTGACCGCTTCGTCGTTCTTTCCGAGTTGCAGGTACGACGAGCAGATATAGACCTGGGCATCGTCGGCCTGATCAGACTTCGGAAATTGTCTGATGAACGCCTCAAAACCGGAGATCGCGAGATCGAAATTGCCGCCGATGTAATCGCCAAACGCGGCATTCCATGTCTGTTGGGGCGAGTTGATGACAATCGGCGCACCTGGCGTTGAACCGGTGGCAGTTCCTGCTGTGTCGGGTTCGTTTGGTGCCGTCGCCGTCGCCGTCGGACGCGCGGCCGCCTGCTGCAACGCTTGGCGCAACGCGTCCACTTCCTGGCTCAAGGATCCCAGGCGGACGTTGTTGTCGTCCAGTTTCTGGTTGATCGATCGCACATCGTTCGAAAGGTTGTCGATGACGAGTTTCTGGTCCGCCATCGCTTTGCGGTTGGCTTCCGTCTGCTGATCGATGCGCGAATTGGTGGCCTTGATCGCCTCGATGATCTGGCCGAGCATGTTTTGCAGGACCTGCGACTGTTCCTGCAGCATGCGGATATCGGCCATCAGCTGCTGGTGTTCTTTGTTTGCCGCGTCGGCGGGCGTGGTCGTCGCCAGCGCGATGACGAGGACCGTCAGACCAAGGAACGTCAGCTTCTGCTTCATAGACCTCACTTCGCGGTCACGACGAAGTGCGCGCGGCGGTTCTTCGCGTACGCCGCCTCGTCATGACCCGGATCGAAGGGGAACTCCTTGCCGTAGCTGACCGTTTTCAGACGGTCGGCGCTGATGCCGAGCGACACGAGGTACGCTCGCGCGGCGACGGCTCGTCGCTCGCCCAACGCCAGATTGTACTCGGCCGTTCCGCGCTCGTCGCAATGACCTTCGATCGTCACGGTCCAGGTGGCATATTTCTTCAGCAGCGCGGCGTCGTCGTTGAGCGCCTGTTGTGCCTCGGCACTCAGTTCGTCTTTGTCCAGCTCGAAGAAGACCGGCTTGAGCGGCGAATTGCGGTTGAGATCGTCGAGCGATGCCGACGCGATCGCGTCCTCGCGCACGGGCTCCGGCGGCACGATCGTCGGTTCGGCAACCGGCTCCGGCGGTGCGGGGGGGCGCGTTCCCGGCGACGCGGTCGTCGGCGGCGGGGGAGGCGGCGTCGGCCGCGCGACCGGCGGCGTGTTCTTGTGGCAGGCGGCCGTCAACAGCGCCAACACGAAAACGCTTCCGCACGCCGAGCGCGCAACGCCCGCGGAGAAAGGGTTGCCTTTGCGGCCTTGGCAGGCTCCGCGTGATGCTGTGGTGTTGTTCATCGTGTCTGCTCTCATCGTGACCAATCAGGTTGTTGGTTGTTGCCGGCTTTCGTGATCTGTTTCAGACGTTGTCCCATCCGGTCGATGGTGAAGATCTGCGACTTGCCGGACCGTGTCGACATGAACGCGAGGTGCCGTCCGTTGGCGGCCCACGCGGGACTCTCGTTCGTCCCTTCGCCGAACGTCAGCTGGCGAACCGCGCGGGTCGTCATGTCGACGATCTTGATGTCTTGGCCTGGCCCGGTCTTCGCCGCGTAGGCGATCTCGTTGAACGGCGGCGGCGACCACGACGGCTTGTCGGCGTAACCTTCCGACGTCGAGATCCGCGTGATGCTGCCGACGCCGTCGGCGTTCATCAGGTAGATCTGCGGGTTGCCGGTGCGATCGGACACGAACGCGATCTGGGTGCCCGATGGCGACCAGGTCGGCGTGGTATTGACCCACCGGTCGTTCGTCAGCCGCCGCAGGCCGGAGCCGTCTTTGTTCATCACGTAGATCTGCGAGGGGCCGCCGTCGCGCGTCGATCCGAACGCGAGCCGCTGGCCGTCGGGCGACCACGCCGGCAGCCAGTTCTGGCCCACCTTGTCGCCCTTCGTGGCTTCCTCGAGTGTCCCTTTGTAGATGAACGAGATGAAGATCTCGGGCGGCCCGCGGCGATACGACGTGTACGCGATCGCCTGGCTGTCGGGCGACCAGCGCGGCGTGATGTTCAGCGTCTTGCCGACCGTCACGCGCCGCTGGTTCTCGCCGTCGTAATCCGAGATGTAGATTTCCTTGACCTCGCGTTTTTCGACGGTGCCGGTCATGCGTTCGCCGTCGCGGTCGGACGAAAACGTCAGCTTCGTGCGCGCGACGCCGGTCAGCGCGCGCTGCGTCTGATGGATCTCGTCCGAGATCGTGTGCGCGATCAGCCGCGCGTTCGCGCTCGTGTACTCGCGCTGATATGCGGCGGCGCGCGTCCGCACGTTGAGCAACTTCATCGCGACCTTCAGGCCGCCCGCCTGCTTCTCGACGGTGCCGATGATCAAGCCGTCGGCGTTCAACTCGCGCCAGCGGTCGAACGGGATGTCGTTGAAGCCCGTCGCCGCCGGGATCGTCGCCATCACGTCGCGCGGGATGAACGAGAACTCGCGCTCGAAGTTCAGATCGTCCATCAGCACCTGGCTGATCGTCTTCGCGATATCGATCGTTTCCTTGTCTTTCGTGATCGCGATGAAGTCGGGGACCGCCAGCCGCGGCGGGACTCCGAGCTCGCTCGTGATTTTGGTTTCGATTTCACTGGGTTGCTGCGACGGCTGCGCCGGCGGCTGCTGGGCCGCAGGCCAGGCGACGAACGCGAGCCCGGCGATGAACGTGGCGAGCAGGGTTTTTCTCATCATTGATATATGAACTGGAGGCGCACTCCCAACGTCGGATTGGAATACTGATCGGGCAGCGGCGGCAACGACCGCGTCGAGATGATGGCGCGGAGCGCCGCGTTGTCGAGCAGCGGATTGCCGCTGCTGGCGTCGATACGCGCGTCGGTGATCGATCCGTTCCGATGAATGTTGAAGTGAATGTAGACCTCGCCGCGTGCGCCCTGATTCGGCATCCAGGCGCTGCGAACGCGTTCCATCATCAGGACGATGTAGTCGGGGCAGCAGAAGTCGCTGACGTCGAGCGATGATCCCGACCCGGCGCCGCCGCCGCTCGCCAGCCCGAAGCCTTGGCCCTTGGCGCCGGTCACGGCGACCGAGCTTCCGAATTCGACCTTCGAACCTTTCGTAGGCGTGCGGCCCTTGGCGCCTTCCGGCGCCTGTTCGACCTTCGGCGCCGGCGCCGCTTTCGTCGGCCGCGTGTCCTTGGCGGGCAGCGTCATCTCGGGTTGCTTTGCGGCCGGTGTGCGCACCGCCTCACGCTTCGGCTTCTCTTCCGGCGGCGTTTCGACCTGCACGGGACGTCCGCCGATCGAGGTGAGGCCCTGCGTCCGTTGCCCCTCGCCGCCGCCGCCGAGCGTGATCGTCATCACGCTCTTTTGCTCTTGGGTCCGGTGGCCGAAAAACTGTCCCGGCGAGAGCACGATCAACGTGCCGATGACCGCATGCGCGGCGAGCGACACCGCGACCATGCGCTGCAGGCCAGCGGGCTCGTGCATCCGGTCGCGGAGGACGTCGGTGACATCCATTACGGTCGCTTCGGCGGCTGCGTCGGGATGCCGACCTGCTCCACGCCCGCGGCTTTCAGGATGTCGATGATCTCGTACAGCTCGCCGAGATTGATGCCGGTGTCGCCGTTGAGGAACACCGCTTTCTGCGCCGCCGTTTCCATTTTTTGCCGGACCCGTTCGCCGAGCACGGCATCGCGCACCTTCTCGTTGCCGAGATACACGGCGTGATCCTGCCGGTAGCTCAGCGGGACGGTGACTTCGACCCGCTCGCCGGTCATCGTTTGCGCGCGGCGGGAGACCGGCAGGTTGACGTTGACGCCGCGCTGAATCATCGGCGCCGTGACCATGAAGATGATGAGCAGCACGAGCATCACGTCGACGAGCGGGATGATGTTGATCTCGGCGAGCGACACGTTGACGCGGCGTCCGCGTCCCCGGCCGCCGCCGCTCGGCATCGGTTGCACTTTCGGCATTACGTGAAATTCCTCTCCGCGATGTTCAGGAATTCCATCGCGAAGTCATCCATGTCCGAGGCGAACGATTTCACGCGACCGGTCAGATTGTTGTACGCAATCACCGCCGGAATCGCCGCCGCGAGCCCCAGCGCCGTCGTCACCAACGCTTCGGAAATCCCCGGTCCGACGGCGGCGATGCTCGTCGACCCCGTCTGGCCGATCTGCTCGAACGCAATGAGGATGCCCCAGACCGTGCCGAACAGGCCGATGAATGGCGAGACGCTGGCGGTCGTCGCGAGAAACGGGATCCAGTGCTCCAGCTTGTTGACCTCGACGCCGGACGCGCGCATCAACGCGCGGTCGACCGCCGCGATGCTCTTCAGAGTAGGACGCTCACCTTGCGCGTTTTGTCGGAGTTGGGCCGTCAGCTCGGCGTAGCCGGACTGAAACAAGCCGACCAGCGGGCTCTCGCCGAGCGATCGACACACCGCCTGCACTTCCGAGAACTTGTTGCTGCGGCGGAACACGTCGAGAAACTGCACCGACTGTTTTTTCGAGCGATTGAAGACGAAGAGCTTGTAGAAGATGACCCCCCACGAAACGACCGAGAACCCCACGAGCAGGACGATGACGATCTTGGCGGGGACGGTGGAGCGACCAATCAGATTCGCAATCAAGCTTCCAGACGACAGTTCCACTGGAGCCGAGCTTCCGCCCTGCGCCTGCATCAGCAGGGCGAGGGACAGGCTTCCGAGCGTGGGCAAACGCACCTCCGCGACGTAACGTGTAGGCGCCGCTGGGACAGCGCGTTTGCAGAACTGTATCACGCTGTGCAAATTGCTGTCAAACCTATGCTACGATTGGAGTTCTCGCTTTTCGCCAATGCTCCGCTTCCTACGCATCCAGCATCTCGCTGTGATTGATTCGGTCGAGGTCGAGTTCGACGCCGGCCTCAACGTGCTGACAGGGGAGACCGGTGCCGGCAAATCAATCCTTGTCGAAGCCGTCGGCTTGCTGCTTGGGGGCCGTGCGTCTGGTGACCTCGTTCGGACCGGCGAAGACGCCGCCTTCATCGAAGCCATTTTCGAGAACAGTGGAGAAGAGCTACTGGTGC
>DASREL010000170.1:0-30846 GCA_035652075.1 Vicinamibacterales bacterium
CAGTCGAGCGCGCCGACCGGTACCGAAAAGGATGTCACCGTCACTTGGCCGGCGCCCTTCGTCCCAACCTTCACGCCCCGGTCTTTGTACGGAAATGTCGTCCAGATCGTGCCCGGCGTCCCGCGTTCGTCGCCGTAATAAAAGTGGTAGACGTGATGGTTGTCGAAGTTGACGGTCTTCTTCACCAACCGCAATCCGAGAACGCCCAGACAAAAATCAAGATCGTCCTGGGCATCGTCGACGGTTGCGGTGACGTGGTGAAGCGAGAGGATCATCGCGTGACGATCCAGCTTACTCCCAGCGAGGCGGCCAGGAAGACGGCCGCGAGCAGAAACGGCGCGCCGACCAGGTGGGCATCACGAAAGCGACCGATCGCCTCGGCGAACACCGTGGTGAACAGCACGGGGGCGATCATGTTCGCGACGCCGTTCATGCTGCCGATCGCGCCTTGCAGCTGTCCCTGCTCGGTGTCGGCGACGCGACGCGTCATCAAGCTCTGAATGGACGGGCTCGCGAGCCCGTACAGCGCGGTCATCGTGATCCCCGCCACGAACACCGCGCCCGTCGGGGCGAAGCCGTACACGATCATGCCGATCGCGCCGCTCGCGAGGCCGACGGCCAGTGCCTTCCGCTCGCCGAGCCATCCCACCATGCGGCCGACCAGTCCGCCTTGCACCACGATTGACAATGCGCCGACCATCGCGAGGACGAGGCCGACGCTTCGCTGCCCCCAACCGTACCGGTAGTTCGTGTAGAGCACGAAGGTGGTCGGCAACGAGTCGTGCGCGAGCATCGATAGGAAGCTCGCGCATCCGAGCGAGAACAACTGCGGATGCGCCCACAGCATCTTCACCGCGCCGATCGGATTCGCGCGCTTCCATCGAAACGCCGAGCGTCGATCGAGCGGCAGCGATTCGGGCAGGATGAAGAATCCATACGCAGCGTTCGCGAGGCTGAACACCGCCGCGCCCCAGAACGGCGCGCGCAGGCTGACTTCGCCGAGGAACCCGCCGAGCGCCGGCCCGACGATGAAGCCGACGCCGAAGGCGACGCCGAGCAAACCGAATTTCGCTGCGCGCTCGTCCGGTTCCGTGACATCGGCGATGTAGGCCATTGCCGTCGGCACGCTGGACGAAGTGATGCCCGACACGACGCGTCCGACGAACAGCCACCATAACGACGGTGCGATCGCCATCAGCACGTAGTCGAGGCCGAGGCCGACGTTCGAGAGGAGGATGACCGTGCGGCGGCCGAATCGATCCGACAGCGATCCGAGCACCGGCGAGAAAATGAACTGCATCGCCGCCCATGTCGTCCCGAACACGCCGTAGATGGCCGCGCCGCTGGCCGTGTCGCCGCCGCGAAACGACACGACGAGCGACGGCAGCACCGGCACGATGATGCCGATGGCGATCATGTCCAGGAGAACGGTGACGAAGACGAACGCGAACGCGGCGCCGCCTCCGCCAAGACGGCGCGCGTGAGCGCCGGTCAGATCCGCGTCGGTTGGAACAGTTGTTCGGTCTCGCTCGAGAACAGGACCCATAGTCCGTAGACGCCGATGACCGTGCCGAAGGGGATCGCGATCAATTCGAGAATCGAGACCACGATGCCGCCGATGCGCGCCCACGGCCGCCGTTTCAGCAAACCGATGCCGATGATAAAGCCAGGGACCGACATCAACAGCAGAAATCCGACGAGCGCCATCCCGGTGATGCCGATGATCGGGATCGCGAAGTGCGCGTCGGGATCGCCGGTCGCGCCGACGATCCCCATCGCCCCGCCAAACACAAGCATCAGCAGCAACGCGCCGAGCAGCCCGAAGCTGCTCAGCGCAATCTGCAGCACGCCCAACACCTTCACATGTGTGTCCATGCTTACCTTTCCGACAGCCAGCGGTCCTGTTCGACGGTGACCGGCTTCGTGTAGGTTTTCCCGCCGACCGACAGCGTCACGACGTACGTGCCCGCGTCCACGGCCTGCGGTTGTCCTCCGCGCCCTCCCCCGCCAGCCCCACCGGCCCTACCCGCCCCACCTGCCGGTGGATTCGGCGCCAGGTTCCAGAGCACGCGATTGATCCCCTGCTGCTTCGTTCCGTCAATCGTACGGATCGCTTTGCCCGTGCTGTCCGCGACCGAGATCTTCACGTCGCCGCTCGCCGCGCTCTTCAGGTAGTAGTTGATGTACGTCCCGCGCGGCGCGTTCTCCCCGATGAAGACTTTCTGACCGCCGACCTGCTGTCCGTGCTGCTGATCGTTGAGGTACGCGATACCCGGACGGATGTCGAAGAGATGCGCATCCTCGCCGAGCACCTCCGGCGTCAGTTGCTGCAGCGGCGTGATGTCGTCGGCGACGTACACGCTTCGACCGTGCGAGGCCACGATCAGATCGTTGTCGCGTGGATGGACGAGAATGTCATCGGTGCGAACGGTCGGGTATCCGTTCGTGATCCGCTGCCACGCCTTGCCTGCATCGAGCGACACATACAATCCGAACTCCGTACCGACGTAGAGCAGGTTGCGGTTCTTCGGATCTTCGCGAATCACCTGCACGTTGCCGAACGGCGGCAGGTTTCCGACGACGCTCTCGAACGACTGACCGTAGTTGCGCGTCACGTAGATGTACGGCTTCAGGTCGTCGTTGCGATGACCGTCGACGGATACGTAGGCCGTGCCGGCATCGAAGTGCGATGCGTCGATGCGCGAAATCCAGTACTGATGATTCGGCGGCAGTCCGGTGATGTTCTTACCCACTTCCGTGAACGTGGCGCCGCCATCTCGACTGAGTTGGAGATTGCCATCGTCGGTACCCGCCCACACAACGCCGGGCAGGATCGGCGACTCGGAGATCGAAACGATCGTGCTGTACGACACGACGCCGTCATTCTTCGACAACTGCGTCACGTTGCCCGGCACGCCCATCAGCGACACTCTGTTGCGATCGATCTGCTTCGTCAGATCGTCACTCGCCACCCACGTGTCGCCCTGGTTGTACGACTTGAACAACCGGTTGCCGCCGAGCCACACGATCTTCGGGTTGTGCGGCGACATGACGACCGGCGTGTTCCAGTTGAAGCGATACTGATCGCCCGCCTTGGCATTTAGCACGTTCGGCGGGCCTCCGCGCCCTCCGTTGCCTCCCCCAGCTGCCCCACCAGCCCTACCCGCCCCACCTGCCCGTCCAGGCGCCGGAGGAGCAACCGGCCGAATGCTCTTGCCTTGGCCGGTACGCAGGTCATAGCGGTTTGTATTTCCGTCCTGCGACTCGGTGATGACCATGTTGTAGTCGGTTGGATCGACCGCGGTGTAGAACCCATCGCCGCCGCCGATGCCGAACCAATCCGAGTTCATGATTCCGCCGCGGCCGCGCACCGCGCTCGGGCCGCCCCAACTGCCGTTGTCCTGCAGGCCGATGTACACGTAGTACGGATGCCGCATGTCGGCGGTGACGACGTACGCGAGCGCGGTCGGCATCGTGTTGACGAAGTCCCACGTCTTGCCTTGATCCCAGCTCACGTCGAGGCCGCCGTCGTTCCCCTCCATGATGTGCTTCGGGTTTCGCGGATCGATCCAGATCGCATGCTGATCGACGTGGCCCGGATCGAGAAAGCCGCCGGCCACATCGAGCGTCGCGAACGTCTTGCCGCCGTCGAGTGATTTCGCGACCGGGAGTCCGGCGACGTAGATCGTTTTGTCGCTCGACGGATCGATGCGCAGCTGGCTGAAGTACATCGGCCGCGCGTTGCAGTTGCTGACCGCCGTCCAGCTCTGGCCTTTGTTGTCCGAGCGGAACACGCCGCTCTTCTTCGGATCGAGTTCCGGCGGTTTCCATCCGGCCGGCGGCTGCTGCGGCCCTTGTTGCCCGCCACCGCCGCCGCGACCGGCGACGTAGCCTTTGCTCGGTCCGCCGTTGTTGCACCAGTCGAAGGACGGGCCGCCACGACCGCCGCCCGCTTCTTCTGCGGTCGTCGTCGGCGTCTGCGGTTGAAGGCCGCGGCCGGCAGCACCGGCTGGCGTCGGTTCCGTCGCGGCCTCGGTGTCACGGCCGGGCGTCGGCTCGGGTTTGCCGGTTTCGCCCGCTTCGATTTGCACGTACACGACATTCGGGTTCGATCGCGACACGTCGAGCGCAATGCGGCCATAGGTGCCCGGCGGCAAGCCGTGCTCGCTCAACTTCGTCCACGACTTGCCGGCATCGACGCTTTTCCAGATCGCGCTGCCCGGTCCGCCGCCGTTGAAGCAGCACCCGCTTCGGCGGCGCTGATAACTCGCCGCGTAGATGATGCTGCTGTTCGACGGATCGAGCGCGATGTCGGTGAAGCCGGTGTCCTCGTCGATGAACTTGATCCTGTTCCACGTCTTGCCGCCGTCCGTCGTCTTGTAGACGCCGCGGTCCGGATTCGGCCCGAACAGATGTCCCGGCGACGCGACGTACACCGTCTCGGGATTCTTTGGATCGATCACGATGCGCGCAATCGTCTGCGTCTCCTTCAGCCCGATGTTCTGAAATGTTTTTCCGCCGTCGGTCGTTTTGTAGATGCCGTCGCCGAAACTCGACGTCTGGCGGTTGTTCGGCTCGCCGGTGCCGACGTACACGATGTTCGGGTTCGTCGGGTGGATGGCGATGTCGCCGATCGACGCGGTGGTGTATCCCTCGAAGACCGGCGTGAACGTCGTCCCGTTGTTCTCGGACTTGAACACGCCGCCGACGGCGTAGCCGATGTAGACGATGCTCGGATCGCTTTCGGATACTGCGATGTCGTCGATGCGGCCGCCCATGCTGGCGGGGCCGATCGCGCGGAACTTGAAGCCGCTCGCGAGCGATGTTGCGCCATTCTGTCCTGACGGGACGACCGTAAATAACGGCGCGATGAGCAAGACGATCGGGATGAGGAAGCGCGCGAGTTTCATGGCGGCGATTCTACTCGGTCTGTAGAATGCCGGCATGGACGTTTTGCGTGTGGTCAAGCGCGGGCTGACGCGCGCGCCCAAGTTCGCCGCCATTGCTCACGGCTACCACGCGAACCCGGATCTGGACGTTCACGACCGTGGTGGTCGGATTATCCCGAACCTCGTCTTCACGAATTTCTACCTCGGCGGATCGGCGTCGTGGAAAGCGGCCGACATCGCGGCGATCGACGGCGCGCTGGCGGCCGCGATGTCCGACACACATCTGAACAATGTGATAGTCCAGTACTTTCGCGGCGACCAGATCACCAGCGAATTTCGTCCGTCGCGGATCCTGCCGGGCGCGCCGCCGAAGCACCTGTACGAGAAGAACCTCGAGTCGCGGATCAAGAAGATGTACACGGCAGGCGACCTCAAGGGATATCCGCTGCCGTCGACGGTGTTCGTCTTCCTCGCGCCGCTGGGAACGATTCTGCATCTCGGCGACGATTCGTCGCTGGAGGGCATGGCCGGATTTCACAGCGCGGTGCCGATCGGCAAGAAACGGATCTATTACGCGGTCGCCGCGTTCTCGAAGGGCAAGAACGGCATCGCGATCTTCAAGCAGCCGTGGAAGAACGTCGTCGCGACGCTGTATCACGAGCTCAACGAGGCGCGCACCGATCCTGATGTGTACGATGCCGGCAAGACCGGCAACGACTCGTATCTGGGATGGACGAACGACGAACTGCCCGGCGAAGAGATCGGCGACGTCCCGATAATCGGCAAGAATCTGAAATCCGTGATCAGAGAAGTGGCGCTCGCACACGGCGGGGGCACGGTGCCGATCCAGTTGATGTGGTCGAACTACGTGCACGGACCGGAGGGACCGGTCGCGCAGCCGCGACCGGTCACCACGTAGCGCTTAGCGATCCGATCGACCGCGCTCGCGACGCGGCTCTCGACGTTCGTCACGCCGCCGCTCGCGGTCCCACCGATGATCGTGGAAGACGTCACCGCGACGGCCTTCCCAGCGGCCGGCGATGTACCGTCCGCCTTCGTAGTACGGCGCGACCCAGTACGCGCCCTCGTACGGCGGCAGCGTCCAGTATCCGTTGTGCCATGCCCATCGACGTCCGGCTGGATACCAGTACCCTTCGACCCACTTGTAGCCGGGGCCTGGCGGCGGCGGGACTCGATACACGCGCGGTGGTGGCGGCGGCGTGCCGATGCGCACGTCGAACGTCACCTGCGCCGACGCGCTTGATGCGGACGCGAGAATCAATGCCGAAACAACTGCCAGGAGGTATCTCTTCATAACGCTCCTGATGGCTGCAACGGTTAAGCCACAACGGCTATACGGCTGACCTGGTGACGTGCAAATCCTGCAAAAGGCCGTCGCGCAAGTCGTAAATCCAGCCGTGCACGAGGAGAGGCTGATTGCGTCGCCACGCCGCGCGCACCGATTCGACCTGACAGACCGCGTTCACCTGCTCCATCACGTTCAACTCGCACAACCGCCGCCAGCGTGACTCGTGGTCCGGAACCCGTTCGAGTTCGAACATGTGGCGCGATCGCACGTCGCGCACATGCTGGATCCAGCGATCGAGCGGACCGGTGAGTTGCGCGCCGAGCGCCGCTTCGACACCGCCGCATCCGTAGTGACCCGTCACGATGACATGCTTCACCTTCAGCACGTCGATCGCGTACTGCACCACCGCCACGCAATTCACATCGTCGGGCGACACGACGTTCGCGATGTTGCGATGGACGAAGAGTTCGCCGGGCGCGAGGCCGACGATTTCGTTCGCCGGCACGCGGCTGTCGGCGCATCCGATCCAGAGATACTCGGGCGTCTGCAGTCCGCACAGGCGTTGAAAGAAGTTCGGATCCTGGCGCGTGCGATCGGCCGCCCACGCGCGGTTGTTCGACAGTAATGTTGAGAGTGGCATGAACCCTGAGCCCGAACCCGCTACCCGCTAGCCGCAGGCTTCTTGAACGTTCGCTGGATGTAATCGCGGATGATGCTGATCGTTTCGGGCGTGCTCCACGCGCCGACGACTTCGCGATCGATCGGCGCGCCGTTGCGGATGCGCTCGATGGACGGTCCGCGGACCTGACGCTTCGTCAGCTCGAAGGCGACCGCCGGCAGCGCCGCGAGCCGCGCAGCGGCGGCGACCGCGGCATCGATCAGCGCGTCGGCCTCGGTCACCTCGTTGACGAGGCCGTGCGCGAGCGCCTCGTCTGCGGAGTACGTCGCGCCGCCGTACACGAGCGATTCCAGGTGCGCCGGCGCCGCGAAGCGCATGATCTCGAGCGGCGTCACCGGAAACGGAACGCCGACGCGCAACTCGGGGATGCCGATGCGTCCGCCGCCGCGCGCCATCACACGATAGTCGGCCGCGCACGCGAGGATGCAGCCGCCGGCGATCGCGTGACCGTTCACGGCTGCGACGACCGGCTTGGGGCACGCGAACAGCGCTTCGAACGCCCAGCCGAGCGCCGGTAGAAATTCGCGGACGTACGGCTCGCCGTGGTCCACGACGCGCACGAGATCGACGCCGGCCGAAAACATCGTCCCCTGGCCGGTGACGACCAGGCCGGTATCGGGCCCGTTGCGAAACTGCGCGACCATATCCGAGATCGCCGACGACAATTCGAGGTCGAACGCGTTGGCCTTTCCGTGCGTGATCCGCGCGATGGCAATCGAACCGCGTCGAGTGACAGCAATCATGCGACGCTTATCTTACGACGGTGCCGTCATGGGCGCTCGAGGGTCAGACGGCGTGTCAGCCGCTCGTCGCCCGAGCGGATCGAGTTCGGCGCCGGGCCGAAGATCAGTCTGCCGTTGTCGAACCTGAAGAACCGCTTCTGCTCGGTTCCGACGTAGTCGGGACGCCACGCGGCTTCGACCTTCAGCGTCACGGCACCGGCTGCCTCGTCAATCGTGCACGGCCCCTCGTACGCGATGTACGTGCTGAGCAGCGCCGCCTTCATCTGATCGCCGGACGCGACGTCGGGCACGTCGCTCGACATGATCTGCAGGTAACAGAATCCGTTCGACACCAGGATCGATCCGATCGGATGCCTGCCCCACGGATACCGCGCAATCGTGCCGTCCGCGCGTACATCTTCTGCAGCGATCAGCTTCCATCGGCCCTGGATCGTTTCCGCGGAGGCGGTGACCGTCAGCAGCAATGCGACGACGATCGATTTCATGTCAGCGCTCCAACGGGACGACCACGAACGTCTGGGCATTGCCGAGCGGTTTGACGTCGCTGCCGGTCTGCGTTCCGAGTTGGGCGCGATAGCGGCCAGGCGCAACGAGAGGTCCTTGTTGCGGTCCGCGGCCGCCTCCGCGTCCTTGGTCTCCTCCGCCAGCCGCTCCTCCCCGTTGCGGCGGCGCGTCGGCGCGGAGGTTCCATGCGACCCGCCGCAGTCCCGCACCGTTCGGCACGTCGAAGCGGCGAATGTGCTTATTTCCGTCATCGGTGATGGTCATCACCAGCTTGGCGCCGTCGGCCACGGGCTGTTTGAGGTTGAAGGTGAACACGGCGCCGTACGGAGGATTTGGCGACGTCCAGTTGCCCGCCATCGGACCGATCCCCGCCGCGCCGGCCGGTGCCTGACCGAGCGGGTTGAACAAGTAGGCGTCGCGCAGCGTGAAGAGGTGGGCGTCTTCGTCGAGCGCCTGCGGCGACATCTCGCGCAGCGGCGTGTAGTCGTCGAGGATGTAGAAGCCGCGGCCGAAGGTCGCGATGACCAGATCGTTTTCGCGCTTCTGGATCGTCAGGTCACGCACCTGGGTTATCGGCAGTCCGCCCTTGAGTTGCGCCCAGTGCTTCGCGCCGTCGACGGTCACGTACACGCCGAACTCGGTACCGACGAACAACAGATCCGGATTGACGTGATCCTGCACGACCGCCCACACGTCGTGACGATCGGGTAGATCGCCAACGATCGACGTCCACGTGCGACCGCGATCGGTGCTCTTGACGAGGTACGGCCTGTAGTCGCCGCGCTGCCAGTTGTTCAGCGAGACGAACACCGTGTTCGCATCGCGCGGTGACGCTCTCACGGCCGACACGTACGTCCACTGCGGCACGTTCGGGAACTGTTCGGCCTTCCGCCAGTTCTTGCCGCCATCTTCGGTCACCTGTACGAGCCCGTCGTCGGTGCCGACGTAAATCAATCCTTCGAGCACCGGGGATTCGTCGAGCGCCACGATATTGCTCAACGCCGTCGTCGCCTGATTGCGCGACACCGCGTCCGGTCCCCAGAGCTTGCCCATGATCGGAATCTCGTCGCGATTCAGATTTCGCGAAAGATCCGGACTGATCGCGATCCAGTTATCGCCGCGATCGTCGCTGCGATAAAGCTTGTTGCTCGCCCAGTAGAGTCGACGGGACGAGTGCGGGCTGATGATGTACGGCGCGTCCCAGTTCGGTCTGTCTGCGCCTCGACCTTCTCCGCGTCCTCCCCCACCTGCCCCACCTGCCCCACCTGCCCCGCCTGCCTCTTCGTCATCAGGCGCAGCGCCCCGCGATTGGCGCGGTCTGATGTTCTTGATCTCGCCGCTCCGAAGATCCACGCGTGTGATGTTGCCGCCCTGCGACTGCGCGTAGACGATGTTCGGATCCTCGGGATCGACGCGCGCCTGGAATCCATCGCCGCCGCCGACGATGTACCAGTCGCTCGTCCGAATACCCCACCGATTCATCGTCCGCGACGGTCCGCACGTCGACCAGTTGTCCTGCGCGCCGCCACAGACGTGGTAGAACGGCTTCGCGTTGTCGGTCGAGACGCGGTAGTACTGCGTCACCGGCAAGTTGGCGAAGAAGCGCCACGATCTCCCTTCGTCGTACGACTCGTACAATCCACCGTCGTTGCCGATCAACACGTGGTGGCGGTCCGTCGGGTCCCACACGATCGCGTGGTGATCGACGTGCATGCCGAGATCTTCGAACCCGGCGCGCTTCCAGAGATGTCCGCCGTCGGTGCTGACTTCCATGTTCGTGTTGACCGACCAGATCGTGTCCGGCTTGTACGGATCGACGAAGATCTCGAAGTAGTACTGCGGATCGCCGCCGCGGTACCAGTCGTCGCGACCGAGTGGCCCGGTGGGTTCGGGTCCAGGCGGCCCGCCGCGGCCTTGCTGCGGCATGTGCCCGATGCGCTCCCACGACGCGCCGCCGTCGTCCGATCGATAAAAGCCTGCTTCGTTCGGCCGCGCGTTGATCAACGCGAACACTGTCGCCGGCGACTTACGACCGTCGGTCGCGAGCGCGATGCGCCCCATGTCGCCGGCCGGCAAACCCTTCGTCAGCTTCGTCCACGTGCGTCCGCCGTTCGTCGTCTTGTAGATCCCGCCTTCGGGTCCGCCGCCGATCAACTGGCCGACGGCACGGCGACGCTGATACGCCGACGCGTAGACGATGTCCGGGTTCTTGGGGTCGAAGGCGAGATCGTTCGCGCCGGTGTCGTCGCTGATCTTGAGGCTCTGCTGCCACGTCTTGCCGCCATCCGTCGTCTTGAACACTCCGCGCTCGCCCCCGGCGGAGAACAGCGGACCTTGCGCGGCGATCCAGACGACGTTCGAGTTGCGTGGATCAATGAGGATGTGTCCGATGTGCTCGGATGTGGCGAGACCGACACGCGCCCAGGTTTTTCCGGCGTCGATTGATTTGTAGACGCCGTCCCCGAAATGCGCGCTCCGCTGGCTCGTGTTTTCGCCCGTCGCGAGCCACACGACGTTCGAATCCTTTGGATCGATTGCGACGCAGCAGAGCGTGAACGCGCCCCCCTCGTCGAATACTGGCGTAAACGTCACGCCGCGATTGACGGTCTTCCACAAGCCGCCGAACGCGCTCGCGACGTACCAGACGTTTGGATCTTTCGGATCGATCTGCACGTCCTGAATGCGTCCCGTCGCCAACCCCGGGCCGATGCTGCGAAACTCGAGGCCCTTCAACTGGTCGCTGCTTTGGCCGCTCAAGGCGGCGCTCAACAACATCACTGCGAGAAGGATGTAGCGCAGCCCTTTAGGGCTGCAGTGCCACACGCGGGCAGGCCTGAAGGCCTGCGCTACAACATGCTTCATCGTCGTTCCTGTTCGCTCTCAAACGCACCGACGTCCTGGTAGTACCGGAGCGCCAGCGCCGGATGCATCGGGTTCGTGTAGATCTCGGCCACCGGTTCGTCGATCACGTTGACGATGACCGCGGCCACTTCTTCAGCTGTTTGCGCACCCATTTGCGGAGGCGGCGGGCTGCCGTGGATCGCGTTCTTGCCGAAATCCGTGGTGACGAGTCCCGGCATCACGAGCGTGACGTGGACGCCGGGGCACTTCGCGCGCAGGTCCACGCGCGCGTTGGCCGTCAGCGCGTTCAACGCATGCTTGGCGGCGTTGTAGGCCGAACGGTAGGTGGCGAAAGGGACGCGACTCAACATCGACGAGATGTTGATGATCTGTCCCTGCTGGCGCTCGCACATGTGCGCCGCAATCGCCTGCATGCCGTACAACGCCGACTTCACGTTGACGGCCATGATCGAGTCGAATTCCTCGTCGGTGAGTTCCAGGACGGCCTTCGTGATGCCGCGGCCTGCGTTGTTCACCCACACGTCGACGTGACCGAATGTCGCGATCGCACGATCGCGCAAACGCTCGACGTCGGCGCGTGTCGTGACGTCGGCAGTCACGACGAGCGATTCGCGACCGGCGCGTTCGGCGACCTGTTGCAGTTCGTGCTGGCGACGGGCGGCGAGGACCACGCGATCGCCACGGCGTCCGAGTTGGATAGCGAGTTCGGCGCCGATACCGCTGCTGGCGCCGGTGATGACAACGACCTTGCCCATAACCGGGCGATTATACGTAGTGTCCGGCTTTAGCCAGATCCGGAGCGGTCCGCCTGAAGGCGGACACTACGTACGCAGGTTGTCAATTCGATCCGCCGGAACAATAACCAACGCCGTTCAGGCTTTGATTGCTCCACAGCGTCTGCACCGGATACGTCTTGCCGTCGTTGCCTTTGAGGTTGAATGGCGATCCCGGCACGGCGCCGAGGCCGTCGCCGACCCACGCACACTTGTCGCCGTTCTCCCACCCTTGATAATCGAACCAGCCGCCGTATTGCACCTGGCCAGCCTGTGACTCCGCACCCGGATCCGTGATCGCTTCGGCGACTTCGTGACCGAGGACGATCGTCACGCCGTCGACATCGCCCATCGGGGCGGGGTTGACGAAGTCCATGCCGCAGCCCCCGCCGGCGTTCAACACGTACGGCATGTTGACGAACGCCATGCCGCTCGTCACGCCGGGATACGCGATCGGCGTCGTGTAGTCGTGCCACGCGCAGTAGTTGTTCTGATTGAACCCCGCGTCGTTGAACTTCTGCGGCTGCGCGATGATGATCTGCGAGTTCGTGAAGTCGGTGATCGCGAAGTGCTTCGCGGCGCGCGCCGCTTCCTGCGCGAGCTCGAGCGGTGACAGATTGTCATGGATCGGGTTGGTGTCGTCGTGCCAGATCCCGGCCAGCATGTTCTTCGGGTTCGTGATCGTCGCGTACGTGCCGTTGTAGTTCGATTCGTAGAACTGCGTCATCACGCCCGCCCACGGCGTGCCGCCGATCGCGTACAGGAAACGGCTCATCAACGACCCGACGCCGTCCGGATCGCTCGTCGGCCGGCCAGGCGTGGCGTGGTCGAACGCCCCCTTTTGTCCCCAGCCCCAGTAAACGAGATAGAGTTTCGGCGTCACCTGCACTGGGCCGCCGAAGTACGCCATGTTGACCGGCATCGGCTGGCCCGCGGCGACGCCGGGCGGACACACGCCGAGGGTCTGGCACACGTCGACTGACGGCGGCGTCACGCCCACGGTCGGCATCGCGTGCGGATGGGTCGGTGCGGCCCGGACACAGCCGTCGCCGCCGGCATCGAAGGCCTGATTGCTCCACAGCGGCTGGACCGCAAACGTCGTGTGGTTGTTCATCGACACGTTCGCGAGCCCCGTCCACGCGCACTTGTCGCCGTTCTCGCTGCCCTGCGCGTCGTTCCATCCGTCCTGCACCGACGCGAAGTTGTCGGGATCGGTCACCGCTTCGGCGTACTCATGACCGACGACGATGCTGTAGCCGTCGAAGATGCCGTGACCGAAATCATCGCTGATGACGTTGACGGAGTTCATCCCGCAGCCGCCGTTGCCAAGCAGCGGCCAGTCAGCGTTGAGGAACGGGATGAACGCGTACTGAAGGCGATACGGATTGCCGAGACCGTTCACGCTCGACGTCTGCGTGTGATAGCCGCAGTAGACGGGTTGTCCCGTCGCAATCGGCGTCGGGGGCGTGAGGATGATGTACGTGGCTTGCGGATCGTAGTTGAAATGCGCGGACGCGCGCATCGCTTCCATCGCGATCGGATCGTCGGCGAGGTTTTCGGCGAGGCCGAGCGCGACGATGTCCGCCGGCACCGGCGTGGGATCGGTCCAGACGCCTTTCAGCTGGCTCCTCGGGTTCGTGACGTGTTCCGCGGCGGGATCGCCCGCGCAGCTCGTCGATCCGGCGGCAATCCCGCGGCAGTACTCATCCTGAATGGCCGCCCACGACGTGCCGCCGAGATTCGTCAGAAACGACGTGACGTAGTTCTGCAACTGCTTGCTCGTGTAGGTGACACCGTTCGCATCGGCCGTCACGAAGCCGTTCGCCCAATCGGGTCCCCAGAAGATCAGGTAGGTCGCGGGCTTCACCTCGACGCCGATCGCCCCGTCTCCTGCGGTACCGCCGTGATAGATGAGATCGCTCGTCAGCGAGGCTGGCGAAGGCGCCTGACCCTTCGCCCAGAAGATGTGCTTCGAACCCCCCGGCGTCTGCGCCGCCGCAGAACCCGCCACGAGGCCGAATGCGAGGACGACTGCCACAGTGAGTGTTCGAATCATGCGCAGGCACACGGCAAGCGGAGTGCCGCGCGATCTCGAACAAAACCGCGCGCATGACGTTCGGAGATACTACGAGCCGGAATTAATTACACGTCGATTGGTAGCTGGGCCAGCTACCGGGAGCCGGCAACACGACCGGTTCCATCGTCGAGCCGCGCTGAAACGGCAGCAACACGGTAGCGTCGCCCGCATCGATCGCGACGAGGCGATCGGTGTCGAGCATTGGCGTCACGTCGAGGAGGGATGAACAAAACGCGGCTGATGCGCGGAGGTCGTCGCAGTCCAAGGCCGTTTCGACGATGCGCCGTACACGAAGCATCGCGACAGGCTATCAGCTATCGGGTATGAAGAAGGGCCGGCCGACGGGAGCGCGCGGCCGGCCCAGGGAGCACTGCGCTAGAACCGATAAAGCAGTCGGACGAACGCCGTGTTCCCTTTGTACGGACGGTTACCGTACCCAGTGGAAATTTCGCCGAGGTAATCGATCCTCGGGGTACCCGGAGAGCCGGGCAGATCGATCGTGGCGAAATCGCTCACGTCGAGCTTCTCGTACCAGTAACCGACCGCCACGCCTACCTGTTTCTGGAAGTAGTAGCTGAAGTCGGCGGCGAACCGCTGCCAGGTGTTCGTCACGTTGGGCAGCGGGATAAACTGACCGACGGCCGCCAGCGCGGCGACCCGCGGTCCACCGAACACGAAGCCGTTGTCGGAATCGCTGTAGTCGTAGCTGATCTTCACGTTCGTCTTGTTGCCGAACGCTTTCGGCACGTCGACGTAGGCGTTGAAGTTGTTCACGTTCTCGGTGTTGTTCAGCGTCCAGTCGCGGGTCGGATCGGTGAACTGCGGATCCGGAGGCGGATTCGCGTTGCGCGATTTCTGGTTCGACGCGTAGTGATCGCGACCGTAGTTCGCGCCGAAGTTGAGGAACTGCGACGGCGTGAATCCGACGCCGATGTTGACATTCGTGTTGTCGTTGTCGAGCAGTCCGAAGTCGTGTCCCGCGCCGTTGTAGGTGTCCTTCCCCGTCGACATCGAGAGCGTCACGTCGACGGCGTCCACCGGATTCAGCACGAAGAGGAGCGTGCCGCGATCGCGCTGCCGATCCGCTTCGTCGTAGAACCGGAGACCCGGTTGCGATCCACCTTCTTCGATCGCATCCTCCGAGAAGCCCGATCCTTTGCGGTCCACGTGCTCGTAGAGCGCGCGGACGGTGATGAACTGATTCCCGACCGTATCGATTGACGCGCGGAAGGCGTTATCGGTCATGTTGCTGAACGCCCGGCCGGTACGATCGAACGCATCGTAGCCGTATCCGAGCTTCAACGACGTGAAGGGCGCGATCTTGACGGCGACGGCGGCGTCGAACGTGTTCTCGGTGATGTTGAACTGTTCGGTCTCGCCACCCGTCTCTTCGGGGACCGCGTCGAACCGCACGTACTCCCGCGCGTCGAACACCGGCGTCTTGTTGACGTGATCGTTATAGCGATATCGAGCCGTAAAGCTGACGTACTGCGTCGGCCGCGAGGTGAAGTTCAGGACGCCGTTGACACCGTCCACCTTCGCCTGCGCCGTCGACCGCGGCAGCGAGGCGAGTTCCGGAAACGATTTGTACACCGTCGTGTTGGCAATCACCGGATTGATCGTCCACGGAATCAACGCTTCGTCCTGGTTCATCTGCGTGAAGGCGATGGTGCCGTTGATCGTCGTGTGCGCCGGCATCTTGTACAACGCAACCGCGCTGACCGTGTTGAGCGTGTTGCTCGGCGGCACCGACATGCGGCCCTGCGCCGGACCGTTGCCGTTGCTGTAACCGCTCGCATCGAACGGCGTCGTGTCGGTCGCCCGATACGGGTTGTCCCACACGAGCTGCTTGATGTTGTTGTCGAACCACGACGCGTTCCACGCCACGCGCATCATCCCCTGCTCGCGCGTGTACTCGAGGCCGGCGGAGGCGTCATGCGTGCGGTTGTCGAGCGTCATCGGCAGTTCGTCGGCGACGTTGAACGCGAACGACGCGCCCCAGGGCTGCGACCCGGTCTTGCGCGTTTCGGTGAACGTCGCGTTGAACGAGGTGTACTCGCTGATGTCGAACAGCAGTTTCGCGCTGCCCGTCTGCCGCAGCTGCGACAGGTCGAACGTCGGCGAGATCGTGCGATAGATCGACGTCTTCGTCAGATCGACGATGTTCTGCGGCACGCCCACGAGCGATTTCGCCTGCACGAGCTGCCGCGCGGCCGGATCGAGCGAGAAGACGTTCGGCGTCGTCTCTACCCATGGTGACGAGGTGCCATAACCGTAGTTGAGCGGAATCGAATCGAAGCCGGCAGTGAAGCGGACCCGGCTCCCGGTGAACGCGGCCTTGAACCGCTGATCGCGGCGGCCGATGTTGAACGCCGACGCGTCGAAGTTGAACGTCGACGTCTTCTTCTCGAACGCGAGCTGCGAGAAGGTACCGCTTTGCACGTCGCGGTAACGCTCGTAGCGCGCGAGGTCGCCGGTGCTGTCGTTGCCGCGATACCCGAGATCGATCGATCCGATCCACGGCGACAGTTCGACCGGCGTGACGGGCTGGGGTGCTTGGGCGTATACGTTGATCGCGGAGGCGAGCAGCGCCGCTCCAGCGATCGCAAACAATCTGGTGCGCATGACAATCCTCCTGGCCTACCGCAAGAACGCTTTGCCGGATGGCGCGTTCGATCCATGAATCTGCTGGTGGCAGACGACGCACGATCGGCCGTAGATCTTGTTGCCGTTCGTCGAGTTCTGCAGCACGAAGCCGTCATAGATGGTTGGAGGATGCCGTGACGTCACGTGGCAGCGCTGGCAGAGATACGGCTGCTTGGCGACGAGCATGCGGTCGTTGTTCGATCCGTGCGGATCGTGGCAGGTGACGCAGGCGTTCGCGACCGGCGCGTGCTCCCACAGATAAGGGCCGCGCTTCTCGGCGTGACAACTCGAACACGCCTCGTCGACCGTCGTCCCCGCCTTGAGCAGGCGCACGTTCTGCGTGCCGTGCACGTTGTGACACGACGAGCACGACATCGCGCCCTCGCGCACCGGCATGTGGTTCAGCCGCGACTGCTTGTTGACGATGTTCTTGTGGCAGACGGCGCAGGTTTCCGCTTCCGTCTTCGCCTTCAGCTGCACCGGGCCGGCCGGTTTGTGCGAGCTGTGACACGACACGCAGCCGACGTTGCGGTTGTCGTGCTGGCTGCCGGACCACATCGCGTGCGATCCGCGGTTGTGACAGCTGGCGCACTTCTCGCTCGCCTGCTGCGGCGACAGATTCTTGAACGTGGCGATCTTCGTCTTGTCGCCACCGCCGTCGACGTGATCTTTGCCGGGACCGTGACAGCTTTCGCAGCCGTGTGTCGAAGCCGGCGTACGCGCGTTCGTCGTGAGCGCGTGGGCCGTCCCTTTGTACCCCTGATTGTCGTGGCAGGTCAGGCACGTTTGCTCGCCGACGTACGCGCCCGAACTTTGCGCACGCGCAGTCGCGGCAAACGCGAGCGCGAGGGCGATCGCGACAAGCCCTGCCCGTGTGACGTACCGGAATGAATGCATGGCGGTTGCTCCGTTTACTCCGCAGCACACACAGCGCAACCGCCGCGCCAGATCAGCGGCGAGAAATTCCTAAGGAATCTACGTGGTCTTTGTGACGCTCGCGAACAATCGTCACGGAAACCTAGCGGACTAACGGGGTTTCGACGAAGAGACGAACCGGATCTCAGTGGTGCAGAAGTGCAAAGTGCAAGGTGCAACGTGCCTCGGTGCGATGTGCACCTGGTGCACCGTGCACCTGGTGCACCGTGCACCAAATGCACCTTGCACGCTGCACCCTTGCACCCTGCACCACTGCCTACCGTCGTTCCAACGTCATCTTCATGCCGTGTTTCGTGCGAAGCGTCACCACCGGCTGCGGAACGACAGGATGTCCGGGGACGAGCGCCAACTTCCATCGCTGCGCGATCGTGGCGACGACGAGCACCAGTTCCATCCAAGCGAACGATTCGCCGATGCACTGACGCGGACCGCCGCCGAAGGGAAAGTACGCGAACTTCGGCAGCTGCGCCTTGAATTCTGGCGTCCATCGGTCCGGGAGAAAGCGATCGGGCTGATCGTAGAAGCGCGCGTCGCGCTGCATCACCCACGTGCTCATGAGAAAAATCGCGCGCGCCGGCGCGACGTACGCGCCGATCGGATACGGATCGACCGCGCGGCGGCCGATGATCCAGGCCGGCGGATAGAGACGCATCGCTTCGGTGACGACCCGTTCGACGAACGCCAGTGACGGGAGATCGGCGATCGTCGGCAGCCGGCCGCCGAGCGCGCGATCGACCTCGTCGTGGAGCGCGGCTTCGACGTCGGGAGCCTGGCTCACTAGATACCACGTCCACGTCAAGGCGTTCGCCGTCGTCTCGTGGCCGGCGAGGAAAATCGTCATCGCCTCGTCGCGGACCTGCTGATCCGTCATCGTGCTGCCATCGTCCTCGTCCTGCGCGAGCAGGAGCATCGACAGCAAGTCGCCACGGTCGCGCGAGCTGGCGCGGCGTTCGCGGATCATGTCGTAGATGATCGCGTCGAGCCGCTGGCGCGCGATCTTCGAGCGGTGCAGCGGCCCGACCGGCAGTCGCTCCATCGCCTCCGCAAACGGCATCATCGTCAGCCAGAACGACTCCATGACGTCGGTCAGCGCGCGACCGACCTCCGCGGCTTGCGATTCGACATCCACGTCGAAGAGCGTCTTGCCGGCGATCGACAGCGTGACCCGCATCATTTCCTGCGATACGTCGATCGTCCGTCCGTCGCTCCAGCTCTGACGCATCTGATCGGCGTAATCCACCATCGCCTGCGCGTAGGTCGCGATACGCTCGCGGTGAAAGGCCGGTTGCATCAGCCGGCGCTGTCGGAGATGAAATGCGCCTTCGCTCGTCAGCAACCCGTTGCCGAGCAGCTTCTTCGTCCGCTCCAGGCCGCGGCTCTTGGTGAAGTTCTTGTTGTGCGTGACGAGGATGTCTTTGATCCAGTGCGGGTTGTTGACGAAATACAGCTGCTCGCCGCCCATTTCGTAACGCGCGAGCTCGCCGTACGTCCGAGACAGATTGGTCAGGAACGTGAGCGGGTCGCGCGTGAAACGATACGTCAGCGCTCCGAAACGTGAGCGACGAGGGCCGGGCGGGTGCACGGCTGTTTATCCTGCCATATCATGGGATCAGCCCCGTGAATCCGTCAGTCGACGCAGGTTTCTTCCTCGATCCCGCCGAGGCGTCGGCGCAGCGTCGCCGGCGTGAGCATCACTTTCACGTCGTCGAAGTGCCGCAACTGCGGCTTCTCGGGTTCGTCATCCTGACGACGCTGGTGGCGTTGCACGAGTTGTCGTCGCCGTCGCCGAACTGGCGCCTGCCGCTGGTGCTCGGAGCGGGCTTCGCCGCCTATGCGGCCCTCTCATGGGCGACCCTCGCGCTGTTCTTCGATCGCATCACGACGCCGAACCTCGGAGTCCTGTTCCTGGCGCTCGATCTGCCGCTGTTCGTCTGGGTGATTTACATGACGGGCGGCGATCAGAGCTGGCTCTTCTTCTTGCTGTTTATCCGCGTCGCCGATCAAACGAACACCAACTTTCGCCGCGCGCTGCTGTTCAGCCACCTCGCCGTCGTCAGCTACGCGGTGCTCCTCGCGTATCTGGCCTTCGTGGAGCATCGCGCGATTTCGTGGCAGGGCGAAATCTTCAAGCTGTTCCTGTTGTGGGCCGCGAACCTGTACGTGTCGCTCACGGCGCGCACGGCGGAGCGATTGCGCAGCCGCATGGTCGCGGCGATCCGGCTCGCGCGGCAATACGTCGGCCGCGCCGAAGAGTCGAGCAAGGCCAAGAGCGAATTCCTCGCGAACATGAGCCACGAGATCCGCACGCCGATGAACGGCATCCTCGGCGTGACGACGCTGCTGCTCGACACGGATCTGACCGGGGATCAGCGCGATTCGCTGCAACTCGTGCGTGCGTCCGCGGAATCGCTGCTGCGCGTCATCAACGACATCCTCGACCTGTCGAAAATCGAAGCGGGACGTCTCAGCATCGATCCGTATCCGTTCACGCTGCGGGACAACCTCGCCGAGTGCATGAGCACGATGGCGCTCCGGGCGCGCGAGAAAAATCTCGAGCTGACCTACGACGTCGCGAAAGAGGTCCCCGATCGCCTCGTCGGCGACTGGGTCCGGCTGCAGCAGATTCTCATCAACCTGATTGGTAACGCCGTCAAGTTCACCAACCAGGGCTTTGTCGCCGTCCGCGTCTCGGTCGAACGGCAGGATGCCGACACGCTGCTGCTCCACTTCGCGATCGACGACACCGGCGTCGGCATCCCGGCCGAACGGCAGACGGCGATCTTCGACAAGTTCACGCAGGCCGACGGATCGACGACGAGAGAGTTTGGCGGCAGCGGTCTCGGGTTGACGATCTCACGCCAGCTCGCCGAGATGATGGATGGGCGCATCTGGGTCGACAGCGCGGTCGGCAAAGGATCGACGTTTCATGTAACGGTCAAGATGCGGATCCAGCCGGCGTCCGGCGAGGCGCGGCCGGCCGCGCCGGCCTCCTCGCGCATGCTGCTGCCACCGATGCGGATTCTGCTCGCCGAAGACAACGCAGTCAATCAGTTCCTGGCCAGACGGCTGCTGGAAAAACAGGGGCATACCGTGATCGCGGTCACGAGCGGTCTCGCCGCGACCCACATCATCGAGTCGGAACAGTTCGATCTCGTGCTGATGGATTTGCAGATGCCGGAGATGGACGGATTCGAGGCGACGGCGCACGTCCGTTCGCACGAGCGCATGACCGGAACGCATCTGCCGATCATCGCGCTGACGGCGAATGCCATGGTCGGCGACGAGGAACGGTGCATCGCGGCGGGGATGGACGGCTATGTCTCGAAGCCGATTGACGTCGAGAAGCTGACGTCGGAGATTCGGCGCGTCACCGAAGCGCGTTTGTAGCACGCGCGCCGCGGCCGATGTCGATCACACCACGGGGACGCGCAAGGCCTCGAGCAGCGCGTCGACTTCCATCGGCTTGACGAAGTACTGATCGAAACCGGCCGCGCGGGCCGTCGCAAAGTCCTGCTCGCGGCCGTACCCGGTCAGCGCAATCAACCGCACCCCGGCAACAGCGGGCATCGCCCGCAGGGCGCGCGCGAGATCGAATCCGCTCATGTCGGGCAGGCCGATGTCGAGGACGGCCGCGGTCGGACGCCACGTCCCCGCGAGCCGCAAGGCTTCCCCGGCCGTCGCCGCACCGGCCACCTCAATCCCCGCCGACTGCAGCGCGCTCGTCAGCATCTCGAGCGCGTCCGCATTGTCGTCGACGACCATGACGCGGCCGACGCGCGGCATCACGTCGCGACCTGCCGGCGCGTGCCCAGGCTCGATCGGCAACGGTTCGGCGATCGCGGCAAGCGGCAGACGCACCGTGAACGTGCTCCCCGTGTGCGGACCGTCGCTCTTCGCGTCGATCGTGCCGCCGTGCAGCGTCACGAGCGTGCGCGCGACCGCCAGACCGAGCCCGAGTCCGCCTTCGCGGCGATCGAGGCCACGCGCGCCCTGGACGAACAGATCGAAGACGTGCGGCACGAGGTCGGCGATGATCCCAATCCCGTTATCCTGCACCTCGATGACGACCTGGCCTTGTTCGATCCGCGCGCGGATCGCAATCTTGCCGCGCGGGTCGGTGTACTTGGCCGCGTTCGTCAGGAGATTCGACAACACCTGCGCCAGGCGCGTGCGATCGGCCTCGACGATGATGCCGCCGGCAACGTCGATTTCGAGGTGATGCTGTCGGTCGTTGAAGAGCGGCGCCGTCATTTCCACCGCGCGTGCCACCGCATCGGCGACGTCCACGCGCTCGCGGCGCAGCTCGATCGTGCCGCGGCGTAGGCGCGACACGTCCAGCAAATCGTCCACGAGCCGCGACAGATGACGGATCTGCCGCTCGACCACGTCGCGCTCGCGCGAGTCGCCGCCGCCGCGGATCTTCATCAACTGCAGCGCGGTCAGCGCGGGCGCGAGCGGGTTGCGCAGCTCGTGCCCGAGCATGGCCAGGAATTCGTCTTTCGCGCGATCCGCCGCTTCGGCGGTCGCGCGCGCGGCGTCGGCGCGTTCGACCTGCTCGTCGCGTTCGCGTTCGCGCGTCTGCAGGAGCGCGCTCGATCGGCTCAACGCGTCGAGCAGCCGCTGCACTTCGGCGACGCGCGACCGCGGATGCGACGATGGCTCGCCGCTCGCGATCCGATCCGCTTCGGCCGTGGAGAGCGCCATGTCGTGCTCGATGCGATGCGAGATGGCAAACGCGGCGCCGCCGCCCGCACCGAGCAACAGCACCGTGACGATCGTCAGCGCGATCATCGATTGCCGAAACGGCGCCTCGATGACGTCCGCCGGTACCGCGACGCCGGCGACCCATCGCGATAACGGCGCGCGGCTGAAGGCGGAGTGCACGAGCGTGCCGTCGAGCGCGACGTTGCGGTAGACGCCTTCGTCGCCGCTGGCCGTCCGCGCCAGGAACGACGCGGTGCTCTTCTGCCCGACGAAACGATCCGCTTCTCGCGATCGCGCGACGACCACGCCGTCCGCGTCCGTGACGCCACGCGACCACTCGTCCGACACCGCAGGCTGCCGGCGCAACACGTTCGAAAAGGCCGGCGACGTGATCCAGGCCGACAGCACGTAGGTGACCTGGCCGCCGCGCACGACTGGGACACGCACCGAGAACCCGTGCTGCCGCGTGATCTGACCGACGCGCAGGTTACCGATCACCGGCTCCTTCGTCGCGATCGCGCGCTGGAAGCTCTCGCGGTCGGCCACCATCGGCAACGGCTGCCCCAGCGGCAGCTGCGTCGTCGCCACCTGGCGCCCTTCGGCGTTCGCCAGCGTCAACGACCCCCAGGTCGTCTGCGTCGCGAGCAGCCGCTGCGCCTGGCCGTAGAACGACTCGAGGTCGCGGTTCGTCAGGTGATCGGACTGCGCCAGCCCCTGCAGCGCGCGAATCGAGCCGCCGAGTTCCGCGTCCACCAACGCCGCTTCGCCGCGCGCCGTCTCGAGCAGCCGCCGCTCGATCGCGTCACGATTGTCGGCGACCACGCGCCGCACGAGCATCGCGGCGACGATGAGGACCGGCACCATCGTGCCGAGCACCAGCAGCAACAGATACGTTCTCAGAGAAAGCGTTTTCACGATGCGGTGCGCGGCGCGTTCGACGAACTGCGTGGTTGGTTGTAGACCACCTCGTGATGTTCAACCGTCGTGTCGAAATCAAGGAGCATGCGCGCGGCGCTGTCGTGGACGACGGCGGTCTCGACGGCCTCGCCCGCAAAGGCGCGGATGGCGTCGAGCGACGTCCACCACGTGATCACCGACACCTCGACGCGATCGGGCATCGTGCGCTGCAACAGGGTCGATCCTTCGAAGCCGGCGATCGCATTCAACTCGGGCACGACCGTCGATTGAAAATACCTCGCGTACTCGACGGCATTCGGCGGCGTCGCACGGGCCCGCCAGATGCGCGCGATCACTGCGATGCGGCTCCGATGACAACGGTCCACGGGCGGACGCGCCAGGCCTTGACCAGGCCGCTCGTCACGTACGGATCCGCCTTCGCGAATCGCTCCGCGATCTCGGCGCTGTCGGCGCGAAACACAATCAGCGCACCGTCTGGCGGATCGCCGAGCGCGCCGGCCATCACGATCTCGCCGCGGCCGTGCGACTCGTTGATCATCTGCAGGTGCGCCGGCCGATGCGGCATCCGTTTGTCCTTGAAGCCGTCGACGACGTCGTAGGTCAGTGCGAAGTAGCCCATTGTCTGGTGAACCGCAGATCCCACACACGATCTTCGGCGACGGTCAGCCCGACAACGCGGCCGGCCGCGTCGCGCCGGAAGATGATGGTACCCAATTGTCCTGCACGAAATGCGTCCGCGTACAGTGGCAAAAGTTTGAACGTCGCATCAGGACGGCGTGTGACGACCAGACCGTCGTCCCGTACCGAAACTGTAAGCGTCGTTTCGATCTCGTCGCTGGTGTAGGTGCCCGCCAGCGTCGTCAATTGCGACACGGACGGGGACGCCGGCGGCGTTCGCTCGAAGATCGTGGGAACCCGATAGCGATCGATGACCGTCACGCGATTGCCGTCGATCGTCCACGTCGATCCGGCTGGCGCGTTTGCGAGCACCGTGCCGTTGTCCGTGTTGCGCCACACGTCCCTGGACGCCGGCAACGGTTTCGCCGTCTCCGCAACGGTGTTCGCGTGGTTCGGCAACAGCGTGTCGGCCACGGCTTCGGCGTACTGCGTCGCCCGGGCGGTGGTCGCGTTGCAGAGCACGGCCACCGACACTTTTTGATCGGGCATCCGAAGCAGGTGCGCGCTGTAGCCGGCGGTCGATCCGCTGTGCTCGACGATGTGGATGCCGTTGACGGTCGTATCGAACAATCCGAACGCGTAGCCGAGCGGCCAGCCGTCGTTGAACGTGGCCGTCCGCTGCTGCAGCGCCTCGAAGGCCGCGTCCGCGATTTTCGACGCGTCGAAGTTGTCGTTCCACTTCAGCAAGTCGCCCACGGTCGTCAGCAGGCCGCCGTTGCCGTACACGTTTTCGAACGGCATCAGCGTGTGCCAATCGCCGTCGCGGTCGACGTACGCCATCGCACGGTTCTTCACGACGCGCGTGTAGTCGTCGCGCCAGGACGTGTGGGTCATCCCGACCGGTTGGAACAGGCGATCGCGCGTGAAGTCGGCGAAGGGCTTGCCGCTGACGCGCGACACGATGATCGCCGCGAGGTTGAACCCCGTGTTGCTGTAGGACCAGCGCGTCCCGGGTGTGAAGTTCAACGCTTTCTGGTGGGAGACGATCTCGAGCACGTTCGCGTGGGTGTACGCGCGCGTGGTCCGCGGCCAGCCGGCGATGCCTTCGAGGCTGCCCCAATCGCGCAGCCCGCTCGTATGCGTCAGCATGTGGCGAATCGTCAGCGGCGTCCCGTAATCCGGAAGTTCGGGGATGTACTTCCTGACCGGATCGTCGATCGACAATTTGCCGTCGCGCTGCAGGAGGAGAGCAGCGGCCGCCGTGAACTGCTTCGAGACCGATCCGGCTTCGAAGATCGTGTCAGGGGTGATCTTGATAGCGTGCTCGAGATCGGCCATCCCGTAGCCGTTCGAGATGACGGTCTTCCCGTCGAGCGCGGCGCCCACGGCGCACCCCGGCGTGGATGACATATTCCACTTCGAGAAGATCTGATCGACGCCGGGGTCGGCAGCATCGAGATCGCGACCAACCGCGAAGATCGCGAAGAACACGAAGATCGCGAAGGACGTACACCAAAGAGATTTCGTGAGCTTCGTGAGCTTCGTGCTGTTCGTGATCTTCGTGGTAATCATTTATTCCTCGGATCCGGCACGACATTTATCGGCTGCGTCACCGTCTTCCCGTTCGCCGTCAACCGCACCGAGTAGCTGCCGGTGTTCACCATCGGCGCGCCGCCGCGGCCGCCGCCACCGCCGCCGCCGCGACCGCCGCGTCCGCCTGCCGGGGGCGTCGGACGCAGATCCCAGATGAACCGGTGCATCCCCGCCGCGGCTGACGGCGGTTGCTGCGGCTGCTGCCAGATCGCGTTGACCGCGAGCGTGTTCGGATCCGGGGGCCGCACCGGATCCGCGCTCGAATAGCGACGCACGACCTGCTGATTGCCGTCGAGGATCTCGATCGTGACCGGAGTGCTCGACGCGGACTTCAAGTAGTAGTCGATGATCGCGCCGTTCGGCGGATTCTCGGCCTCGGGTTCGTCCTTCTGCGTCGGCGTCCCGTTGTCCGTATTCGGCGGCAGTTCGACCGCCTCGGCCGGCTTGAACAGGAACGCGTCAGATGCCGCGACGTCCGCCGTGATCTGCCGGACCGCGCTGATGTCGTCGAGCACCCAGAAGCCGCGGCCGTACGTCGCCGCAATCAGGTCGTCGCCGTGGATCGCGATATCGCGAACGCTGACCGGCGGCAGGTTCAACTGCAACGACTGCCAGTTGTCGCCATCGTCGAACGAAATGAAGATTCCGAGCTCGGAACCGGCGTAGAGCAGCCCGCGCTTTTTCGGATCCTCCTTGATCGTCTGCATGTAGACGCCGCGCGTCAGGCCGCGCGTGATCGCCTGCCACGTCTTGCCGGCGTCGCGCGTGCGATACAGATACGGTTCGTAGTCCTGGATGCGATGCCGATCGACCGAGGCGTAGGCGACGTTCGCGTCGTAATGCGACGCTTCGATCATCGTGATCTTGCTCCACGACGTCAGTTCCTTCGGCGTGACGTCGGCCCAATTCTTCCCGTCATCCTGCGTGACCTTGATCAGCCCATCGTCTGTGCCGATCCAGATGAGCGGCGCCTTCAACGGCGAGGGCGCGATCGCGTAAACGACGCCGCGGTAGCCGCGATTGGGATCCACGTCCATCGCCGTGACGGGATCGAGGTTCTGCGGTTTGCCCGGTTCGTCGCGCGTGAGATCGTCGCTGATGCGCGCCCAGTGCGCGCCGCCGTCGGTCGTCTTGAAGACGTACTGATCGCCGAAGTACAGCGCGTGGTTATCCGCCGGCGAGAAGACGAGCGGGTTCGTCCACGTGTGACGCGCCGGCGCCGGCAGGTTCACTTCGGGCGAGACGTTGTCGGTCTTTCCGGTGTCGACGTTGCACCGCTGCACCGTTCCGCCAAACACGATGCTCGGATTCAGCGGATCCGGTGCGGTGTACCCGCTCTCGCCACCGGCACACAGCGGTTCCCAATCGCGCATCGTGATCGTGGCGAAGCGGCCGCGCGTCCGGACGCGGACGGCGCCGCTGTCCTGCTGCGCGGCCGTCACCCAGTAGGGAAAGTTGTTATCGGCGGCGACGTGGTAGACCTGCGCGGTCGGCTGGTTGATCCACGAGCTCCACGTCGGATGCTCTTGCAATCCCTCGACGCTAATCACCGCGCCCTGATCGCCGCCGAGGATCATGCGGTTCGAATCGTCTGGCGAAATCCACAGCTGGTGATAGTCGTCGCCGCCCGGCGAGCCCTTGAACGGCTCGCCGAACGTGCGGCCGCCGTCGCGCGAGCGATAGACGCCGGTGTTCGAGATGTAGACGAGATCCGCGTTCTTCGGATCCGCGACGATCTTTCCGAAGTACCACCCGCGTCCCCAGATTCGCGGATCGCCCGAGGTCTTCGCCCACGTCGTGCCCGCATCATCGGATCGGAACAGCCCGCCTTCTTTGGCGTCGACGATCGCGTAGATGCGATTCGGACGCGCCGCCGAAATCGAAATGCCGATCCGACCGCGGCCCTCGACCGGAATCCCCTTGTCGATCTGACTCCATGTGTCGCCGCCGTCGGTCGATTTGAAGATGCCGCTGCCAGGCCCGTTGGCCGCGGGATAGACGCTCCACGGCGGACGGCGGGTGTTCCAGAGCGAGGCGTAGATCGTGCGCGGGTTCGATAGATCGATCGCGAGATCGACCGCACCGATATCGTTGCTCTTGAAGAGCACTTTCTGCCACGACGCGCCGCCGTCCTTCGACCGATAGACGCCGCGGTCCGCGTTGCCGCCGTAGGGATGGCCGAGCGCGGCCACGTACACGAGGTTGGCGTCACGCGGGTCGACGAGGACGCGCGCGATCTGCCGCGTGTTGTCGAGGCCGACATGGCGCCACGTCTGGCCACCATCGGTCGACTTGTACATCCCGTTGCCGTACGAGATTTGCGACCGCATGTCGGACTCGCCGGTGCCGACATAGACGGTGTCGGTCGCCGACGGCGCAACCGCGACGGCGCCGATCGACGCGACCGGCTGCGAATCGAAGATCGGCTTCCACGTGCGCCCGGAGTTGGTCGTCTTCCAGACGCCGCCGCCGACCGAACCCATGTAGTACGTGTCGAGATGGCCGGGCACGCCGGTCACCCCGTTCACACGACCGCCCCGGAACGGACCGATCATCCGCCACTGCAGTCCCGAGTAGAGGGTTGGGTCGATCCGCGCCTGCTGCGCGGAGATTCGCGGCAACAGCGCGAGAGCCAATACCGTCAACACGATTGCTCGTCTCATCGTTTGCTCCATCTCACACCACGAAGTTCACGAAGAACACGACGCTCGCGAAGCCGTTCGTCCCAACGGATTCTTCGTGGTCTTCGTGGTCTTCGTGGTCTTCGTGGTTCTCGCGGCGTTCGCTCCTCAGAAAATCAGCTTCGCCGCCAACTGCATGTTGAACGGTTCGCCGGCGCCGATGCCGGGGGCGTTGCTCGCGTTCCGCGTGTTGCTCAGGATGCCGAATGTCGTGGAGCTCGACATCGACGCGCCCGGATTCGCCCAGTTGATCACATTGAACAAGTTGAAGATCTCCGCGCGCAGCTGGACCGACGTATGTCCCGTCAACTTCGTCGTCTTGAACACCGACACATCGACCGTCTTGAACCAGGGACCGTAGTACGCGTTGCGCGGCAGGTTGCCGAACGTGCCGGGCGCGGGCGCCTGGAACGCGGCAGGATTAAACCAGTACTGGAACAACGGGTTCGAGGCGACCGGGAGATTCGCGAACGGATCGCCGACCAAGTTCGGCCGGTCCTGACGATCGCCCGTGTTGCTGACGTCAGTGCCGACGGTAATGTTGAACGGCGAGCCGCTCTGGATCGTCGAGATGATGTTGAACTGCCATCCGTCACGCAGCCGCGAACCGGTGGTGTCCGGCAGCGTGTACGTGAATCCCGCGGTGATGACGTGGCGAATATCGAACGCCGCGTTGCCCCAATCGAGATCGATGTTGCGCGAGTCCATGGGCAGCGTGTTGCGTGCTTCGGATCCGTTGTCCATCGCGTGCGCGAGCGTGTAGTTGAACCGGCCCGACAGTCCGTGCCAGGCGCTCTGGATCAACGACATCTGCAGCGAGTTATACGTAGAGCTCCCGATCGTCTCGAGCATGTTGATCGCGGCCAGATCCGGATAGAGGGAGTTCAGCGGCCGACGCGCCTGCGACACCGCAACCGTGCTTGGCGCCGGCGCATTGATGTCCTGCATCAGCGCGAGACGATGACCGCGCGTGCCGACGTAGCCCACCTGCACGATCGTGTGCGTGCCGAGCTGCTGCTCGACGTTGAGGTTGAAGTTATACAGATACGGCAGCTTCAGGTTCTGGTCGACGCCGAACGCGCCATACGGCGGCTGCGCGCTGGTGCCGAATACGGCCACGCCGGGCGCATACGTGAATCGCCGCTGCGTGATCGAGTACACCGGCGACGACCCACCAGGGTTGTTGCCGACGCCAAGCGCACCGCCGTTGGCGAAGCTCGTGTTCGCGGTGAAGAAATTTCCCGCGAGCATGTCGTAATACAACCCCCACGCGCCGCGAATCACCGTGCGCCGGCTGTCGGTCGGCGTGAACGTGACGCCGAGGCGCGGCGAAAAATCGGTCTTGTCGGCCGGATAGAGCGAGTCGGTCGAGACCATCCCCTGCCCGGGAATGAACTCAGTCAGGTTGCCGTCGCTCGCGCCGAGCACGCCCGGGTACGTGTAGCGCAGGCCGTAATTCACCGTTAGCTTCGGCGTCGCCGCCCACGCGTCCTGCGCGTACAGATCAAACGTGTTCTGGAAGTAGTTATGGTGTGTGTTGCCGAGGACGATGCTGCCGGTCGCGACGTCGCCGGCCATGAAATCGGCCAGCGACTTCAACGCCGCGCTGGCCTGCGACGTCGGAAGCGACGCCCACGGTCCAACCGTGCCGTCGAACGTGAACGTGCCCCGCTTGTTGCTGTCGTAGAACACGAACATCTTCGCCACGCGCACTTCGCCGCCGAACTTGAGTTGATGCGACCCTTTCTGCCAACTCAGGTTGTCGGTGAAATGCAGCGTCTTGTCGACGCGGCCAAGCGGCTGCGTACCGCCGACCGCGGCAAACCCGTTAATCGTGATGTTCGGCGGCCCTGCCAGATCCGCATCGGTCACGCCTGTGTTCAGACCGAGCGAGATCGGATTGGCCGACGTGTCGAACGAGTTGAACGTCTGCTTGAAGTAGTTGTAGCCCACGACGAGCTGGTTGACGACGTGCGACGTGAAGACGCTCGTCGTCACCCACGACACGTTGTGCAGCCGGCTCGGCACGGCCTGGAAGTACGCCAGATACGGCGAGTTGATCTGCGCGACCTGATCGCCGCCGCCGCCGAAGTACCGGATGTTCGTCGAGTGCACGTTGTTGAAGTTCTGATCGATCTTGAAGATCCCGTTGTAGCTCGAGTAGGTATTCGGATCGCCGCTGACGAAGTTGAGCGCGGTATCGGGACCGGTGCGGCTGTCGGCGGGCCACAGCGCGAGCAGGTTCGTCGATGCCGCATTCACCGGGACATTGAACTGCCGCAGGAGGTTCGTCGCATCGGTAACCCACGCTCCGGACGGCGCCGTATCGGTCAGCGAGTTGCCCGCCGTCAGCTTTTGCACTTCGAGCGTCGAGAAGTAGAACGTCTTGTTCTTCACGATCGGACCGCCGAGCGAGAAGCCGTACTGGTTGTTGCGAATCTCGCGCTTCGCCGACCCTGGCGCCGCGACCGGCGAATTCGCCGACAGCGCTTCGTTGCGGTTGAAGTAGTACGTCGTGCCGTGCAGATCGTTGGTGCCGGCCTTGATCACCAGATTGACCGACGATCCGGCGTTGCGCCCGGTCTCGGCCGCGCCACCGGACTGCACCGAGAACTGATCGATCGCTTCGATCGGCAACAGGGTGCCGGCGATGCCCGACACGCCGCCCTGGTTGACCGCGGCGGTGTTCTGGAAGGCATCGTTGTTGTCGGCGCCGTCGATCTGGTAGTTGTTGCCGCGCGTGCGCGCGCCGTTGACCGAGGTGCCGGCAACGCCCGGCGCGAGCTGCAGCATGCGCGTGAAGTCGCGGCCGTTCAGCGGCAGATCCTGGACTTGCTTCGGCTGAATCACGTTGCTCAGGGCGGTCGACACCGTGTCGAGCGTGATCGCCGATGCGGTCACCGACACCGTTTCC